>NZ_FOGH01000131.1 GCF_900111165.1 Nitrosomonas sp. Nm51
TGATTGCCGACAATATCACTGACTCACTGCCAGTAGTTCTTTGAGAGAGTCAGCCTGCGGTAAATGGCCAGCTGCATTGACCAAATACCGCGAAACATGGACTATCCGGTGGTTAATCTTTCCTTCCGGTAATTAATACAAAAATTACGGAATTAATGACTTGTCGGCTTATCTGGTTACCAGTCCCTGAAGAAGTCGGGAATGCTGGTCATGAACTTTTCCAGTGTTTCCATCAGCATCGCCCAGTATCGCTTTACTGACAACGATAGTTCCGGTATCTCCGGTATTTCATCGGCTGCATGATTGACGGCATCTCTGGCACTTTCATACGCAATGATCCAGTTCTCCTGCATTTCAGCCAGTATCTCTTCCTTGGTGGGCACTTTAATACCACAAACCGTCCGCTTTTCTTCCAGATGCTGGTGCAGCTCGAATTCAGCACTCAGTTCGTTCAGGTCTGTGAGCATTTGACAGGAATCGTAAACATTCCAGGCTGTAACGCTGGCTATTACCGCAATTCCCAGTACCGGAATGGCCTCGCCTGACAGTGAGGACAGGTTACGGGTGGCGGCCAGTGTCGACCGGGCGGCGGCTTTCTTTGAGAACTGCTTTATTTGCGCTGATTTCCTGTTGATCCTTTTCTTCAGACCGGCGCTCTGTTCTTTCAGTGTCCGGTTCTGCCTGGACAGTTCTGCATTTTTTCTGGACAGATCCCTTATCGCGGAAGCCACATCGGTCTTTCTGTTCACCGTCGGGCTGCGGCCAGCATCTTGTCGGTCAGTTTCGAGCCCACTGTATAGCCCAGGGCTGTTCCCAGTGCGGCAAATGCGGCTGTGTGGAAACTGTCGCTGATGAGTGTGGCGATGTTCATCGTCACCAGCCCGAGTATAGTGACTGCCAGCAGCCAGGTTTTCAGTTGCTTCGTCAGTGAAAAAGTAATGAATCTGAGTCCATACTGATACATACACTCTCCTGGAAAATGAGTTGATAGGCAATGTAGTGGTTACACAGAAAA
>NZ_FOGH01000130.1 GCF_900111165.1 Nitrosomonas sp. Nm51
CTGCCTATTACCCACAAATATCAACAGTGATAATCATAAATCATCTTTCCACAGCATAAATCCCATGCACATATACTGAAATTCCAGATAGCCGCGCCATATTACCTGATGACCAGGGAGAGGGTCTTTGTTGCGGTCAAGATGACCACCAATTTTTGCAATCAATTTGACGGCCTCTGCCAGGGAATGGGGAGGCTTTATTCCTTTTTTTTAGCATAGGCTGTTAGCGTTCGTAATTCAACATCTGAAAACAAGACTTGCGCCGGTAGTTCAGGTGCTTCTCTGCCTAATAATGTCATCAACATGATGCGCCAGCCAATGACCAGGTTTATCGCAATAGCGCGACGCAAGCGTTCAGCGGTTGCATTGGCTAAATCTTCGATCCTGCAACCGGATTTCAAGACCCGATGCCAGTCTTCAATTCGCCAGCGTAATGCATACCATCGCAGGCACTGCTCAGCGTCCGTCGCCTCTGCCACCTTCAAAGTGGTTAATAAAAACCATTCCACAGGATCGGTGTTTACCGGTGGATTTTCTTCTCGGGCATGAACCAGATAGAGATCAATGGGCGCCTTGTCCTTAGCATATTCCGGTGGTGGCAGCTTAATGCATATAGTACGGACGGACAGATCTGCCAGACGCGCCGGTCTTGCTGAACGTGCCTTCTGTCTGGATTTTTTTGGGCGGGCACTCTGATTGGGAATAGGCAGACGTACCCGGCTCAAAACAGGCGCCTGTCTGGCCGCCGCAAATAATTTGAAGGGCTCCTGTTTGATATTGCGGTTATGACTGGCGCGCACCAGCAGTTCCACGCGCGGTTTTTTTTGCTGTTCATGAAATAGTTCAAAGAAATCCGCTTCCCGGTCACAGACATCAATCACTTGTGTCTGCGCCATGCCTTGAGCCACGTCAACCAGATCACGATGATGTTCAATCCAGGTAAAGGTTTTCTTTTCTTCAACCGGAATTCGCCCAGGCTTCCTATTGTCCGTCAGATCCTTTTCCGGCGGTACAATGCATTGTGATTTGACAATACCCAATGGCAGGCCGCCTGTGGTCACACAAAAGGTTGAATGCAG
>NZ_FOGH01000129.1 GCF_900111165.1 Nitrosomonas sp. Nm51
GGAAAGCGGCTTTGAACCGGTTTATGATCGAATTCGAGGATCGACTGATTGAGTATGTTTAACCCAGACAGTTACACAGTTTAATTTACAGTCCCACTGGTGGAGAAAGCAAAGCTTTCACTTTGTTCCATCGACCCACCTCTGTGGCCTTGGCAATACGCGCTTGCAGTCGCAAAACCGCTCGGCTGACTTGATCCCAATCGATCTGATCCCAAACGTTTTCCACGGCCGAGAGTTCACCAGTTCCAGCCGATAAGGATTGATCCCCAACTGCTATAACCGTCATCTGCTTTCCCTCTTATTACGATTTTTCAAGTTCTCTCACCATTCAAGACCAGACGGAAGTGGGCTCATTTTCATGCCGGATGATGTTTCAACCCGTATCCTCACTGTTACCGCGAGGCCTTCGCTTTCTCCGTCCTCCTTTACCCACCGAATCAACAGCCTTCCTTACAGTTGGCCTGCCATTACTGGCGGTTCGATGGGTTTACCGTGTTCCGCAAACATCACAAACGAGAGGGTTAGCTTTTGCCTTTATACCGACGGCTTTATGAGTCCGTGTGCTCCCTGGCGGTGCTGAAGCAACCAGCCGTATACCTTTTGGTTCAAGCCTTAATCAGCATCTTTAGCTTGTTCGACTTAACGGTACCTGCAGCAATTCACTTATGTTAAGCATACCTCCCAGCCTTGCCATTCACCCGCATTGATGCTTGCAGGTGCCATCAATCCTCGCGGTCTTGATGTGGCCAAAGGCCTGACACATTGTCCCCATGGCTTCGCACAAAACCGTTACCAGTCATGCACGCATAGGTAGGCTACAACCGACGGAACGGTTGGTCATGTCACCTTGATAACAGGGCATGACAATGATATTTGCGACTTCACGTCGCACGCCAGCATAGTCATCAACCAGCAGGTGACCCTGCCAGTTTTGCAGAAAGTCTTGCACATGCCGGCCGCTGCGACTGGTCTGATAATCGAAGACAACCATGCGCGGCCCGGGATCAAGGTCGTTACTGCGGTAGGCCCATAGATAGGCCTTGCGGGTTTTGCCGTTGCCGGGTTCCAGTTGCGCTACCGGCGATTCATCCGCATGCAGGGTGTTTCCCTGCAAAAGATGCCACTTTAATTGATC
>NZ_FOGH01000126.1 GCF_900111165.1 Nitrosomonas sp. Nm51
TACGATCACATCTGCATGTTGAAAACACTCAAATGTGCCGTGCGTGTCGTCTGGGCCTACCGAAAATCACAATGGGTTGCATTCTTTACCACTGACCTTGATCTCACCGTCGAACAGACCATCGAATACTATGGCGCTCGCTGGAAAATCGAGGCCGGTTTCAAAGAGATCAAGCAGGAAATTGGAAGCATAAAAAGCCAAACCCGAACGCCACATGCCGTCACCAATCATCTCAACTTCTGCATGATGACCACCGCCATCACCTGGATATACGCAGATCGCCTTGATAAAACACCGCAGCGTTGTTACGCTGTTAACAATCGAAGTCACTTCGCTTTCTCCGATGTCAGAAAACTGATTACCAGGGACGCACTTGACAAAGATTTTGTTACCTTTTGCCCGAAACCAGGCAAACCCGGACAAAATTCTCTTATCAATGCATTATTGCGAATGGTCGCTTAGAGAAAAAAGGGAAACTTCAGCTGGCAAATTGACGCTGTGTAAGCAGTGCGTCTGCAGTAATGACAACACCATCAACACCATATAAGAGCTGCCGAAGCCTTGGACATTAATCCGCAATTATTTGTACGTCAACTGTAGATTTTACTGTTTGATACGTCAGGTTTTAATTTTGAGCGGTAAAAATCAATAAGTGTTTGACTTATTGTCTTGATATATTCATAATCACCGGTTTCGTTTGGAGGGGTTCCCGAGCGGTCAAAGGGATCAGACTGTAAATCTGACGGCTCAGCCTTCGAAGGTTCGAATCCTTCCCCCTCCACCAAATGGGATCAATACAGCAGGGCAAAATTGAACAGAGTGGAGTTGCATGCCAATTTTACACTTTTGGTGGCTAGAATTAGCTCCTATTTGAATGTGTGCGGGTGTAGCTCAATGGTAGAGCAGAAGCCTTCCAAGCTTACGACGAGGGTTCGATTCCCTTCACCCGCTCCAACTGGAGTTGTGGGTAATTTAATGTAGTCTTAATAAGGCAATAAAGAAGATTGCCCATGTAGCTCAGTGGTAGAGCACTCCCTTGGTAAGGGAGAGGTCGCCAGTTCAATTCTGGTCATGGGCTCCAGAGATTGTAAACCGGGTATTGACAGCAAGCTTAAAGGGAACAGGTCATGGCAAAGAGCAAGTTTGAACGTTCGAAACCGCATGTAAATGTTGGGACGATAGGGCATGTGGATCATGGTAAGACGACGCTGACGG
>NZ_FOGH01000125.1 GCF_900111165.1 Nitrosomonas sp. Nm51
AATTTGTTCTGTTCCGAAAAAGCCGAAGAATTCAGCATTTCAGTTGATCACCGTATCTCACTTTATTGATTATAAGAGTATTTTTTGTCACATGTGACTCAACTTTTCCTTACAACCAGAAATGCATTTAACAACATGTTTTTTAATGCAGAAGTTATCAGAATAAATTTACCCTGCAGTTACTGGGGCAACAAATTGACGGTTGATGGCATTGATGTTGAAGCGACGGTAAAAAAGGTGCGGGAACTCCTGGCGAAGGAGCAAGGCATATCATCTGCATGTGCTCAACACTGGAAGTGCTGCTAGTGGTTGTTCAATTGCTGGCGAATCGTTTAGGCCTTAACAGTTGCAACAGCAGCAAGCCGCCGTCATCAGACAAGAATCGCGCTGGCGAGAAACGGGCCGGACAGAGCGGCCGCAAGGCAGGTGGCCAGCCTGGCGTGTTGGCACCACTTTGCGACAAGTTGACGATCCTGATGAAATCAAGGTATTAGCGTTTGATCGTTCAATTTTGCCGCCGGGCCGCTACCGGGAAGCGGGGTTCGATCGGTGCCGAGTGTTCGATATTGATATCAGCCGCATGGCAACCGAATATCGGGCAGAAATATGGTTAATGAAAACGGTCAACGGTTTGTGGCACCGTTTCCGGATCATGTAGCCAAGACAGTGCAGTATGGCAATGGTGTTAAGGCCCACGCCGTCTATTTGTCGCAATATCAGCTGATTCCTTATCAGCGGGTGCAGGAATACTTCCAGGACCAGTTGCATCTGCCCATCGGCGCCGGTTCGATCTATAACTTCAACCAACGGGCTTTTGCCTTACTGGAACAATTTGAAGAGAAACCAGTCAGCAAACTTTCTAGCATCGCCATTGTTGCATGCCGATGACGCGGGCATCAATATCGATGGCAAGAAACATTGGCTGCACCGTCTTTCGAATCAGCGCTGGACATTATTTTATGCGCATGCCAAACGTGGTACCGACGCCTGCTTGCACGCGCTGTGTAATACACACCATCAACGGAACTGGAACGTCCCTATGAACAGGACAACCAGTAATGGGCGAAACAAGTACAGGGACTGCTCGATAACATCCTGACAGATGTTAAAGCACAGGGCGGCTCACTCGCTCCAGAACAAGCCGGACACTATACGGCGCATTATCGGACACTGTTGCAACAGGCAGAAAAAGAATGTCCGCTTCCAGATAAAAAACCCGCTCGGCGCGGGCGGGTTAAAC
>NZ_FOGH01000123.1 GCF_900111165.1 Nitrosomonas sp. Nm51
TTCCTCAATAGCCACCCAATTGTCCGCTCCACAAATAACTGAACAAAGAGTGATAAAAAATATATCCTGGAGCTGATGTTTCTTTTGCCTATCCACTCTTGGGTCTTTTATACTTGAAAAATGATGAATGATTGAAGGCGTTGCCGTTGGTTTGTCTATCATTTGAAATCAAAATGATAAACCTAATACCTCAACTAATTTCTATTTTCAAGTATTTTTAAGCCCGATTGCCCTGCCGGCAAACCATTTGATCATTTACTTTATCAGTTTTGCCTGGCTTATAGTCACTGGCGCTGCGTGCATATCGTTCGAGGTGGGGAAAGCTATAGCGCGCTGGCCGATGGTTTGCAAACTGCCCTGCATAAACTCGGTGGCGCACCTGCAGAACATCGCACAGACAGTCTCAGTGCGGCGTATGTCAATACAGCCGAGAAACGCGAGTTGATGCAAAGCTACGAGGCACTGTGCCAGCACTACAGCATGCGGCCGACGGTGAACAATCTGGGCGTCAGCCACGAAAACGGCGCTGTCGAAACAGCACATGGGTCGCTCAAGCATCGGATTGATCAGGCTATCAAAGTACGCGGTTCTGCTGATTTCCCGACCATTGAAGCCTATCGCTGTTTTTTGGACAAAGTTGTCGATAAGCTGAACAAACGGTGCAAAGGCCGCCTGGTGGAAGAACAAGCGCATCTTAAACCTTTGCCACATTACCGCTTTATGGATTTCAGCGAATTGACTGTCAAGGTAACAACCAGCAGCACAATATCGGTCAAACGGTGTCTCTACAGCGTCCCTTCCCGATTGATCGGTGAAAAACTCAGGATTCATCTTTATCATGATCGGCTGGAATGTTTTGTGGGGCAAACACGGGTGATTACATTGCCGCGTGTATACCCAAAAACACCTGAAGGACGCGCCAGGCGTATTGATTATCGTCATGTCATCCATGCGCTGGCAGCCAAACCTCAGGCCTTTCGTTTCTCCCGATTGCGCGACGATCTGTTACCTACATCCCAGTATCGTCAGTTATGGCGGCGTGCAGAGCTACAATTCGATCCGCACCACGCCTGTAAGTGGATGGTATCCGTTTTACGTTTTGCCTGTGACCATGATTGCGAAAGTCAGTTAGCTGCTGAATTATTACTGAAAGAACAATTACCTGAACTCAAAGTGTTGCAAAAACGGTTTCTCCGACACAATATGCAACAACCAGCCATACCGCCCAGGCAACATGGTGTCGACACCTACGACCAACTACTCAACGGAGACTGGATGACACAGGAGGCGACCCATGTCTG
>NZ_FOGH01000121.1 GCF_900111165.1 Nitrosomonas sp. Nm51
AAGTGCTCATTTTATCATTTTCTGGTCGATCTGAACAGTACAATTATTGATATTTATAATTAATATCAATCACTTGAATGTATTTAAGCATCGACGACTTACTGCTGATAGCGCTAATCGCCGGGCTTTTGGGTTTTTGATCGGAGGCCAGTGGGGCGAAAGAATCAGCTAAAGCCAATCTTTTATATGCGACTATCAACACAAGATCATTGATAAATCACATTATTATGAAACAGCCATCCATTTACATGAATTTCTTTTGGGTCATGATGTGTCCAGTGAATGACGCCATCCTTATCATTCCATTCGTATTCACCAAAGAATTCAATCTGGTCATTAATTGCTAGGGCATCTATTCTTGGCGCTAAATCTATATTGTGCGCAATGAGCAGCGTTTGTTTTGATTTCAGTTCAATGATGAATCGCTGATGACGGCTTCCATTTAGGTCATCTGACAGGATGGAAATCACAATGCCTGCTCCATAAACCTGCACATTACTTTGCACGTTCGCAAATAGCTGGGCTAATAATTCATCGCTATCGGCTTCCAGTTCAATGAAATCGGCAATAACTCCTGCTTTTAGCAAGCCACCAAAAACTTTTCCATAAACATAAACTTCTTCATCTTTAGTACCGATATAGGTATCAGTGTTGGGGTAGTAACGAACTAAATATTCATTCAGAGTAGTAGTTTCAACTCCCGCAGGATTAAAATAATTCGGATACGTAGCTTCGGCAAAATCAAATAACTTATTGCTATTAATTAAAAAATTTTCTGCGCCAGATATTCCAGGAATCAACGCAAGGAGTAGCAAGGTCGTAAATTTCATAATTGGCGATTTTACTTAAGAAATAAGTAATCTTACGACAGGATTCGATGATTCTGTACGGCGGTTTTCTCCCGACTATTAATCGAAGCCAAAAGTAGAAACTAATGCGCTAATTGAGCAAGTTTTTGTTTTGGCGTTATTCCTCCGATAGCAGTTTTGGGTCGTTCATGATTATAGGAGCGCAGCCATTTAGTTGCATAGTCCTGAAGAGTCCCTTCCCGCAGCATGCGGTCACCACCGGTCAAAAAGCTTACATACCCTTAATACTAGTGTCATCAGCATTTACCTTCAATCAATAACACAAGCATCGCAATCACCCACAAACAGCGAGGTTTGCATATTCCGGTGAAGTTGAACAGTCATACCGGTACATTGAATGCCGATTCCGGGAAATCTGTTTCGCGACAATTAAAGATTGAAAAATCGACAAACTTAAAAATTCAATTTTGGGCCGGAATATGCAAGATTTCAATGACATAGACTATAATGGCTTTTCTGTGTAACCACTACATTGCCTATCAACTCATTTTCCAGGAGAGTGTATGTATCAGTATGGACTCAGATTCATTACTTTTTCACTGACGAA
>NZ_FOGH01000118.1 GCF_900111165.1 Nitrosomonas sp. Nm51
ACAACAGTCAAGCTGTTGTATGGTCATCAGGCAGGTGCCGAGATTGGCTACAATCCGATGAAGCCAGGACGTCCCAGTCATACGTTACACACCTATTGGGTCAGTAACATGCGTCTGGTGCTGGATGTTGAAGTGCAAAGTGGCAAATCACATGCAGCCAAGCATAGTTTGCCGCGCTTACGCCAACTGATTGAGGGGCTCAAGCCTGAAGAGCGTCCCGTTATAGTGCGTGGTGACAATGCTTTTGGTAATGAAGGCGTGATGGTTGGAATGGAAGCGATTGGACAGAGCTATCTGTTCAAGCTTCGGCAGACTACCGGGGTTAAACGTTTTATTGAACGCAATTGGTGCCAAAGTGAATGGCAGAATGTAGGAAATGGTTTGCATGCTGTGGAAGATGAACTCAAGTTGGCAGGTTGGAGCCATTCACGACGGGTAGTCGTATTGCGGCGACAGGTGAAACGTGATCTGGCGGTTGAAGTAAAATCTGGTGCGCAACTGACACTGAACTTTATCGACCATTCAGAAAAAATCAAACTCTGGGAATATACCGTGCTGGTGACCAATACCGATTATTCTCTGGAAGCCCTTGGGCAATTGTACCGGGATCGGGCGGATTGTGAGAACGGCTTTGATGAATTGAACCTAAATTCCTCAGTTAGCTGGAATCAAATGCCAACGTAGCGGGAAATGAATCAAGAAATTGTGATTTCTGGGGTTTGCTGGCAATAATTTTACTGATGATATAACGCACCAAGGCTGGCCAGCGACCTGTTTTGGGCAACTGAGGCGCATTCATGTTGACACCGGTCGAAAATTGACCAGAAAAGGCTAGTTGTACCGGTTGAAAATTGACCAGGTAATTCACGTATCCTGCCTAAATTTTAAGCAGGAGAAATTAAGAGGTGATTACCATGGTTATGTATGCAAAGATACGGCGGATGTTTTACCGTGAACATTTGTCGATTAATGAGATTCAACGGCGCACAAGTCTGTCGCGGAACACAATAAAAAAGTGGTTGAAAGCGCCAAGTGACAGCACGGTGAAATATCACAGAGCGAAGAAGCCCGGCAAGCTGACACCGTTTGAATCTCGATTGTTATTGGCGCTGGAAGCGGATGCTCGCCGCCCCAGGAAAGACCGGCGCACTGCCAGGATGCTGTTCCAGGAAATCAGAAAGGATGGCTATGTTGGCGGTTATACAATTGTTTGTGACTTTGTTCGCAACTGGCGCAATCAAGGCGGGCAGGGTAAAACGGCGTATGTACCGCTGAAGTTTACGTTGGGTGAAGCCTTTCAGTTTGACTGGAGTGAAGAATGGCTGGTGATCGGTGGCACCCACCGTAAAGTGTTGGCTGCACATACCAAACTATGTGACAGTCGTGCCTTCATGTTGTCGGGCTATCCGTCACAAAGTCACGAAATGCTGTTCGATGCGCATACCCGTGCATTTACAGCTTTTGGCGGCGTGCCGCAACGCGGCATTTACGACAACATGAAGACGGCTGTGGACAAGGTGTCCAAAGGTAACGGGCGTGTGGTAAATACGCGCTTCTTCGCGATGACGGCACATTACCTGTTCGATCCTGATTTCTGCAATGTAGCTTCCGGCTGGGAGAAAGGTGTCGTCGAGAAGAATGTCCAGGATATGCGCCGCCGC
>NZ_FOGH01000117.1 GCF_900111165.1 Nitrosomonas sp. Nm51
TCTCCTATCCAATAGGTAAGAACTTATTCTGGCGCCCACGCTCAACCGGTCAAGATAATTGTCGCCTGACCGGACAGATTAATTGTCGTCTAATAGTAGGCGTTCAAAAGCGCTGTTTTAACTTCAGGGGTAAGAATTAATAAACCGCTATTGGCAGCCTTGGCCAGCTGGTTGAGATTGTTCGAAAGCCTTGATTTTCCCAGTTCACCCAGAAGTTGACTGAGAATTTGATGATCCCTGACCGGATGTTTGTTCCTTGTACGGCGCTTGGTGCGGTTTTCGTCAAAGACCCGCTGGCGGACATATTCACCGAGCGGCAGACCGGCGGCTTCGCGCTCAAGCTGAGCACGCTCTTCCGGCGTCAGACGCAGGCTAAATGGCGAAATTTGTTTTGGTGTGTGTTCGGGCATTCAATAACTCCTTTGCTTGAACAATACACATCCGGCTTCCGCCTACCGGGAAACGGAAGCGCTAAAAAAACGAAAAATGGTTTATGAATATGAAAACAGCGATGCGCCGGTTTATCGACGTACCGCTGTCAGTGATAGGTTTTTATGGTTTATTTTATGGTTCGGGATGCGGATAAGTATCCAATGGCGAACCCTTCAAACTTTCATTCCAGTCCTGCAAAACCGAGAAAATCTGGTTCGAAGTAGCTCCGATTTTCTGCACCATTTGTTAACTCACTGTTCCAATTGAATTATTTTCCTAATATTTTTGAAGAAAGAAAGCTCGTATTAGGTAACATATTGAAAAAAAATGAGATTATTGGTTAGACTCGCGTCAGCCCTTTTTTCAAGCCTCTTCTCTGATTTCAGCTTAATTCTTAGGTTTACTCAAGATTCTCATTCAACATAAAGATTCACTACCGCAAAAACAAAGCAATGATAGGAGCCACGCTTTTTATAGTCAGCTGAGTGACTTGTCATGTTGTTTTTGCACATAAGCTTTGAATAGCATCTATAGGATACTTATAATCCAACGCTCCCATTGGCATATGGTTTAATCTACGAATAATTTCTGGAATCATTGCGCTATGGATACCACCTTCACTCAATATGTGATGTTTATAGTGAAACGCTAAATCATTCATTGAGCCTAAAATACGTTTACTATTTGTACCTGCATATGCCAAATCTTGATACTCTGTGTTGATACCGGTTTAAAATTGACCACCCATTACGGTTGAAATTTGACCAGGGGGAAACAGTGCGCAGGATACTACGCATCTGTGGATAAGTCGACCAGACTGAGTTGGTATTTTGCCTCCTGCTGATGCTTTGTGTTCAGTTGTTCGTTACAAATTAACCAGATTTTCTTCTGGTGAATATTTTTCTTTTTCCCGTTGCTGTATTCTGATCTTTGCATTGACTGTGCTTTGTTTATAGCGGAAAGATTCATTGCCGGTTTCGATGATGTGGCAATGGTGCGTGAGCCGATCCAACAGTGCCGTGGTCATTTTGGCGTCGATGAATACGTTGCTCCATTCTGCGAATGCGAGGTTGGTTGTAATAATCACGCTGGTTCGTTCATCCTAAATTCCTCAGTTAGCTGGAATCAAATGCCAACGTAGCGGGAAATGAATCAAGAAATTGTGATTTCTGGGGTTTGCTGGCAATAATTTTACTGATGATATAACGCACCAAGGCTGGCCAGCGACCTGCT
>NZ_FOGH01000116.1 GCF_900111165.1 Nitrosomonas sp. Nm51
TTCCTCAATAGCCACCCAATTGTCCGCTCCACAAATAACTGAACAAAGAGTGATAAAAAATATATCCTGGAGCTGATGTTTCTTTTGCCTATCCATTCTTGTGTCTTTTATACTTGAAAAATGATGAATGATTGAAGGCGTTGCCGTTGGTTTCTCTATCATTTGAAATCAAAATGATAAACCTAATACCTCAACTAATTTCTATTTTCAAGTATTTTTAAGCCCGATTGCCCTGACTGCGGCGCTGTTCGTCGTCGCCATAGCTTGTGCTATGATTCATCCTCCCGCCTTGCATTGCATCCCGCCAGACGCGCCCAATTGTCACACTTATTTATTTGTGGCTCCTTAGCGCATTAATCCGCAGACACTGGCAAAGCGTGCAGAAGAAACGAGCAGCGTTAGAAATCTGGAGATGAAAGTTGTGATTTAATCTCATTCCTGCTTCCGACGCAATTTGAAATACACTGTAAAAACATGGCATTAAATTTGTTCCTTGAAAAAGATGTCTTTTATCTGCAGTTATGACGCAATTCCTTGGATAAACCGAAATGCATTGGGCCATAGTTACCTGGTAAAAGTGAAAAGCCAAGTATTGGGTACTGCCATAGATTCCGTGTTTGAATATCTGCAATAAGTAACCGTAACTGTCGACAATAATTTTTTGTTTGAAGCGCTTGTTCACTCAACATTTGTTGCGTTGCGGTATTTTGGTTTTGTAATAACTTTTTTTGCTTCATTTCCTGTAGTTTTCTAACCATAGCATCCTGTTTTTGTTGCTCGGTTGTTGCAGTTAATTTTGGTAGCTCTGTTAAATCAGAAACCATAGCGCCCGGAACAGGTGTTTTACTGTATTGAATCTGCCCCCAAGGATCACTCCATTGATAGATCGTTTCAGCAATAGTTAAAAATGAGAAATTAAGCAAAATCAAACCAATTAATAGTAGTTTAATCATAAGATAGCATTCCGAATTGTAAAGCTGGCATATCAATAAAATATCATGTCAACACAAGCGCCTATGCTATTTTAGTGTTCCGCGGACAAAGAAGGTGCTAATTTCTTGTAGCAAGTTTGTCATAATCGTGTAATCAAAGGCAGCAAAAGAAAAATTGCAATCAAGTCAGGAAAAAAGTAGAATCACGTGTTTTTTCTGCACTAATCTGTTTTTAAATAAATTGAAATTTGATTCTCTGAGAAATTAAATTAAAACTTTAGTTTGTCAGAAATTTAAAGATTTTTTGAAATAGGTTTTGTATGTTAAGAAGGCAAAAGTAAAGCAAGGTAAGGAGAAAAATTTTAATGGCAAATAGTGCACAAGCAAGAAAAAGAGTAAGACAATCGATTAAAAGGCGAGAACATAATGTTAGTATGCGATCAAAACTTCGTACAGCAATCAAATATGTCAGAAAAGCAATTGAAACAGGAGATAAAAAAAAGGCTCAAGCAGCTTATAGCCAGACAGTAAGTACTGTGGATTCAATTGCTGAAAAAGGAATTATTCATAAAAACAAAGCTGCTAGGCAAAAAAGCCGGTTGTCTGCAGCTATAAAGGCCATGGCTTGACTCGGCCGATAAACATGATAAATATAATACTTGCATTAAAGTAACAAGCTCCAAATCACCTAACTTGACAGTCTGAACATGACTGAGTAGTCTTTGTTGGAGTTTTAGAGGATTGAACGTGGTGAGGCGGGCTGAATAGTGTGATAATGCGGGGAGGC
>NZ_FOGH01000115.1 GCF_900111165.1 Nitrosomonas sp. Nm51
TCACGGCTTTTTTTGACGCGTCATTTGTCCGCTGACTGAGCTCAAACGAGCCTGCCTGAGCAAAAAACCAAAGTTGCAATTACAATAGCTTGTCGTTACTTACAGGCGTTATGGAATTGGATGTGATTTATAAACGTGTCGTTGGACTCGATGTTCATCAGCCGCAGATTACAGCCGGTGCCTTGATTGAAAAAAGCGATGGTTCGATGCGTACCGAGCAGCGCCAATTTGGTGCATTCAAGAAAGACCGGCGAGCGTTGGCACATTGGGTAACTCAATTGCAGAGGGCGTTCATAATTCTGTGTCAACCTAAAACGCTAACGCGCTTCTCTTGTTGAGCCGCTTCAACCGATCACCGAGACAGTGATCGTTTTCAGCGGCGATATAAAATTCGGCAACGAATTTACAAATCCAGTGCAGCATCCAAACGTCCTTCAAAATATATCACCAGTTGGGACAATGTCAAATTCCAGTTTGGAAATGGCATCGTCCATTTTCTGCTGGCGTTCTTGATACCAACATACAATAATTTCAACAGACTGTTTTCATTTGGAAATCCGCCTTTGGTCTTGGTTAATTTCCGGAACTGACGATGCACTGCTTCAATGGCATTGGTTGTATACATTACGCGACGTATCGGCTCAGGGTATTTGAAGAATACCGATAAATTGTCCCATTTGCTTCGCCATGATTTGATCGTAATAGGACACTGTTTCCCCCATTTTGCCTCCAGTGTATCAAGCGCACTCTCGGCAGCTTCTTTGGTCTGCGCTTTATACACACGCTTTAGATCGGCCATGAGCGCTTTGTGATTTTTCGATGCCACATATTTCATTGTGTTGCGTATTTGGTGGATAATACACAACTGAATCCCGGTATTTGGAAATATGCTGTTAATCGCCTCAGGAAAGCCTGTGAGTCCGTCTATAGCGGCAATAAGAATATCCTGAACCCCACGGTTATTCAGGTCTGTAAGCACGGAAAGCCAGAATCTGGCGCCCTCGCTTTCAGACAAGTACAACCCTAAAATTTCCTTTTTCCCCTCGATATTAACACCGAGTACGCTATACACCGCCTTGCTGACATATCGACCGTCTTCTCTCACCTTAAAGTGAATGGCATCCAGCCAGACAAATGGATAATGGCTGTCCAACGGGCGTTGTTGCCATTCCCTTAACTCTGGAATCAGTTTGCCGGTTACGGCACTAATCGTCGCCGGGGAAATATCAATACCATATAATTCGGCTATGTGTCCTGAAATATCCTCATAGCTGGAACCAAGTGCAAACAGAGAGAGTATCTTTCTTTCCATTTCATCTGTGAAATGGGTTTGGTGCTTTTTAACAAGTTGCGGCTCAAATGTACCATTGCGGTCTCGCGGCGTATCCAGTTGAAAACTGCCAGATGCCGATTTCATAGTCTTTGGCGTTGAACCATTCTTGCGGTTCGGCTCATCTTTGGATTCAATGTGCCGCTCTACCTCTGCAGCCAATGCGGCTTCAGTTAGCTGTTTGATCAACGGTGTAAGTATGCCATTCTTTCCATTCAGATCCTGACCAGCTTTCAGAGCCTCTAATGCTTCTTCAAAATCAAATTGCGGGATAATCTTCGA
Source organism: Nitrosomonas sp. Nm51 (assembly GCF_900111165.1). Lineage (GTDB taxonomy): Bacteria > Pseudomonadota > Gammaproteobacteria > Burkholderiales > Nitrosomonadaceae > Nitrosomonas. The sequence goes on from NZ_FOGH01000115.1 coordinate 1,613, forward strand.
CATAAGTCACTCCAATAAAATTTAATAATAATGGAATGACACAGAATTTCTAATACTCCCGTCGCGATGGATCACCGGGGAGAGGTATTTGCCGTATCCAAATGGGCCGGAATCAAAACCAAGGAAGTCCGCACCAAATTGAGCGTAACCGTCCAGCCCCACCATCTACAAACTAGAATCTGATCTGTTTATCCTCGGGTATTTTCAAAGGAGGATGACGAGTGACAACACAGGAACAA
>NZ_FOGH01000114.1 GCF_900111165.1 Nitrosomonas sp. Nm51
GCAGGGCAAGCCTGCCTTGTTTGCCAGCGGATTTTTCCTGCTCCAGTCTATTGACCAGGTCAACGGCGCTGAAGAAGCGCACTTTTTTATTATGACGCTGAATGCCTGATGTGCCGATGGCAATAGCCAGGTGCGTTTTTCCGGTACCGGTGCCGCCAACCAGTACCAGGTTCTGTGCTGCAGTGGTAAATTCCATAGTTTCCAGTTGCTGAATCAGTTGTTGATCGACTTTGGACTGAGGATACAGGCCAAAATAACTTGAACAATATGGCCTAAGCGCTTACGATACTGTCATGGATATGATGAAAATGATTGAGAGCAAGTATCAAGCACTTTCAGATCGCCTGAATGAAGCGACATTGCGGTTTTGGTTGGCGACAGAAGCTGAAGCCTTGGGTCGTGGAGGTGTAAGCACGGTGGCGCGAGCCACGGGCACGTCCAGGGCAACCATCTACGCTGGACTGAAAGAATTACGCTCACCAAGTGCAACGCAGAGCCCAGAGAAGCAGTCTCACGGCGTTCGGGCAAAAGGAGGCGGGCGAAAAAAGTTGACCGCTAAAGACCCTGGCCTTCTTGATGAGTTGGATGCGCTGGTTGATCCCGCGACGCGCGGAGATTCACAGTCACCATTACGCTGGACTTGTAAAAGTACGCCACGATTGGCGAAGGAATTGAAAGAGCGAGGCCATGCGGTTAGTCGACGCACGGTTTGTCGTCTGCTAGCGCAACTGGGTTACAGCTTGCAGTCGACCCGTAAAACGCGGGAAGGTGGAAAGCACCCTGACCGAGACGCACAATTTCAACATATTGCCAGTGAGGTTGAACAGTATCAGTCCGCAGGAGATCCGGTCATCTCGGTGGACACCAAGAAAAAAGAGTTAATCGGTGACTTCAAGAATGCTGGTCAAGAATGGCAACCGCAGGGCCAGCCTGAAGAGGTTCGTGTTTATGATTTCATCGACTCCGCGTTGGGTAAAGTGGCACCTTATGGCGTTTATGATCTGACTGCGAATCAAGGCTGGGTGAGTGTCGGCATTGATCACGACACAGCGGAGTTTGCTGTGGAAAGCATCCGCCGGTGGTGGAACGAGATGGGCAAGCCGCTCTATCCCAAGGCACGGCGCCTGCTTATCACAGCAGATTGCGGTGGGAGTAACGGCTACCGCGTACGTTTATGGCGAGTACAACTGCAGAAGCTGGCTGACGAGTTGGAGATAGCGATCCAAGTTTGCCATTTTCCACCCGGAACAAGCAAGTGGAACAAGATTGAGCACCGTATGTTTTGCCACATCACCCAGAACTGGCGGGGACGCCCGCTGCTCAGTCGTGAAGTTGTCGTCAATCTGATCGGAAACACTACCACAGAGGCGGGGTTGCGAATTCACGCCGAGGTTGATGGGAATACTTATGAAGCCGGTATTAAGGTGTCCGACCAAGAACTCGCAACATTGGCAATTGAACGGGATGAATTCCATGGCGAATGGAACTACAAGATCATCCCTCGCAAAATGCCCGATACAGGGTAAAGTGTTCAAGTTATTTTGGCCTTACTCCTGACTGAAGTCGAAGCCTTGTAAATGACGCTGCACCGGGAATCTGGCAGCATTGGTTTGATAGCGGATAGAACGGATATTGCGCTCGGTTGCTTCGGCCTGGAGCAGTTGAGACAGAATTTGGTTTGCTGATTCGAGATTCGTCATCTGGTCTGGCGTATTCTGCTGCCTCAGTTCAGCATAGGAATTGGCCATGCCATATAGCTTCAGTGCCTTTAACTGCGTGATAATATCAGACATAGGGCACCTCTTTAGCGTTCAGGCGATCATAGCGTGCTGTATCGGCCTGCGGTTCTTCATTGAGTTTTA
>NZ_FOGH01000113.1 GCF_900111165.1 Nitrosomonas sp. Nm51
AGCAGGTCGCTGGCCAGCCTTGGTGCGTTATATCATCAGTAAAATTATTGCCAGCAAACCCCAGAAATCACAATTTCTTGATTCATTTCCCGCTATGTTGGCATTTGATTCCAGCTAACTGAGGAATTTAGGTTAAACGCAAAAACATATGACCTGATACGCTCAATCCGATTGCCGGTCAGCACATACTTGTTCGCAAGAAGGTATGAATTCAAGCTTTAGCAGTTTTATTCAAATGCTTAATGATTTTGATTGCAAGCCCACTGTTTGACTGTGCAGGCGATACTTTTTCTTGCACCCGGTGTCAATATGAACCGTGCCGTCCCATCCACCATTTCATGCCAACCAACACGTATCCGGAAAATGCACGCAATACCGGGACGGCTCTATGCGGATGGAAACTGGCAATTTTATTCGAGATTTCCAGATTTAATGACTATCTATATTGACCGGGACCGCTCAAACCGTTAAGATTTATCCCCTTGTCAAATCCCCGATAGCTCAGTTGGTAGAGCGACGGACTGTTAATCCGCAGGTCCCAGGTTCGAGCCCTGGTCGGGGAGCCATACTTTTCTTGGACTTACTGCTGATGCCACTGAACGCCGGACTTTTGGGCCTGGGCTCTCGTCCAAACTCTTGTTTATTATCTTAGCCGTAGCCAAGGTTTACATCCTAAATATAAAATATTAATATTCATAATCTGATATAATATCAAATATATCCTGACGAAATTCACCTTCATCAGGATTCACGGATTGTCTTAGCTTAGCCGGTATTTTAGCAAACCACTCATCTTTATTGGTTGGTCTTGTTTTTACCAATGTTTTAATCATCTGTTCACTAAGAATACTTCGTGATCTATTAGGATGGAGAGGTTGTACATTTTGTTGCCAGAATCTTTCTAATGCCTCTTCGAGTAAAATGCTTTCTTCCTGAAATTCTTTTTCTATTCCTTCTCGAGCTGCAAAAGCCCCCTGCATAACCGTTTCTGATGGTTCCTCATAAGTCATAATTAAACTATAGGCCCTTCTATCTTCCTGTAATTTTGTTTCAATTGCTCTCTTCAAACGATCTATTTCAGTTAAGCGTGTATGAAACCAGTTTGTGGACCAAATACGGTGTATAGTCCATCCTTTACGCTCCAATATCTCTTGACGAAGACGGTCCCTGTCTCTAACTGAGATAGAAGAGTGATAGGTAGCACCATCACATTCAATACCCAGCAAATATTCACCTGGCCTATCAGGATTTCTTACACCAATATCTATATAAAACCCAGCCACACCTACCTGTGGATCACACTGGAATCCCAAATTATTAATCAATCTTATAACTGCTACTTCAAATTCACTATCAGGTACTTTTCCACTGGCAATCCATCTTTCAGGCACTTTGCCAGAGTAAGCATAATCAAGATAATCTCTTAATGATCTAACTCCTCTCCTTGCATTTTCGCTAATATTAATATCCGTTGGTCTCATTGAAGTAAAAACTTCAACTTGAATCGGCCCGGTTTTTCCGGAGACTTTTTTGTTTGAGTCAGACTGCATCAGCTGACTCCTCCAGTTGGCGATAATATGCCATTTCAAATTCTGCCGGCGGAATATTTCCAATCGGCTCCAGTAACCGGCGATTATTGAACCAGTCAACCCATTCCAAGGTAGCAAATTCCACTTCACTAATATTGCGCCATGGGCCGCGATGCCAAATGACCTCTGTTTTGTATAATCCATTAATTGTCTCAGCCAGCGCATTGTCGTAAGAATCGCCAACACTGCCAACAGAAGCCTCAATATTGGCTTCTGCCAGGCGTTCCGTGTAGCGAATTGACAGATATTGACTGCCATGATCGCTGTGATGGATTAACCCGTAAGTTTCTCGCCGTGCCCACAGCGCCTGTTCCAGTGCATCGAGTACCAAATCTGTATGCAATGACCGGCTGACGCGCCAGCCAACAATACACCGTGCAAAAACATCGATAATAAAAGCCACATAAACAAATCCCGCCCAGGTCGCTAGTAGAGTAAGAAGCAGGGCGTAGTCGAACTATTTCCCTGCTTCTCCTCACCGAACCGTACGTGCACCTTTCAGCGCATACGGCTCTCCATTCAA
>NZ_FOGH01000112.1 GCF_900111165.1 Nitrosomonas sp. Nm51
GGCCAGGCGGCAGGGAACAGAATAACGGTTACGCTGCAATGTAACCAGACACGTACTGGATACACGTGCCAATACTTCGATATAACCATCGAACGGTGCTGGCATCGGCATCAGGTACAGTTGTTCCTGCTCAAGCGCATCGGCAAGGGTAATGCCGGCATAATCAGGATGTTGAATTTCTGACCACAGCGCGCGGCAACGCGCTTCGAGCCAGTTGTTCAAATCTTCGAATGAACCGAATGGCTGCTGTTTGGCTTCATTCCAGATGCGGCGGCGCATATCCTGGACATTCTTCTCGACGACACCTTTCTCCCAGCCGGAAGCTACATTGCAGAAATCAGGATCGAACAGGTAATGTGCCGTCATCGCGAAGAAGCGCGTATTTACCACACGCCCGTTACCTTTGGACACCTTGTCCACAGCCGTCTTCATGTTGTCGTAAATGCCGCGTTGCGGCACGCCGCCAAAAGCACTGAATGCACGGGTATGCGCATCGAACAGCATTTCGTGACTTTGTGACGGATAGCCCGACAACATGAAGGCACGACTGGCACATAGTTTGGTATGTGCAGCCAACACTTTACGGTGGGTGCCACCGATCACCAGCCATTCTTCACTCCAGTCAAACTGAAAGGCTTCACCCAACGTAAACTTCAGCGGTACATACGCCGTTTTGCTCTGCCCGCCTTGATTGCGCCAGTTGCGAACAAAGTCACAAACAATTGTATAACCGCCAACATAGCCATCCTTCCTGATTTCCTGGAACAGTATCCTGGCAGTGCGCCGGTCTTTCCTGGGGCGGCGAGCATCCGCTTCCAGCGCCAATAACAATCGAGACTCAAACGGTGTCAGCTTGTCGGGCTTCTTCGCTCTGTGATATTTCACTGCGCTGTCACTTGGCGCTTTCAACCACTTTTTTATTGTGTTCCGCGACAGACTCGTGCGCCGTTGAATCTCATTAATCGACAGATGTTCACGGTAAAACATCCGCCGTATCTTTGCATACATAACCATGGTAATCACCTCTTAATTTCTCCTGCTTAAAATTTAGGCAGGATACGTGAATTACCTGGTCAATTTTCAACCGGTACAACTAGCCTTTTCTGGTCAATTTTCGACCGGTGTCAACATTCGACAAGGCCGGTATATTTTTCAGCGTCCTTGCCGAGGGCTGGCAGGGTTTGCGCATAGCGTTCCTCCAGCGTTTTGACGCGGTTTGCCAATTGCTGCGTCATGCGTTCTATTTCCTCTATGATTTGCGCCTCGACGCTCGCAAACCATTTATCCTGAACGATCAGCTTTTTTAGCTCGGCTTCCGGGATGGTTGGAATTTTCTTGAACACCAACTCGTCTAGTTCATCCTTCGCCACTTTGACTGCCGATTTACAGGCGGATTCTTCATTAACCAATTCAAGGCATTTTTTCAGCGCCTCAATTTCCTCCTGATCTTTGGATATTTTTATACGGTCAGTTATGCCTTTTTTCGAAAGATTGCCTTTTTCATTTTTGGCTTCTTCGACAAGTCCGTCTTCGCCGCTATTTTCCTCTACGAAGCTTTCCAGTTCTTGCGTAGCGGTTTCGAATTTTGATTGCAGTTCATCAAGGGCTGCTTGTTTATCCGCGAAGTACCGGGTAATCACCAAGGAAGGCGGCAAGATATCGCTTTTATAGCGTTTCTTGGATTTGGCCGCACCGAATTCAAAATCGTGCTCTTCCTTATAAACTGAAGTTTCCCTTTTTTCCCTATGCGACCATCCGCAATAATGCTTTGATGAGAGAATTTTGTTCGGGTTTGCCTGGCTTGGGGCAAAAGGTAACAAAATCTTTATCGAATGCGGCCTGAGTAATCAGTTTTCTAACATCGGAGAAGGCGAAGTGACTTCGATTGTTAACAGCGTAACAACGCTGCGGTGTTTTATCAAGGCGATCTGCGTATATCCAGGTGATAGTGGTGGCCATCATGCAGAAGTTGAGATGATTGGTGACGGCATGCGGCGTACGGGTTTGGCTTTTTATGCTTCCAATTTCCTGCTTGATCTCTTTGAAACCGGCCTCGATTTTCCAGCGAGCGCCATAGTATTCGATGGTCTGCTCGACGGTGAGATCAAGGTCAGTGGTAAAAAGTGCAACCCATTGTGATTTTCGGTAGGCCCAGACGACACGCACGGCACATTTGAGTGTTTTCAACATGCAGATGTGATCGTA
>NZ_FOGH01000111.1 GCF_900111165.1 Nitrosomonas sp. Nm51
GTAGAGTAAGAAGCAGGGCGTAGTCGAACTATTTCCCTGCTTCTCCTCACCGAACCGTACGTGCACCTTTCAGCGCATACGGCTCTCCATTCAAGCATGGCTCATAGCCATGGCAACATCATGGTAGCGTGAAGTAACGGTATTCCTTTCTTCTTCCCGTATTATATAAGGGTTGATTTCAGGCTTCCGCCACCGGAATTGAGCTTTGCGACTGGTGACCAGTCGGCGCAACGTTATTCCACATAGATTGCCACTACCACTGCGACCAAAGAGCTGCCATATCTTGGCTTTTCCTTTAGCCGGACGCCGGATCCATTGACGCATTAACGACTTAATAGAAACCCGGTACTTGCGTGCCAGCCAGTGCGCAAGTTTCCAGAAAATAATTCTGTCTAACTTTCCGTACATGACTGCAGTATAGTCTGTAAATTGGTAGAAGTTGGCCCAACCCGCCAGTTTACGGTTTAGGCTTTCCACCATGTCAATCTTGTTCATGCTGTAATTGCCAGACAGTTCTTTAACCAGCTTATACGCAAAGTTTCGGAACTTGTCCTTGGGTATTGTTGTGACTGGACGCATCGTACCACGAGGCCCCCGTTTACGAATGATGCGGTGTCCAAGGAAAACAAATCCATCGTTGACGTGTGTAATATGGGTCTTTTCCATATTTAGCGTCAACTTGAGTTTGCCCTCCAGAAATACGCGGCATTCTTCACGAATGATCTCTGCATGCACTTTGTTTCCTTTAATGACGATTACAAAATCATCAGCATATCGGCAGTAAGCCACTGCTGGTAACCATTGTCGTTTCTCAGCAAGTGCAACAGGCCGTTGGCGCTTGATGCTATTGTTCCAGTACCAACGATCCTTTCGGGCTTTGCAGCTCAGGTATTTGTTATCCAGCCATTGATCAAACTCATTGAGCATGATGTTGGACAGGAGCGGTGAAATTACTCCGCCTTGCGGCACACCGTTACTGGCCGCCTGAAACAAACCCTGATCCACATGGCCTGCTTTGATAAATCGCCATAACAGCGAAAGGAAACGCGTATCACGGATGCGTTTTCGTACACATCTCATCAGTAACTTATGATGTACTGTATCAAAGTAGCTGGCCAGATCACCTTCGATCACCCAGCGACCCGATATGTCAGTACTATCTTGCAACTGAAACTTCACTGTGCGTATCGCATGATGCACACTGCGTTCAGGCCGAAAACCATAGGACAGACGATGAAAGTCACTCTCCCAGATTGGTTCCATTGCCATCAGCATTGCACGTTGCACAATCCGATCCCGCAGGGTCGGAATACCCAATGGTCTTTGCTTGCCGTTGGCTTTTGGAATATAGACGCGTTTTGCTGGTTGCGGCTGATAATTGCCGGCCAGTAATTCGCAACGTATCATTTCCAGTTGGTGCTGGAGATCACGTTCCATTGCTTGCTTATCTACGTTATCCACGCCCGGTGTCCTTGCGCCACTCGACGAAAGTGTTACGCGGGCTGCTTCCTGCAACCATGACCGATTGGCAATCATCCTCAGTAGACGATCAAACTTGCGTTCTTTGTCTTCTGAAGACCATCTTGCCAGCTTGCTCTGCATTTCACTGATTATCAAAGGTCTTCACCTCTTTACTGGCAGTTAGTCTGCCAAACAAGCTACTTAAACTGTTCCCCTTCGCCAAGTAGCAGGCTTTCCCTGCCTCGGACTACTATGGGAACTCCGTCAGCCTATCGTTCATCGGGGTCACATTCCCTTGTCATTACGATAAACCTTCCCCATTTCACATGCCGGACTCAAACGTATTGGTGAGGCTGCCGATCGCAGTCTTTATCCTTGCTTGCTGCAAGTCGATACAAATATTACGGTCTGGCTATATTCTCCCCGCAACCCCATGCATGTTGCCATTCGTCTGCAATCTGCATTCGGAAGCAAATCCCTACCTGTGATTCGCTCCAATTTGTATACCACCTGTTAAGCCGTGTAGATGGTGGTGACATTTCAACCCATAGACGCGGTTTAATCGGTTCGTGTTCCTCAACCTTCCAATACTCAGCCTAGAGACGCATCTTGGCTTAACGACTTCGCCTCACGCCCCGTTTCCCACGGGCTCCGTCACCCTACCAATGTACGACAGGTCACCGCCGCTTCGGCTCGCGCCCTCTTATAGCAGAAGGCGGGCACTCTATTCATCACCACTTCTGATGACCGGAATGCATTCCAAACATGCTCAAGCTTCGTTAGTATCAACAATAGATACTTTCGAAGAATGGGCGCAC
>NZ_FOGH01000109.1 GCF_900111165.1 Nitrosomonas sp. Nm51
CTATTCATCACCACTTCTGATGACCGGAATGCATTCCAAACATGCTCAAGCTTCGTTAGTATCAACAATAGATACTTTCGAAGAATGGGCGCACGAGAAGGAATATCAGAGACCAGGGTCTGCTCATCAACGGTTACAATAATTCTCTAATTAACGATAAACAACGTGAGGAAACAATGATGAATGACGCAATTAAAGAATTTTTAGTGAAGATGATATGCTTGGTAAGTTGGTACTGCGTTTAGCATGGATATTTTTATACTGTCCCATGCGGTAATAAATTTTACTGCCCACAAATCGACCATAAGCCATATATGACATACAGTATTAATAAGTCGAATAAAGACAATTCGAATTCAGTGGCAACGGATGAACAATTGCTAACAAAATTCGAGCGAGCTGTCTGTGCCCTTAAAACTTTGAGCGCGGGCAATCGTACTTTATTGCACGCTTCTGACGAGCAAGAACTGCTGTACGATATGTGCCAGGTCATCGTAAAAAAAGGGGGATATCGTTTTGCTGCCGTCGCATATGCGGAGCACGATAAAGACAAAAGTATCCGCTGGATGGAAACAATCGGTATAGATAAAGCGTTCATGGAAACGCTTAATTACTCTTGGAGTGATACAGAAATGGATCGTTCGGCGGTTGCCACTGCGATTCGCACCAATCAGCCCTGCGTTGGCAGGCGCATTCTCACCGATTCACTCTATGAAGCTCCCGCTTATATACCCCTGCGTGAAAATGCAATCAAGTCAGGCTATGCTGCAGTTACCGCTTTTCCTCTACATGCAAGCGGAGAAGTACTTGGTGCCTTGGTTATGGGTGCAACAGAACCTGATGCTTTTGATGACGAAGAGGTCAGCTTGCTCAGCGAATTAGCCGATGATCTGGCGTATGGCGTTGCCAACCTTCGCATGCGTATCCAGCATCAGGCAGCCGAGGCTACTATAGCTCGTCTAGCCTACTATGACCCCCTAACCGAATTACCCAATCGTACCTTCATGCTTGAGCGCTTACAAGATGCTATTCACACTGCAAAACAACAACATCATGCCCTCGCTCTGTTGCATCTAAATATTGTCCGTTTGCGTGGAATCAACCAAGTCCTGGGCTATCGCTCCGGTGATCAATTGCTGCAACAGTTAACTCAACGCTTGAAGCATACCCTGAAAGAAAGCGACTTTCTGGCCCGAGTGGGAGAAAGCGAGTTTGCCTTGTTCTTGCACACCGAAGAGGCTGATTATGCCATTCGAGTTGCACAACGGCTTGCTAAAGTCTTGCATGATTCTGTGGAAGTGGCGGGGCTGATGATCGATCCGCGCGTCAGTATAGGCATTGCCCTTTACCCTGAGCACGCCAACGAGGCTGATACTTTGCTGCGGCGTGCCAATGCCGCAACCAATGATGTTTGTCTCGCTCGAGGCGGTTATGCGCTGTACAAAGGGGGGCGGGAGCAAGAATGTGCCCGGCGCTTATCCCTAATTGGAGATTTACGTCAGGCGATAAAGCAAAATGAGTTATTATTGTATTGTCAGCCTAAGGTCGATATTGCGTCGCAGCGCGTATGTGGAGCCGAAGCTTTGGTGCGTTGGCAACATCCCGTACATGGCATGCTCTCAACTATGGAATTCATCAAGCTTGCTGAGTATGCCGGTTTGATTACTCCTTTGACCCATTGGATGCTTGATGCCGTTTTTAGACAAAGTCATGCCTGGTATAAAGAGGGTCTAGAGCGGCCGCTGGCAGTGAATTTGTCCGTGCATGATTTGTACGATCCGTTACTCGTCGATCGCATTCAAGATCTTTTTTCCACCTGGAGTATTAGTCCTGAACTAATTCAGTTTGAATTGACAGAGAGTGTCTTGATGGAAGAACCTTCGGTGGCATTGGATGCGTTGACTAAACTAAAGAAACTCGGCATTCGGTTATTCATTGATGACTTTGGCACGGGATATTCTAGTCTGAGTTATTTGCAAAAGTTGCCTGTAGATTCAATCAAGATTGATCAGTCATTTGTCATGCCAATGGCTACAAACAACAATTCGGCTGTGATTGTGCGTTCAACCATTGAACTTGCACATAATCTGGGTTTGGAAGTGGTGGCAGAAGGAGTGGATAATCAAGCTGTATGGGACCTCTTGGCAACGATGGGGGGTGAAGTGGCGCAAGGTTATCTGGTTAGTATGCCAATACCAGCTGAGCAATTCAACAATTGGGAAGATGAATGGATACGTATGTCAGGGTAGGTAGCTCCTCTATATGCCGGTATTGATACAGTTTTTGTCATGATCGCGAGGTTGAGCGCGGCTTTTCTTCGATGGAATAACTGATTCGATTTCATTGACTTCGCAGTGTTTGAGACTGTCCCACTAACTGTGTAAATGTCTATCATTAGATTTTTAAAAGGATAGACGATGAATAAAAAGGAATTGGAGCAATTTGCCCGCAAGGC
>NZ_FOGH01000124.1 GCF_900111165.1 Nitrosomonas sp. Nm51
ACAACAGTCAAGCTGTTGTATGGTCATCAGGCAGGTGCCGAGATTGGCTACAATCCGATGAAGCCAGGACGTCCCAGTCATACGTTACACACCTACTGGATTAGTAACATGCGGTTGGTATTGGATGCCGAAGTGCAAAGCGGCAAATCACATGCCGCCAAACATAGTTTACCGCGCTTGCGGCAACTGATTACAGGGCTCAAGCCTGAAGAGCGTCCCGTTATAGTGCGTGGTGACAATGCATTTGGCAATGAAGGTGTGATGGTTGGAATGGAAACGATTGGACAGAGCTATCTGTTCAAGCTTCGGCAGACTACCGGGGTTAAACGTTTTATTGAACGCAATTGGTGCCAAAGTGAATGGCAGAATGTAGGAAATGGTTTGCATGCTGTGGAAGATGAACTCAAGTTGGCAGGTTGGAGCCATTCACGACGGGTAGTCGTATTGCGGCGACAGGTGAAACGTGATCTGGCGGTTGAAGTGAAGTCTGGCGTGCAGCAGACACTGAACTTTATCGACCATTCAGAAAAAATCAAACTCTGGGAATATACCGTGCTGGTGACCAATACCGATTATTCTCTGGAAGCCCTTGGGCAATTGTACCGGGATCGGGCGGATTGTGAGAACGGCTTTGATGAATTGAAAAACCAGTGGGGATGGGGCGGCTACACGACGCATGACCTGGAACGCTGTAATCTTTCAGCAAGAGCCGTGGCACTCATCTACAACTGGTGGAGCTGGTATGTTCGTCTGGCACATCCTAAGAGGCGCTTGGAAGCCATTACCAGTCGTCCAATGCTGCTCAGTGGTATCGCCCGCATGACTCAACATGCCGGGCAGTCCAGACTTTTACTGACATTGACTCATGAAGCAGAGGATAAAATCAAATCGATGATCGCCAATATCCGTGCGGGCCTCGACGCTATTTTATCAAGTGCGCCTCAGTTGCCTGAAGCAGGTCGCTGGCCAGCCTTGGTGCGTTATATCATCAGTAAAATTATTGCCAGCAAACCCCAGAAATCACAATTTCTTGATTCATTTCCCGCTACGTTGGCATTTGATTCCAGCTAACTGAGGAATTTAGGTTAAAATGTCTGGTTCATCGTTAGCATGTCCGCGTTAGAACCCTAATTAATGTTAGGTAAACCCCCGGCTATGCCGGGGGACTCCCCAAGGTTTGACCGTTACGGCAATAGCAGTAACGTACTCATCCCAACCACGAGACGAGGAGTCAAAAATGAGGGAGTATCAAA
>NZ_FOGH01000108.1 GCF_900111165.1 Nitrosomonas sp. Nm51
CAAAAGTTGGTGTAAAAACAAAACGGTTAAAGGCAGGTTGGGATAATGATTATCTGCTACGAATTATTGGAGTAATTTAAGCCCGATTGCCCTGCTAGAGTTTCTGAATTGATGCGTTTCATTAAATTCCAGGTAAAAAACCACTTTTCGCTTTAATCAGGCGGGCGTTCAGGTGACGTGATTCATCTAGTGGGTAATCGACGGTCTTGTCATCTGAACCCCAATGCAACAGTATGAGGCATGCTTCGAGTGAACTGTTAATCATTGGTTTATGCTGGTTGAAGCGTTCACGAAAATTGATGGAGTTAATCTATCTTTGTTTAAATTTCCATATTCCCTCATCCACCAGTACTATCCATATGATATTGCCGGGTTCAGTGAGCTTGTCGTGTGCACGGCAAGGCGTGACTTGCAGGTAATAGTCGTTCTATTGTCAAAAAGCACAACGCACAACGCACAACGCACAACGCACAACGCACAACGCACAACGCACAACGCACAACGCACAACGCAAACCATGGGTGCTGACAAGCTCACCCACAGGGCGCTATCGTGGTGCTCTGCAACCGCGTTACAGTACTTGGAAAAGGGAACAACTCTTTCCTGCGTACTGTCTCGTTGCATAACGCCACGGTAACGCTGTACCAGGCAATATCAAATGGATAGTACTAGTTATTTTATTATCTTTAATTACTGTTAACATATCTAACAATATCGGCCAGCGTAAGATTTATTCCCCCAACACAAGAATCAGGTTGCCAACCGTTTACTTTTAAAAAGCTGTCGCATTGAATTAGCATTGCACCAAAAACCTCCAAAAGAATTGCTGATCCAACTGGTCCCAGATGTTGGCCATTACCTAATATACCTCCTTCCCGCATCAAGTAGAAAAATAAAGGTGTATGATCTTTAAGATTTTTACGTAAATTCTCATCCAAGCATAACCAACCAGGTATTTCATCAAAAAGTAGATCAGCATTATTGTTAAGTGGATAACCTTTATCTTTTAGAGCAGCAGCTATGCGCTGACCGCTAGCTAAGCCCAACGCGTAACCACGCAATAAATTTCTAAATGCTAGTGAACGATCATTATCTGATGCAAATCGACCAACAATAGGGTCAGGCATACGAATCAATTCATCTGCAAGCAAATGATCAATTGCTTTAGATGTAACATAATCATGACAATCATCGACATCAAGTAAAAAACGCCAATCAACTGTTAATTCTTTTGGCACAGTACTAAATCCTTCTGTACCAAAACGTTCATCAAATAAGTCGATAACAGGATAATCGGCATTTGCTGGATATACAGAACGCACCATTGTATGTCCAAAACGGTACGCGGCAACCGAAAACTCTACTGGCATACAAACACGATTGCAATGATCAAGAATATGGCATTTAGGATAATTTCCCTCCCTGGCTTGCTCAATAGCGTAGGAATAGATTTCTGGATCGCAAATACGTTTTAAAAAATCATTCAAAACAATCCATTGGTAATGATAGCGTACATCTTTTTGGGCATCTTCAAAACTGCGGCCAATTATGCGGCGATTATGAAACCGTAAGAACAATAATTGCATTTGTGAGACAAAAATATTCTCATCATTGCGTGGATCACCAATCAATGCACGGCCTTCATTATTACGTGGCAAATCGTCATCATTTTTACTATTTCCTATCAGCATTCTTCCAGGTTGACTTTGATCATACATGAAAGGCATAGCTTCGGGCCCAAACCCATAAAGACAATCCATATCCAGGGAAGCAGAGCGAAGGTTAGGAAGGTCTTTTATTTCATCTTTAGAAAGTTCATTACCATGCAATTCACTTGTCGTATCTAAAGTAATATCGTGATCAATAAATTGTGCAAAAAAAGTATATGCAGCAGGTATTGTGTTATCAGGTGAACTGGATGTTGCATCATGCATAATTCCGCCCGCTCCTCCAAGTAACTCCGCTATTTTTTCGGCTTCACACTGAGTTTGTATGTCACAATCATTCGCCCATGAAGGTAAATCGGGAAAAAGTTTGCAAAAACTTCCAAGGCGCAAATGACTGCAACCTTTCGCTTTAGCCATCCCATGCATCGGCTTTCCTTTGTCCATGCTTATTCTCCTCTGTAAAAAAATCGTTATTTAGTTCTGGATATAAAAAAGTCCATATACAGACTGCTGTGCCATTTATAAAAGAAATGTAACTGTCAAGCAAAGTTTTATTTCTACAAAGTTGTCGACGAGGTGCAAACTCCATTATCAAGATAGTTACCTAGAGATTTATTATGTTAAGCTATCAAGGAATATAATAAATTACCTTTTTCTTTTTTTAAAGTCCGCGTAGCGGATCAGTGCGAGAGACTATTGGTCCGTAACGAGTGGCACCCATTAGCCGTTCTGAGTCAATAGCTCAAATGAAACTCTCGCCTTTCGGCGATGCATTAATCTTCAATAACGCCATTGTAAACTGTTTTTGTTGAGTCCCTCGCACCTGCTGCTTCTATTTCAACTGTCAGCAATGGCGAATGGCACGGCGTCCAATCAATTTTGGTGGCTTGATCTCCAACCACTTGTCTGGTTCAACCGGCCA
>NZ_FOGH01000104.1 GCF_900111165.1 Nitrosomonas sp. Nm51
GGATTACAAAAGTCCAAATCAATTTGAAGCAGAAGCAACAAAATACTCGACAAAAGTGGCTTAACTGAGGTGTCCGGTTTTACTTGACCAGGTCAATCTTTATCTTACCGCCAAGGAAATTGCACATTACGTTGAGCAGACGTGGCAAGTTTCACAGCGAAAGCGGCATAACGCAATTATTACACCGGTTAGGTTTCGTTTACAAAAAGCCCCGATTGATTCCGGGTAAGGCCAATGCTGAGCTGCAGAAGGATTTTATTGAACGTTATCGAAAGCTGAAAGCAGAGAAGGCGCCGAATGACCCGATTTATTTCATGGACGCCACACATCCGCAACACAATCCAATTGCCGGATAGGTTGGATCAAACGTGGTCGGGATCACGAAATACGCAGCAACACAGGCCGACAACGCATCAACATCAACGGCGCTATCGATTGTGCGGGACTCTATCCGGTCATTCGTTATGATGACACTATTAACGCGCAATCTGCGGTAGCGCTATTACAACAAATCGAGCTACAGCATCCAGACGCTCTCAGTATTTACGTTATCTGTGATAACGCACGCTATTATCGATCACGGATCGTTACAGAATACTTGACGCATTCAAAAATAGAATTGATCTTTCGCCGCCATATGCACCCAATCTGAATCTGATAGAACGATATTGGCGGTTCTTCAAGAAAAAAATCCTATATGGCAGGTACTATGAAACTTTTGCTTTATTCAAACAGGCCTGTGGCGATTTTTTTGCCGCACATGAGTGCTATAAAGAATCGCTACGCTCCTTGTTGACCGATAAATTCCAGATTATCGACTGCGCTTGACTGCCGAAATTTGAGGTGTGGTGAGTATATGTCAGAAAATGTTTGGAAAAGCTGTGTAGCAATTAATTTGTATTTGTTCCAGTTATCTCTGCTTTAAAAATGCTTCTTTAATCGGGCACACAAAACCTTCCAGTATAGGTGGCGATACTGCCCGGTTCGCCGCCAACCTCCTGCCCAGCCACTCCAATCAAGCCAGTTGCACCGTCGAAATCACCATCACCCCCAACGATCTTCACGATTTGCCCGGAAAATCCACCAGTAGGTGCGCCAAGCTGAGTAATGACACCGGAGTCCTTCGTATATAAGGTTCCCCGCAATCCTCGGAGTCTGCTTACCAAGATAGCTTGTGAGGTAAAGATTTGAAGGTCCACCCGCGTGTCGTCAGGTGGTAATTGATTAAGCGGATCTAGAGGAGGGAAGATAAGCGGGGTAAAAGCGAGAGTGTTATCGGGTGATGCCTCAGACACTACCGGAGCGGTCGTTAACTCCGATGTGCCCGTAAAGGAGACATTGCCACTTCCACTGATGGCAAGGTAAGCTCCAAACTGATTAGTAAAACATACGTTTGGATTTAACTCCCGCGGATAGGGGAAGGCACACCCGAGGTCATCGACGTTGCCAGAATACGGTACTGGCACTGCCTTAATAACTCCATCGACATCGTAACATTTGCCAAAACTGTTGGTGGCAACGAACGCGAGTAAGCAAGCGAAGAATCTTAAACGCTTTGCGGTATTCATAGAATTTCCTTCTTATAGGTGGTTAAAATGATACCTGATTACAGATAGCTTTCAGTCAATTCTACATAACCAAAATGTTCAAAGTATTTGAATTAACTTGGTATGTCTGATTATTTGTATTGAAACTTTATGGCATTTAAAATGCAAGAATTTATTGTTTTATTTAATCTATCAAAATAGTGCAGGTTAATTGCTTATATACATTATATTTAATGTGGTTAGTTTTTTTGGCAACTGGTTGAAGATGATACGTAATCAAGTATTAGTATCCTAACACGGAAAGACTTCCGTTCGAGACTTACTTTCCACACATGTAACTACTCACCCCATACTTTATGAGCTTCACCCGCCAATGCAATCTGAATGGCGATTAACGGGTTATATCCCTTATTGGCCATGGATTGCAGATAGCTGGAGATTCGGCAATAGGCATGCGCATACTCGCTGGTTCTGAAGCAGCCCGAGACTTTTTGTTTAACCTTTGACATTCTCAAGTCCCGTTCAGCTCTGTTATTGGTGAACGACACATGCGGATCTTTAGCAAACAGCAGTACCGCGGCTTCATGAACTTTCAGTCTTTCCAGAAGGTTGTGTGCGTCGGATTTGGCAAGCTTGCCGCGTTTACCATTGGGCCTGGGCGGAATGACCGGCAGTTCTTTTTCGCCGCGCGTTAAAATATTCCGGTAGCGTTTCTGTAGATTGGCTAACGCCTTATCGCTCAACCGCTTTTCCGTACTTTTAGAGACTGTTTTGCACGTTTCCTGCAGCAGGCGTTTCATGTTGCGCGCCCAGGCATAGCCATGCGTGTCAACAATGAAGATCAGCTCACGTAACAAGTGTGAACCACACAATCCGTGATTGCAGCCATGGTACGATAAATAGGATGACCAGCAGTCATGTATGATGGCGCCCCCATAGCGTGGAATGATGTTGATTTCGTCAATGGCGGTTTTACCCCGATTTCGGTGCAAGAACTTGAGTGTAATGTCACCTGAAGAATACACGTGGATCCAGTGGTTCTTCGTATCAACCCGGAAGGATGTTTCGTCCACGTTAATCGCGGGTGCGTTGAGTATCCATGCTGTAGCCTGATGCTCCCAGGTTGCCAGCGCCTGGTGAAGACGAAGGACAAACTTGAGCAAGCTGGCCTCGGCAATCACGATACCTATCATCGATTTCACCAGCTTCTGCACCCGGTTCAATGCAACCACCTGGCCGACCAGC
>NZ_FOGH01000103.1 GCF_900111165.1 Nitrosomonas sp. Nm51
ATTTCTGAAAAAAATGTACAGACAGGATAAAAAATTTCTGGCAAATATTTTTGCGAAGAAGAATTTTCAAAATATCCTTTTTCAGGGCCGACTAATTAGATCGTTTGAATTTGTCAGCAAATTTAAAAAAACCCATCCTTTTCCAGGGAACATGTGGCAACGCCCTGTAATCGAGATAGCGAATACCTTGAGACCTTGGGCAGAGAAAATTCAAGTGGCCGACCAAAGACTGTGCCAACCTTGGTGTTATTCTTCAGCAACACTGGAGCAGGCACAACAAACATACATGTTATATAAAAAAGCAAAGGAATGGGAAAGTACTATAGAGGCATTACCGAGTTTTAATTTGATATTGAAAAACCAATGGTATAGGGAATCTACCGATTATCATAAACTTAAACAAATAAACGAATGGATTGAAGACTCTCTATCCAAACCTGGTATGCATATCAATATATTAACTTGGGCATTTATCAGTGAAGATAATATTGACCCAGAGCGTTACAAGAAATTACATGAGAAAATAGTTAATTTCAAAACTGCATGGAAGAAATGTATAGGGGTACTCAATCAGCAAGGCAAAATAAATGAAAGCCTCTGGATGGGTGGAAAAACTCAAGATATAGAAGGTTTAGTCGGTAAATTGCAATGTGCTAATGACACTATTTCAAGTTTGCCCTTATTGAAGCGCTGGGCTCATACCAGTGAAAGTGTTTCTGACAAGGGATTTAGTATTATCGCTGATAAGGTAATGGAGAATATTTTAAAGAATGATCAGAGTGGAAAAGCATACGAATACTATCTCTACAAAACTATCTATGGTCATGAAATATCCGGAAATAAATTTCTTGCAGAATTTTCAGAAACCCGCTATCAGAATATAAGGAGTCGGTTTGCTGAATTAGATAGAGAAATTCTGACTATTAATGCTAAGCAGATCGCTGCAAAGCTGGCAAATGTGCCTGTTCCCATAGGTATAGGTAGTGGTCCATTAAGTACTTATACAAATAAAAGGCTGCTTGTGCATGAAGCGAACAAAAAGACAAGGCATATACCTATTCGTCAACTTATCAAAAGGAGTGGTGAAGCACTCAAAGCCTTAAAACCATGTTTTCTAATGTCACCCATATCTGTAGCGCAATATTTAGCACCAGGAGACATACATTTTGATCTTGTTGTTATGGACGAAGCTTCTCAGTTAAGGCCAGAAGATGCTTTAGGTGCTATTGCCAGAGCGGACAAATCAATTATTGTGGGAGATCCAAAACAGTTACCACCTACAAGTTTTTTCGATACTAGCACAAGTGATGATGAGGAGGAAGCAACAGTCATTGACGATACAGAAGCGATATTGGATGTATGTCTCAAACAATTCCCGTACAGACGCCTCAGATGGCATTACCGCTCAGAGCATGAGTCACTGATTCAGTTTTCTAATGAGAAGTTCTACGATGGGGACTTGATTGTCTTTCCATCTCCGAAGCGTGATGTCAGAGATTATGGTGTTCATTTCAATTATATTGATAAACCATCGTATAAAAAGGGTAGGAATCGGGCCGAAGCTGAAGTTGTTGTAGAGAATATAATCCATCACTTCCATAGACATGCTGAAAAGAGTTTAGGCGTGGCTGCAATTAATAAAGCTCAAGCGGAAGAAATTAATTTTTTATTAGAAAAAGTGAGACAAAAAGACCCAGTGGTGGATACGCTAATCTCCGAACAAGAACATGATGAGCCATTGTTCATCAAAAACCTGGAAAACGTACAGGGTGATGAACGCGATGTTATTTTTATTTCTACAACATATGGCCCAGAGCAGCCGGGTGGTCCAGTTGCGCAACGGTTTGGGCCAATTAATTCTGATTTGGGCTGGAGACGACTAAATGTTATCGCAACGCGAGCAAAGCAAAGAGTTGAATCGCCCCGGGTTTACAGGAGACTCTATTTCTTGAGAGGATAGAGTAATGAAAAAACAAATGAGGTATTCACCGGAAGTACGGGAACGCGCTGTCCGGCTATTGCGAGAACACCAAGGCGAGTATGCGTCGGAGTGGGCAGCACTGGAATCGATAGCATCCAAGATTGGTTGTACTGCTGAGACGCTGCGCAAATGGGTGCGACAAACTGAGACTGATCAAGGTATTCGATGCGGCATGTCAACCTCGGAACGTGAGAGACTCAAACAACTGGAGCGCGAGAATCGTGAGTTAAAGCGTGCCAATGAGATATTGCGCAAGGCGTCTGCTTATTTTGCCCAGGCGGAGCTCGACCGCCGACCGAAATGACAATGGTATTTGTCGATCAACACAAGGAACAGTATGGGGTCGAGCCGATCTGCAGGCAAATTCAGATTGCCCCATCGAGTTATTACGAACACAAGGCTCGTGAACGCGATCCTGACCGGCTACCCGATCGCATCAAACGAGACAAAGCGCTTGAACAGGAAATACAGCGCGTATGGGACGGCAACTTTAAAGTCTACGGCGCCAACAAAGTATGGCGGCAATTGATACGTGAAGGCATTCAGGTTGCCCGCTGCACCGTCGAGCGACTGATGAAGAAGCTTGGAATACAAGGCATCAGACGCGGTAAAAAGTGTTGGACGACGATTGCAGATGACCTGCTTGACCGGCCAACAGACAAGGTTAATCGACAATTTGTAGCGACCCGCCCAAACCAGCTATGGGTTGCGGATATCACTTTTGGTGCGCCCATTCTTCGAAAGTATCTATTGTTGATACTAACGAAGCTTGAGCATGTTTGGAATGCATTCCGGTCATCAGAAGTGGTGATGAATAGA
>NZ_FOGH01000100.1 GCF_900111165.1 Nitrosomonas sp. Nm51
GGAGCCTTGCGGGCCTTGCTTATTTGTTCAAGTTTGCCCCGTTGATCGGCCGACAAAGACAATTCAGCGCGTTGTGTTTTTCGAGCCATGACACCTCCTGGTTTTTATTTGAGAATAGCCTGAAAAAGACAACTTGTAAATATTTTATTGAAACATTATACTAGTCAATTTTGCGCCCGGTATCATCGCGCTCTTGCTCCAATGTTTTTTGGCGAGCTTGTTGTGTGGCTTCGCGGTGCTTCCACAATGTTTTGAACATATCGGAAGCTGCGGCAATGAGATTTTGCGTGGGTGTAAGTTGCCTTAGAAGGTTTTTAAACTCACCTTCCAATACATCACGCCGGATTGATTTACCTTTATATTCGCACTTCCTGTTTTGGCACAGATAATAGGCATGCAGCTTACCTGTTTTACTTTTTGACCAGCAGGAGGTCAGGGCGTTGCCACACTGTGAGACATATGAAAAAAGTAACACTTTGGAAATGGCCGTTGCCTCTCTCGATCAATGGGAACGTGCGGAACAAATGGCGCAGATTTTGATCGGCGACATAAAAAATAAAGCGGCAAAATCCACCGAACAACCTATAATCCAATCCAAAAATGATTTGGTCTTTGGCCAATGATTGCAACGAACGTATCGGCTTTTATGTGAACGCGCTTTGGTTTTGTAATACAAAGTGCTGACTGTTTTACATCGCTTCCCGTTACGCGCAAGATGTGCGTTGTACTACAAAATGTACCATTTTCTAGTCCAGCGCTATCTTGGCAAGGGAGACGCTGGCGCTCTCCCGTTACATCCCTCTCGGTCGCACTAAACTTCAAATATTGCAATGCAAAATTTTCAGACAAGCGCTGATGTGGTGCATTATCGGCATCGATCCTTCATACACCAAAGAACGTTTGGCCGCTCAATCACGACCGCTGTTTCGCCAGCGGATGACGACCAAGGATGCGTCCTTAGATGCGTTTCAATTTTGAATTTGGCACATTTAGGTCAGCAAACGAGAGAATAACCATTTGATGCAAGGTGTTTTTCGCGGTTGTTGACTTACCCATTTTCGCTTATTCTCACGTATCATTTGGATATAAGAAACGGTTTGCTAAAAAATGCCTAAAGCCAAAATGAGGATATGACAATAGATGGCCATTAAGAAGACAGAATTATATTCATCCCTATGGGCAAGCTGTGATGAGCTTCGCGGTGGCATGGACGCATCGCAGTATAAAAATTACATTCTCACTCTTCTTTTTGTGAAATATGTTTCTGACAAATATGCCAATCAAAAACACGCACCGATTTTTATACCCGAAGGCGGATCATTCGCCGATATGGTTGCCAAAAAGGGCAAGAAAAATATCGGTGAAGAATTAAACAAAATCGTATCAAAGCTTGCCGCCGAAAATGATATGGCGTGGCTATCCAGTGGAGACAATGATTTTGAGAATGAAGAACGCTTAGGTAAAGGCCAAAAAATGGTCGATACCTTAAGCAATCTGGTCGGTATCTTTGAAAATTTGAGCCTCGGTAAAAATCGTGCGGAAGGCGATGATCTTCTCGGCGATGCATATGAATACCTGATGCGCCACTTTGCCACTGAATCCGGCAAGAGCAAGGGCCAGTTTTATACACCATCGGAAGTTTCACGCATTCTTTCTAAAATTCTGGGTATCAACAAAGAAACACGGCAGGATGAAACTGCTTACGACCCTACCTGCGGATCGGGATCGTTGCTATTGAAAGTAAACGATGAAGCGCCCAATGGTTTGACGCTTTACGGACAAGAAAAAGATAATGCCACCGCAGCCTTGGCAAAAATGAATATGATTTTGCACGATTGCCCCTCTGCGGACATCTGGCAGGATGACACGCTTTCCGATCCCCACTGGGTAAACAATGATGGCAACTTAAAAACCTTCGACTACGCTGTAGCCAATCCTCCATTTTCATCAAAGTCTTGGAGCAGCGGCATCAATGTCTCCGAAGATCAATTCAAACGTTTTGAATATGGCGAGCCGCCAGAAAAGAATGGCGACTATGCCTTCCTTCTCCACGTCATTAAATCTTTAAAAAGTACAGGCAAAGGCGCCGTCATTCTACCGCATGGCGTTTTATTCCGTGGAAATGCTGAGGCTGATATCCGCCGTAATATAGTCCGGCAAGGCTATATCAAAGGAATAATTGGCCTGCCAGCAAACTTGTTTTACGGCACAGGTATTCCCGCCTGCATCATCGTCATTGATAAGGAAAATGCGAAAGCCGAACGCCCAATCTTTATGATCGATGCCAGTAAAGGCTTCATGAAAGACGGTAATAAAAACCGCCTTCGCTCTCAGGACATTCACAAAATCGTTGATGTATTTAATAAACAGCTTGAGCTTGAGCGATACTCCCGCCTTGTGCCTTACGATGAAATTGCCGGTAAGAATGAATTTAACCTCAACATTCCACGTTATATTGATTCAAGCGAACCGGAAGATATTCACGATCTGGATGCGCATCTGAATGGCGGCATTCCGAACCGGGACATTGACGCACTCCAAAATTATTGGGATGTTTTTCCAAGTCTTCGTAATACGCTATTCAAACCGAGCAGCCGTCAAAACTATGCTGAAGCATTGGTCGAAGCTAGAGAAGTTAAAGCCACTATTCTTGACCACGCTGAATTTCACGCTTTCAAAGAAAAATCCTTGGCGCTTTATGAAGGATGGAAGTCGGCACATGAAAACCGCCTTTCTGAAATCAGCATCGGCGACAGCCCGAAAGAACTGATCTTCGATATTTCGGAAGACTTGCTGGCCAGATTTGCCAATGCCGATCTGCTCAGTAAATACGATATCTATCAAATTCTGATGGACTACTGGGCAGGCACGATGCAAGACGATGTTTACATGATCACTCAGGATGGCTGGAAAGCCGCCAATGTCGTGCGTCAATTGGTGCCGGTGAAGGATAAAAACGGCAAGTCTGTTTATAAGCTAAAGTTTCACGCTTTTTTGGAAGTGGCGATCTAATTTCATTGATTTTTTGTGATCAGCGATTTTCTTTTGGGTAAGAAGGCAGTCCCGATATT
>NZ_FOGH01000099.1 GCF_900111165.1 Nitrosomonas sp. Nm51
TCTCCTATCCAATAGGTAAGAACTTATTCTGGCGCCCACGCTCAACCGGTCAAGATAATTGTCGCCTGACCGGACAGATTAATTGTCGTCTAATAATCTCATCAATTTCATCAGAATTTTTTACTCTTGGTACGACAAAGACATTTAATTCTTCAATTCTCTCTTGTAAATTTATATACTTGAGTTTTGCCTGTTCAAGATAATTTTTAATTGAACTTTTTGCATGATTTGCATTTCCATGCAGTGATAATTCTACTGGCCCACGCACCAAATCTCCTGCTTCTTTCGCTATCTCAGCGTAGTCATTAATTGTTCTCGCTACTCTGCCAAGCATGCTAGTAACATACTCAGCGTTAACTGGTAGCATCTCCAAGTATTTAATACAGCGGTCAAATTCCTTAAACTGCAAATTTAACTCAATGATTGGAACAGTGTGATCTAAAGCTATATTTGCCAGTTGTTTACTATGCAACTGCAACATATCCGCATATTGATTAGCCTCCTTAGCTGAGTAATCAAATATTTCATTAACTTTCTCAACGACTTTAAAATATTCTGCGATATCCTGTAGGAGCGATTTGTAGTCTTCAAATGCATCGTTTACAACCACTCTATGAATAATACGACTGTCCAATCCAATGGGAATAACTTTGACCGCCTGCTCTGGGGGTGTATCGGCGAGATCTAACAAGCGACATGCCTCAAAAAGTACAGGCGCTTTTTTTAGGCCATCCGATTCATGCAAACAATTATCAATTTCTTTTAACGCACTAATAGTAAAATAATTAATATCTATTACAATCTGCGCATTTTTTTCATTATATTTGGTTGGTAAAAAACCTGCCCATGCGTTTCGTGTATCTACTGGGATCGCACTCCATTCATTTCCGAGGTCATTCAATTGATTCTTTAATACAATAAACTGCTCATAGTTGATATCAGTTGCCACATAAAATTCAATATCATCTATCCCGTTTGGTAATTCCTGGCGTAACTTCTCTACCCGCCAAGGCAAGTCATATAAAGGGATCTCTTCTGGTCCAATCCGTTTGGATAAAATCTTTGAATAGGTAATCAATTCATTACGGGCTTGAATTAACTGTTTTTCTTTTTGCTTCAAGTTATCAGGAGAATCTGCCCTATAATCGATTCGTTGCGCCACAGAATCTAATAAATCTTTCTTGCTGGTCTTTAAACCATGCAGCTGTAAACAAAATAGCCCAAGCCCAACTTCTTCTAATCTCTTATATACCACTTCCAGAGCAGCCATTTTTTTCGCTATAAACAAAACTGATTTACCATTGTCCAACGCAGTTGCAATCAAGTTTGTAATAGTCTGTGATTTACCTGTTCCCGGCGGTCCTTCTATTACTAGCCCACCATCGCATGTGAGTGAGTCTATTAATGAAGAATATTGCGAGGAATCCGCGTCACGAATTAATTTGATAGGCGGTAGCGACGGGTCTATCACCTCCCCATCTTGCGGATATTCTTCTCTTATTTGGCCAGGCTCAGGCTCTCCCTCTTTTGGCCCTAATAAAATTCGTTTTAATACTTTTTTATCGACAAGCGGGGCATGCTCGGGCCATCGTTGAGGATCTAGATCATGCCACATGATTTGCTTATTAAATCGGAACAAACCCAATGTCATTTCATGGATAACCTTCCAGCCGTGCTGTTTCCGACGTTCTATCGCTTGATTGACTCGCGCCCAATAGGCCTCTGGCCTCTCTTCTTCCTCCAATAATGGGAAGTTGATGTCAAATTCATTTTTGAGTTTTTCTATGAGCGAATAGTTAGAATCCAGCGCCTCATCATCAAAGCTAAGTGAATATCTGGCTTGGCCTGCCGAACCTTCTCGTTCAAGACGAACTGGCACAAGCATTAACGGTGAACGCATTGGCCTTGGTTCTTCCTCTGTATCTGTCCATTCAAGAAAACCCATCGCCACAAAAAGACTATTTGCACCCGTTTCTTCAATCAAGGTGCGATGCTCCTGATATAACCTGCGTAAACGACGTTCAAGTTCTTTTTCTGAGAAGGGGGTTTGCAACTTGTTATCGCGATAGCGCAAATCTAGATTATGTTTACTTTCCTGCGATCGCGGCAAAGCTCTACCTCGTTCTAACTCGGCAAAAAGTTTAGGTTCTTTTGGGGTTGTTTGTTCGTCTTTTTCAAGGTACTCAAAGTAAAAACTCCCGCTGTTTATTACCAAATCTTCAAACACTATATCTGCCATCTCATCAATAATGGCAACATCACGTGCAGTTTCAATGTGATTGAGCAAACGATTTCTTCTGGTCTGATCAAGAAGCTTATGACGAGTCTTATCCAGAATCTTGAAGAGATAATTATGATCTTTTTCTATGTCTTCAGTAGTTGTACTCATACTTATTTTCTAGATTGGGAATTTAAAAATGTAATTAAATTTGTTTTTCTTACCTTCAGAACGGAACGACAATTGTTCGTTGAGGCGTCTCTATATAGACAGTTAGCGCATTGTCTCCAGCAGACTCCGCCTGCAACACGCGCACGATTTCGTTACCCCAGATACCGAGAATTTGCGCATCCTTTTTGATGCCTGCGAGTTTGAGCATTAAATTGCTTAAAATTGTAGTTTTTTATTAGTATTATTCAACTATGAACTGACTTCGGCAAAAATATCATAAAACTTATTTAGCACTATCGGATTAATGCTTTAACACAACAATTTTGCAATGTGGCTGTAAGGTTAGCAACCCTAATACATTCACCATAACAAACGCAAAGCATATTTTCACTGATTGGTTCCTGAAGCCACAAAAAAGAAAGCGCCACACACAAACGCCCCCATCCCACTACCTTAAAATCGGAATGGGTGAATATTAGCTGAACCACATATGTCGACAGCACCTTCCCTTCAATTAATAACACAAGCATCACAATCACCCGCAACTCACTCACCCATCCACCCACCCACAAACAGCGAGGTATCAATGACATAGACTATAATGGTTTTTCTGTGTAACCACTACATTGCCTATCAACTCATTTTCCAGGAGAGTGTATGTATCAGTATGGACTCAGATTCATTACTTTTTCACTGACGAA
>NZ_FOGH01000097.1 GCF_900111165.1 Nitrosomonas sp. Nm51
GAAAGTTACAGGAGGAAAAATCTGAAAAAATCATAAAAAACTCAACCGGCCATCATAATTGTCGCCAAACCGGCCAGGATAATTGACACGGGACAGGGGCGCATACAACCGGGCAAAATATTTGCCGGAGCGTATAAAAATGATGACGTGGTGGAGTGACTTTCTTGAGGGTTTGGAGAAGGGTGCCAGCGTCATACCAATGTTCAAAAAATCCGGGTAACTGGTTTTCGCCAAAATGGGCGAATACTAAATTTTTAGTAAACGTTTTTCATAGTAATTTTGTGATGAATAATTCCACCCCCTTCATTTTTTGGTCGGGCAAGTCGGGCTGAACGATTATTAAATATAATATTCAATGTGTTATCGTTGCCCGACTTTGCGGAATCGCACGGAAACTGGTCGGGCATTGCCCGACTTTTTGCCTGATTCTGGCTATTTTGGGCGCGTTTTTTGCCCGAAAATGTAGCGCGAGAATCCCCCTGTTGCACGCCTAAATTAAAATAATCTTAGTATTTCAAAATTGACCATGTTAATATTTTGTGACACAATTGAGGAGTTAAAAATTAACACGGGGTTTTTTGATGCATTTAGAAACAGTAATTAGGAAAGAAAGCTGGGACGTCGACGCGAGGTTGTCTGATTTGGATTTATCTAAGGCTGTTTTGATTGAAGTCGTTCAGAAGGCCGTTTGTGCACGAAATGATTCAGTCAAATTCGACCCAATAAATGCGCCAGGTATGCTGGCATATATTTATGGCGTGCGCGCATTGCGTGAATTGCTTGTGCCAAAGGGGTGGTGCATTGGTCGCGAAGAAAACATTGAGGCAACGTATAACTCAAATGCAAATATTCGCATACTCTATCAGAATGTAGATAATGCTTCTGGTAGCATCGATCCCAAGGCCGTTTCCAACAAAGGAGCTGCAACTCAGCGGATGATAAACGAGTTTCAACCATCTTTATTTCCCGAGATTGATCAGGAGCGAAGAAAAAGATTAGCGAAAAGTCAACCGGTTACCTGGTTCTTGTGTGTTTCAGCCATAGATGATGATGTCATGGCTGAATTGTCATGTCCTAGGGCTATTGATGGCGGCCAATTCTCAGGTTTTGTAGAGCGTATCTTTCTAGTGAAAAGCGGTGATTGGAAGAACATATCAAATGATAATAGTTTTAATACCGATGAAGATGTTAACGAACAAGATTTTCAAGTAAATGTCAGTAGAAAATGAATAAGCTATGTTTAATCCAAGTAGGTTGATACTTGCCAGAAAACGTAGAAGGTATACAGGAAAAGGGCTTGCTATCAAAATCGGTGTTTCACCGGTCACTATTAGCAGGATTGAGAAATCTTGTAATGAGCCTGATAAGGGTACCATCGAAGCTATAGCGCATGAGCTTAAATTTCCTGTGGGATTCTTCCTTGGTGAAGATGTTGATGAACCAAGGAAGGAATCGGTGAGTTTTAGAAGCTTATCTAGCATGTCTGCTAAAGAAAGAGATGCGGCAATTTCAGCTGGCGCAATAGCCTATTTGTTTTCCGATTGGGTTACCGAGCGATTTAATCTCCCTGAAGTAGATTTGCTTGATCTTAGTCATGAGCGCGATCCAAGTCATGCTGCTAGAACTCTAAGACAGTATTGGGGGCTTGGGGAAAAGCCTATTAGTAATATTATTAAGCTCCTTGAGTCCAAGGGAGTAAAAATTTTCTCACTGTCAGAAAACACCAAAAATGTTGATGCCTTTTCATGCTGGAGAAATGATGTTCCATATATATTCTTAAATACCTACAAAACTCCGGAACGAAGTCGTTTTGATACAGGTCATGAATTGGCACATTTAGTGTTGCATAAGCATGGCGGCCCCAAGGGGAGAGAAGCAGAAACAGAAGCAAACAGGTTTGCGGCATCTTTTTTAATGCCAGAATCTGATGTTATTTCTAGGCTGCCCCGTATTTCAACTCTTGATCAAATAATTCAAGCAAAAACACGATGGGGTGTATCAGCCGCGGCGTTAGCATATACCTTGCATAAATTAGGAATAATATCTGACTGGCAGCATAGAACAATATGCATTGAGTTACCCAAAAGGTACGGAACTACAGAACCTAACGGAATTGAGCGAGAGAGATCGGTAGTATGGGAAAAGGTTTTACGGGAGCTTTGGAATGAGCGCACTACAAAAGCGGATGTTGCAGAGAGTCTACATGTGCCCACAGAAGAAATTGAAAATTTAATTTTTGGCTTAACTGGCATTGATCAGAATATAGACGGCAGATTAATGGAAATAGCAAATAGAAAGCCAGTCCTTAAAATTGTTAGGTAAGCTGTATTGTTGACACCGGTCGAAAATTGACCAGAAAAGGCTAGTTGTACCGGTTGAAAATTGACCAGGTAATTCACGTATCCTGCCTAAATTTTAAGCAGGAGAAATTAAGAGGTGATTACCATGGTTATGTATGCAAAGATACGTCGGATGTTTTACCGTGAACATTTGTCGATTAATGAGATTCAACGGCGCACAAGTCTGTCGCGGAACACAATAAAAAAGTGGTTGAAAGCGCCAAGTGACAGCGCAGTGAAATATCACAGAGCGAAGAAGCCCGGCAAGCTGACACCGTTTGAATCTCGATTGTTATTGGCGCTGGAAGCGGATGCTCGCCGCCCCAGGAAAGACCGGCGCACTGCCAGGATGCTGTTCCAGGAAATCAGAAAGGATGGCTATGTTGGCGGTTATACAATTGTTTGTGACTTTGTTCGCAACTGGCGCAATCAAGGCGGGCAGGGTAAAACGGCGTATGCACCGCTGAAGTTTACGTTGGGTGAAGCCTTTCAGTTTGACTGGAGTGAAGAATGGCTGGTGATCGGTGGCACCCACCGTAAAGTGTTGGCTGCACATACCAAACTATGTGCCAGTCGTGCCTTCATGTTGTCGGGCTATCCGTCACAAAGTCACGAAATGCTGTTCGATGCGCATACCCGTGCATTTACAGCTTTTGGCGGCGTGCCGCAACGCGGCATTTACGACAACATGAAGACGGCTGTGGACAAGGTGTCCAAAGGTAACGGGCGTGTGGTAAATACGCGCTTCTTCGCGATGACGGCACATTACCTGTTCGATCCTGATTTCTGCAATGTAGCTTCCGGCTGGGAGAAAGGTGTCGTCGAGAAGAATGTCCAGGATATGCGCCGCCGC
>NZ_FOGH01000045.1 GCF_900111165.1 Nitrosomonas sp. Nm51
TCTATTCATCACCACTTCTGATGACCGGAATGCATTCCAAACATGCTCAAGCTTCGTTAGTATCAACAATAGATACTTTCGAAGAATGGGCGCACGGCTAGATATGTCTTTCATCCAGATTTGTTTGCTGCCTGTCAATACAGACAATCTCGGCGTCATCAGCCTGGATGCGCAGGGGGTGACGGTTGCGGTTCGATGATGGCAAGCTGGCTTTAATCAATTATACTCGAACGTTTTGAATGGCAGGAGATGGTAATGATGAGCAAAGAAATAATTCAGACACAGCAGGCACCTCAGGCGATTGGTACCTATTCGCAGGCGGTTAAGGTCAGTGGTGGCGAGACGGTTTACCTGTCGGGACAGATCGGACTGGATGCGACGACAATGCAAATGGTCAACGGTATTGAGGCGCAGATACAGCAGGTGTTTCTTAATCTGAAAGCAGTTGCCGCCGCCAGCGGCGGCAACCTGAACGATATTGTTAAATTGAATATTTTTCTGACCGACCTCGAACATTTCAGTCTGGTGAATGAAATCATGGCAAGCTATCTCGATCAGCCCTACCCGGCGCGTGCGGCCATCGGTGTCAAAGCGCTGCCGCGTGGCGCGCTGGTTGAAATGGATGCGATCATGGTGATCGGCGCATAGCAAGTTAGTTTTCGAATATGGATAGCAGCACTTCCGTACCTGGCGAGGCTGCGCTGGCGGTCAGTCCAAAGATGCAGGAGAAGCTGGCGCGACTGGGTATTCACAATGCAATGGATCTGGTGCTGCATTTGCCAATCCGTTATGAAGACGAAACGCATGTATTTCCCATCGATCATGCACCGCAGGGTAGAGCCGTTCAAATTGAGGGTGTGATTACTCATAATGAAGTGGTTCTGAAACCCAGACGTCAGCTGGTTTGCCGCATAGAAGACCGCAGCGGGTCGCTGTGCATGCGCCTGCTGAATTTTTACGGCAGTCAGGTCAAAGCGTATGCCGTCGGGAAACGGGTGCGCTTGCTCGGTGAAATCCGCCACGGTTTTTTTGGTGCGGAAATGGTTCATCCGAAATGCCGGATTGTTCAGGAAAACGAACCGCTGGCGGCTGCCATGACCCCCGTTTATGCTGTTACCGCAGGATTGCCGCAAAAAACACTGGCAAAACTGACTCATCAGGTATTGAATCATTTGCAACAACCCGGATTGCTGGATGAAACGCTGCCCGAGAAAATCATCCGCCAATACCGGTTGCCGGAATTCAGAAGCAGTATTCTTGCTTTACACCATCCACCACCGGAAACACCGGTGGATTTATTGCAGTCGCGCATGTATCCGGCATGGCAACGGATCAAATTCGATGAATTGCTGGCGCAGCAGCTTTCGATGCGGCTGCATTACCGCCAGCGGCGCAGCCGTACAGCACCGCAGCTGGGTCAAAAACATAAGCATGCGCTGCACGACCGGTTTCTGGGGCAGCTGGATTTCAAGCTGACAGCGGCTCAGGAAAAAGTGGCGGCCGAAATCGGCCGCGATCTGGCGTCGCAACATCCGATGCAGCGGCTGTTGCAGGGCGATGTCGGCAGCGGCAAGACAATTGTGGCGGCAATCGCTGCGTTGCAGGCGATTGAAAACGGCTATCAGACCGCCATGATGGCGCCGACCGAGATCCTGGCCGAGCAGCATTTCCAGAAATTGTCCCTCTGGTTTGCGCCGCTGGGAATACAGGTGGCCTGGTTGTCAGGCGGCCAGAAAAAAAAAGACAGGCAACCGGTTCTCGCCGCAATCGAATCCGGCGCGGCGATGCTCGCTGTGGGTACGCACGCGCTGTTTCAGGAACAGGTCGGCTTTTACCGGTTGGGGCTGGCTATCATAGACGAGCAGCACCGGTTTGGCGTACATCAGCGTCTGGCTTTGCGCATGAAGGGCATGCAGCAAGAATCCGGCCTCGTACCGCATCAACTGATGATGAGCGCGACACCGATTCCGCGCACACTGTCGATGAGCTATTTTGCCGATCTCGATGTGTCGATTATCGATGAACTGCCGCCGGGCAGATCGCCTGTGGTGACCAAGCTGGTGGCCGATAACCGGCGACGTGAAGTTGTTGCGCGTATTTTGCAGGCCTGCCGTCAGGGAAAACAGGTGTACTGGGTGTGTCCGTTGATTGAAGAATCCGAAACGCTGCAATTGCAAACGGCAATGGAAACGTATGAAACACTGTGCAAAATTTTTGCGGATTTGAACGTCGGCCTGGTGCACGGGCGGTTGCCGGCGCAGGAAAAAGCGGGCATGATGACGCGGTTTAAACAGGGTGAAATTCAATTGCTGGTAGCGACAACTGTGATTGAGGTCGGTGTGGATGTACCGAATGCGTCGCTGATGGTGATCGAAAATGCAGAACGCATGGGGTTGTCTCAACTGCATCAGTTGCGCGGACGCGTAGGCCGCGGTACGGGTGCCAGCGTTTGCATCCTGCTGTATCAGCAGCCTTTGTCGGCAATAGCGCGCAAACGGTTGAAAATAATTTTCGAACACACGGACGGTTTCGAAATTGCGCGTCAGGATTTGCATTTGCGCGGACCGGGCGAATTTCTGGGCGCGCGCCAGAGCGGCATGCCGATGTTGCGTTTTGCCGATCTGGAGCAGGACGGCGCGTTATTGACTGCGGCGCAGTCTGTGGCCGATGAGATGCTGAACGTTTATCCTGAATCGGCGCAGCGTCATATTCAGCGCTGGCTGGGCGGCAAGACTGAATATCTGCGTGTTTGAGCAATTATCCAATTGCTTTCGACTGCCGTATGGTCAGGGTGGAAAGCGGTGCAACGCGTTGCAAAGGCGTGTTCTGTCAATGCCTGTGCAGACTGTTGTATAATGCGTAGCTTTCCGGCACCTGTTTGTTTGGTTGACCAGCTGGTAAAATCCGTACCGTACATTCTTGATCCATTTTATTTCTTTTGAATCCTTTCATCGTTCGCAGCAGCTTGATCGATTATTGTGGCAAATATTAGCACCGCGCACCCCCAGGCATGGCTTCCGGCATTAAGCGCTGTTTCTCCTGAAATACGCGAATGGCTGCAGTACCGCGGCTCGTTGACACGCCGCATCCAGGATCGCTGCGCGCGGTTTTATGTGGAACCGGTATTCCAGGAGCTCGCACGCGTCTATGGCGATGAATGGATTAAAATGAAGCTGCGTCCGTACGAGCTGGCGCTGGTGCGGGAAGTATATTTATATTGCTGCGACAAGCCGGTCGTTTTTGCGCATTCGATTGTGCCGCACAAGGATTTGCGCGGGGCGTGGCGTACGCTGCATGGCCTGGGCAACCGGTCGCTTGGCAGCATGCTGTTCACCAACCCCGGAGTCAAGCGTATGCCGCTTGAGTTTAAAAAAGTCAGCAGCGGTCATTTTCTGTACGACCGGGCAATTCTGCATCTGACGACGGACAATCCGCCCCACCTGTGGGCGCGGCGCTCGCTGTTTACATTGCGGGGACAGTCCATTCTGGTAACCGAGGTGTTTTTACCTGATATTTTGAATTTGACAACGTGATGGCTTCTGATTCACCGGAACAACCGGGGCGGCTTGTGCTTTATGCGCGTCTGATGCGGCTGGACAAACCCATCGGCATTCTGCTGCTGTTGTGGCCGATGTTATGGGGGTTGTGGTTTGCGGCTCAGGGTTTTCCCGATTGGCATATTCTGGCGATTTTTGTCATGGGCACCATTTTGATGCGTTCAGCCGGTTGCGTGATGAATGATTTCGCCGACCGCAAAATCGATCCGCATGTGGAGCGCACCAAAAACCGTCCAATGGCCGCGGGACAGGTTGGCTCGAAAGAAGCACTGCTGCTCGCCGCGGGTTTGAGCCTGGTCGCGTTCATACTGATTCTGCCGCTCAATCTGTTGACGATAGCGCTTTCGGTGCCTGCATTGTTTCTGGCGGCGTCATATCCGTTTACCAAACGGTTTTTCGCCATGCCGCAGGCGTATCTCGGTATTACGTTCAGCTTCGGCATTCCGATGGCATATGCCGCGCAGACCAGCGCATTGCCTTCGATTATCTGGCTATTGATGCTGGCCAACCTGTTCTGGGTCGTCGCGTATGACACCGCGTATGCGATTGTGGACAAACCGGATGATCTAAAAATCGGCATCAAAACATCGGCGATTACGTTCGGGCGTTTTGATGTTGCAGGTGTGATCACCTGCCATGCCGTGTTTATCGCCCTCATGATTTATATCGGGCAACTGCAGACAATGGGTATGGCCTATTACGCGGGACTGATGGTTGCTGCAGGGCTTATCGGTTATCAATACACGCTGATCCGCAACCGTGACCGGGCACTGTGCTTCAAGGCGTTTTTGCACAACAATTATGTCGGCATGGTGGTGTTTATCGGTATTGCGCTGGATTTTTTGATGCGGTAGCTATCATATGAAATATAAAGACCTGCGTGATTTTATCGCACAACTCGAAGCCATCGGCGAGCTCAAACGTATCCCGGTAGAAGTTGATCCGCGGCTCGAAATGACTGAAATCTGCGACCGCATCCTCAAGGCCGAAGGCCCTGCGGTATTGTTCGAGAACCCCAAAGGCCACGCCATACCGGTGCTCGGCAATCTGTTTGGCACACCCAAACGGGTTGCGATGGGTATGGGGCAGGTATCGGTCGAAGCGTTGCGCGAGGTTGGCAAGCTGCTGGCTTACCTGAAAGAACCCGATCCGCCGAAAGGTCTGAAAGACGCCTGGGAAAAACTGCCGGTATTGAAGCAGGTGTTGAACATGGCGCCCAAAGTGTTGCGCAGTGCGCCGTGTCAGGAGATCGTCTGGGAAGGCAGCGATGTTGATCTCAGCAGGATACCCATACAAACCTGCTGGCCGGGCGACGTTGCGCCATTGATCACCTGGGGGCTGACGGTCACGCGCGGGCCGAACAAAACCCGTCAGAATCTCGGCATTTACCGCCAGCAGGTGATCGCCCCGAATAAAATCATCATGCGCTGGCTCGCACATCGCGGCGGTGCGCTCGATTTCCGCGAATTCTGCCTGAAAAACCCCGGCCAGCCTTATCCCGTAGCCGTTGCGCTGGGCGCGGATCCGGCCACGATACTCGGCGCGGTAACTCCGGTGCCCGATACCCTGAGCGAATACCAGTTTGCCGGGCTGTTGCGCGGTTCCAAAACCGAAGTGATCAAATGCATCGGCAACGATCTGCAAGTACCCGCCAGCGCTGAAATCGTACTTGAAGGCGCGATCTATCCCGATGAAACCGCGCTCGAAGGACCGTACGGCGACCATACGGGTTATTACAACGAACAGGAGACCTTTCCGGTGTTCACCATTGCGCGCGTCACCATGCGCCGCGATCCGGTCTATCATTCCACCTATACCGGCAAGCCGCCCGACGAACCCGCGATTCTCGGCGTGGCGTTGAATGAAGTCTTCGTGCCGTTGCTGCAAAAACAATTCCCCGAGATCACCGATTTCTACCTGCCGCCCGAAGGCTGCTCGTACCGCATGGCAGTGGTCAGCATGAAAAAACAGTACGCCGGGCACAGCAAGCGCGTCATGTTCGGCGTCTGGAGCTTCCTGCGCCAGTTCATGTACACCAAATTTATCATCGTCACCGACGACGACGTTAACATCCGCGACTGGAAAGAAGTCATCTGGGCCATCACCACCCGCGTCGATCCTGCGCGCGATACGCTTATCGTCGAAAACACTCCGATCGACTACCTCGACTTCGCCAGCCCGATCTCCGGCCTCGGCGGAAAAATGGGACTGGATGCGACCAACAAATGGCCGGGCGAAACCAGCCGCGAATGGGGAACGCCGATTGAGATGGATGAGGCGGTTAAACAGAAGGTGGATGCGATGTGGGGGGAGCTGGAGTTGTAACTTTAGAGGCAATGATGTAGGCTTCCAAGCATGAAATGCTAATTTGAGTAAATGCCGAAAATTGACCGTATAAAAGAAGAGACCGGATGATTAAAAGTTGTATTTGTTTTATTCGTGACTATTGATGTATCGCTTGTGGCTTGGCTTGCTCAGAGTTATGATAATACCCTGAAGATTCTCGTTATTTTTGGTTTCATCGGCGTAATTGCGCTGATCATGATGGTCGTCTGGGTAAATCGTGCGGCACTGCAACGTTTTAAAGCATTGAAGGAAGAATAATGGTTTGGTTTGTTGTGGCGGCATTAGTAATTTTACTGATTGGCCTGACTATCATCGCGCATGACATCAATAAGCCTAATCATTAGACACAAAATAGTAGATTACTATGTGTGTCGTTTTACAAGACCAGGTACTGTTTTGTGACACTTTGAACACCTCCTTGATTTATGGACCTGACCCTGTGGCCTGTTCAAGACGCCATAAAAAATAGTAACCCGGCATATTTTGCCATGGTCATGGCGACCGGTATCGTGTCAATCGCGCTGGACGCGCTTGATTTGTCCGCTATAGCACAATCGCTTTTTATACTGAATCTGGTTTTTTATGCAGTGCTGTGCGCTATCCTGCTGATACGGATCGTGTTTTTTATGCCGACAGTCATCGCGGAACTCGGTGTGCTCAGGCGTTCGCTGCTTTTCCTGACTTTCGTGGTCGGTACCAATACCGTTGGCATGCAGCTTGTGGTTTTCCTGAATGTCGCTCCTGTAGCCGTTTTTGTCGCCGTTTTGCTCTGGTTTGTCGCACTGACCGGTTGGTTGGTCGGCATGCGGTTTATTTTGCGCAATCTGTTTATTATGCCGAAAAACAATTTGCCTGACATGATTGACGGCACCGGTTTACTGATAGCCGTCAGCACGGCTTCAATTTCACTGCTGGGTGTCGGCCTGATGGATGCGCTGAACCTGTTCAACACTTTTGCGCTGTGTATTGCCGCCGGATTTTGGTTGCTCGGCGTTGCCAGCTATATCGTTGTGATCGGCATTCTGGTGTATCACCTGTTTTTCGGGGCGTTTCAAGTGGATAACTGGGAAGCGCCGTATTGGATTTGCATGGGTGCGGTGGCAATCATCACATTGGCCGGCTCAAAATTAGTATTACTCGACCCACCTTTATCCGACTGGGAAAACCTGCGGGAAATCGTTCTGGGAATGACTGCCGCAGCGGGGATGATCGCCACGGCATGGATTCCTTATCTGGCATACATGGATTACCGCAAATTCACCCATACCGGCAGCGCGGAACCGGCACCGCTGTGGATAAGACTGTTCCCATGGTTGAGGCTGGCGTTCGGCAAAACCGGTCACGCTTACGTCCCTACAGCATGGAGCAGAGTATTTCCCATGGGCATGTATGCGGCAGGGCTGGTCGCGCTGATGCAGGCGTCGGGTTTCGACTTCGCCGGTACGCTTGCCCGGCACTGGATCGGATTTGCCTGGCTGGTCTGGTTGTTGACGCTCATCGGCATGCTGCGCGCTTTGTATGCATTCATCCGGCGCTGGTGCGCTTTAACCTAAACGCCGGGACTGTAAATATAACGCTCCAGCTGGTGAATGATGAACTGATGCTCCGAGATCGCATCCTTGACCAGATCCCCGATGGATATCAGTCCGACGACCCGATCGCTTTCCAGCACCGGTAAATAGCTTATGCGTTTTTCGGTAACCAGCGTCATGCGATCCTTGTTGGTATCAACAAGATGGTACCCGGGCCGAGATGATACAGGTCTTTCATTGCAACATTTACATAGACGCCTACTATCAAATTTTGCAATAAATAGAATAACTCAATCAAGTCTCATTTCTCAGGTCAAGCCGGTTTTCTATTCTTTCCAAGCGTTCCATAATTCTGTCTATTGATACCTGCTGGCACGCGCCAGTTTCACACGAAGATAGAGCCAGGTCCATGATCAAGAATTCCTGTTCTTGAATATGGACCCTGTCATTCTGGTTCCAGCTACAGGCAAAGATTGCCCTTTTTTATATTGTTCTTTGGCTACGAAACCTGCTTTAAGAACGCGGTTTCATAATCGCCGCGCTCGTTTTTGGCCAGCTCAATTCTATTAATAATTTCGACAATCCTGCTGTCCGGCGCCAGGCCATCGGCCATATCGTTTTCATTGTTTTCAACACTAACTTCCTTGTTCATCACAAAACCCTCCGCAATGATTAACTGACGCAGTAATGCTAAGTCATATCCTGCAAAATCACCGCAAGATCAAACCGCTGGCCAGAAAAATATTATTGGAAATATCAATCCCGAGTAACGCAACTGCAAAAGCGCGGTTGCTGCGCACGCGCCGCAAACACTGTATCCGATACTGCTTGTATACCGTTTATCAAGCAATTTTTATTCCAAATTTAATTTATCTTTATATATCAATCAATTAATAATTAAGAGCAATAAAGCATGCAACGAACTGTAAGTTGTCCCGACATCTTGCGGCCAGCCTGGCGATTTGGAAAATGCGTGAAAGTAGAGAATGGCGTTAATTTAGGGGTTGATTCGGTTGGGTTCAAAATTATTGCTTTTTTAGCAATTTTGGAATTGGAAAATGGCGATTTTTTTGAATGATGCCTGCCAGATACAATGCATGGTTTGTCATGTGCATATTCTCGGGTACGCGGCATGGGATTTAATCGCTGTCGCCATTGCAGTCTCTTGAAATAGATTTGACTATCCGGTAGAGCAGGGTAAGTGCGGCTATAAATTTATACATTCTGGGGATAAATTACGCAATGATGCGCTTATGAGTGCTTGAGAGTGTTTTGTATTTCGTGATAATAACGGGCCTGAAGTGACAATGGGTAACCCTCGGATGTGTCATCAGTCATTGTAACTTTGGCAAAGTTTACGAGTGCATATAGCATCCTACTGAACTTCATTATCCAACGTGGGCGCGTCCAATACGGGCAGGCTGTCTTCCTTATCCCGTGTGGTCTTGTCTTGTTGAGTCTGAAAGTGAATATCGGCATCCGGAAAACCGGAAGATGCGCTAATTTTTTTGTTATCACTTTTCGTATCATGATGTTCGCCGCTTCCAAAATTGATTTTCCATTCCAGATTGGTTCTAGAATCTGCATTGTTAAGCGCTTCCTCGAGTTCTATCTTATCCTGTTTATATAGATCAAATAACGCCTGGTCGAATGACAGCATGCCTTGTTGCGCGCCTTTTTCCATACTGTCTTTGATTTCATGGAAATTGCCCTGGCGAATGAGTTCGGCAATGTAAGGTGTATTTAACATGAGTTCGACGGCAGCGATACGTCCGCCGTCTATTTTGTTGACTAACCGCAGAGAAACAATGGCCCGTAAATTGAGTGCCAGATCCATTAGTATTTTGTTTTGTTGTTTGGCAGGAAATAGATTGGTGATTCTATCCAGCGCCTGATTCGCGTTAACGGCATGCAGCGTACTTACACATAAGTGCCCCGTATCGGCATAGGTGATACCTGCTTCCATGGTATCAGCGTCACGTATTTCACCAATCATGATCAGATCGGGTGCCTCTCGCATGGCTGCCCGAAGGGCATTTTTATAAGAATGCGTATCGAGTCCGATTTCACGTTGTCCAACA
Source organism: Nitrosomonas sp. Nm51 (assembly GCF_900111165.1). Classification (GTDB taxonomy): domain Bacteria; phylum Pseudomonadota; class Gammaproteobacteria; order Burkholderiales; family Nitrosomonadaceae; genus Nitrosomonas. Next base: position 9,517 of record NZ_FOGH01000045.1, read on the forward strand.
ATGGATTTCTTATGCGAGAAAACAAATTCGATTGGATCTTCAATAGTCAGAATATGACCTGCATGGTTGGCGTTTCGATACTCAATCAGTGCAGCTAAAGCGCTTGACTTACCTGAGCCGGTTGCGCCAGCAACAAGAATCAAACCTGCTTTGTTTAGAATGGTTTTTTTCAATATAGGAGGTAAGCCTAACGCCTCAATGCTCGGTATTTCGGATTTGATGTAGCGAATAACCATCGAAACTTCGCCGCGCTGCATGTAAATATTAATCCGGTAGCGGCCAATGTTTGGAATACCCAGGCCAATATCCATTTCCAGTTCTCTTTCAAATTCTTCAATCTTTTTTGGGCTGAGTATGCCGTATGCGAGCTTTTTTACCATACCCGGGAGTAATATATGTTTACTGACGGGGATGAGTTGGCCCTGAATTTTCGTGCTGGGCGGAGCGCCCGTTGTGAAATACAAATCTGATGCTTCTTTTACAGACATCAATTTTAAATATGGCTCCAGCGTTTTGCTCATGTTTATTTGAATGCTGATTGGCTGCCGCGATAGTCCTGGAATGCCGCAGGCGATTGATTTTTCGATTCCGGTTTTGGTTTTGTACCTGAAAAAGCATCATTGCATTTTGCAAATGCAGCAACCTTCTGAAGGTATAAGCACTAAACGGTGATACGTATACTTCCCTTGAGTTAAAATTAGCCATTCAGTCAAAACTTAGGAGTCGTTCATAAATAACTGTAACACCTGGATCGTATGTGGCGGGCACACTGCGGCGTTGTTCGTCGTCGCCGCCATAGCTTGTGCTATGACTCATCCTCCCGCCTTGCATTGCATCCCGCCAGACGCGACCCAGTATCACACTTATTTATTCGCGGCTCCTTGGTCTGACGCTAACTCACTTGATCTTTTATCGGAGCGCGGGATGGAAAGCCGGCAGCACGTTACTGGTTATTGTTATGGTGAAACATGTCAATGGCTAATGGGTTCATCTACGCAAGGCTGGATCGATAGATGGGTTACATTGCTGAATTATTGGGGATTTGGCTGGATTGCCTCTCTCTTTCATCAATATCATATGGATAGAGTACTGGATATCAGTAACAGACTAAGAAAATGTGGCGTCGGCTTCGATCAGGGCTTTGCCTGCTGCCGTACCTGACACCGTGCGATTTCTTCCTGAATCCTGGACTCGTTCCAATTCAACACTGCAGAAACCTTGTCACCGATCCGTCGCAAATCCGCTTCGGTCAGTTTTGCCAGTATCAATAACGGCAACCGGCGGCGCAGCAGGTCGTCCAGGTGCATAACCATTTCGCCGGCTGCGCAATGCATGAGATCGGCTTCGGTCAGCGGCAGCGCGGGAACGATGCGCGCAGCCAGCGCCGGTTGATCCTCGATGCTCTGCAGAATGTCCGGGGCCTTGCAGCCGTGACGCCGAATCAGCCACAGCGCGCTGTTTGCATCGACGCCCAGCTGCACCGCCCGTGCGTGCACAGCTTCGGACCACAGGGCAAAGCCGTTCATCGGTGCGGCTGATTTTTCTGTATCTTGCGGCGACCATGGGAGCATGCGATTCAGGGTTGCGCAGTTCGCGTCAATGTTCAGTTCTTCACATACCCGGTCGACGATTCGCGCAGCGTCCTGCCGCGCCGAAGTCAATTTGCCGCCGATCGAGTAATGAACGCCATTCGAGGCGGTTTTCAACACCCAGTCCCGGCTGACCGATGATGGAGATGCACCTGAGCTGGCTGCCGCTTCCTGCTTGAGCACGCGTACACCGGCAAAACAACCGATGATGTCACTGCGTGACCAGCTTTCGCACAGATAATCATTGACCGCGTTCAGCAGATAATCGATTTCCGTTGCGTCAACCTCGATGCAATCCAGTGAACCGTGGTAGGGTGTGTCGGTTGTTCCGAGCAATGTCAGCCCATACCATGGAATCATAAAAAAAACGCGCCCGTCCGAGCGGGCTGTGAGCAGCAGCGCTTCCTTCAAATCAAGATTCGGCATGATCAGATGGATGCCGCGGGTCAGCAGGCAATCATCCGGGCGCCGGGTGTCCGCCGCTATCCAGGGTCCGGAAGTATTAACAATCTGCCGCGCCTGAATTTGATGGGTTTTGTCCGCCAATTCATCCCGAATGTTCGCGCCTGTTGCCCGCTGGCTGTTTTCCAGCAAACCGGTCAGTTTGCAATAATTGACACACGCGGCGCCGGCATCGATAGCGCCCTGTACTAATTCCAGCACCAGCCGCGCATCGTCTGTTTGCGCGTCCGCATAGGTAAAACCGCCTTTTAATGTTTGGTCGTTCAAAAAAGGAAAGCGTTCGCTGAAACCCTGGCTGTTGAAATAGCGATGCCGTTTCGCGGTTTTCTGTCCGGCCGCTAGAAAATCATACGTCATCAGGCCCAGCTTCAAACGCAGCAAGCCGATACGGCTGTGCGCATACACCGGCACGCCGAAACGCAGCGGCCATACCCGGTGCGGTGCAATCTTCATCAGCATTTCGCGTTCGGTCAGGGTTTTTCGCACCAGTCCGAATTCAAATTGTTCCAGGTAGCGCAAACCGCCATGCACCAGTTTGCTGGACGCTGAAGAAGTAGCGCTGCCCCAGTCGTTCTGGTCGATCAGCGCAACCTTCAGGCCGCGCAACGCTGCATCGTAAGCCGTCCATGCGCCGTAAATCCCGCCACCGCACACCAGCAGATCAAATGTCTGACCGCTTAGCTGTTCGGAATTCCTGTTCATGTGCTACCGAGTCTCGCATCACGCATTTCAAGCGCTTTGTCCGGTACGTCGCTGATCAGAATATTGACATCCAGCCGCAGCGCCTTATCGATTTCATTATCGGTATTACAGGTATACACGATGATGCTTTTATTATGCGTGCGCAGCAGCTCTGCCAGATGCTGATCCAGCAAGGCAATTGGCAGACAGAAACCGTACAGAAACGCACAGTCATGCAATGACTGCCGCACGTCATTGACGGTCTGGTGATCGTCGATATTGTAGACCAGCGGAATGCCGGATGCCCGCTGATGAGCATAAACCAGACTTGGCAGATTAAATGACGATACCAGCATCCGGTCATCTGCCCGGCTGCCAGAAGCTATTCCAATGAGATCAGCTACCTGGCGCATTTTTATTTGATGACGAACGACCGGCTCCCAATCATGATTTTTGACCTCGATCAGCAAACGGCAGCGCTGACGGTAATCGTTTAAAAATGCTTTCAATGTGAGTATGCCTTCATCGCCGGTTTGCGGAAAATCCAGTGTTTTCAATTGTGCGAAATCGAAGTCATCGATCTGTTGGCCAGCCAGACCGATTTTATCGAGAAACTGGTCATGCCAGAGTACCGCCACTTCATCGCGGCTAAGCTGTACGTCGGTTTCAATGCCGTCTGCCGCATAATGCATCGCCATGTCGAACGCAGCGCGGGTATTCTCCATCGCTTGCGCACTGGCGCCGCGATGCGCAAAAACCAGGCAAGTACTGGACTGTTGCTGCAATATGTTTGGCTCTGTCATGAATTGGCGGTTAATGACGTGCAGACTGCAGTAATGTAATGATTTCCTCGTTCCTCGCTATATCCAGCGCAGTTTTACCGCTCTTACTCTTAATGGATACATCCGCATCGTGTTCGAGCAGCAGCTTCACCGCTTCAAGATGATCATGCATTGCGGCCCACATCAACGCAGTAACGCCATCATCATTTTGCAAGTCAACTTGCGCGCCTTCTTCCAGCAAAACGCGCATGACCGGGACCTGCCCGTTTTGTGCAGCCAGAATCAAGGGTGTAAAACCGTTTCTGGCTTTATGATTGATCTGTGCGCCGGATTCAAGCAGTGCCTGAACGACTTCCGTCTGTCCAATCAGTGCGGCCAGCGTCAATGCCGTAGCGCCGTTCTGGTCTGGCTGGTCTATCGAAACGCCATTTTCGAGCAGCGCCTTGACGATTCCGGCATAGCCGTTTTGTGCCGCTACATGCAGCGGCGTCGTCTGATTGGCGGCGACCAGATCAACTGGTGCATTCTTTGCCAGCAGGGTGTTTACAATTGCCGTGTGGCCGTTGCGTGCAGCCATGTACAGCGCGGTGGTGCCATCGGACGCCTGGATATCGATTCTGGCATTTTTCGCCAGCAGTTTTTCAACAATGGATTCCCTTCCCTCCAAAGCCGCAATCATCAACGCAGTGACGTTGTCTTCAGTTTTAAGGTTAACATTGATTTTTTGTGCCAGCAGCGCGTCAACTATGTTCTCATAACCTTTCTGGGCGGCCAGCATCAGTGCCGAAATGCCATCGGTTGTCTGCAGATTCACGCGTGCGCCTTGGTCCAGCAATGCGTCAACCACGTTTGCATGATCGTTTTTTGCAGCCAGAATCAATGCCGTTGCACCGCCGTTATTCTGAATATCCAGATGCGCGTCTTTTTCCAGCAGCATAGCTACAATATCTTCGTATCCATACTGCGATGCAATCATCAGGGGGGTAAACCCTTTTTCATTTTGCAAATCCGGATTCACGCCTTTATTCAGCAATTCCCTGACAGTTTTAGCTTTGGCCGAAAATGCAGCCTTCATCAACTCGGTTTGGTCGTCGGCTGGTCCCGTTGCACTGACCCCGGCGGCATTTTGTGCATAAGCGAAACTGTCGACAGCCTGTAGCGATATAATGACCGCTAACAACACAATCATGTGAGATTTCAAATAATATTTTAATTTCTCGATATAATTCATTGAGTACACCTGTTTTGACATCTTATCTTTTATAATTGTTTAAAGGGAAATACGCAAGCGTTCAACAGATCGTTGAAAAATATTTCCGAGGCGGCCGTCAAGTCGATACAACAGGCAACAACAAATAACAAAATTGCCGGCGACAGATTTTGAACGGCTAAAATCCGGCTTGAAGGGCGAGGCATTTACTGTGCCGGGTAACAAGCGGCGTTTATGCATAATTATGCAAAGGATGTGCATTTTGGAGCCTGTTTTTAAAGCCGTAGCGACAGTATCGATAGCTTTTCAACGATCTGTTAAACCAAAGCCGCATATTCTAACCCAGAATTCAAGCTTGCATGTTTATAACCATGCATTGCACATTGGATCAAACCATACTCAGAATAACATTAATGATCGATTTGATAACCCCCGGCTGGCCGGCGCCCGGTCATATCAAGGCCCTGTTCACAACACGTTCCGGCGGCTTCAGCAATGGCGTCCATGCCACTTTCAATCTGGGTATGCATGTGCATGACACGCCTGAGAACGTTATCAAAAACAGAGCATTGTTGCGCAAATATTTACCCGGTGATCCACATTGGCTCAGGCAAGTGCATGGCGCGCGTCATGTCTGGATAAAACACGGTGACATGCAACTGCAGGAAGAATCCGGCGATGCAGCTTTAAGCCGTGAGAGTAATACCGTTTGCGCAATCATGGTTGCGGACTGTCTGCCGGTTTTGTTATGCGATACCGCAGGAACGATTGTCGGTGCTGTACATGCCGGATGGCGCGGACTTGCAGCCGGTATCATCGAACAAACCGTTGCAGCCATGCAAACCGAACGCAACGCGTTGATGGCGTGGCTTGGTCCTGCGATCGGCCCTGCGTATTTTGAAGTCGGCGAGGATGTCAGAGCGGCTTTTGTCGACAGTGATCAGCGGACCGCCGCGGCGTTTGAGCCAGCCGATTCCGCTAGCCAGTCTGAACCCAAATGGCATGCGGATATTTTCCAGCTTGCGCGGTATCGCCTGGCGCACGCTGGTGTGACGCGTATCTATGGCGGTGGTGTTTGCGCCTACAGCGATCCGGGACGTTTTTTCTCATACCGGCGGGACGGCGAAACCGGGCGCATGGCGGCGCTGATCTGGATGGAAAAATCCGGCGAATATGCCAAATAGGTTCATTCACCCCGCGCATCGGCGTATAATCCCGCCTTTCCAACCGATTTTACTTTATGTCGACGCTTTCCTGGATCATAGCTGCCAGTTTCACCGGTGGCGTACTGAGCCTGCTACTGGCAGCCATGCTCACACTCAACACCCGCACCGCCTGGGTTTCAAAGCTTGTTTCCTTTGCAATCGGCGCGCTGCTTGGTGCCGCGTTTCTGAATATTCTGCCGGAAGCCTTCGAGCTTTCTGAGAACCCTGCACAAGTTACCATCCTGGTGTTGTTTGGTATTTTACTGTTTTTCATTCTGGAAAAGCTCGTGCTATGGCGGCACTGTCATCTGGAAGACTGCGAAGCGCACAGTCCGGCAACCGGCGCAGGACAGGCAGTGGCAACCGCAGCAGCCGTAGGGGTGAGCAGCTATCATGCACATGAGCACGATCACGGCCGCAGCGGCATGATGATCATGATTGGCGACACCTTTCATAATTTTGTCGACGGTATCCTGATCGCTGCCGCATTTATGGTTGACATACAACTGGGCATCGTTACATCCATCGCGATTATCGCCCATGAAATTCCGCAGGAAGCCGGTGACTTCATCATTCTGCTCAATTCGGGTTATACCCGCCGCATGGCTTTTATGATGAATCTGTTATCAAGCTTTGCAACACTGTTCGGCGGCGTGCTCGCTTACCTTATGCTCAACACACTCGATTTTCTGGTTCTGCCGTTGCTGGGACTGGCGTCTGCCAGCATGATTTATGTTGCCCTGTCCGATCTAATCCCGGGTCTGCACAAACGCCCTGAAATCGGCGCGACCGTACAGCAGGTTACGCTAATTCTCGCAGGAATCGGGCTGATCTGGCTTGTCGGATTACTCGCACACGGGCACTGACAGAATGCACCAGCCCGGGTTCAGAAGAATGAGCCGCGTCTGATTGCGATGTACCTGGCCGGGAAACTTGCTGGAATGAGCTGTCCTTTAATTGCAGCATATTTTGATCTTGGCACTATAAAAGTGCGGCTGCAGCCATAACGCGGGTACAACAGGATAATAAATTGTTAAGAAAGGCAGAGTGTTCAGAAGAAAACGGAGCAGTACTATCTAAAGGAGCCGCGAATAAATAAGCGTGACAATCGGGCGCGTCTGGCGGGATGCAATGCAATGCAAGGCGGGAGGATGAGTCATGGCACCAGGCTATGGCGACGACGAACAACGCTGCAGTGTGCCCGCCAGATGCGATCCAGGTACTACAGTTTTTATGAACGACTCCAAAGTCGACCTGAACCCTTTATTTCTTTCCAGAATCTAAAAATTTCAATTTTTCACGAACATTCCCCAAAATTTAGCGGACCAATCTTATGACTTTCAGTATCTCTGCACTTTTGGATCAACATCAACAAGAAAAACTCGATCTTCATGAGAAGTACTTGAATAATCAAATGGTGAAAGTGCTGAAAACCATTGGGTATGATCGATTGTACAAAAGAGCAACCGGTCAGTATTTGTATGATCATGAAGGAAATGAATATCTAGACCTGCTCAGTGGCTTTGGTGTATTTGCAATTGGACGCAACCATCCTGCTGTAATCAAAGCATTACAGGAAACCTTGACACTGGAACTGCCAAATCTGGTGCAAATGGATGTTTCAGTGCTCAGTGGCTTATTGGCTAAAAAAATTCTTGAAACAACGCCGGATAATCTGGCCAAAATGTTTTTCTGTAACTCCGGCACAGAATCGGTTGAGGCGGCGATAAAATTTGCCCGTTATGCTACCAAACGAGAAAACATTGTATTTTGCGAGCACAGTTTTCATGGTTTAACGAATGGTGCACTGTCCTTAAATGGCGAGAAAATATTTCGTGAAGGATTTGGCGCCTTGCTGCCTGGTTGCAGTTCCGTGCCATTTAATGACCTTGAATCGCTGGAGCAGGTTTTAAGCAAAAATAATGTGGCTGCATTTCTTGTCGAGCCGGTTCAGGGTAAAGGTGTCAATATTCCGGATGACAATTATCTGCCGGAAGTTGAGCGTCTGTGCAAAAAATACGGCACTTTATTTGTCGCTGATGAGGTGCAGACAGGGCTGGGCCGCACTGGAAAATTGTGGGCCATTGAACACTGGGGAGTACAGCCTGACATGATTTGCATGGCAAAAGCCCTGTCTGGCGGATTTGTTCCAGTTGGCGCAGTAGCTATGACGCAAAAAGTCATGGATGCCGTCTTCAACCGTATGGACAGAGCCGTTGTTCACGGCTCTACCTTCTCCAAAAACAATCTGGCAATGGCCGCCGGTCTCGCAACATTACAAGTGATCGAAGATGAAACACTGGTAAAAAACAGTGAAGAAAAAGGCAGAATGATCATGAGCGGAATCAACGCCATGGTCAGTAAATACGAATTCTTGAAAGAAGCTCGCGGCAAAGGACTCATGATCGCAGTGGAATTCCAGTCTCCTAAAAGTATTTCATTAAAAGCCGCCTGGACTATGCTTGAGACAGCGAATAAAGGATTATTTTGCCAGATGGTAACTATTCCGCTATTTAAGGAACATCATATTCTTAGCCAGGTTGCGGGTCATGGAATGAATGTGATCAAAATGTTACCGCCTTTGAACCTGACTGATAAGGATTGCCGTGCTGTTCTGGATGCCTTTGACCATACTATTGCTGAAACACATAAAGTCCCTGGTTCAATATGGACTCTAGGGAAAACGCTAGCTGGTCATGCCTTAAAGAAATAGGATAATCAGCAAGATTATGCTATTCATGAAGCCGCATACCAATAACTAACCCGGTGAGATGGATTCCCCCTAAGGAGCCGCGAATAAATAAGCGTGACAATCGGGCGCGTCTGGCGGGATGCAATGCAAGGCGGGAGGATGAGTCATGGCACCAGGCTATGGCGACGACGAACAACGCTGCAGTGTGCCCGCCAGATGCGATCCAGGTGCTACAGTTATTTATGAACGACTCCTAACCCGCATTGATGCGGCAGGCCAGAAGTAAAAACTGCTGCTGTTTATGTTTTCTTGACATATCCTATGCTACATTCTGTAACGCAACTCAACGAAGTATGTTCTCGTCTTTTTATTCAAGAGGAAAAAAATGCTTACCAAACTTTTTTTTGCCGCATTACTGGGCGTGAGTCTGTCATGTTTTGCCGCGCCGGAAGGCGGATTCAAAGCAGCTGCCGATACCGCCCAGAAAAACCAGTCTATGGCTGAAACGAAACAGCAATCCCGCTTGAAATCGCTGTTGCCTGAAACGCAACAAGACTCAACTGCACCGCAGCAGGCTTCAGATGACAACCAAAAGCCATCGATGATTGATTACTGTAGAAAACACACCTGTTAATTCATCTTTATATTTTCGGAGTTAATCATGGAAAAAAATTTTTTGAGCAGTTTGTCCGCCTTGTTTTGTCTGTGCTATGCAGCCCATGCCGTTTCGGCCCCACCCCATTGGGATTATGACGACCCGGCTGCCTGGTGGGCGCTTGAAGACGTCACACTACCTGTGCCTTTATCCTATCCTTATGCGGAATGTGGCGTCGGGCAGCACCAGTCACCGGTCGATCTGGGTGAAGCACAATTTGTTTCCAAGAACTTGAATCAACTGGCAGCAGAATATGGCACCGATACGATAACATTTTTCAACAGCGGTCATGCGGTACAGGTCAATACGTCTATCGGTTATCCCGGCGGACTGAAAGTGGGCGAAGAAACCCTGCCGCTGATACAATTTCATTTCCATGAGCCAAGCGAACATGTCATCAACGGTCAGCATTTTCCGGCCGAAGCACATTTCGTGCACATTACCGAAGACGGCAGAATCGCGGTGCTGGCGGTTGCCATACAACTCGGAGAAGCGCATTCGGGCTTCCAGACCGTTCTGGACAATACCCCGGTTGTCGGGGAGGAACGCAGTGACGATACCGGCATTCAACTCGATCCAGCCGCATTCCTGCCGCAACAGGATCACAGCAATCTGGAATATTTTACGCTGGCAGGTTCGTTAACTACGCCGCCTTGCAGCGAAGGCGTACAATGGTATCTCCTGGCCGACCCGATTACGATTTCCGAAGCGCAACTCGAGCAGTTTAAAAGCTTTTATAGCGATAATGCACGCCTGGCGCAGGATTTAAACGGACGCGCCATACTGACCAGCCCATAGCGCAAGTTTTATCGATTCCATTCATGAAATCCCGGAATGCCGTATCTCCGGGATTTCATGCCTCTATCAGTACTGCGGGGCGCTTGTTTTTTGAATACGGAGAATACGAGTGTCAAGAATACGAGAGAATACGAGTGCCAGGTCTTGCAATAATACATCCGACCTCTATATTTTTAATGAAAGATGGCTTAAGTCATTGTAACTTATAGCCTATAAGAATACTAAATGCATACAAAAGCTTTGCTCTTGTACATTAATACCGGGACAGAAAAACTCACACGCCACAATGCTGTATCGACAGCACCTTTTCTTCAATCAATGGCGCAAGTATTACAAGTACATATTCCGGCGAAGTTAACCAGTTTTCTTGATAAATCAGCATTCCGCTTTACCGCTATTGACTTTAACTTGTTGTTCATAAAAAGTTATAATTTTTTGGACAAAGACTTGAACTAGCAAATTCAACATGCTGTTTGTCGCCATATCATCAATATCCTGCTTCTTTCCGATGCCTGAGAGCGAGCACATAGATTTTTCATCAAAGCGATAAAGGGCCACATAGCCAGAACCTCCAAAGGGAATAATTAGTCGATGCTTAAATACATTCAAGTGATTGATATTAATTATAAATATCAATAATTGTACTGTTCAGATCGACCAGAAAATGATAAAATGAGCA
>NZ_FOGH01000079.1 GCF_900111165.1 Nitrosomonas sp. Nm51
CGACATGATCGTGATTAATAGTTATTAAACAAAGTGTTATTATATATCAGCTTGATACACTTCTGGGATCATTTGAATCTGACAAAGTAGAATTAATACGATTCAAAAACGCCAGCCCCAGCTTCAACAAGTCAAACCCCAAAACCAGCAACAAACCGAAACAAAAACAAAATCTCAAAAACGGGCATTGGTTTAATAACCGACAGGAGGATCAATCATGCATGCCAATCAACAAGCCAATCCAGTAAATTCATCCAGACCCAATACAGGTGATCTCTATGACAACATTGAAACTCGTCCCGATACCAGCGAAGCACAAAAAGAAACCGGTAGAAACGCTTACATTGAACTGCTCGAATCTCAAGCTCGATGAGTAGGTGGCGCGATACTGGGTTGTAATTTCCCGAAAGACTTCAAAGAACAAGGCGGAACCTCGCTCCTGAACCGGCAAATCAAATCTGCGCATGAGTTGGCAGTAATGGCGCAGATTCTTCGTGATCCGCGCTTTGAAGCACTGCGCATATTTTATACGCGCAGAAACCGCATCATTCACCACACGGCTATCAGTTCCCGGTTACCGGGATCCGGTGTATCTGGAAAAGATTAACGGCACCGATTATCATCTGGGTGACTGGGTGAACAATACGCGGTTCAAAGTACAGGCCGATGGTTACTGGTTACTGCATAATCACCCGTCCGGCAGGGCTATCGCGTCCCGGCAGGATGAACGATTTACTGCACAACTGGCTTCACTTGTGCCGGGGTTTAAAGGCCATGCCATTATTAACACCAACCAGTACAGCGTCATCAACCCAAAACTTGAAGTCAGTTTCATCAACTGGATGGGCAGCCAAGCCGGTGGTTATCAGGATGACGCTTATAAGCAACATGATTGTCTGATGGGAAACATTGCCACGCCGGATGATCTGGCAAGAATCGGTATGGCGTTGAAACACAAGGATCAATACTTCAGCCTGATTGGCGCCAATGCTACCGGTGCCGTTCAGTCGATTAGTGAATTGCCGGTATCAATCCTGGAACGCTCACCAAAAATACTGTTGGCAAGATTGCAGAAATTTACACGCTATTCCGGTGTCAGTTCGGTGTTTGTAATTACCTCAGAGAATTACTTCAATCACCCGGTATTATTGAAAGCTTGTGAAGCTGGAGTTTTACGCGATGTTATCGGCATCAACGCCAACAATGATAATGACAACTACCGTTCTCTGAGAACAGAAAGTGTCATTGCAGCTGATTCCGGTCATGAAATCAGCGTCACATTTAGAAAATTCAGAGCGTTGATTACGGAAGATAATAGTCTTCATGGTCTTAAAAACAAAACGAATATAACAAACATGACAAAACAAAAAAACGCCAAACACGTGGTCGGTAAAAAATAAAGCAAGATGAGGTTAATGGGTGGTGGTATTGAATATCAGGATGAAAAGATTTGCGTTCCGAGTCCGGATGAAGAATAGAACGGTTATCTTAGAAAGACCACGAAAGCGTTTGTTTATCATGTGATGTCGTGTTGTGCGTCATAATGCTGAATAACTCATGTTTTGTGCGAGCGGTATGAATTACCAGTTCACATTTATGATAAAATATCAATTACTTATAACTTTATGTGTGGGCAATATTTTTACTACTGCTGATGAGTCAGTCAGTTTAGAATCCTAATAGTCAGCCAAGGAGACGCGAAAAACCTTGGCTGACTGACAAGTAAAGACAAAATAATTGTCTTCAGTGTCTTTATTTAATCGTAAAAAATAAGAATTACTTACAAAATTCCTCTACCATAAAAACAGCTGCAATAACTTTGTTACATCATATAGGCCAATTCGAAAGGCCGGATCAGGCACCCAGGAAATGATTCAATGGATAATGAAATGTGTCATTATGGCACTTTAAAGCATTCAATATTGCAGTACCTGGAAATAACCGGGCGTCATACTGACAGAGACTGATAACCGGGAAACGATGCCCTAACCCCTGATTGTAACGGCTTTCAAAAGCATTAAGCTCTTCCACCCCGATTCCTTTTTTTAACGTCCAGGCCATATCCCCAAGTACTCGCATGCCCTGAATTCCCTGTTTGCTCGCTTGCAAAAAGGATTGCTCGAAAAAAGCATACAACTTGTTGCCGCTCGACATGCCTTCTGATACAACCAGCCTGCCATCCTGAATATCCAGGTCGATATCGGGTCTGGCCTCTCGAAGTTCATTCAAAATAATAGCTTGAATTTCAGTTGCAGCAATCAGAAAACAGCGGTTATCTTCCTGAAGCCCACCAAGCAGAAAAGGTAAAGCCAGTTTCAGGCGTCCTGGGTCTGAATCATAGAAAGCACATAAGTGGGTGCCATAATTAATTGAAATACTTTCCAGTGTGATATGCGCAGTCTGGCTTGTTATTTGGTCAATTGATACAAAATTTTTGTGTGTCTGGCTCTGTTCAAGATATGCGTTAAGATCGCTCAAGCGAAATCTTCTTTCGCGTCTGGCGCCGATACGTAGACACGGCAGTTTTCCGGCATCCGTCCAGCGTCTTAAAGAAATTTCACTTGCATTCAGAATTTTTGCTGCCTGCTTGATGTTTAAAAGCGATTCAGCTGAGTTTTCAGTTTTACGCATCCATATGTTCCCCCAATGAGCGGATTGTACCGCAACTAAACGATATCAGGCCGCATGCAACAGTTTTCATAAATTGCTTGACATTTATTATAGCATCGATCACATTATAAAGATGATTATTGAGTAACATTGATGATCAAAGATGATGTATATTTGAAAAAATATACTGTATAAATAATTAACCCGTGAAGGATAACCTTATGAATTCAAAACCCGGTGCATTGGATGATTCAAGTCTTTACGAAGCATTCAGTCATTCACCCGTGCGGGCCGCAGGAAATAAACCCGATCTAACCATCTACCGTTCGCCGGGCATACCGGAATACGGCGTATTCAATTATAAGGCGCCAACCGAAGGCTTGCTGCAAGTCGGCGGGCCGCACAGCACCGAAACTGATTGGTCGGATAATTTTGAAATAGCCTGGACAAAAATGGGTAATAAGGGCCCTTTGGTTCTGTTTTTACACGGCGTACCCACTAACCGCGCGCAATGGGAAGAAGTCCAGGGTCAGGTATCACGATTCTGCGAAACGATTTCTATTGATATGCTCGGTATGGGCGAAAGTTCCAAACCTCGTCTTTATGGCCGTAAAAATGATCCATCCCCGAATGATCGCTGGCATTGGGTGAATGATGTGGATTACATCGAAAAACTTATGCAGCACGAATATCCTGGACGCCGATTCATTTTTATTGCGGATGACTGGGGCAGTGGTATCGCCTCGCATTATGCAGCCAGACATAATGACCGTCTGGAGGCGCTGATACAGGTTGATCCGATTGCTTTTGACGGTTATCCGGTTAATGAAATACAGGCGATTGGCAGAGCTTCCGAGATTCCCAACACACCAGAGGGAGACAACCAATTTGCCATGATGTTTGCCGCATTTGACCAGACACTGGTGCAGATTCTCAAGTCGATGGTTTACGATCCGGCCAAGTACAATCAATATAATTTACGCTACCTGACTTTTCCCTATGTCGATATCGATTATGAGCGCAATAGTCAAAATGATGGTGTTACAGCAGTCGCAAAATCAACTACTATGCGTCTTAAATTGCACAATCTGCGTGTCCTTTCCGACAGGGCAGCTATTCTGAGCCCCGCTTTACTGCTGCCTTATCATCCACAACGCAACCCCAACGGCGTTAGATACCAGAATATTACTGTACCAACACTGATCATGTGGGGAGAATATGACAATATGATGCCAGCCGCACAGACACAACGCTTCGCACATGCGCTTGGCACAAAAGATGTACAGATCAGTTATGTTCCACGCGCCGGTCATTTTCCGGCAACCGATAACCCGGATAATGTAACCGATACGATCATTAATTTTGTCCGCCGTATTGTGGGACATCAGGGGCTCGCCGATATTTATATTGGGAATAACGGTATTTGGAAAGGCGATGAACGCCTGATGATACATGAACTACGCACGTTGCATGGACTAAAGGATTAGGTATCCATCATAATCCTTATGCCGGAGATATGTCATGAAAACCGTGGTGTTTGAATCCGATCTGACTTGTCCTTCTTGTGGTTTCACTAAATCAGAATTGATGCCTTCTGATTCCTGTATGTACTACTATGAATGCACAAGTTGCCATTCACTGATACGTCCTAAACCTGGCGATTGCTGTGTATTTTGTTCCTATAGAAGTACAGTCTGTCCACCAAAACAGAACGAAGCCATATGTTGCGATCAAAGTAATAGCAATAATGATGCGTGAAAAATTTAATAATGATGCGTGAAAAATTTAATAGGGTATTACCTGATTAATTAATAACTTCCCTTGGACAATTTTGTGAGACAACAATGAGCGGCGATTTGAATCCACAAACCTGGCTGGATGAGTATGGCGACTATTTATATAGCTATGCATTTCTGAAAGTAAAAGACAGACATGTTGCCGAAGACCTGGTTCAGGAAACGCTTCTTGCAGCCATCACGGCAAAAGAAAACTTTACCAATCGATCCAGCGTACGGACATGGCTCACTAGTATACTCAAACACAAGGTTGTTGATCATTTCCGGCGACAGGGGCGCGTTGTAAGCCTTAGTGAACTGATTGATCAGGATAATGAAGATAACCTGGATTATCTTTTTAAGACAAACGGTAGCTGGATTGAAAAACCCGAACCATTTCCTGATCCAGAATCGACATTTCAGCAAAAACAGTTCTGGAATATATTTCAGCAATGCCTGACCGGACTAAAACCCAGACAGGCAGAGGTTTTTCTAGCCAAGGAAATACATGGCATGAGTAGCGATGAAATTTGTAAGCAATTTTCAATTACACCGTCCAATGTCTGGGTACTAATGCATCGTGCCCGGTTATCTTTGATTAAATGCTTAAAAGCTCTCTGGATAGATAACGGAAAATAATAAATGTTGAACTGCAGACAAGCCAGCCTACTGGCCTCACGGACAATGGATGAAAAATTGCCTTTTTGGAAGAACCTTTCGCTGAAAATACATCTGTTGTTATGCCGCAGCTGCCAAAATTTCTCGAAGCAGCTTGATTTCTTGCGGAAAATCTCCCGCCAAACCCGGGCCAATCCTGATTTTCAGTTGACTGATGAAGCAAAGCGCCGCATTGCAGCGACTTTAAGCGATAAACAAACCAGTGATTGATGATGTGAGATAAACAATTCTCAACGATCTTTTTAACGTGTATACAAGGAGTCTAATTAAATGTTGCAGGAAATCAATCAGACAGGACCCAATTCATTCACCCAATGTTTTATTGGAAATTGAAAAAACTTTTGGCAGTCATACTCACAATGTGTTTAAAGTTTATGCCGAGCACCCGCCTTTACTTGCGACAAACTGGGAAAAGTACAAAGCCATAATGCTGCAAGGAAAATTACGCAGGAAAGTTAGAGAAACCATTGCAATCCTTATATCACAGGATAATGGATGTAAATACTGTGTAGCTGCGCATCGCACCGCCTTGCACAGCATGAAAATCAGTGATTCGGAAATTTCAGCAGTAAGCGACGGTATGCTGCCCGACGATTTTACCGACAAGGAAGCAGTTCTTGTGAAATTTGCTCGAAAAGCAAACTCGAACTGGCATGATATCGAAAATGTCGATCTCCAGACATTGTCCGATCTTGGTGTTGAAAAATCCGAAATGCTCAAAGCCCTGGGCACCATGGAATTCTTTATCGTTTTTAATCGATGCGCGGATGTACTGGGAATTGAGATAGATTTTTGATCTCCGATCAACGCCCATTGGGTAATACACGATCATTGCAGGCATGAAAAAACATTTACTCTGGATAGCCATTTGCCTGTCCATGACAACATGGGCATCCAGTGAACATATCGATATTGCCAGATTTTCTCAAGGTAATTTCAATGGATGGCAACCCAAAGTATTTGCCGGTGAGACGCGCTATTCGCTTGAGCTTGAAGAAGATCGCATGGTTTTGCGTGTTGACAGTCATCAGGCGGCTTCGGGATTATATCGTGAAGTCAGTATCGATCTGAGTAAAACGCCCTTGCTCAACTGGACCTGGAAAGTGGATGGCATCCTGACCGGAAATGATGAACGTCGTAAAGCTGGCGATGATTATCCGGCCCGTGTCTATGTGGTTTTTTCTGGTGGCGTCATGTTCTGGCGCACGCGTGCGATCAACTATGTATGGTCGAACAGGCAACCAGTTGATAGCAGCTGGTTCAGTGCTTATACCAGTAATGCGGGCATGATCGCCATACAATCCGGGGCTACTAACGTTGGTCGCTGGATGGAGGAAAGCCGCGATGTGCGCGCCGATTACCGGCGATTATTTGGAGAAGAACCGGGTCGTGTCGATGCCGTAGCCATTATGACCGACACCGACAATACAGGCGCTGCGGCAACAGCATGGTATGGTGATATCTGGTTTAGCGCCAGATAATTTTAGCTTCAGAAGAACTGTAACAAACAGATTGTTATCAGCAAGTGCTCATGGATTTTGCACACATGAACCCTGTCAAACATCTCATAAAAAGCCTCTTTGTGATGGCGGCAATGTTTGAAGCGCGTGATCCTTATACCGGCGGTCACTTATGGCGTGTATCGCAATATAGCCGTATCCTGGCGGAGTATGGAGGGCTGTTACTGTCCCGTGTCAATTATCCTGGCCGGTTTGGCGACAATTATGATGGCCGGTTGAGTTTTTTATGATTTTTTCAGATTTTTCCTCCTGTAACTTTC
>NZ_FOGH01000081.1 GCF_900111165.1 Nitrosomonas sp. Nm51
ATCAATTCATGTAATCGATATATGCTATCCCGGTGTCCCATGGCAATGCGAATCTTTCGCAGCATTCTGCTGGCGGTTATCCAGGATACGTTTATTTGTTTGGATAAACGCAAAGCAGAAATACCGCCTTTATCTGATGCAACCAGGTAAATTGCCCAAAACCACTTGGTTAGTGGCAGATTGGTTGAATGAAACAAGGTGCCTGCCGTTAATGAGGTTTGTTTGTGGCATTGACTGCATTATCAATAGCCACGCGTCTTAATACTGTAACCACCATCGTGACCACAACATGGGCAGCGAAAACCTTCCGGCCAGCGTTGCTCAATCAATGCTTGTGCGCAGCCTTCTTCTGTACCGTATTGTTTCTGCCAATCCATCAAAGTCATTTCTTTGCCTTTCATCACCATTCCTTTATCTTGTTGATCTTATTGAATAAGACAGAAAAAACTGAGAGTTGTTCATAGGCATAAAAAAATATCGCTCATGTTCAGCACATTCCGCGTACACTATTAGTCATACGCGTTATTATAACTATTTGAATACACCCTATTATAAAAGTAATGTGGAAAAACGCAGCGTCTTCCACCGTTTATTCGGGTGGTTGACGCTGCGCCGATCCACCCTGTAAAACCCGCTTCACTACAAGGCGATGCTATGAAAATCAGAGACTTGTTTGAAAAGTGGCAGCTCACCGGGCTGAGAGTGAAAACGCCGGTTCTGGATATGGACTGGAAACCGGGCGATCCGGACAAGGATGCGGCGTGGGATCTTTATGTCGAGTTGTTGACGCGCATCACGACGCAGCCGCTGCCCAACGAAGACGGCGTGGAACAGACCGCGCTCGACAGCGTTTATACGCTGTTTACGCTCACCCGCCAGACCATCAAGACGCACGGGCGCGCCTGCATTGGTTTTACCCGTATTGCGGTCATTATACTCAACCAGATGGTACGGCCGTTTACCGCCAAGTGGCACCGGCGCAGCCAGCATGGCGCGTTTGCTTCGGCCGAGCAATGTGCACAATTCCGCCGTGAACTGCACGATTTGCAAGCCCAACTCAGAAATTACACACGGTTGCTCGCCGATCTGGCGGATGTAGAAGATTTGACGGAGCTGGAGGCTGATAACGCCTAGGAGACGGGCGAATAAATTCTGCTGCTCACTTTTTGGCGGTAGTTATCACAGGACGATTGAGGAGATCAATAATGGTTTTTCCCATATCCCTGATACAAATCGGCAGCCGGCTGACCGGCAGTCCGCCGGAACCGCGTTGCGTTCGGCGACGAACTATCATCCGATGGAGCATGCGAACGGTTCTGGTGTTTTTGGTCGTTTACAACTGCACCATTGCAAACAGTTTTGCAGCAGAAAATGAAACCCGAGCTGACCGGCTGTTTCAACTGGGAATTGCTGAAATACAAACAGGCCGCTTCGAGCAGGCGCTGCCCTACTGGCTGGAAGCCCTGAAACTATACGAAACAGACCGGAATTTAATACAACAGGCGCGCCTGTCGCGAAACCTTGCCACAGCCTATCAAAAATTAAACCGCCCTATCGAAGCCGAGCAATACTATGCCAGAGCGCTCGGCTTATACCAGACATTACAGCAATTACCTGATCAAGCGGACATGCTGGAAAAATTGGGCTATTTGAATTTAAAAAAGCAGAACTGGGTGCGATCTGAAAAGTATTATCAGGCATTGGCGAATCTGACCCGCGCGCACCGGCAGACGGAGGGACTGATTTTAGCACTCGGAAATCTGGCTGAAATCCGCCTGCAGCAAAACGATTTCTCCGAAGCGGGAAAACACCTGGAAGAAGCCTTGCAATTAAGCCGCGCCACAAATGACGGCCATCGCGAAGCACTGACACTGAACAAGCTTGGAAATCTGGCCGAACGCCAGGAAAATTACCTGCAGGCGACCCGGTATTTCAAGCAGACATTATTGATTACAGGCGAATTACGCAGGAAAGATCTGGCTGCAGATATCAATCGCAAGCTGGGCGTCAATTATTATTTATTGGGCGACTACGCTGCCGCTATCGAGCATTTTCAAATCAGTCTGCGGCAAATGACACAGATCGATGATTTGAAAGGCCAAGGTGCTGCGCTCAGAGGACTGGGCAGCGCCTACTATCTGTTGCATGCGTATTCCAAGGCCAGGGATTACTACCAGCGCGCACTCAATATCGCCCGCAGTATCGGAGACCCCGCCAGTGCAGCTCAGGCGGCGGGCAATCTGGCGCTGGTAAGCGCCAAGCTCGGTGATATGGACAATGCGGCGGCCTGGCACCGGTGGGAGCTCGCATTGTTTCGAAAGCTGAACGATCGTCTGGGCGAAGCCAGGGCTTTGGCAAACTTTGGCGCTAACCGGATCATGTCGGGAGACTACCCTACGGCTATCGGGATGTTAAAACAGAGCATCGCTTTAGGGGAACAACTCGACGATCAGCGCATTATATTTTACGGCCAGACCCATTTAGGCTGGGCGCTGTTTTTGAGCAAGGATCTGGCACAGGCTGAAGCCTTGCTGGATAAAGCGATTCGATTGGGAAAGACCCTGCGCGCCAAGGTATCGGATGTTGACCGCTATTACATCACGCTATTCGATGTGCAGATAACGCCATACCGGGTTTTGCAGGCGGTGCTGGTGGCCCAGGGCCGGATCGAGGAGGCTCTGGAAATTGCCGAACAAGGCCGGGCGCAGGCCTTTATCAGGTTACTGGAGCGCAATCATTCCGAACCGGCTGCATCAAACAACACACAGGCTTCGATATTTAAATTCGAACAGGCACAGCAACTGGCGCGACAGCGCCATGCGATTATTATCGTGTATTCCATCCTGCCCGAGTTCAGTAAGCTGTATACCTGGATCATCAGCGCGGAACAAAAACCGGTTTTTGTCGATATCGCGATCCCGGTTCCGGACGCCGGCATTGCGGCCGACGCTTTTTTACAAAGGCAGGTCGAGGACGCGTTGCATCAATTAAGCACAGGCGTCAGAGGCGTAGCCAGGGCAACCGCGCAGGGCACACGGACTGAGAGCGCTTTATCCGGACTCAGCCGCCTGCTACTGACAAAGGTAATGCCTGCATTGCCGGCCCCGAATGGACAGGAACTGATTGTTATACCGCAGGGACCGCTGCTGATGGTTCCGTTCGCAGCCTTGCAGCTGGAAGACGGCAGCCAGCTGGTGGATAAATTTCCGATCTCTGTCGCCCCGTCATTACAGGTACTGACGGCTTTGCATCATGCCCGCCGAGGACCGGAACACAGGCTGGCGCCGCTGGTCGTCGGCAACCCGGCGCGATCGGACAATTTATTCACCGCGGACGGGCGTCAAATGAAATTGTCCAACCTGCCCGGAGCGCAAGCCGAAGCAATAGCGGTTGCGAAACTGCTTCAGACATCACCGCTACTAGGCGCGCAGGCGAGCAAGGAAACAGTCGTCAGGCGCATGTCTGGAGCCGGTATTATTCACCTTGCGACGCACGGACTACTGGAGGATTATTTTGCTAAAGGCGTTCCCGGGGCTCTGGTGCTCGCCCCTTCTGCAACCGATAACGGGTTGTTACTCGCTTCAGAGATAGAACGGCTTACACTTGACAGCGATTTAGTGGTGCTCAGTGCCTGCGATACCGGCTCGGGCAGGATCACCGGCGATGGCGTAGTAGGCCTGTCGCGGTCGTTTCTTGGCGCAGGCGCCGCCAGCGTCATCGTGTCGCTGTGGTCGGTACCGGATACGCCGACTGAATATTTAATGAAATCGTTTTATCGGCAACTAATTTCGCGCGATAATAAAACCGAAGCATTGCAGCAGGCGATGCTGGCAACGCGTGAACAATTTCCCGCGCCGGTAAACTGGGCTGGATTCATCTTGATCGGCGCGGCGAAATAAATGGTATGCATGCATTAAAAGTGATCTCAACAATTCTTTATCGTATTTCGTTATTCATCTTTTGTGAGAGGCCTAACAAGTTCTGAAAGAAATTTATAAATTTCATCAAAATAGCCCTTTCCATATTTGTTTCCTTCGGTCTTTGCAATAATGCTGTCAATTTGCTCATGCAACTTTTCGTAAACCACTTTATTGCCGTAACCAAGGGCCTCAGCCATTTTCAGTTGAGTACGTGTGTCCTCCAGTAAGATTGCTAATGAAGTGTTTTCTTTTTCTGTGCGGTCTTTTTTCTCAGCTAGAGATTCAGCTATATAAAGGTTTTCCTCAGCCCTGACAAACGGTAACGGGATTACATAATCGGTTACTATTAAAGAGCTTAACGCAGCATGTAAAGCAGTCTTCGCTTCCTTAGTTTTGTCTTCATCTATGAGAGATACAACAGCCTTTAAGGCATCTGGATATGTTGCTAGTGGAATACTCGTTGTTCTAATAATAACTTCACTAGCTAAATCTTTAAGGAGCTCTCGTGCTTTTTGAACCTTATTGTCTTCAAGGTAATCTTCCGCTTCCTTTTTAGCTAGTTTAATGCCTTCTAGGGATGTATATAGGTCATGAATAGCAATTCTTGTATCTATAGTAGCCAACGACAAGTCCGGATCCCGTGCAAGTACAACTTCTAATTTACCCAATGACTCTTCTAACGCATCTATAGCTGCTTTTTTCTTATTATTCTCCAATGCAGTCAGCGCTTTCTTTGATTCTTGTATAGCAGCTACCGCTTCTTTGATAATTTTTTCTCGTTCCTGGGTAACCTTTTTCTCTACATTAGTGTTTTCAGTTGGCTTCGATACTGATGATTCAGCCGGATTTTCAGTTCTATTAGCAGGTTTATTTTCTTCCGCATAAAGGGGTAGAGAAATTAGTGCAACAAGTAAAATATACGGTAAAAATGACAATGTGCTAATTTTCTTCATTGTATTTTCTCCTACATTAGTTTTATCACAATAAATTCATACTGATATTCAAAGTATATAGAATGTTTTTTATGCATAAAAAAATACGCATGGAAATATAAATATGATTGACGAAATAAAATTCAACTCCCCCTGCATTTTTTAAAAATATGAATCGGTAACAGAGGTCTTGCTTGTAAAGTGGTAGTTTGTTCTAGTAAAACTTATACAGTTAACCAGCTTTGCTGAATACTGGCTTACGTTCGGGTGAAGTGTTGCTTAATAGACCACCTCGAAATGCTCGATAGCACTATTGCACGCCATATGGAAGGTATCTAACGATAAGTTTTCGAGTAACAACATTATTTATAAGGACTGAACCGCTACCGGCTGGCGCCGGTAGGTTCGGGTATGGCTAGAAGCCGTTAGTCTTTGTCTGAATGCTGTTCCAAGTACTGCATTATAATATCGTCAGTTATATTTCCACTCGTTGTACAAAAGTATCCTCGAGCCCAAAAACATTGCCCCCAATACCGCTTTTTCAATTCAGGAAACTCCTGTTGGATCTTTCGTGACGAACGCCCTTTTACCCTTTGCATGAAATAGCTTACTGATATATGTGGCGGTATCTCTACAAACATATGGATATGATTGGTTGACAGGACACCTCTGACAACTTTTACACCTAATTCATTGCAAACCTGCTTTACAATAGTACATTTCAGCTTGATGAAAAAGGGCGTTTATTTTTCCTATACCCAGTCATGCGTCGTCAATAACAATTTCAGTAAAATCCACCGATAAATCACAAACTATCGCATCGTAATATATATAAAACTGCAAGGGCAGATTTAAAAAGTTTTGTTGCGCAAGGAATGTCCGAATAGGGCAGGAGGAAAGAATTTTAATACGGGCAACACCTTCACCTTTGCGGGTGCGAGGGACGAAGCCTCAATATATACTTGCGTGAAAATTTGAAAGTGATAATTCGCTGCATGGAAAGTCTGGGTATAATAATTTGCTTTCAATTCAGCGATATGCAACAATACGTATTAGATACGTATAGGTAGCATGATGAAGAAATTAACCATTACAGTAGATGACGAAGTTTATAAGGGATTACATGCACGTATAGGACGCGGCAATATCAGCCGCTTCCTGAATGATATGGCACGACCGCACGTCGTCGCTGATGATATTGAAGCGGGCTATACGGCTATGGCCGCCGATGAGAGCGTGAACAGGAAGCACTTGAATGGGCTAAACAAAGCATAACTGATTTAACCCATGACGAAACATAGCACCATTGTTCCTAAAAGGGGAGAAATCTGGTGGATCAATTTTGATCCTTCAATCGGTGGTGAAAGGGACTGTAAATTAAACTGTGTAACTGTCTGGGTTAAACATACTCAATCAGTCGATCCTCGAATTCGATCATAAACCGGTTCAAAGCCGCTTTC
>NZ_FOGH01000043.1 GCF_900111165.1 Nitrosomonas sp. Nm51
CTGATTGCGCCGATTGCAATGGACGAAGGGCTGCGGTTTGCGATCCGTGAAGGCGGCAGAACAGTTGGCGCAGGCGTGGTTGCTAAGATCATAGAATAACCAGCTAATTGAGTTGATTGATTGTTTTTAAATATTGGTAATTGCTAAAAGTAATCAATTTAAAAACTCGGAAGTGGAATATGCAAAATCAAAAAATTAGAATACGTCTCAAAGCATTTGATTATCGTCTTATTGATAAGTCGGCTCTCGAGATAGTTGATACAGCAAAAAGAACTGGAGCTGTTGTTAAAGGGCCGGTGCCTTTGCCAACAAGAGTAGAAAGATTTGATGTGTTGCGCTCTCCACATGTCAATAAAACATCGCGCGATCAATTTGAAATAAGAACACATCTCAGATTGATGGATATTATAGATCCTACAGATAAAACGGTTGATGCTTTAATGAAGCTAGATTTGCCCGCCGGTGTTGACGTGGAAATCAAGCTTTAGCATATGTTGATTAAAAAATCCACATTTGATGAGTGACTCTAGCCCAGAAAAATAGGAAAAGTAATGAGTTTAGGTTTGATTGGCAGAAAAGTTGGTATGACACGGGTTTTTACAGAAAATGGGACTAGTTTGCCAGTGACAGTCATTGATGTTTCGCAGAATCGTGTGATACAGATTAAATCGAAAGAAACAGATGGTTATTCTGCAATTCAATTGGCTTTTGGAAAAAAACGAGCTGTTCGTATTAACAAGCCGCTGGCTGGACATTATTCAAAAGCGGGTGCAGAGGCAGGTGAAATAATCAAAGAGTTCCGGCTTCACTCAGATGAAGCACTAGGAAAACTAAAGAATGGCGCATTTATTGAAATTGATATATTTCAAGAAGGACAAAAAGTTGATATTTCTGGAATAACAATTGGTAAAGGCTATGCCGGCACCATTAAGCGGCATAATTTTTCAGCGAATAGAACGACACATGGTAATTCTAAAGCCCATAGAAAACCGGGATCAATAGGTATGGCTCAGGACCCAGGTAGAATTTTTCCTGGAAAGCGAATGTCAGGGCAAATGGGTAACGTGAGAAAAACAATTCAAAACTTGGAAATTATCAGGATTGATAAGGAAAAAAACTTGCTGCTTATAAAAGGTTCGTTTCCGGGCTCAAAAGGTGGAAAAGTTATCATTCGCCCAAGCGTTAAAGTAAAACAATAAAATAAATTAATTAAGGTAGTTCAACAATGGACCTTAAACTGATTAATGATCAAAAACAGGATATAGGTAATATCACTGTTTCAGACACTCTGTTTGATAGACAGTATAATGAGGCGCTTGTTCACCAAGTTGTGACCTCATACTTATCAAATGCAAGAAGTGGAACTCGGGCACAAAAGGGCAGATCCGATGTCGCATGTTCAGGTCGCAAACCATGGCGGCAGAAAGGAAGTGGCCGAGCAAGGACTGGTAGTGTATCTAACCCTATTTGGCGTGGCGGCGGAAAAGTTTTTCCAAATAGTCCGGAAGATAATTTTGCCAAAAAGTTAAACAAAAAAATGTATCGAGCTGGTATGAGTGTTATTTTATCTAAACTCATACGTGATAAAAGACTAACCGTTATTGATTCAATTTCATTAAGCTCGCACAAAACAAAAGAATTAACTGAAAAACTCCAAAATCTTGGGTATGAGGATGTGCTTCTTCTTGTCAATGAAATAGATGAGAATCTTTATCTTTCTTCCAGGAATTTACCAACTGCACATGCAATGGATGTAAGCCAGGTAGATCCTTATAGTCTATTAAAATTCAAAAATATATTGATCACATCGGATGGCATAAAAAGACTCGAGGAGTTATTTACATGAGCAAACAGGTAAATAATTATGAACGGCTGATGAATGTGATACAGGCCCCCTATATTTCAGAGAAAGGTACTTTTATTGGTGAGGCACATAATCAGACTATTTTTCGGGTTTTAAAAAATGCCACCAAAAAAGAAATAAAAGCAGCGGTTGAGTTGCTGTGGAAAGATCAGAAAATTGAAGTTAAAAAAGTTCAAACAATCAATGTAAAGGGAAAACAAAAACGCTTTGGACGATTGATGGGACGACGTAATAACTGGAAAAAAGCAATTGTCAGTATAAAAGAAGGACAAGAACTTACTTTTACTAATTTAACGAAAGCAGAGGGTAAATAATGGCGCTGGTAAAGCTTAGGCCTACATCTCCGGGAAAACGTTCTGTAGTTCGGTTAGTACATAAAGAACTGCATAAAGGCAGTCCTTACAAAAGTTTAATTGAAAAACAAAAAAAACAAGCCGGTCGAAATAATACCGGAAAAATAACTACGCGTCATAGGGGTGGTGGGCATAAGCAGTATTATCGAAAAATAGATTTCAAACGTAACAAAGATAACATACCAGCAATTGTAGAAAGAATCGAGTATGACCCTAATCGCTCAGCCAATATAGCTTTGATATGTTATCTTGATGGAGAAAGAAGGTACATCATTGCTCCAAAAGGATTGAAAAAAGGCGGGACGGTTGCAAGTGGTGGTAGCGCTCAAATTAAACCGGGTGATGCTTTAGCTTTGCGTGGTATGCCGGTGGGGACTGTTGTACATTGTATCGAACTGATGCCTGGAAAAGGTGCTCAGTTGGCGCGCTCGGCCGGTGCGTCTGCTCAGTTACAAGCAAGAGATGGAAATTATGCGCAATTGAAATTGCGTTCGGGTGAAATACGAAAAGTACACATCGATTGCAAAGCAACTGTTGGTGAAGTTAGTAATGCAGAGCATAGTTTAAGATCAATTGGTAAAGCAGGCGCCACTCGCTGGCGCGGCATTAGACCAACGGTACGTGGTGTTGCAATGAATCCCATAGACCATCCGCATGGCGGAGGGGAGGGACGAACCTCAGGTGGACGGCATCCGGTAAGCCCATGGGGTAACCCGGCAAAAGGCTATAGAACGCGCTCAAATAAGCGTACAGACATGATGATCGTGAGACATCGCTATTCAAGAAAAGGTTAATTAAGCAATGGCAAGATCAATAAAAAAGGGTCCTTTTGTTGATTCGCATCTGGTCTCAAAAGTTGAGAAAGCACAGGATTCGAATGATAAGCGGCCAATTAAAACATGGTCAAGAAGGTCAACAATTCTTCCAAACTTTATCGGCCTGACTATTTCAGTACATAATGGCCGTCAACATGTTCCCATTTTTGTGACAGAAAATATGGTGGGTCACAAATTAGGTGAATTTGCGCAAACGCGGACATTTAAAGGACATGCCGCAGATAAAAAAACAAGTAAACGTTAAGATTGCTAATAATGGAAACGACTGCAAAACTAAAAGGTGTTCGGCTATCAGCGCAAAAAGGAAGATTAATTGCGGACCAAATCAGAGGACTGCCTGTTGATAAAGCCATCAGCGTGCTTCTGTTTAGCCCTAAAAAGGCTGCAATTATTATACGGCAATTGCTAGAATCAGCGATTGCAAATGCAGAGCATAATAATGGCGCTGATATAGATGAGCTAAAGATTTCTAGTATTTATGTTGACAGAGCTGCATTTATGCCAAGATCAAGTGCACGCGCAAAAGGTAGAGGTAATCGTATCATGAAACCAACTTGTCATATCACTATAACAGTAGCAGACTAAAAATAGTCGTACTTACAACAATAGGCAATAGAAATGGGTCAAAAAATACATCCAACAGGATTTCGCCTTTCAGTTCAAAGAAATTGGCTGTCTAAATGGTATGCAAATAGCAATAATTTTGCTTTGATGCTTAATGAAGATATTAAAGTACGGGATTTTTTATCCAATAAATTAAAACATGCATCAGTTGGCAAAGTTTTGATAGAAAGACCTTCTAAAAATGCGAGGATTACAATTTATAGTGCACGTCCTGGAGTTGTAATTGGCAAAAAGGGTGAAGATATTGAGTTGTTACGTACAGAGCTTCAAAAAAGAATGGGTGTCCCTGTTCATGTAAATATCGAGGAAATCAGAAAGCCTGAACTTGATGCGCAGTTAATCGCTGATAACATCGCTCAACAATTGGAAAAACGCATCATGTTTCGCCGAGCTATGAAAAGAGCAATGCAAAATGCAATGCGATTAGGAGCGCAAGGCATTAAAATCATGAGTTCAGGGCGGCTCAACGGTATAGAAATTGCACGTACAGAGTGGTATAGAGAAGGCAGAGTGCCACTTCATACTTTACGAGCTGATTTAGACTACGCAACATCTGAGGCTCATACAACGTATGGAATAATTGGTATTAAGGTCTGGATATTTAAAGGAGAAGCACTGGGGAAAGAAAATAATTCAGCTTTAACAACATTACCCGGTGCTTTTGAAACAGACAAGAAAAAAGCCAATAAAAAGGATAGATTAGTTTACCAAGATACTGCTAGTAAAACGCCTAATTTAAATAAAGATCCTGGAGATAAAGATGTTGCAGCCAGCTAGAACAAAATATAGAAAACAGCAAAAAGGGCGTAATACAGGTATAGCAACACGTGGTGCCAAAGTCAGCTTTGGTGAGTTTGGTTTAAAAGCAGTTGAAAGAGGTCGCATTACTGCTAGACAAATAGAAGCTGCACGACGGGCAATGACAAGGCACATCAAGAGAGGGGGGCGTATTTGGATTAGAATATTTCCGGATAAACCGATCTCGCATAAACCAGCAGAAGTTAGAATGGGTAAGGGTAAAGGGAATCCAGAATATTTTGTTGCAGAGATTAAGCCAGGTAAAATGTTATATGAAATGGATGGTGTGAATGAAGAACTTGCCCGCGAAGCATTTCGGCTCGCTGCAGCAAAATTGCCGGTTAAAACTATATTTACAACGCGTCAGTTAGGTGGGTAGTAACAATGAAGGCAAGTGAATTAAGAAAAATGAACCTGTTCGAACTCAATACAGAGTTGCATTCATTATTAAGAGCACAATTTGGTTTAAGAATGCAGTTGGCTACCCAACAAATATCTAATCCCAATCAGTTAAAAAAAGTAAGAAGAGATATTGCAAGAATAAAAACTATTTTGACACAGAAAAGTAATGATAAATGAAGAACGAGAAATTAAACCGTACTCAGAGTGGAAAAGTTACTAGTAATAAAACCAGTAAAACCGTGACTGTATTAGTAGATCGTAGAGTCAAACATCCTTTATATGGAAAAATTATTTCTAGATCCAAAAAATACCATGCTCATGATGAAACAGATGCGTGTCAAATCGGTGACATTGTTTTGATAGAAGAATGTCGGCCCATATCCAAAACTAAGTCATGGCGCGTTGTAAAAGTACTTTCGCAAACAGCATTAACATAAATCACCATGATGATCTTATCACTAGCTTGCGCAAGTCACGATAAATCAGTAGAATCGCACATTTTCTTGAGGCCGGATATTTAATCTTTTCAAACATAGGGCGCTGTAATTTTTAAAGTAAACCCGCCATTGAGCTGAAGCTAATAAACATTTTTTAAATTATAGTTTTAAATTTAACCAGATTAAAGTGAATTTATAATGATTCAAATGCAATCAGTGCTCAAAGTCGCTGATAACACGGGGGCGAGAGCGGTAATGTGTATTAAAGTGCTTGGTGGCTCAAAAAGACACTATGCAGGTATTGGGGATATAATAAAAGTCAGCGTTAAAGATGCTGCTCCAAGAGGCAGAGTAAAAAAAGGAGATGTATTCAACGCAGTTGTAGTACGTACAGCTAAAGGAGTAAGACGCGTCGATGGCTCATTATTAAAATTTGATGGCAATGCGGCAGTGTTGTTGAATAATAAACTAGAACCAATTGGAACCCGGATTTTTGGCCCAGTAACAAGAGAATTAAGAAGCGCACGATTTATGAAAATTGTATCGTTGGCTCCTGAGGTTTTATAAACATTTGGAAATGTTGATGAGAAAAATTAAAAAAGGCGATGACGTCGTTATTCTCTCTGGAAAGGATAGGGGTAAACGAGGCACAGTAGCTAAATTATCCGGTCTTGACAAAGTTTTTGTACAGGGAGTCAATTCTGCAAAAAAGCATCAGAAGCCAAACCCTTCAACTGGGGCTGCTGGGGGCATAGTGAATGTTGATTTGCCAATCCATATCTCGAATGTGGCGTTGTATAACGTAACGGCTAAAAAAAATGATCGTGTTGGTTTTACGTATGATTCAGATCAAAAAAAAATACGGATTTTTAGATCGAATGGCGAGAAAGTTTAATATAACAGTTGAAATAAAATGAGTCGTCTACAAGAATTTTACAAAACCAATGTAGTAAAACAGTTAACCGATAAATTTGGTTATAAGTCAGTAATGGAAACTCCAAAAGTTTCCAAAATCACCCTTAATATTGGACTTGGTGAGGCAACCGTCGATAAAAAAGTGGTGGACAATGCAATCTCTGATCTAGGAAGAATTGCTGGTCAACAACCTATTATTACACGGGCAAAAAAGTCAATTGCTTCCTTTAAAGTGCGTGAAGGTTATCCTGTTGGTTGTATGGTCACCCTTAGAGGAGTGCATATGTATGAATTTCTCGAC
This sequence comes from Nitrosomonas sp. Nm51, assembly GCF_900111165.1. GTDB lineage: Bacteria > Pseudomonadota > Gammaproteobacteria > Burkholderiales > Nitrosomonadaceae > Nitrosomonas. Next base: position 6,531 of record NZ_FOGH01000043.1, read on the forward strand.
AGGCTGATTTCAATTGCAATACCGAGGATAAGAGATTTTCGTGGTATGTCCGCGAAGTCGTTTGATGGACGAGGTAATTACAATATGGGAATTAAAGAGCAGATTATTTTTCCAGAAATTGACTATGACAAAATTGATGCAATTCGAGGGTTGAATATAACAATAAATACAACGGCTAAAAATGATGAAGAAGCAAAAGCGCTTTTAAGCGCATTCAACTTTCCATTTAGAAATTGAAAATAAAATGGCAAAAAAAGCAATTATCAATAGAAATAATAAAAGACAACGAATCGTTCAAAAATTTGCTGAGCGTAGAAAAATACTGTTAACTAAAATCAATGATCAATCTTTGGCAGACGCCGATCGATTTGAAGCCCGAATAGAGTTACAAAATTTGCCACGAAATTCCAGTCCAGTCAGATTATGTAACCGTTGCTCAATAACAGGACGTTCACGTGGTGTTTATTCCAAATTTGGTTTGGGAAGATCTAAACTGCGTGATATTGCAATGAGCGGCAAGATACCTGGAATAATTAAGGCAAGTTGGTGAATACTAGTATAAATAAAAGTTATTGCACATATTTAGGTAAACCATAAACATGAGTATGAGTGATCCAATAGCGGATATGCTAACACGCATTCGAAATGCACAAATGGCTAGAAAAAAAACGGTAGGTATCCCTTTTTCTAAAATTAAAGCGGATATAGCGTCTGTTTTAAAAGATGAAGGCTATATTGAAGATTATCAGAAAAAGGCAGTAGGTAAGCATTCTCAGTTGGAAATTGCGTTAAAGTATTATTCAGGTTTCCCAGTTATCGAAACAGTTAAACGAATAAGTAAACCAGGCTTGCGCATATATAAATCAGCCAGTGAAATACCACAAGTTATGAGTGGCTTAGGGATTGCAATCGTATCAACATCGCAAGGCGTCATGACAGGAAAAAAAGCACAATCGTCTGGAATAGGCGGTGAAATTTTGTGTGAAGTGGTATAACAAAGGAATAATAAATGTCAAGAGTTAGTAAAAACCCTGTTCCAATACCGTCAAATGTTGAGGTTACGATTACTGCGGCAAAAATAACAGTTAGAGGGCCTAATGGAGTTTTAGAACAAAAGCTTGATCCACAACTGCTTTTAAAGCAAGAGAACAATACGTTGGTTGTGGGGCAGGTAACTAATTCAAAAGAATTAAATGCTATGTCAGGAACAACACGTTCGTTAGTAGCGAATATGGTAAAGGGCGTCTCATCCGGATTTGAAAAAAAATTACAGCTTGTGGGTGTCGGTTATCGTGCTCAGGTCAATGGTAAGAATATTAATCTTAACCTGGGCTACTCTCATCCAATAAATTATCAGATACCTGAAGACATTCAGGTTGTAATACCTGCGCCAACCGAAATTGTTATTAAAGGAATTGACAAACAGAAGGTTGGTCAGATTGCAGCTGAAATACGTGCATTCAGACAGCCAGAACCTTATAAAGGCAAAGGTATACGTTATGAAGATGAAACCGTAATTTTGAAAGAAGCGAAGAAAAAATAGCTATTAATACTTACTACCATGCTAAATCTTAAACAAAATAGACTTAGAAAAGCAAAGCAAACCAGAATTAAAATAGCAAAACTTGGCAAAATTCGCTTGTCAGTTCATCGTACGAACCAGCACATTTATGCGCAATTAATTGATGATGCAAAGAGTCAGACTTTAGCTAGTGCGTCCACTTTGGAAGCTGATATCAGAAAAGATTTTGCTCTAGGTAATAATACAGCTGCAGCATCAATTGTTGGTCAGAATATCGCTGAAAAAGCTAAAAAATTAGGAATCGGCGAAATAGCATTTGATCGTTCTGGTTATAAATATCATGGACGTGTCAAAGCATTAGCAGAATCAGCTAGAAAAAATGGGTTAAAATTTTAAAGCAAAAATTATTATGGCTAAACCAAACAGAAAAATTTCTATACAGGATGGTTCCGTTCAAGAAGATTTAAGAGAAAAAATGGTTTCGATAAATCGAGTGACCAAAGTTGTCAAAGGTGGACGCATTCTTGGTTTTGCTGCATTAACAGTTGTTGGAGACGGAGATGGTGGAGTTGGGATGGGTAAAGGAAAGTCTCGAGAAGTCCCCGTTGCCGTTCAAAAAGCGATGGATGAAGCCAAACGTTCTATGATAAAGGTTAAGCTAAAAAATGGTACCATTTATCACCCCATAATTGGGAGGCATGGCTCAGCCAGAGTATATATGCAACCAGCACCAGAAGGTACGGGTATAATCGCAGGAGGACCAATGCGAGCTATATTTGAAGTAATGGGTATGCATAATATACTGGCTAAATGTATTGGATCAACAAATCCTTACAATGTTGTAAGAGCGACATTGCAAGGACTTTATTCAATGAATACCCCTGCAGACATAGCCGCTAAACGCGGAAAATCCGTTGAAGATATATTGGAAAGTTAATAGAACAAAAAATGAACGCAAAAAGTAACAAAAAATTAAAGCTCACGTTAATTAAAAGTCTGATCGGTACCAAACGAAGCCATCGAGCAACGATAAAAGGACTTGGTTTACGGAAAATTAATAGTGTTTCTGAGTTGGAAGATACACCAGCAATTCGAGGAATGGTGCAAAAAGTTCAATATCTTGTTAAGTGTGAATGAAATGTATTTGAATACAATCAAAAGTAACGAAGGTGCTAGCAAACAGCGCAAAAGAGTCGGCAGAGGCATCGGATGTGGTAATGGAAAAACCGCAGGTAGAGGACACAAGGGACAGAAATCACGAACCGGAGGATTTCATAAAATAGGATTTGAAGGTGGTCAAATGCCATTATACAGACGACTTCCCAAAAGAGGATTTACTTCCTCTAAAGCATCAAAGACTTTTAGCTTGCGCTCTAATATTTTACTAAATGCAGAAAATAACGCGATTATTGATATAAACTGGATCAAAAACAATACTTCGATGTCACGACATGCTGACCAGATAAAATTTTATTTATCAAGACATGGGTCTTTAAAAACCAAGCTCAATTTTGAAGGCGTCAACGTTTCAAAAGGAGTGAAGAAAATAATTGAAGCTGCTGGTGGCAGCATCAAGTAATAAAAGGTAAACAATTGGCTAATAGAGGATTTACACATAAACCGGTTGATAAGTTTGCCGACTTAAAACGTCGGCTTTGGTTTTTATTGCTGGCTCTTATTGTCTATAGAATCGGAGCGCACGTTCCTGTCCCTGGAATTGATCCAGATGTATTGAAAGATTTATTTGATTCTCAGCAAGGTGGTGTTCTGGGAATGTTTAATATGTTCTCGGGCGGCGCGCTATCAAGGTTTTCTATTTTTGCTTTAGGTATCATGCCATACATATCGGCTTCAATTATAATGCAATTGGGCACAGTGGCAGTACCTTATCTTGAAGCCTTGAAAAAAGAAGGTGAAAGTGGGCGAAGAAAAATAACGCAATATACACGTTACGGAACTTTACTGTTAGCGTTAGTACAAAGTTATGGAATTTCTATAGCATTGCAGTCCCAGGCTGGATTAGTCATAAATCCTGGTCCGATGTTTGTTCTAACGACGGTAATTACGCTGGTGACCGGAACTATATTTTTGATGTGGCTGGGTGAGCAAATAACGGAACGTGGAATTGGTAATGGTATTTCTTTGATTATTTTTGCAGGCATAGCCGCCGGATTACCGAGCGCTATTGGGGGCACACTTGATCTTGTAAGTACGGGTTCCATGCATTTTTTAGTAGCTTTATTTATTTTTATCGGAGCTGCATTAGTTACAGGTTTTGTCGTGTTCGTCGAAAAAGGACAGCGGCGCATTTTAGTGAATTATGCGAAACGTCAGGTAGGAAAAAAGATATACGGTGGGCAAAGCTCTCATTTGCCCTTGAAGTTAAATATGGCAGGTGTTATTCCGCCTATATTTGCATCTAGCATCATTTTATTTCCTGCAACAATGGCGAGCTGGTTTGCATCAGGCGAGTCTATGATATGGTTGCGTGATGTAAGTGCAGCTTTATCGCCTGGCCAGCCTCTTTATGTTTTTTTATACGCGTCTATGATCATATTCTTTTGTTTTTTTTACACTGCGCTGGTATTTAATCCAAAAGAAACTTCGGACAACTTAAAGAAAAGTGGTGCATTTATACCCGGCATTAGACCAGGTGACCAAACAACACGTTATATCGAAAGAATTATGTTGAGGTTGACGCTAGTAGGTTCTATTTATGTGACCTTAGTTTGTCTGTTACCTGAATTTTTGATTCTGAAATGGAATGTCCCTTTTTATTTTGGCGGTACCTCGCTGTTAATCATAGTCATAGTAACAATGGACTTTATGTCGCAGGTGCAATCACATGTCATGTCGTCGCAGTATGACAGCTTGTTAAAGAAGGCAAATTTGAAAGGAAATAGTGGGCGCCTTCCTGCTAGATAACTGTTCCTAGATTACATGGCTAAAGAAGAAACGATCCAAATGCAAGGCGAGGTACTTGAAACACTGCCGAATGCTACTTTCAAGGTTAAGCTGGAAAATGGACATGTTGTCTTAGCGCATATATCCGGAAAAATGCGTATGCATTACATAAGGATACTGCCAGGTGATAAAGTGACGGTAGATTTAACGCCTTACGACTTAACCCGTGCTCGCATCACGTTTCGAGCAAAATAAGAATTTGATGAAGGAGCCCTCATGAAAGTATTAGCATCAGTAAAAAAAATTTGTAGAAATTGCAAAATAATTAAAAGAAACAGGGTTGTCCGGGTTATTTGTACTGATCCTAGGCACAAACAAAAGCAAGGCTAGGACCGACTAATTCATAACAGGTTATAAAATGGCACGCATAGCTGGAGTAAATTTACCTAATCACCAACATGTTGAGATTGCATTGACAGCCATCTATGGCATAGGTCGTTCACGGTCTGTAGAAATATGCGGTGAATTAAATATACCAACGCATATTAAGTTGAAAGAACTTACTGAATCTCAACTAGATGCACTTCGCGATCATATATCGAAATATGTCATTGAAGGTGATCTGCGCCGTGAAGTGTCGATGAATATCAAAAGATTGATGGACCTGGGATGCTATCGTGGGTATCGCCATAGGCGCGGCCTGCCAGTTAGAGGACAGAGAACTCGGACTAATGCGCGTACACGCAAGGGACCACGTAAAGCGATACGAGCAAGGTAATATTAATAAGATTTTATTAGGAAAGTTTGAATGGTTAAATCTAGTGTACGGGCACGGAAAAAAATAAAGAAGAATGTGTCGGAAGGGGTCGCCCACATACATGCATCTTTTAATAATACGATTATTACGATTACAGATCGCCAGGGCAATGCATTATCATGGGCGACTTCTGGAGGAGCAGGTTTCAAAGGTTCGCGTAAAAGTACCCCTTTTGCCGCACAGGTTGCTGCCGAGATAGCAGGCAAAGCAGCTATTGAATGCGGCGTTAAAAACCTTGAAGTTAAAATCAAAGGACCAGGTCCTGGGCGGGATTCAGCAGTGCGTGCCCTGAACGGTGCCGGTTTTAAAATTATTAGTATTTCAGATGTTACTTCAATTCCACACAATGGGTGTAGACCGCCTAAGAAACGTCGCATTTAAGGAGAAATCTTTTGGCCCGATATCTTGATTCTAAATGTAAACTATGTCGCCGCGAAGGAGAAAAATTATTTCTAAAAGGCGATAAATGCTTTACAGATAAATGTGCAATCGAACGTAGAAACTATCCGCCAGGCCAACATGGGCAGAAGAAAGGGCGGATATCTGATTATGGCGTTCAATTGAGAGAGAAACAAAAAATCAGACGAATTTACGGTCTATTAGAAAAGCAGTTCAGAATTGTTTACAAAAAAGCTGACAAACAACGTGGCGTTACAGGTGACAATCTGCTGCAACTGTTAGAAAGCCGTTTAGACAATCTTGTTTACTTAATGGGGTTTGGCGCGTCACGCGCCGAATCGCGGCAGATTATACGCCATAACAGCATATTGGTTAATGGAAACCGTGTGAATATACCTTCGTACATAGTGACGCCAGGGGATGCTATCGAAGTAGACCAGAAAGCAAGAGAACAACTGCGTATTAAGTCTTCCTTGCAATCAGCAGATGATCGTGGATTTCCTTCATGGATTGAGGTTGATGTAAAAGCCATGAAAGGAACGTATAAAAATAAACCTGACCGCACCGATCTTCCTTCAACAATTAATGAATCGCTGGTTGTTGAATTGTATTCAAAATAAATTTTAAAATAATGTCACTTTCTTTAAGGTTACTCAATGCTAGGCAATGATATATTAACACCTCGTATTATTGATGTTCAGAATATATCACCATTACATGCAAAAGTTGTAATGGAACCATTTGAAAGAGGGTATGGCTATACACTAGGAAACGCTTTACGAAGAATTCTTTTATCTTCTATGTCAGGTTATGCGCCTACTGAAGTAAAGATTGCAGGAGTTGTCCATGAGTATTCGACATTAGATGGCGTGCAGGAAGATGTAGTTGATATTTTATTGAATATAAAAGGTATCGTTTTAAAACTACACGCTTCTGAGGAAGTGACCTTGCGGCTCAATAAATCGGGGAAAGGCGTTGTTACTGCGAATGATATTGAAGCGAGTCATGATGTCGAAATATTGAATCCGGATCATGTGATTGCGCATCTTACAACGGGAGGGAAACTAGATATACAACTTAAAGTCTCGCGTGGTAGAGGTTATGTTCCTGCAACCGCCCGTCAAATGACACAAGAAGAAAAAAGTATTGGTACCATTTTACTAGATGCTTCCTTTAGTCCTATTAAGCGGGTTAGCTATACAGTGGAAAGTGCAAGAGTCGAGCAAAGAACTGACCTTGATAAATTGATCATGGATATAGAAACCAACGGTGTTGTTGATCCTGAAGAAGCTATCAGATATGCAGCGCGGGTATTAGTTCAGCAACTATCAGTTTTTGCAGATTTAGAAAGCACTCCAATACCAACTGAACAGCCTCAAGTACCACAAATTGACCCGGTTTTATTGAGACCAGTTGATGATTTGGAACTAACCGTGCGTTCTGCGAATTGTCTAAAAGTAGAAAATATTTATTATATTGGTGATTTAATTCAGCGTACTGAAGCAGAATTGCTGCGTACACCCAATTTAGGTAGAAAATCGCTAAATGAAATAAAAGAGGTTTTAGCAGCGCGTGAATTAACTTTAGGCATGAAGTTAGACAATTGGCCCCCTGCTAATTTAGAAAATCATTCAAAGGATATTAACCATGCGTCATCATAACGCCTTTCGAAAATTAAATAGAACAAGTAGCCATCGTTCTGCTATGTTTCGTAACATGACGAATTCATTGTTGCGGCATGAGGTCATAAAAACGACTTTGCCAAAAGCGAAAGAATTAAGAAGCTATGCTGAACCCATGATTACACTTGGTAAAATATCGAATTTTTCAAATAAACGCAAAGCATTTAACAAGCTGCGTGATCGTGAAATTGTCACTAAGTTGTTTTCAGAACTAGGGCCTCGTTATGCTCAACGTCCAGGCGGTTATATTAGAATTTTAAAGTATGGATTTCGTAAAGGAGACAATGCACCTATGGCTTTGGTGGAGTTAGTTGATCGCCCAGTATCCATTGATGAAGAAACTGAAGATGAAACAAATGAAAACCAATAGATTGGGTGTGACTTGTTTAAAAGGTTTGATTAAACGCAAGTGTAAAGCATTTTGAACAGTGTATCAACGGAATCTATTAATTTTCAATAAATCGCGTGTACATGGTAAATGTATACCAAAAGTACGGTAGATCTTTTTCATTTATTAAGAATTTTATCGGATAAAAAAATACATACTTTTAAGTCCTTATCTGCTGAGCTTAATTGTTCTTCCTTTACTTTATTTAAATATATATCTGATTTTTCATTTCATGGCATCTTAATTACACAAATAAAAGGTGTTGGTATTTGCTGGCGTCTGCCATTTATTTGGATAGACGAAGACAGTCTCAATTCATATTTAAATAAGTTCAGTTATCTGTTTAATCTAATAAAATTTGATTTGTTAGATTCTACAAATAACTATCTTATTCGTAATAAAACGTTTTACCTCAAGCATATACGTATACCTGTTGTTGTCGCTGAATGGCAAACAAGCGGCAGGGGTACAAAAAATAGAGATTGGTTTTCTAACCTGGGGGGTAGTTTAACCTTTTCTTTTCTGTGGCGTTTTACACGCAATTCTCAAAATATCCATGCATTAAGTCTGGTTCTTGGTGTCAGTCTGGTCAGGGTTCTTAGGCGCTTATTACTTCCTAACATTTTTCTTAAATGGCCGAACGATGTTTTATACAACAACAAGAAACTTGCCGGGATATTAATAGAATGTAGCACAAGCAGCCATAATTCAGTTGCCGCTGTTATAGGAATAGGAATCAATTTTAAACTGGCACCAAATCTGGCAAAGTTTATGGATTATGCTGTGGCCGATTTATTTGGAATGGCAGGCCATCAGATTGACCGTAATCGCATACTTGCGCTGCTTCTAATAGAGCTTCGCAACGTTTTAATTGTATTCGAAGACCATGGATTTTCTTTTTTCCGTAAAGAGTGGATGCGCTATGATGCTTATCATGGGCAAGCTGTTGTATTAAAATTTCCGGACGGATCCATTGCTGAAGGTGTCGTAGAGGGAGTGCAAAATGACGGATCTTTGGTGCTGAGAACCGTTTCAGGCCGTAAGATCTTTAGCATGGGGGAAATCAGTATAAGAGCGAAAGACTGATATGTATTGTCTTGCTGTCGATTCTGGAAATTCATTTCTTAAATGGGCGATTTTCGAAAATGATCAGAAGTTGATGTCTAGTCAGGTTGGCAATCACGAGCTTTATAAGCTGCATGACGTTTGGCAGAAGCTGAGAACTCCCGATACAATCATTATCTCCCAGGTATCCGGAGCCGACATGACTGCTCGGCTGAAACAACATTTTAAGATTTGGAATACTCAACCTTATTGGATTAGTGCGGTGTCTAAACAATGTGGTGTAACAAACAATTATGCGAATCCGCGCCAACTTGGCAGCGATCGCTGGGCCGCATTGATTGCAGCATGGGATAAATTTCATGAAGCTTGTATAGTTATTGATGTCGGTACAGCTATGACCGTTGATGTGTTATCCAGTAATGGAGTTTTTATGGGTGGAATTATTATTCCAGGCCCCTATAGCTTGCAAAAAAGTATTCAATGCACTACACCAATTAATTTGAGTGAAGAAATTCATCAGTACCGGATTTTTCCGGTTAATACTGCCGATGCGATATACAGCGGTATCATTCAAGCGCTTGTTGGTTCCATCGAACGAATGTTACGGTTGTATAAGTATCATCAAGGCAGTGTAATAAAGCATTGTTTAATAAGTGGTGGCGGTCTGTCTGAACTATTGCCGCATATCGATTTTGATGTCATTGTTATTGACAATCTTGTTGTGGAAGGTTTGCTGCGCATTGCAAAAGATTTGCAGCTAAATCAAAAAATGTAAACTAAATATGTCTTTGTTCCATGATGCGTCTTTTTATACTTCTGTTAATCGGTTTCAGGATTTGCCCGAGCATACTTGTGCAGAAATCGCATTTGCCGGCCGTTCCAATGCCGGTAAATCAAGCGTGATAAATGCTCTGGCACATAGAAAAAAACTTGCATTTATCAGCAAAATTCCTGGACGAACACAGCAAATTAATTATTTTCGTATCAGAGGCAATCTTTTTTTGGTGGATTTGCCTGGGTATGGTTATGCAAAAGTATCCATGGATATGCGCCGTCATTGGGAATCGCTCCTCAGCAAATATCTGCAGACCCATAAAGCATTGCTGGGTCTTGTTTTGATAATGGATATTCGCCATCCTTTAAAGGCTCTTGATTTGCAGATGCTGGATTGGTTTTCTGTTACTGGAAAACCGGTACATATCATGCTGACAAAAGCAGATAAGTTAAGCCGACGACATGCTGATAGTATGTTGAATAAAGTAAGGGATTGTTTAGTGCTTCACTACCCTTCCGTGAGTGTTCAGTTATTTTCGAGCACTAGGGCTACGGGTATTGAGGAAGCTAATAAAGCGTTGTGCAACTGGATAGACTGTAAGTATATTTTACAGAATCAAAATGAAGGCTGATTTGTCAATAAAAGACCCCCGGTTAAAGGGGAGTAAAAAACCGGGGGGAACCGCCTTAATATCACATAAGGCCCTGCCCAAGGGAGGAAAGGCAGGGGACAAAATTATTATGCCCACTTGAGTGACAGCGTAATTGTCATACAAGTTCCCTGGAAAGATAGTTTTTTAATATTTAATTGATAATAAATAATTATGATAAATTCATCCGGACAGTTTCCCAAAAAAAGAATGCGCCGCCTGCGTCGTGATAATTTTTCACGCCGCCTGATTCAGGAAAACCTCCTTCATGCAAATGATTTTATTTATCCTGTATTTGTTTTGGACGGAGTGCGCCAGGAAGAAAAAGTAGCTTCTATGCCTGGTGTGATGCGTCAGTCAGCTGACTTGCTGATGAAACAAGCCGAACGCTGTTTGGCGCTGGGTATTCCTGCAGTAGCCATTTTCCCGGTTATTGATGCGCATCTAAAAAATTTTTCGGCGGATGAAGCCTATAATCCGGACGGACTAGTGCCGCGCGTTGTGCGTCAGCTAAAACAAAATTTTCCTGAGCTGGGTGTGATCACTGATGTCGCATTGGATCCTTATACCAACCATGGTCATGACGGATTGATTGACGAACATGGCTATGTTTTGAATGATGAAACTGTGGAGGTGTTGTGTAAACAGGCGTTAGTGCATGCGCAGGCAGGCGCTGACATAGTGGCGCCATCTGATATGATGGATGGGCGTGTCCAGGCCATTCGAGATAAATTGGATAATAATCAATTTATTCATACGTGTATTCTTGCCTACTCAGCAAAATATGCATCCAGCTTTTATGGTCCATTCAGAGACGCTGTTGGATCTGCCGCTAATCTAGGCGGCGGAAATAAATACACCTACCAAATGGATCCGGCTAATTCTAATGAGGCGTTGTGGGAAGCCGAGTTAGATATAACCGAAGGTGCAGACATGGTCATGATCAAGCCGGGTATGCCCTATTTGGATATTGTGCGTCGCATTAAAGATCAGTTTCAGGCACCCACATTTGTCTATCAGGTGAGTGGAGAGTATGCAATGCTTAAAGCGGCAGCGATGAATGGGTGGTTGGATGAGGAAACGTGTGTGTTAGAAGCGCTATTATCGTTCAAACGGGCTGGAGCTGACGGAATTTTGACGTATTATGCGATGGAGGCTGCCGCATGGTTGAACAAATAAGGCTCTAGGCTAGCAGAGATTAATAATATTCCTGATTAGTTACCTGACTCAGAAACTCTCAATATACTGAAGAGGATTCGTAGTAACGGCAGCACGCAGCAAGCGTGGTACCATTGCAGCCAAATCAAAGCGGCGATTGAAACGATAAGAAAATTCTGCAAGATAGCGGTGTGCGTACTTGGCGTGATTAAATGCGTGATATGTTCCGCTGAGCGCAGTCTTGAGATTGCCAAGTAGCGTGTTGACCCAATGAAACTCGGGGCTGTTGTACAGCGATTTTGCCGTTGCCGACAACATGGCGTTCATGCTGCGCTGCTGTGTGAGTAACAGCCCCGAAACACCATAAACCATCGGATACCACATGTGCAGTAGATACCAGACATTCAGCTGACCACTGTTTAAGCGCCTCATGCGTAAAACCCGCCACAGGTGTTAAGCGCATAAAATGTGGCCTGCCTTCGCTATTTGTTTGTATCGCTGCCACAAATGGCGTTTTACTTGCGGCGCCCCGGCCGCGCTTTCCCCGCTTCTCGCCTCCAAAATAAGCATCATCAATCTCCACACGTCCATCCAGGCGACTTTGTTCTTCACGCAACAGCATGGTTTGTAACAACTTGTGTTTGACCAACCGTATGCGTCCGGCACGACCATCTAGAATTTCTCTCGTTTTAACCTAATTCTACTTTGTCAGATTACCCAAAAGCCACTTTTCGCCTGGCAGAAGACTCTTTAGCGCTGAGCCGTGGTCGGTGCCGCTTATGAATAATATCAGCCAGATCCTCGGTGGTAAGTTGTCTTTGCGGCAGCATGTGCGCTAATACGGTCACCAGGCTCACCAGGCGTTGGCAACTTGGGAGCATCAGGCTACAGTATGGATACTCGACGCACCAGCAATCAACGTAGACGAAACATCCTTCCGGGTTGCAGTTGCTGCGGTCGGAGATGCCGCACGGTTTAATCCTGGCCGAGCATGGCGGCATATTTTGGATTGACGCCGCGGCAACATTCCGGCGGTGACAAGAGAGGCCCGGCGGGATCAGTAAACGGGGTGACAAGTATATACACATGCTGCCGGTACACGGCGCACGCCGTCGGCAAAAATGGTGATGCGCGCCTGGCTCAACAGCAATCTGGCGTCGCAATGGTTTATCGTGCCCGGTATTATCGGACTTCTGACGCTGGTAGTGTCTTTTCCCGTCACTCGTTGTCGATCGCGCGCGAGCGCGAACAAGGAACTTTTGACCAATTGCTGGTCACATCTTTAAGGCCGGTGGAAATACTGATTGGCAAATTGTCGCCAGGTTTGATTATCGGTCTGGTGGAACCGACGTTCACTATCCTGGCCGCTGTATGGTGGTTTGAGGTGATCCTGTGGGGGTCACGCGGTGCGCTTTATTTTGGATTGTTTATTCTTGCTTGCAAGTATCGGTATCGGACGCATGATTTCTTCGCTGTCGGCCACGCAACAACAGGGTCTGCTTGGTGCGTTTTTGTTCCTGGCGCCTGCGGTTATTTTGTCCGGTTTCGCTACATCTATCGGCAGCATGCTGGAATTAATCAATCCATTGCGTTATTTTCTGGTAATCGTACGAGGCGTGTTTCTTGAAGGCACAGAAATCAAGCAGTCGTTGGCGCAATACTGGCCAATGGCAATAATTGCGATATTCAGTCTGTTTGCAACTGCCTGGCTTTTCCGCCGACGTATGTATTGATGGCGCTGTCAGGCATCAACAACTGTTCAATTGAAATGACGAAACAGCTTCTGACGCGAAAAGTATTTTCAGGCAAATATGCAGTGTATCGTTGTTCTAATTGCCAATTCTTACGGAGGTAATTTAAATGCTGGAAGCGTCATATCGCATTGGTACAGTGTCGGGTATTCGGATCGGGGTGCATTACAGCTGGTTTATCGTTTTTTTGTTGTTGAGTGGCGTGCTGGCAGCGTATTTCAGGGAAACGCATGTCGAATGGAGTGGCAGTGTGGTGTTGTTGACAGCATTGGTGACAACGCTGATGTATTTTGTGAGCATTGTTTTACACGAATTGGGACATAGTCTGGTAGCGATTGCACGGGGTGTTCAGGTGCGTGCGATTACACTATTTATATTTGGGGGTATCGCACAGACCGAAAAGGATGCCAATAGCGCGGCAACCGAATTCTATATTGCAATTGCCGGTCCGCTGGTCAGCTTTGCGTTGGCTGTTCTGTTTTATTTTTTAAGTCAATGGTCGGCGCCCTATAGCGAAATAGCCGCCGAATCCTTTAACTGGCTGGCAACGATTAATTTCGTTCTGGCGGTATTTAATCTAGTGCCTGGTTTTCCACTCGACGGTGGGCGGGTTTTTCGTGCGGTAGTGTGGCACTTTACCGGTGATGCTGTCAAGGGTATGCAATGGGCCGTCATTGGTGGAAAAGTCGTCGCCTACGGTCTTATGCTGCTGGGCGTGGTCGTTGGATTGCAGCCAGGAATGCTGCTCAATGGCATCTGGTTGCTGGCGCTGGGCTGGTTTCTGTTTGCGGCAGCGGAGGGGAGCCGGCGTGCCTTCTTTTCATCGCGCCTGGCCGCGCACGTTCTTGTTGGTGAAGTAATGCAAAAAGAAGTGCCGACAGTATCCGCAGACATGAGTCTGCTTCACTGGATTGATGCGCAAATGCTGCTGACTGGTCATCGGTCTGCGTTGGTTACCGAAGGCGACAAAACCGTCGGTTTAATTACATTGTATGATGTGATGAAATGTCCGCGCGCGCAATGGCCGAATACCGCTGTGCGCCAGTTTATGACTCCGCTGGAACGTTTTCACCTTGTGAATCCTGCCAACAGCATGTTTGAAGTACTGCAAATCATGCGTGAGCACAATATTAATCAGGTGCCAGTAATGGATAGTGGTGAGGTGGTTGGCTGGATCGACCGTGAACATCTGTTAAAAATTTTGGAATTGCATTCAGCTGTCGGACACTGATGACGACACCCCCTAAGGAATCAATTGACGAGTGTCAATAGTTCGCGGCCGAACGTTTTCATATTTCCAAAGTGCGGTCAGTATGCCGTTCTCATTACCTGAACCTGAATTCAGCTGGTTGGCGCCAGTCAGCGAGATGTCTGAGCGCAGCAGCGGGTTTTCCTTGAGCAATAGGTTTCCGGATTTTGTCACTACTGGTTTTCTGCTTCTAAAGCGCTTACGCTATTCTTTGTAGGTGAATTGCCCAAATTTATCTCTCAGACTGATTAACAGATAAGATACTGAACAACTACACATTTTTTTAATTTGCGCAACACGTTTATACTTTTATTTAATATTTCTGGCAAGGTGTGATAGGTGCTGTAATAGTGTGCGAAGTTGCGCCATGTCGAACGGTTTGCTCAAGTGCTCATTCATGCCGGCAGCTAAACATTCACTTTTAATATGGTCAAATGCGTGGGCTGTAACAGCGACAATCGGTGTGGGCTTGGCGTTATTATTTTGCTCAAGCAAGCGTATTTGTCTGGTTGCCTCGAATCCATCCATGACAGGCATGTTACAGTCCATCAGTATCAAATCAAATTGTTGTTTAGAAAAGATGTCGATGGCTTCGGCGCCATGACAGGCCAAGTCAACTTCACAATTAAACTGTTCGAGCATAGTTTTGCTGACAATCTGATTAACCGCGTTGTCCTCGACAACCAATACTCGGATGGGGTGTTTATTAACGGTACGCGGTTTTATGGTTCCAGGACTGTAATTTGGTAAAGGTTGGGTTGATTTATCTGCATACACGAGTGGAATAATTACCGAAAACACTGAACCTTTACCCGGTTCGCTTGAGACACTTATCGTGCCGTTCATTAGCGCCAATAGGTTTTGTGTAATAACCAGGCCTAATCCGGTTCCTTTGATATGTTGAGTTGAATCTCCAACTTGTGAATACGCATGAAACAGCCGCGACTGATTTTTCTCAGATATGCCAATGCCGGTGTCAGTGACAGTCAGTTGCAATTTAGCTTTTTTTTGTTGATTATCCACTGTACAGTTCACATCAAGCTGAACTTTGCCTGCATCAGTAAATTTAAAAGCGTTACTGAGTAAATTAAAGAGAATCTGTCTAATTCGGTCAGGGTCGCCAATTAACTGGTCTGCATAATCATTTTTGAAATTAACGGCAAAATACAGGGATTTTTCATTTGCCTGAACGCGAAACAGCATTTCAACTTCATGTATTAAATCGCGCAGGCAAAATAATTGATGGGTTAACGTAAGTTTGTTGGCTTCAATTTTAGCGAAGTCCAAAATATCGTCAATGATGCGCAGAAGTGTACGCCCAGAACTGAAAATCATATTCAGATAATTTTTCTGGTGTTGATCCAGTGATGTTGTAGCCAGAAGCTCCGCGATACCAAGTACGCCGTTCATAGGTGTGCGTATTTCATGGCTCATGGCAGCCAGAAAAATCGATTTTGCTTTATTGGCATTTTCAAGATCGTTTGCTTGTTTCTCCAACAGAATCGCCTGTTGACGGGAAATCCAGTAATTTTCATGCTGTAATTTACCGTTATGTACCGAAAAAATAAAAAAACTGATGCCAATGATCAGCAGTACCCAACTGACATTCTCCGGTACAAATATAACAAGACCAAGTAAAGCTGGAATGTAAATAAGCATGGCAAATACGCACATTAAACCTATTTTCCTCAGTTAGATCTACAAAAATTAGCTCAAACGTAGTAGTGTCAAGGTTTTCGGACTAAAGACAGGAGTCACCCAATGGGTGAAATCGAATTTGAGCAAAGCAAGCTTGTAAAAGCAGTGGAGATAGCGGTTCAGGAGATGGATCAGAGTACTCGGGA
>NZ_FOGH01000038.1 GCF_900111165.1 Nitrosomonas sp. Nm51
CAAAATATCGCTACCGCAAGCATCAAACCCAAACCTATCTTGTAGTACTTAGAGTCATACCACAATGACATGTCGTAGTCAGCACTCGCCGCACCACTTGTTCCCATCGTCGTTGCCATAATAGTCTCTCCTTTTTTGTATTGAGTATAATTAGGTGCTTAGTTTCTCACATAAATATAAGAAACCATACTCTTATGGCGACTATTATAAAAAAAAGTTTCAAAAAATTTAAATTTTTTAATGTGGGAGGAACTTGCAAGACAAGAGTTAGGAGCCGTTCATAAATAACTGTAACACCTGGATCGCATCTGGCGGGCACACTGCGGCGTTATTCGTCGTCGCCATAGCTTGTGCTATGACTCATCCTCCCGCCTTGCATTGCATCCCGCCAGATGCGCCTAATTGTCACACTTGTTTATTCGCGGCTCCTTAGGCCCATTAACGAAAAAGCATCAGGAACTGGTAACCACGCTGGAGCTTGGAGTTGGTTCGCATAGAAGAATTCATCATTACTTACCACGGTTATCCAAGGCCCCCGGCCATTGCGAGAGCGTTTGTGGCGAAGATGATATACAACCTGCCAACGACACCTAGAGTGATTGGCGACAGATAAATCTTTGCGTTGTCTTTGCGGTTGTGCAGTTGGGAAAGCAAGCACAAAGCTCCGGATGAATGGACGTTTTCACGTGTGCTTGCAGAGTTTCCGAACTCCCGCCCGGCCGAGCGCTGCTTCAACCCAATACTGCACTTGACCAAATCACTCATTCTGGACTAAGATTTTGAGGTGTGACTTGTGGCTAACAGAGTTTCAAAGTGACATTAAATTTGTTGATCAACAAATTTATTTTATTAAAAAGAAGGAGATTTTTATGAAATATACGCTTTTAGCTGCCATCCTGTTAGTTTTGAGTGGTACAGCCCTACTATCTGGATGCGGCGAGCCAAAGCCCTATAATAAACCACCAAGCTTATATGAGGACCCTGAATCAGGTGAAAGACTGGGCGCCCCTTCTGGTAAAGAGTAGGCTGATTGATTCTCGGACGGCTCCTGTCGGTTTTCAGGGGCCGCTTTTTGTTTATACCGCTCAATTTTCTTCTGAACCACTCTACCTTTCTTAACAACTTCTTATTCTGTTGTACTCGCGTTATGGCTGAAGCCGCACTTTTATAGTGCCCAAGATCAAAATATGCTGTAATTGAAAGACAGGTCATTCCAGTAAGTCTCCTGGCCAGATACATCGCAACTAAACGCGGCTCATTCTTCTGAGCCCGGGCTGATGCATACAGTCGTTTTGTTTGAACACCAAGGCTTTGAAAAGCTGAAGCGTCCCGTAACTGGTTCTTAGAATCCTGCTGTCCTCCGGAGCCATGCGCAGCTCTCGTATCGGGACGAGTGACGTTTGAGTTCGGATGACAGCAGTGTCAGTCAATGCCTGTCTTTAGCGATTTCAGTGTTGACGGCGCACTTTTCATCGTCATCCAACACCATATGCGCCCTTTCAAGTGGCAGGGTTTCTCCACGGAAAAAAGCGGGTTGATAAAAATTCCATAACAACATCAACACTACGCCTGAAAGCAATGTAACCACGCCAATGATAAACACAGCCCCCACGCCGGCAATCGAGCCGCTGGAACCGTAGTCTGGATCCATCATGTTCCATGCCTGAAGTATCGCCACTGCAAATAAAATTACAGCAGCGATAGCGGGCAAAATGACTTGCAGTAATGCCGTATGCCAGTGATTGAACGCAGTGCGAAAAAAATAAAGCGCGCAGGAAGACGCAGCGACGATATAGAACGTGCACACCGCAATACTGACGCTGAGTATGGTGTCTTCTACAATCGATTCACTGATCAGACTTAACGTCGTGTAGATAATCAACGTCATCATCCCGATGGTCCAGGTGGCAAACTTCGGCGTGCGTGTTGTTTCATTGACTGCAGCAAATTGCGATGGAATGGCACGGTATGTCGCCATGGCCAGCGCAATCCTTGCCGATGGCATAATCGTAGATATCGTTGACGAGAAAGCGGAGATACAAATAATCACCGCAGCAGCCAGGGCGCCGTTCTTGCCAAGAATATCCGTCGCCAGCGTTGTGATGCTGGAATCGATATTACTGGCGTGCGTCAGACTTGATTCATCATTTGCATCTATCCCTGCATACGATAGCGCTGCAACCGAAAAAGCCACATAGGTAAAAATCGTGATACTCATTGCTATGACGCCGCTGCGGCCAGCCTGCTCGGCATTCCCGTCAGTTTCCTCAGACATCGCCAATGACGCATCGAACCCCCAGAAGATGAATAATGCGATCATAAAACCTTTGAGAAATACATCGAAAGACGGTATTGCAAACGGGTTAAGCCACTCCCATGAAAACGGCTCGGCGCTGCCCACGGCTTCGCCCTGCAGAACCCGCGCGAACAGAACGGTTGCCAGCAGAATAAGGATGCCGTATTGCGCAAATGTCAATATCATGGTGGTTCTGGAAGATTCCCGGGCACCCAGCGCCGTTAAATACGTCGTACTGAAAATATAAATGAAAGCCACCCCTAGATGAAACCATATGGTTATATCATCCAATCTGAAAATAACGGCTATTGAAATAACGGTAATCTGGGTCGCGGCAACACCCGCCAGGATACTGCCCAGTAACAATGCCCACCCGCCGAACCAGCCGGCGCGCGGCCCTATTGCTTTCGTTCCCCAGGTAAAAATAGTGCCCGCATCGGGCGCAACAGCAGTCAGATACTTATACGACAATGCAACAAAAAACATTGGGATTACAGACAGAATAAACACGATCGGCAACTGATAACCGCTACCGGCGGCGCCGTAACCCAGAGCGCCTGCCAGAGAATAGGCCGGCGCGGTCGCTGCGAGACCAATGGCAACCGTAGCCCACTTGGATACCGACCCTTTTTTCAGTCCCTTGGCCTTTAAACCGTGCATGTGTGTTTCTTCGTGCATTCTACCTCGTCTTCCTCGTCTTATCGCAAACGTGTTTTCCAGATCCCTGAGAAATGTTTAAGCCGCAAACTGTATGCGACTTAACCCAGTGGGGGGTCTCAAAGGTGACACATTCTACTGATTTTCGCCCCTCGGCAAAAAAATTTTAATGATTTTTCAGGATTATCGGTCACCTTTATTACTGTCTGTTTATAAAAGAAAATAGGTTGCCAGACCCAGAAAACTCATGAAACCAACCACGTCGGTGACAGTCGTTAAAATAACCGCGCCGGAGAGTGCCGGATCGATATTCATGCGTTGCAGAATCAACGGGATAGCGATACCTGATGCCGCAGCGGCTATCAGATTGATGACAATGGCAGCGGCAATTACCAAACTGATGCCGACATGCTGAAACCATAACCAGGCCAGCAGCGCTATCACCACTGCCCATAACAATCCGTTCAAAACACCAATGAGAATCTCTTTGCGCGACAGCCAGAACCGGTTACCACTGGTAATCTGATCGAGCGCCAGCCCTCTGATGGTCAATGTCAATGTCTGGCTGCCTGCAATTCCGCCCATACTGGCAACAATTGGCATCAGCACGGCCAGCGCCACAATTTTATCCAGGGTATCCGTGTACATACCGATCACCCATGCCGCCAGAAAGGCCGTGATCAGATTAATACCGAGCCAGACGGTACGCCGCTTGGTGCTGCTGATAACCGGCGCGAACAGATCTTCTTCCTCATCCAGACCATCGCGCCCCAACAATGTGCGATCTGCCTCGGCGCGTAAAATCTCCATGGCATCATCCATTGTGATTCGTCCGATCAACCGGTTTTTTTCGTCCACAACCGGCGCTGAAACCAGGTGAAATTGTTCAAAAAAAAGCGTCACCGCATGTTCGTCATCGGTTGCCAGAATCGCTTGCTGCTGGGTATCCATCACATCTTTTACCAGCATTTCCTTGTCATGCGTCAACACTTTATTGAGCAGCAGTTTACCCTGATAAAATCCCGCCCGGTCTATCACCATCAAACCATCGGTATAATCGGGCAGTTCGTCATGTAACTGCAGATAGCGCAGCACGACTTCGAGGGTGACATCGTTTCTGACAGTAATCACGTCCTGGCTCATCAAACGGCCCGCCGTTCCCTCTTCGAATGAAAGGTTCGTTTCTAGCCATTCAAGAATCTCATCGGGCAGTTTCTCTTCAATGGATTGCCGGATATGCTCTGGAAATTCCTCGAAGATATACGCCAGATCGTTGGCATCCATATGCTCTGCGGCAGCAACCAGTTCTTCGGGCTCCATATTGATGATCAGGCTGTTTCTGACCTCATCACGCAGCAATGACAGCGTTTCAGCTTCTTGTGATTCCGGCACCAGCAGCCATAACTGCACCCGTTTTTTCGGTGGCATGGCTTCGAGTATATCGGCCAATTGCCCTGGGTGTACCGCTTCCAGTAAAATACGTAATTGATCGGAATCCTGCTGATCCAGCAATGTAAATACCTGGTCCAAAGAAATTTTGGCGGTTTCAGCCGGGGTGTGCTCCAGTTCTGTCATTGTGTATATATCCCCATTGATTAATTATTGTTCAAATGATCTTGGCCACAATTTGACTGAATCTGACTTGCAGCGTGGAATGACGGCACAAAGGCCGCGACGAAATAAAGTGTATCTTTCGTTGGATCGCCGGTGACGGCTAAATATGTATGCCATATTGGCAGACATGGCTGTCCCGTTAGTGGATCATGGCATCGCTCGGACTGCGTGCGATGCCGCTGCAATGGCCCGCTAGAAATAATTTTTACTGATACTGTCGTTGATTTTGATAATGCCTAACTGGAGTTCGTCGATAAACGTATGCAGTTTTTCCTGATCGAACTCCTGCAGTTTTGCCCGCAACAGTTTTTTTTGCAGTTGGGTCAATATACGCAGTACCTTGTTACTGCGCGGCAGGTTGCCCAAACAATTTCCGACCTGACATAAGCCATGGTAAAAGGAGCGCGGAAAATTTTCCTGCAACAACAGAAACCGCAATACATCGGTTCTGCGTATACGTTGATGCACTTCGCGCCGATACATCTGATATGCCGTCAATGACTTAAGCACACTTACCCATTGCAAATTTTCAAACGGCGTCAAATCCTCCGGCATATCCGGCAACAGGGAGGCTGAACGCACATCTATAATTCGCGTAGTCATATCGGCACGCTCGAGATTGCGCCCCATACGCAGAAAATCATAGCCCTCATCATGCGTCATGGTGCCAGCCAGCATACCGCTGATGGTCTGCACACCCAGAATAACGGAGTGCAAATAATCATACCGGTGACGTTGCGTTACCACGCTCCGGGCATTTGTTTTGGAATTCAAATGCAGCGTATTGACCTGTTCCCACGCTTCGCGCGGAATTATGTCGCGGATTGTCCGCGTATTCTCGCGGGCTTTGTTCAACGCGCTGAGAATCGAATCAGGATTGCGTGTATCGGACACCATAAAACGAATCACACTGCGTTCATCGGCATCTTCATACAAATTGTAAAAATAATCGCGGCTGCTTGAAATATCGATGATTGGTTCCCATCCCAAGCGCACGCGCCTGGGCAGATCAAGCAGCAGATGCGTATTTACGTTGATCAAGCGGGCGGTATTCTCTGCCCGTTCCAGATAGCGTGCCATCCAGTATATCCTGCTGGCAACACTTGACAGCATCGTCATGTCGCCTCCGTGTCAACAATCCAGGTATCCTTGCTGCCTCCGCCCTGTGAAGAATTGACAACCGTCGACCCTTTGCGCAACGCTACACGCGTCAGACCACCGCTGGTTACACTGGTCTGCTCTCCACTTAAAATAAACGGGCGCAAGTCCAAATGACGCGGTTCAACATGATGATCAACCAGCGTGGGTGCAGTGGACAGTGTCAGCATTGGCTGCGCAACATAATTCCGAGGATCGCGGCGTATCAGACGCACAAATTTTTCACGCTCGTCCTTGCTGGCTTGCGGCCCGATCAGCATGCCATAACCGCCGGATTCATTCGCCGGCTTGACAACCATGGCATGAATATTCTCGACGACATGCTGCCGCTCAAGTTTATTGATGCACTTATACGTTGGCACATTGGGCAGGATCGCATCCTGATCGAGGTAATATTTGATAATCTCCGGAACAAAAGCATAAACGACTTTATCGTCAGCAACACCTGCGCCTGGCGCGTTGGCCAGCGCCACCTTGCCTGATTTCCAGGCACGCATCAGCCCGGGAACGCCTAGCAAAGAATCCGAATTAAACACTTCCGGATCGAGAAATAAATCATCGATACGGCGATAAATAACGTCAACACGCGTAAGTCCTTCAATCGTGCGCATGTAGACAACATCATTCTCGACTGTCAGGTCGCTGCCTTCGACAAGCTCGGCACCCATCTGCTGCGCCAGGTAAGCATGCTCGAAATAAGCCGAGTTATAAATACCCGGCGTCAATACCACAATCTCCGGCTGATCACCGGGCCGCGGTGACAAAGCGGCCAGCGTGTCATAAAGCTGTGATGGATAGTCGTCAACCGGAAGGATGCTATTCTGTTCAAACATTTCCGGAAACAGCCGCTTCATCACCAGTCTGTTCTCGAGCATATAAGAAACGCCCGAAGGTACGCGCAGATTGTCCTCGAGCACATAAAAAGTACCATCCTTGTCCCGCACCAGATCGGAACCACAAATATGCGCCCAGATACCAAGCGGCGCATCGACATTGACGCACTCGGGCCGAAAGTTTCTGGAATCTTCCAGCAATTCGGCTGGAAACACGCCATCCTTGACGATACGCTGTTGATGATACAAATCGTCAATAAACAAATTGAGCGCTTGAACACGCTGTTTGAGACCGGCTTCCACCTGCAGCCATTCGCGCCTGTCGATAATGCGTGGAATCATGTCAAAGGGCCAAACGCGATCGATGGAGCCTTCTTCCTCACTATAGACGGTAAATGTAACGCCCATCACATGAATAGCGGACTCAGCCGCTACTTTATATTCTTCTATATCGCCATCCTTCAGCGCGCGCAAGTAACTGCACAACGTCTGAGCCGCGGGCCGCGGACGGCCGGTTACGCGCAACAATTCGTCATACAGATTTTTTACTTTATAGCTTCCCCAGCGAATAGCCATGATATCTTTACGTCAATGTCTTAAAAAAATGGTTTGAGCAGCGGCATCCATGATGCATGATTTAAAAACCCGGCATAAAACACTATAATGGCTACGATTTTAACATGTGGTATCGCTGCTTTGACAATCGGGCCATTTTACCCACGCTATTTTCCGTCCTAAAGTTTATGACATACTGCCTAGCAATCAGCGTTAACAAAGGTCTGGTCTTTGCATCCGATTCAAGAACCAATGCCGGCGTCGATTATGTAACGACTTACAGTAAAATGCATTCTTTCGTCTGGCCCGGCAAGCGTGTCTGCGTGCTGCTCACCGCCGGAAATCTGGCCACTTCCCAGGCGGTCATGAACAACATTAAAGCCGGATTGGAAACACCGGACGCCGGGATGAATCTGCGCAAAGGCAAATACCTGCACGAAGTGGCGCATTATGTCGGGCAACTCAGCCAGGCGGAACAACGCGAGCATGCCGACGCACTGGAAAAAAGCGGAAACGGCGGCGCAGAGGCCAGTTTCATTCTAGGCGGACAAATCACCGGCCTGGCACCGGAAATCTATTTAATTTACCCGCAGGGCAACTATATCAGCGCCTCCCCGGAAACGCCGTATTTGCAGATCGGCGAAAACAAGTACGGCAAGCCTATTCTGGACCGCATTATAACACCAGCCACATCGCTTGAAGACGCTGCGCGGTGCGCACTGGTATCTTTGGAGTCGACAATACGCAGCAATATATCGGTCGGGCCGCCGCTGGAGCTGGCTATCCACTCGATTGACAATCTCAACGAGCCTGTCCGCCTGAGACTCACGCTCAATTCACCAATGTACAAGTCACTCCAGAAGCAATGGAACGAGGGCTTACGGAGCGCTTTCAACCGATTGCCGCGTTTTGACTGGGAGTAACTGGCGGCGATGATCGGGGATTGGCTTCAGTCACAACCTGATGAATAAACCGCAGCTTGTTAAGCACGATTCCGGAAATCACGAAAGGATAAGCATCGTCCAGCCCCATGCTGCGATTCAGTGCATTTAATGCTGCGGACAACCGGCACCAGTCATCAAACAGCGTATCAAACACAGCAGGTGTACGATAGTCCTCGTCCATTTGAATACCTGCCTGCGGCAAAGTAATATCGCTGCCCTGAGTTCTGAAACCGAGATCATAAGCGGTCTCCACGGTATCAACCATATGCAGATAATGCGCCCAGGTTTCAGCCCAGTCTTCCCAGGGATGCGCGCTGGCATAGGCGCTGATCCATTTTTCCTGCCAGAATGGCGGCGGTCCATACGTGTAATAATCGCTTAACGCCAGTTGATAGTCTTTTTGCTCGTCGCCAAACAGTTCATGAAAACCGCCTATTCTGTTCGTTCCGCCAATCAGGCGCCCCCAGTAATAATGACCAGATTCATGACGGAAATGACCAAGCAATGTCCGGTAACGCTCATTCATTTTATCGCGCATTTCAATACGCGCGCTGTGATCAGCCTCACGCAGATTAATGGTGATCTTACCTGAAAAATGCCCGGTTACGACATTCTGGCCGGCCGTTACCGCATTATTAAATTCTCCACTTACGTTTACATCCTGCAAAAACTCAAAACAAAGCCCGCTTTCAGGATCCTGTTCACGGCCGATCACCGGCAGATTCAAATCAAATAACGTGTACAGCAATCTGCGCTTGGCCTGCTCGACGCGATACCATAATGTCACATTCTGTGCTTCGGTAAGGTTCGGGATAAGATGATTCAGGCGGCAGGAAGCGCATAATGCATGCTGATCACGTTCCGGTATCATCCAGTTGCATACATTGTAGTCGAGGCTGTTTTTGCATAGACGGTAAGGTTGACAATTCGATACAGCCATCCATGCATTCTCAGCCAGAGGTTCCAACGTGCTTAATTTCCGCTCATCGGGCAAATACCCGGCCATCCGGCCGCATGCCAGGCACTGGATGTTTTCGAAATACAGATAATTCCCACAATCGCATCGAAATGTTCTCAAAGCATCACCCTGCGTTAATTAAAACCAATAAATCAAGTATAACGTGAAAATCAATGGTGTAAAAAAGCCTGCTTGCGGTGTATTCGGCAGTCCGTCAAAAGTGCGGCTTTATCAACATCTCTGCCAAATAACTGTTAAGCCAATATCACATGGCTAAATAAATATTCCGGCTGTCCGTTGATAAAAACAGAATCACCATTGTAGAAACTTTTTAATCAATGAGCCTATCAATCAACACCAATACTGGCGCACTTAACAGCACACGCCATTTATCGATGACGGAGACGCATTTGGGCCGTTCGCTGGAAAGGCTGTCATCCGGATTACGTATAAATAGCGCACGCGATGATGCTGCCGGTCTTGCGATATCCGAGCGGATGACCGCTCAGATTCGTGGATTGAGCCAGGCGACGCGAAATGCCAATGATGGTGTTTCGATGTTACAGACAGCTGATGGCGCACTTGCATCGATATCAGACTCGTTACAGCGCGTCCGTGAACTATCAATTCAGGCTGCAAATGCCACCAATAGTCTCAGTGACAAAAAAGCGCTGCAGGAAGAAGCCAATCAGTTGATTCAGGAAATAGAACGCGTTTCGTCGACGACTGCATTCAATAACGAAAAAATCTTCGATTCCACAAGCGGCAGCGTCCTGGGTGATTCAAATCAACTGGCGGTGGTGTACGGCTTGCAAAATGGCTGGCTTGAACAGGCCGAAAGTCTAATTCAGCAGTATTACGGAATCACAGCCGATGGTGCTGATATTGACATTGAGTTGACCACTTTCACAGATGGCGCCGGTGGTGTTGCTGCACAGGTTGTAGGTTCAATACCCGGCAGCTACACAGGAAAAGCAACCGATGTCAAATTGCAAATCGATATGAGCGACTTTACACCGCCAAATCTGCCGAATGGCGGCACAGCTCCATTTTACAATGACAGGATCATTGCCCATGAAATGGTGCATGCTGTCATGTACCGCAGCATGAACACCGCTTCGATGTTCGATCCGGCGGTGGACCAAAAATGGTTTCTTGAAGGCGCTGCAGAATTTATCCATGGCGCTGATGAACGGCTGCAATCATCAATTAACGGTATCGGCATCGGAGGCGTCATGGCACAGGCAGGCAATTTTGGTACGGCTGGTGGTGCCTGGAATGGAAGCTCAGATGAATATTCGGCTGCTTACGCCGCCGTCGGATATATGCACCAACAAATAAAAGCAAATGGCGGATCAGGTATCAAAGACGTCATGACCTATCTCAATCAAAATCAGAGTGCCACGCTGAATGATGCCATTAACGCAGCATCTGGCGGAATGTGGGCCAATGCAGATGCGTTTAATGCCGACTTTGTTGCCAACGGCGCTGTTTATATTGCCGGATTAAATCTGACTGATGAAGACACCGGTGCAATCGGTGGCGCGAACGCGGATGGCGGCGCTGTCAGAACCGCAGAAAGCGTCATACCGACTAACAGCTCCAGAGGCGGGACGAATCCGCTGAGCGGATTCAATGAAGTATGGGAAAATATTGCATTCAACGTGCCTGGCAATCAAAAAACCCTGCAGGTGGGCGCCAATCAAAACGAAACACTGGATGTTTCGTTTGGTGCCGTTAACACCGCTGCAATGAGTATCAGCGATATTGATCTTGCCAGTAATGCCGGCTTTGCGACTTTTAAAATGGATTTGGCTTTAGATCATATCAATCAAGAAAGAGCGAAAATAGGCGCACAGCTTAACCGCCTGGAATCGGCCATCACCAATAACCAGATCAGCGCGGAATCCATGACAGCGAGCCGCTCACGTATTCAGGATGCTGATTTTGCTGTTGAAACCGCTACAATGACCAAAACACAAATTATTCAACAGGCTGCAACAGCCATTCTTGCTCAGGCCAACTCAAGTCCTCAAATGATGCTTACTTTACTCAGATAACATCGAGCAATACCAGAAGGTGTCGTCATGGCTTCAGTTCGATTCACAGGCATTCAACCTGATAAAACCAAATGGATAGCGCACCAGGTTTTCAGTCGCCTGCATGCTCTGCAATATAAGCTTTGATCGCTTTTACGTCCACGTCTTTGATTACAAATCGTTGCGGCAGGTCTTCCAGATCTTCATAACCTGCAGGCAGCGGCGGTTCCAGTCCAATGGCCTCTTGTATGCTCTCGGAGAATTTGGCCGGCTGCGCGGTTTCCATACAGATAAGCGGTACATCCGGGTCACGTAATGCCTGGCCGACTTTCAGTCCATCTGCGGTGTGCGTATCGACCAGCACCTGATACCTGTCATAAATCTCTCGTATCGTGGCTATACGGGCCGCGTGGTTACTGTTCCCTGAAACAAAACCTAAATCCCCGGCTTTCTCAAACAAAGACGATTTGGACAAATCAAATGCCAGCCCCTTGTCAACTGCAGACCATAACTCGGCCACTTTATCCGCATCCCTGCCGGTTAAATCGAAAACAAAGCGCTCAAAATTGGATGCCTTTGAAATGTCCATTGACGGACTGCTGGTGTGTCTTGTTTCGCTTGTTGTACGTGGGCGGTATACCCCTGTCTTGAAAAACTCATCCAGCACATCATTTTCATTTGTTGCCAGGATCAGCTGTCTAATTGGCAGTCCCATCATGCGCACAACGTGGCCCGCACAGATATTGCCGAAGTTACCGGAGGGAACTGCAAACGAAACCTCTTCGTCATCAGATTGTGTGGCTGCAAAATAGCCCTTGAAGTAATACACAATCTGTGCAACGACACGCGCCCAATTAATCGAGTTTACCGTACCAATCCGGCGAGCCTGTTTAAAGACATGATCATTGCTCACCGCCTTGACAATATCCTGGCAGTCATCAAAAACGCCGCGGATGGCTATGTTGAAAATATTGTCTTCGTGCAAGGAAAACATCTGAGCAGTCTGGAAACGGCTCATTTTTCCATACGGGGATAGCATAAATACCCGAATACCTTTTTTACCGCGCATCGCATATTCCGCGCTTGAGCCGGTATCGCCCGACGTCGCGCCAAGAATATTCAATACCGCCCCGGTTTTACCCAGCGTATACTCAAACAGATTGCCCAGCAGCTGCATGGCGATGTCCTTGAATGCCAGTGTGGGTCCGTTTGACAAAGCGAGAATATGAAATCCGGGTTCCAGTGTTTTAAGCGGCGTAATTTCATCACTGCCGAAGATTTCACGCGTATAAGTACGGGCGATGATCGTGCGCAGATCCTCTGCAGGAATATCATCGGTAAAACGCGATAGAATCTCAAATGCAAGCGATTGATAGTTCATCCCGCGCCAGGCTTTCAATTCATCAGCGCCAATTTTTGGGTAAACTTCTGGAATCGCAAGCCCGCCATCTGGTGCCAGGCCGCTTAATAGAATTTCAGAAAAGGATTTCGGTGGCATGCCGCCACGTGTTGAGATATAACGCATGTGGGATTGACCTAAATATTTTAAAACTAGCGCTCTATCAATATGATATGGATAGAGTGCTAGACGGGCTGAAAAATGCCAGCAATCGGAGAGTTTTCACAACAAGGAATCAATTGTTTAATTCTTCGATACGGATACGTGTCACTTTCCCCGCCACCACCGGCAAAGCCTCTATTTTCTGAATCGCTGTATTGGTGTTTTTTTCTTGCGTACTATGGGTCAGCATAATGACGTTGACCAGATCGTCCTCATCAATACTTTCCTTCTGAACAACAGCACTGATGGATATATTGCAATCAGCCAGTAAACGGGTAATTTCTGCCAGTACCCCAGGCTTATCGACAACCTGCAGTCTCAGATAGCAGGCTGTTTCCACCGCATCTATCGCCAGTACCGGAGTGTCCGACAGCAGATCCGGCTGAAAAGAAAGCGTTGGTACTCGATGCATCGGATCGGCCGTTTGCATGCGCGTAACATCAACCAAGTCGGCAATGACTGAACTGGCTGTCGGTTCAGCACCGGCGCCCGCACCGTAATATAATGTTGCACCTACAGCGTCGCCCTTGACGACGACAGCATTCATAACACCTTCCACAT
This sequence comes from Nitrosomonas sp. Nm51, assembly GCF_900111165.1. Taxonomy (GTDB): domain Bacteria; phylum Pseudomonadota; class Gammaproteobacteria; order Burkholderiales; family Nitrosomonadaceae; genus Nitrosomonas. The sequence goes on from NZ_FOGH01000038.1 coordinate 13,177, forward strand.
TGGCGATGAGACGGCTTGCCGGTACCAGTGCGGGATGAACGCGCAATTCGATACCCTGTTCAACCCGCCGTGTGATACCCAGCAGTTTGATACGATAACCCAGCTCCTCGGCATAGCCGATATCTTCCTGCGTCAGTTTGGTGATCCCTTCGACATAGACTTTATCAAACTGAACGGGAATGCCAAAAGCGATTGCGGACATAATGGTGATTTTATGCGCAGCATCGATACCTTCAATATCATAAGTCGGATCGGACTCTGCATAACCCAGCTTCTGAGCCTGCTCCAGCACGGGCGCAAACGGCAGTGACTTGTCGCGCATTTCGGACAATATAAAATTTGCCGTGCCGTTGATAATTCCGGCTATCCATTCAATCCGGTTCGCGGTCAGACTCTCACGCAGTGCCTTGATAATTGGAATGCCGCCGGCCACTGCTGCTTCAAATGCAACCATGACGCTTTTATCGCGGGCCGCAGCAAAAATCTCGGTACCATGATTGGCCAGTAAGGCCTTATTCGCCGTTACCACATGTTTACCTTGCGCAATTGCCGCCAAAATCAGGTCCTTGGCAACGGCCGTCCCACCGATGAGTTCAACGACGATATCGATATCCGGATTATTTACGATTTCCAGTGCATTATCAGTAACCGTCACCCCTCCTTCGGCAAAACCACGCGCACGATCCAGATCACGGTCTGCAATCATGGTCACGACAATGCCACGGCCTGCACGGCGCGCGATTTCTTCCTGATTACGCTTTAACACAGTGTACGTGCCACCACCTACGGTACCAATACCAAGTATGCCAACTCTTATGGGTTTCATCATTTCAGTTTTTAAACAATCCTGTTGAATAATATTTATTATTAAATTGTGCGCATGGCATAAAGTTTAAATGCATGAACTGCATCAGGTTGCATGCCGTTTGCGGTAGCGGTGCAGAAAATGCGCGATACGGTTTACGGCTTCTTTCAAGTCATCCGCATTTGGCAGAAAAACCACGCGAAAATGATCCGGATTCATCCAGTTGAACCCGCTGCCCTGCACCAGCAGCACTTTTTCCTCCAGCAGCAGATCCAGTACCAGCTGCTGATCATCCATAACAGGATAAATCTTGGGATCCAGTTTTGGAAACAAATACATCGCGGCCTGCGGTTTATAACAACTAACGCCGGGAATTTCAGTGAGCAATTCCCAGGCAACATCACGCTGCCGTTTAAGGCGGCCTGTCGGCAACGTCAGATCATAAATACTCTGGTAACCACCCAACGCCGTTTGAATACCAAACTGTGACGGCACATTTGCGCATAATCGCATGGATGCCAGCATATTCAGTCCGGCAATGTAATCCTCGGCATGATTTTTCTCCCCTGAAACAATCGCCCAGCCGGAGCGGAATCCGGCTGCACGGTAATTCTTGGACAGGCCGTTGAAAGTGATAAACAGAACGTCATCGGCCAAGGACGCGATAGAAGTATGTATCGCGTCATCGTAGAGGATTTTGTCGTAAATCTCGTCTGCGTAAATAATCAATTGATGTTGACGCGCGATTTCAATCAATTCATACAACAGTGCTTCGGGATAAAGCGCACCTGTGGGGTTATTGGGATTAATAATGACAAGCGCGCGTGTCCGGTCATTAATTTTTGAACGTATATCTTCCAAATCCGGCAGCCAACCGGATTCTTCGTCACAGATATAGTGCCTGGCTATACCGCCAGACAGCACTACAGCAGCCGTCCATAGCGGATAATCCGGCATCGGAATCAACACTTCGTCTCCATTATCCAGCAGCGCCTGCATCGCCAGCACGACCAGCTCCGAAACGCCATTGCCGATAAAAATGTCATCCATCTGCACATTACGAATTTTTTTCTCCTGGGAGTAATGCATGATTGCCTTTCGCGCTGCAAACAGCCCTCTGGAATCGCAGTAACCAGAAGCTGCCGATAAGTTATGAATCACATCCTGCAGGATTTCTTCAGGCACTTCAAAGCCAAATGTAGCCGGGTTGCCAATGTTAAGTTTAATTATATGGTGACCGTCTTCTTCCATCCGCCGGGCGCGTTCAAGCACTGGCCCACGGATGTCATAACAGACATTGGCTAATTTGCTGGATTTGGTTATTGACCGCATGTTCAGTATATTTATCGACCGTCAGCTTGATCCCCGCACATGGTTATCGCTGTTGTTGAAATTAAGTTACTATGATCAGAATCAAAATAACGGCTTATTATATACGCATTAGGTACGAGACAAAATCAGTGCGTGCTTAAAAGCGTGTTAAGTAAAACATAACCAAACGCGATCAGCGATCATACCCGGCATTTCTTAAAATGCGATTCACGATTTCTGTTGATGAAATACCCTGTGTATAGTCCAGTTCTCGAATCATGGCACTGGGCAGCAAAGCGCACTGACGGTATTTATCCGTTCGCTCCCGTTCATCGGCGCAGGCAAACGTATATATATCAAAGCCATGCTGTTGCATGAATTCAGGTGTTGCATTAACAGGGCTTTCCGTGATCACGGCATCTACATATCTGCAGGCTGCGACTGCAGCCGCCCGTTCTGCCTGATTCATTACCGGGAGCTTACCCTTGTTTTCCAAAACACGCTGATCCGAAACAACACATACCGTTAAATGCGTACCCAGGGATTTCGCAGCATGCAAAAAGTTAATATGGCCTGTATGAAACAGGTCTGCCACCATACGCGTATAAACTCTTCGCTGCGGCCTATTCTGTGGCCAATGCGGTATAACCTGTCCTGTTCGCATCAGAATGCGCTCCAGCCATTGTCCTGCACGCAATACACGCACATCGTCCGGGTCTTTCAGAGCAATCTGACATGCATAACTCCATGCCTTGATTAAATCGCCCGATAACCAGCGTTTAACAAGTCGATGATACGCATAGCAGCGCACCAACAACGTAAACTTCTCCAGGTTCAAAGCCGAAACCACCGTATCCCAAAATGGATTCGGTGTGCGCCAGTCACCGTAAAACGCAGTCAAGATTTTCTCCGGATGCGCGGGATACCAGCTATTTCCGTGCTGCGTCGAGCGCTGCTTTAATTCCAAATGCGGAAAAACCGTAACACGTTGATAATCATCCGAACGCCCCGATAAAGCAAATCCACCGATTATCTGATGCCGATTTCGTTGTTCCAGGCCACATACATCCAGTGTGATACCGGATTCATTGTGTATAAAATCACGATAATTCCGGTATTCGATATGCATTGGTACAACCGACCAGCCGTGAGCTTCCAGTGTTGCACAACATGCGTCAAACGACGACATCCAAACTGCAATATCAATATCCTTATCGAAATCGAGCAATTTACCTTCCCGCTCCAATCCCAGCAAAGTACCGGCAAACGGAAATGCAGGGATATCCTGCCTGGCAAGCATTGCACAAGTCGACCATAAAAGCCGCTCGGCATACCCGGACACGAACACGTTCTCAGCGGATGGCGGGGCGGCGCTTTTTTTTCTCGGTGCCGGTGCCTTTCCGGAACGCGCCAGTTCCGATAAATACGCCAGCGCCTGGCCAAAATATTCCAGTGATCGCGGCAAATCCAGCGTATAGAAATAGGTTGTGCCAAGCAAATGCGCCCAGTGCGCTTTTTGTATATCGTTATCGGCTTGTAAAAAAAGCTGCTTTGCATAAGCAGGAACTTCCGGTGCACGGTCTGTACGCAACGCCCAGGAACACCACAACCGCGCCACATCCGGATGTGTCGGCAGCTTTTTTTTCAGCATGTTAAGCAAATCGCCCGCCTCGCCCAAATGGCCTGCTTCAATGCTTTGCTTTGCCCGCAACAAATCAGCCTGGTCTTTTTTGTTTATTGCAATTTTTTTCATTACACTGATTGATAAACTTGAAATTTATGTATAATTTGCTAATATTGAGAATTAATCTCATTACTATTTGTATTATTATAAAAGAAAAAGAAGAATTGTTATGATTCTGATCAGCATCGGTAATTAATAGAAAAAATTGTAAACATAAACTCTCTGTGGGAGGAGGTATATTATGGCAGTAGAAATAATCAATCGTCCGAATATCGGTTCTTCGGGTATAATCGAAATTATAGACGGGTTTGAATTTGAAGGATTTGGTTCAGGTGGCTTTGGTGACGATGACTTTCTTTACATCGGTGACGAGCTGGACAATTTTATTCAGGCCGGCCCGGGCAACGACGAACTTGAAGGCAATGACGGCGATGATGAGTTAACTGGCGGCGATGGCAACGATATTGTCGACGGTGACGCCGGTGATGATATTCTCGATGGCCAGGGCGGTACCGACAAATTATTTGGCGGTCTTGGCAATGATATCTTGCTGGCTGGCGGCTCGGGAGATGACCCCCGATTCAATCGCGACCAACTGCAGGGCGACCCCCGCAGTCTGGATGGAAGCGTTATTGGTGGTGAAGCGGGCAATGATATTTTCGGTTTTTATGCACTGGGATTTTACCGTGTCAATGATTTCATCCCGGGCGAAGACCGTTTGTTTTTCGATGCAGAGAAAACGGGAATAGACAATATCGAAACACTGGTCGGACTGATTAGCGATATCGATCAGCGGGATGATGGCGTGACCATCAATTTTGGACCTAATGCCTGGATTGACCTGGTTGGCGTCAATATCAACGAGATTACTGCGGATATGGTCATCTTTACCTTATAGCCATACAACCATATAAGCTTCAAAAACGTAAAATTAGCAGACGCGCGTGGACAAACCTCTGCGCAAAAGAACATACAATAGACTCACGATTTCTTTCAACCGGTTATATTGTATTTTGCACACTGCCCGGCCGGAATCCGCTTGAGCTGTTTCCGGCCAGCCTGAAAAATACCTGCCTCGGTGATAACATACTGCATTGCAATATCATGTGACTGCGGATGCACGTTTTCCAGCCGCTGCAATTCAAATGCAACACCGATGGTTGGCGGGCGCTCTGAAAACATTGCCAAAGTACGGTCGAAATAACCGCTGCCGTACCCCAGCCGGTATCCTTTCCGATCGAATCCCACCATTGGAACAATCAAAACATCCGGTTGGATACACCGGGTTTCGTGCGGCACGGGGATATCGTAGGCACCAATACGCATGGGCGCAGCCGGCCACCATTCACGAAAACGCAACGGTTTGTTTTTTCCAGTAACTTCCGGCAAGGCCAGAATCGCACCTGCCGCCCTAAAATATAAAGCAGCCGGCCGCGGATCGTATTCACCGCGAAACGGCCAATACAGGCCGATTTTTTTCTGCTGCAAACGTGGAAATCCCTGCTGCAACAAAACAGAGATCGCCGCACTCCATTGCCGGCAGTGCGCCGAAGGTACCGCCAGGCGTGCCGCTATGATGCGCTCACGCTCCCGTTTTCGCCAGACTTGCCAATCCATCATGGCGTTCGCCCGATCTCATATGATTTGGAATAGTGTACCGGCATTCAAGATATAAAATGCTGATGAATCAGCTTCTTTACCGGCACCGGTATCGCGAGCGCCAACACCTCGGCGGGCTTCTTCCAGACCAGCGATGCCGAAACTACCTTGTTGGCATGCACATCCTGCAAACGTGGCCGTATCAACAACTTGAAGTGTGTAAAAGCATGCCAGAATTGTGGCAGCATAATAGGATGCGAACTATTTTCCAAAGCCAGTTGATCATGATGAAAATCACTTTCAGGAAAACACCATAAACCACCCCAGATTCCGTTCTCCGGCCTTTTCTCCAGCAGTAATTTGCATCCGTTTCGGTAAATCATAAAAACAGTTTCCTTCTCGGGTAAGTTTTTTTTTGGCCTGGGCACCGGCAACTGCGCAACGCGGTTTTGGGTATAAGCGATACAGTGTGCTCGCAACGGGCACTGACAGCACAGCGGTTTGCTGCGCACGCATATCAGAGATCCCAGGTCCATGAGTGCCTGTGTGTACGTCCTTGTATCGTCAGGATTACCATCCAGCGGCAGGGATTTCTCAGCTAACTGCCACAGCCGTGCCAGCGTTGCGGGTTCTCCAGGATAACGGTCAATGCCAAAAAAGCGCGCAAAAACACGTTTGACATTGCCATCGAGGATCGCATCCCGTTTTCCATGGGCAAACACGACGATGGCAGCCGCAGTTGAGCGGCCAATACCGGGCAACCGCTGCAACGCGTCGCGGGATTGTGGAAAAACGCCACGATGTTCCCGCACTACTGCGCTCGCAGCCCGAAGCAGGTTTCGTGCACGCGAGTAATATCCAAGTCCGCTCCAGTAAGTCAGCACATCTTCGACAGAAGCTCGTGCCAGACTGCCAATATCGGGAAACCTTTTAATGAAACGCTGATAATACGGGATAACAGCATTCACCTGCGTCTGCTGCAGCATGATCTCAGATAACCAGACAGCATAAGGATCTGACCTGTGCTGCCAGGGCAGATCATGGCGGCCACTTGTTTTTTGCCACGGAATCAATTGTTCTGCAATAAATCGCATTGATCTACTTTTTAATGCCCTGATTTTTTTAAAATAAAATGGTCCTGATCTTCAGGTTTCATAACAAATTGTACGCCCGAGAGCCGGGCGCCGCCAGCCGACAATAACCCGATCGTGATCGAACCACTCAAATTCAGATTGTTCAAAAATGAAAAATCGGGCAAGGTCACCGTATTTGCCAACGGTCCGTTTGAGCTGGCTTCAGATTGCTCTGCTTTGAACTTCCCCATCGGGACCAGCGCATCCAGATCCAGCGCACCAACTTCAACCTTGACTGTTATATCGGGATTGGCAAAATCCCGTAGGCTGGCAACAACTTCAACTCTGCTCTCAGCCAGTTCACCCTGAAGTTCTGTTTGCAACAGTTCTGCTGATATATCGAGATTCAGGTTGCCATCAAACCGGCCTTGAACCGGATCGCGGACGAATTCCGGATCAAAAGCAGCAAACTCTGTTTTGAAATGGCCAAACTCCCACTGCCTGCCATCCTGTTCAACAGCAAGCGCCGTGTCCAAAGCAATTTGCACAGTTCGTTTTTCCTGCCGCGCAACCAATTCCATAACTAAGCGCGCACGCGCCAAAGAGCCGCCTGCTGGCGCAGACTGAATGATGTCAAGTTTTGATAGACGCGCGTTGAGATGACTGCCGGTTGCAATGTGCTGCAAAGATAGGGCAACAGGTCCGCCGCGCATTCCTGTTTCATTGAATTTGAGCTGTTCAACCATAAGCTGCATTGTCAGGATCCTACTCATGTGTTTATTCGCGTTGGCGTCATTATTTTCAAACACAGGCAAGCGAACTTCAACCAACGGACTCCGCAGCACAATCGTTTCGGCGTATTCAGCCGTGATTCGACCCGTCATTAAATTCAACTGGTTAAATTCGATCTGGCGTCGTGTGATCTCGTCATGAAAAAAGATACTGCCGTCCGTCGTCCGGGTCCGTGTGATTTCAACAGCAAACGGCAAGGATTCTTCTGATTGCGATAGCAAGTCTTCAATATTCATGCGGCCATTCTGGCCGCGTATCAGTCTTGCGCGCAGACCTTTGATTGTGATGTTATTTACCTTAATACGCTGACGTAACAAAGGCCATAGCGACAACGACAACCGGGCCTGTTCAACAGCGGCAAACGGTGTATCCTGCTGAAACTCACTGAGTGTGACATCACTGACCTGGATTTCGATCCACGGGTAAGCATAGTTAATCTGCACATCCCCGCCGATCGTTAATACCCGCTGCTTATTCGCCTTAACCCACTGTTCTATCTGCGACTTAAATACACCCGGCTCAACCAGCGCCGCTAATATCAAGACGGCCGCCAAACACACCGTTACCATCAGAAAAACCAGGACATAACGCAGAATGCACCGCATGATGTCAGATCAAGCGCTTATGGTTGCAGAATTCCGGTACAGTATCGTCAGAAAACAACTTCAGTGAATTTCGCATTGGGCGTCAATACCTGTATTTTGGATAACGTCATCAAATCAACCTGCTGGTGATTGCCGCCGTCAATCACCAGCAACTCACGATGATCGGCGGACTGGACTATATCGACCGCCTTGCCTTCCATCGCCTGTCCATCTTTCAGAATCAGCTTGAGTTGATAGCCATACATACAAGCCACCTCAATATAATCATGCAGTTCGCATGCGATCACATTCTTCTTCACAATCATTGATTCCTTTCGTAACCTGCCAAGCCTATAATATAAGCGAAAAAAAGTAGCGGAGTAAAATACACCCCTAGTGCTCTATCAATATGATATTGCCGGGTTCGGTGAGTTTGTCAGTGTACATGACAAGGCGCGCCTTGCAGGCAATAGTTGTTCTATCGTCAAAAGGCGCAACGCAGACCATGGACGCTGACAATCTCACCCACAGGGCGCTACCGTGGTGCTATGCAACTGCGTTACAGTACTTGAAAAGGGAGCAGTCCTTTCCAGCGTGCTGCGCCTTGTTGCATAGCACCACGGTAACGCTGTACCAGGCTATATCATATTGATAGAGCACCAGGCGGGCGATAATTTTATTCGTATTGAATAATCCTTGTTTAGGAGGACATCATATGCAACGTACTTTATTGATTGTGATTACAGCAGGACTTATTTTCAGCGGCTGTGCAAACATGTCCGAAACACAGCGCGGCACAGCCCAGGGTTCACTGGCTGGCGCTGCTGCAGGCGCATTGATTGGCGGACTGGCCGGTGATGGCAAAGGTGCCGCAATTGGCGCAGCCGCCGGTGCCGCCGCCGGCGCTGCCGGTGGATATATGTGGTCAAAACGCATGGAGGAACAAAAAAAGCAGATGCAGGCAGTCACGCAAGGTACCGGCGTGCAGGTATCGCAGACAGTCGATAATCGACTCAAACTGGATATTCCGAGTGACATTACCTTTGATACCGGGCGCGCGCAAATCAAACCGAACATGAAACCGATACTCGACAGTTTTGCAGCAGGCCTGCTGCAAAATCCGAATGCACAGGTAACAATTATCGGACACACAGACAGTTCCGGCTCCGATGCGATAAACAACCCGTTATCGGTCAATCGCGCGGCGAGCACCCGGGATTATCTGGTACAGCGCAGCGTACCCTATCACCGCATCCAGATTGACGGACGTGGCGAACACGAACCGATCGCATCAAACGACACGCCCGCTGGAAGATCCATGAACCGGCGCGTTGAAGTTTTTGTATATGAACCAGCACCACAACAGGCACCTCAGCAAACCCCGCCACCGCAGGGCAATCCTTACGATCGGCCCTATTAAAATAGATTATAAAAAACAACCGGCCTCGAAAAATTTGCTTTTCGTGGCCGGCTATGAGCGAATTATTCGATCGCATGCATGTTCGTCGCACATCAATTAACGCAATAGACCATTCTACTGCTCTATCAATATCATATTGATAGAGCAATAGTTGAAATTACAAATAAAATAATTATTCCATATGTAGATCGGAAAAATCTGACAGAGTATAAGAAAGACGGCACAGGACAAGCGCCTAATTAAGCAAGTTCTATGTGCTCTACGCACGTTCAACATACTCCCCTGTATCGGTATTAATCTTAATCCTATCACCCACATTAATAAACTGCGGCACAGTCACTTTGAGTCCGGTTTCCAGCACGGCCGGCTTGCCACCGCTGGCTGCTGTCTGTCCTTTCATCATGACTTCAGTTTCGGTCACTTCCATCACAACGCTGGTTGGCAATTCGAGACCGATAGGGTTATCATTATGGAAATTAATTTGAACATCGGTATTTGGCAGCAAATAAGGTGACTGTTCCTCGAGTTCTTCAGCCGGTACGGTCAACTGTTCAAACGACTCATTATCCATAAAAACAAAGGCGTCGCCTTCTGCATACAGATATTGCATCTGGCGCGGCTCCACATGCGCTTTTTCCACTTTGTCTTCAGAACGGAACCGTTCATTGAGCTTGGTACCGTCAACCACAGCTTTCATTTCCAGTTGCACAAATGCACCGCCTTTACCGGGCTTGACATGGTTTTTTTTGTAGACTTTCCAGAGCTTGCTCTGATACTCGATCAGATTGCCGACACGGATTTCAAATGCAGAAATTTTCATAACAAATAATAATCGAAATAAATCGGTAATTTAAGAGTGGTATTATAACGTTACATGCCAACTATATATTTAAAAATTGCCGTCGGTTGAACCGAATCTGCGTGTTATTTGTATAAAGCAAACGCCGCCGTCAATGTCGGGCGCTTTACTTTCACTGTCAGCCTTTCTAAACTCCTATCCCAAAACCAATTCATCCGCTTACCCGGACAACCGGCCAACTTCCAAAAACACTTGTTATGACTGGCAAATTGTATCTGATTCCCACACCTTTGAGCGACGGCGATCTGGGCTGGACTATACCCATAGCAGTCAAGCAATCGGTGCAACAGCTTCGGTTCTTTATCGTCGAACACCCCAAAACAGCCCGGCGGTTTTTGAAACAAATCAAATGCAATTACCCATTGCAGGACATTCACATGGACATTCTCAATGAACACACATGCGCAAACGAACTGGAAGCACTGCTGCAACCTTTACTGGCTGGCCATGACATGGGTTTGTTGTCCGAAGCTGGCTGCCCGGCTGTTGCTGATCCGGGCAACGGTTTGGTGCGGTTGGCACACGACAAGCAAATCAAGGTTATCCCCTTTACCGGCCCGTCATCAATTTTATTGGCATTAATGGCTTCGGGGCTCAACGGGCAACGGTTCTGCTTCCATGGATACCTGCCGATCGACAAAACCGCGCGCGTGCAAACAATCACCGCGCTGGAGAAATTATCCGGCAAACATGACCAAACTCAGATTTTTATTGAAACACCGTATCGAAATCAAAGATTACTCGAACTCATTATACAAATCTGTCGAGATGATACCGACTTATGCATTGCAGCATATCTGACAGCCACCAACGAAATAATTGTCACAAAAACGATAAAAGAATGGAAGCAGAAATTACCGGATATTAACAAGATACCGGCAATTTTTTTGTTACAAGGCAAACCCCATCAAGTTACAACTTAATGCGCTATTCAAAATAGATCGGCCACCTGAAAATATATCATCGAAAAAAATGTCTTTAAATCTGCCGGTGTATTAAGTCACACATTTCGCGAACAGCGCCAATGCCTCCAGAATGCGTACACACATAATGAGCCTGATTCAATATTTCAGGAACTGAATCGGCTGGGCAAAACGAAAATCCGGCATTTTTCAGACACTCCAAATCACAGAGAAGTGGCCCCGGTTATTTGGACACTGTAATGGGTAAGTTAAGAAGTTGTTCTCTGTATGATTATTTGTATAAATAACAGGAGTGCAGAAGATGAGCGGGAAACGCAGAAATCATTCACCGGCCACAGGCCGAAATATCATAGGGTTGTGCGTAGAAAACAGTCATTTTGCGTACCTCCTGAATAAAAAACGGGTTGCTCATGCACCCTGCCTCGTGGCGAACAGGGGGTGTGCAAACGGAATGAAAAATCGATAAGGGTGGTGCGGCTCGCAGGGGCTTGCCCCGAGAGCACGGCCTTGTCTATTTTTCATGAAGTGCACTGAGGGTGCAGCCCTAAGTTATCGGCTACTTTAAAGCTATTTTGCGGCCATTAATGCGTTGCATTACGGCTAATTTGAGGCTATATTGTGGTTATGAGCTGGAAGCCTAAATACGCCATTACAGACCAATTGCTTTCGACCATGCGTGAAATTGGCGAAGCGATTGGCGAAATCAAAGGTTTTGGTATAACTAAAAAAACATTGGCACGTCTGGAATTGAAAGCCAGAGAATTGTCATCATATGCTTCAACCAACATTGAGGGTAATCCGCTGCTACTGACCGATGTAAAAAAACTGCTCAAAACCAGAAAAGAGCATGTGCGCGATACCGAACGTGAAGTGCTTAATTACAATAAAGCACTACAAGCACTTTACACCTCGGTGCGTTCCGGTAAATTTATGCTCGACCTGAAAACGCTTGAAAAAATACAAAAACAGGTTGTTGATGGATTAATGGACAATCCAGACGATTGCGGCCATATCCGGCAAGCACCAGTCGTTATTCGCAATCCAAGAAAAATTGATGAAATTGTTTTTATTCCGCCGGACACCAAAGATGTCACAGTTCTGTTAAATGAATTGAACGATTTTGTGAACACACACATTGGCAAGATTGACTCTATTATTCTGGCCGGTTTGTTCCATCGCCAATATGTCATTATCCACCCATTTATGGATGGAAACGGACGTACTGCAAGGTTGCTGACAACCGCTATTTTAGGCAAAGCGGGGCTGGATTTGTTTGAGATTTTCAGTTTCGAGAACTATTACAACCAGAACATCACGCGCTATTTCAAGGCTGTCGGACTTGAAAGTGATTACTATGAATTAAAAGATTCTATCGATTTTACGCATTGGCTGGAATATTTCGCTGATGGTATTCTGGATGAGTTACGGCGTATTCGTAAAACATTACCTGAAACAATATCGCCACCACCGCGTCTTGAACCGCATCACAAACAAATTCTCGATTACATCAATGAAAACGGCAGCATCACGCAACGTGAATACGGCAATATTTCAACCCGTAGCCTTGCTGCAAGAAAAATGGATTTTGAAAAACTATTGAATTTAGGTTTGATCGAAAGCAAAGGTACAGGGCGTGGAACGTATTATGTGAGACGAAGCTAATATCTTATAAAACTGAAGTTTCCCGCTTTTCCTTATGCAACCATACGCAATAATGCATTGATAAGAGAATTTTGTCCGGGTTTGCCTGGTTTCGGGCAAAAGGTAACAAAATCTTTGTCAAGTGCGTCCCTGGTAATCAGTTTTCTAACATCGGAGAAGGCGAAGTGACTTCGATTGTTAACAGCGTAACAACGCTGCGGTGTTTTATCAAGGCGATCTGCGTATATCCAGGTGATGGCGGTGGTCATCATGCAGAAGTTGAGATGATTGGTGACGGCATGTGGCGTTCGGGTTTGGCTTTTTATGCTTCCAATTTCCTGCTTGATCTCTTTGAAACCGGCCTCGATTTTCCAGCGAGCGCCATAGTATTCGATGGTCTGTTCGACGGTGAGATCAAGGTCAGTGGTAAAGAATGCAACCCATTGTGATTTTCGGTAGGCCCAGACGACACGCACGGCACATTTGAGTGTTTTCAACATGCAGATGTGATCGTA
>NZ_FOGH01000022.1 GCF_900111165.1 Nitrosomonas sp. Nm51
TTCCTCAATAGCCACCCAATTGTCCGCTCCACAAATAACTGAACAAAGAGTGATAAAAAATATATCCTGGAGCTGATGTTTCTTTTGCCTATCCACTCTTGGGTCTTTTATACTTGAAAAATGATGAATGATTGAAGGCGTTGCCGTTGGTTTGTCTATCATTTGAAATCAAAATGATAAACCTAATACCTCAACTAATTTCTATTTTCAAGTATTTTTAAGCCCGATTGCCCTGATTCGAACTGTTCATATGCTGGTGCATTCAGCAGGTTGGGGTATAATACCTGGTTTATTTATTTTTGAATTGTTGGGGGTTTTTATGCCAATTTATGAATATCTTTGCAATTCATGCGGCACCAAAAATGAGCATATGCAGAAAATGAGCGATACGCCGATCAGAGTCTGTCCTGAATGCGGCAGTGAAAACTATGTGAAACAAATATCTGCCGCCGGGTTTCAGCTGAAAGGCAGCGGCTGGTACGTGACAGATTTTAAAAACAAGCCTTCGCAATCGACAGCCAAAACGGAAAAAAGCGGTGTATCGTCCAAACAGACGGACAATCAAAAAGGTACGACGGAAAAAACATCTAAAACAGCGACTGCATCTGCACAAACCGCTGACAGCAAATCCAGTTCATCTACAACTGCAGCAACAGACTGATAATAAGCCGGTTATATTTTCCAACACGTAACACAATAGAATAAAAATTTTTACTACGACACCAGCCTAAAAAGTCCTGAAACCATGCGAACAAACTATTGCGGCGCCATCAACACTCATTATCTCGACGAAACCGTTACTTTGTATGGCTGGGTGCATAGACGGCGCGATCATGGCGGTGTAATTTTTATTGATTTGCGTGATCGCGAGGGTCTGGTGCAGGTAGTCTGCGACCCCGACACGATAGAGATATTTCAACTCGCGGAAAAAATACGTAACGAGTATGTGTTGATGGTCGTTGGCAAAGTCAGAAGACGACCTGAGGGCACCATCAATCCAACACTGCACAGTGGCGAAATCGAAGTACTGGTGGTTAACATGGAAATATTGAATACGTCGTTGACGCCGCCATTTATGATGGACGATGAGCATATCAGCGAATTTGTCCGCCTGGAACATCGCTATCTTGATTTGCGCCGCTCAGTCATGCAATCCAATCTGCGCCTGCGCCACAAAGTCACCATGGCGGTACGCGTTTTTCTCGATCAACAGGGTTTTCTCGATATCGAAACACCCATTCTGACCAAATCAACACCCGAAGGTGCACGCGATTACCTTGTGCCATCACGCGTCAACGTCAGTCACTTTTTTGCATTACCGCAATCGCCCCAGTTGTTCAAACAGCTACTTATGGTGTCTGGATTTGACCGCTACTATCAAATCGCGCGCTGCTTTCGCGACGAAGATTTGCGCGCGGACCGGCAACCGGAATTCACCCAGATCGATATAGAAACCTCGTTTCTTACCGCCGAAGAAATCATGACGCTGATGGAAGAAATGATGCGGTATCTATTCAAAACAACCAGCGATATTGATTTACCTGATCCGTTTCCACGCCTGACCTATGCCGAAGCCATGCATAGATACGGCAGTGACAAACCGGATCTGCGTATTTCACTGGAGTTGACGGAGTTGACAGATATTATGACGGATGTACCGTTCAAGGTATTCAAAGACGCAGTGGAAAAACCCGGTGGCCGTGTTGCCGCTTTACGGGTACCTAACGGCGGCCAGCTGACACGCAAGGATATCGACGACTACACGCAATTCATCAGTATATACGGCGCTAAAGGTTTAGCTTACATCAAGGTCAACAAGCGTGAAGACGGTCTTCAAGGTTTGCAATCGCCGATTTTAAAATTTTTGCCGGAAGACGTGGTTTATTCCATTCTTGAACGCACTAAGGCCCAGAGCGGTGATTTGATTTTCTTTGGCGCGGATAAAACGCGTGTGGTCAACGAGTCACTCGGTGCGTTGCGGGTCAAAATCGGTCATCAGCACGGTCATGCCGACTCGGACTGGCGGCCTGCCTGGATTGTCGATTTCCCGATGTTCGAGTGGGACGAAGAGGAAAGCCGCTGGCAAGCGTTGCACCATCCGTTTACCTCTCCCGCCGATAGTCATGAGGATTTGTTACTTGACCATCCCGGACAGGCGTTGTCAAAGGCCTACGATATGGTCTTAAATGGCTCGGAAATCGGCGGCGGTTCCGTTCGTATTCATCGCCAGGATGTGCAGACAAAAGTCTTTCAGGCGCTGAATATTTCGGAAGAAGAAGCCAACGAGAAATTTGGCTTTCTGTTAGAGGCGCTACAATATGGCGCGCCACCGCACGGCGGCATCGCATTCGGGCTGGACCGCATTGTCGCGCTGATGGCCGGTTCGGAATCAATTCGTGATGTAATTGCATTCCCGAAAACACAACGCGCGCAGTGTCTGTTGACACATGCACCGGATACTGTTGATGAAAAACAACTGAGAGAATTAAACATTCGCCTGCGTAAGTCCGATCAGTCTAAAAACTGAGCATCGATTTTATATATGTCACTGCTTATACCATGTACAAGCTGCCTGTATCCGTTCTGGTTGTAATTCATACGCTGGACTTGGATGTATTATTACTCGAACGTTCGGATCACCCGGGTTACTGGCAGTCCGTGACAGGCAGCCAGCATTGCGGCGAGACATTACGGCAAACCGCACTGCGCGAAATTCATGAAGAAACCGGGCTGAATCCTTGCGATTATATGTTATTAGACTGGGAAACCGAATACCGTTACGAAATATTTAAAGAATGGCGCTGGCGTTATGCGCCGGATATCACTCATAATACAGAACATGTATTCAGCCTTTGCCTGCCCGAAAAAGAAACTGTCGCCATTGCGCCCGAAGAGCATCTTGATTATCTTTGGCTACCCTGGCACAAGGCTGCAACCAGGGTGTTCTCATGGAGCAATGCAGAAATTATCCGGCGTCTCCCCCGGCATTTGGGTGCGATGAGTGATCTTTTACTGCTACCAACTTAACGGACTGTCAAAGCACACAGCCCTTGACACTTCTACACAATACCCGACAAATCAATAAAACGGCTCAATGCCGGCAAATCAGGTTTGGAATCAAATGGTACCGTTCCTAATAACGGACGATCAATCCGGTGCTGCAAAGCTATGATATTTTCTTCGAGCGCCTGCATCTTCGGATCAATACAATTTGCCACCCATCCGAGCAGCGGTAATCCGGCGTGCTGAACTGCATGCACAGTTAACAAAGCATGATTAATACATCCCAGCCGCATGCCTACGACCAGTATTACTGGTAAACCCAGCGACTGCGCCATATCCGATGTATCCTGATACGTATTGATGGGTACGAGAAATCCGCCGGCACCCTCCACGACCACATAATCCGCCGCCTTTTTAAGCGCATGAAACGCATTGAGAATAGCCGGCAAATCAATCTCGACACCTTGTTGCCGGGCTGCAATGTGCGGTGCAATTGCTTGATCCAGCGCATACGGGTTGATCAGTTCATGTGGGACTTGCACATTACCCGCTGTACGCAGCAATTCCACATCCGGCCACTTGCCGTTTTCCTTGCCGGCGGCAATAGGCTTCATACCGACAGTCTTGTTACCGAGTGCTGACAAGGCATGTAGCATCAGGCTGCTGACCAATGTTTTACCAATCCCCGTATCTGTACCGGTTACAAAAAAACCCGCCGTCATTTTATCCATTCGTCAAAATCTGTCTACGAGTTTCCGGCGTTAAGACAGTTTCCTTAGGCGGCAACTTCCAGGCGTGCCCGTAAATCACTTCATAAGTAGCGGGCAGCTTTCCTTGCTCGCGCCAAGCATCGTAGCCATCAATTATCTTTTGCCATTTTACTTTACCCATCAAGCCCTGGCGCCTCCCCTGCGTCACATTATGCGCGCCAATTGCTTTAAGATCGCGCATCACGCCGACAACATCTTCGTATGTCAGCGTGATATATTCCATATCCATAACGGGCGTCGCAAATCGATTGCGCACCAACAGATCGCCGACATCATGCATATCAACAAATTGATTGACATGCACATAGTCATCCACTTGACCGAATACCTGCCTGAGTTCCTGCAAAGTATCCGGCCCGAAGGTACTGAACATCAACAGACCATCCGGTTTTAGCACACGATTCATTTCGCGAAACGTCAGATTCAAGTCATTACACCACTGCAGTGCCAGATTCGACCAGACCATATCCACACTGTCTTCACAAAGTGGCAATCGCTCGATATCTGCACAGACATAGTGCGTTTGTCTGCGATTAAACGGCCAATATTGCCGCCAGCCTGCTTTAACAGGCCGGGCCAGTAATAACATCGCTTGCGCAATATCCATTGCAATCAAACGGCTGTTCATATAACGTGCACCGAGTTTCCTGGCGCAGTAGCCAGTCCCGCAGCCCGCATCAAGAATTGTATCCGGCGCGTAGTTAATATAATCCAGACGCGCAAACATCCGGTCCCCAACTTCACGCTGCAATACTGCGGCACGATCGTAACCTTGTGCCGCGCGCTCAAACGCATTACGCAACAAACGTTTATTCAATGTAAAATGACTCATTAAAACTGGAAACAAATTTTTCAGGATCGTTCAGGAACGGCGCATGACCGCAACGTGGAAACATGGCCAGTCTCGAATGTTTCAACTGTTCATCCATCCATTGCGCGGCGAATGGGTGTGTGATCATGTCGTTCTCACCATGCAACAGCAATACCGGCTGCTCGATTCGAGATAATTTTTCACGCATGTCATTAGTTTGTAAAATCAACAGCCCTTTTTGCAACGCGTTATGGTCGGGTTGGCTGCGCTCAAAAAAGTATTGACGCAATTGTGTCAGAGTACTGGACATCTCTTGACCACCGTTAATTTGCAACGTCAAAAATCGGTTAATTGTAGTACGGTAATTTTGATGCAGATTTTCCATAAAAAATTGCAGAAACTTGCTATCCATTCCCCACGGCCAGTCGTGCCGTTTTACAAAACAGGGGGTGGTGGACACAAGTGCCAGACCTTTAATACGCACGGGATCACGTAGTGCTAGTTCCATCGCCACCTGCCCTCCAAGCGACCAACCACAGACGACACATGTAGCCGGTAGTCTTGCCTGGATGACTTTGACAACATGATCGAAATCACCCGGCTCGCAAGCAGAGCTAAATCCATGCCCCGGCAAATCAAGCATATGTAAGCGAAATTGCTGCGCCAACTGATCACGGATACCTTTCCAGATACCGCTATGCATTGCCCAGCCATGCAGCAATACCAGGTCAGTTCCGCTGCCCAGTGTTTCAATATGCATGGCGTCTTTTGACATAAGCGTTGAAATCGGCGTGACAATTAGTTATGCCAGACTTCGAAGCGTGTCCGCCAAACGTATAATATCCGCTTCTTGATGTAAAGCCGATAATGAAATGCGCAGTCTGGCTGTGTTTATCGGAACGGTCGGCGGTCGAATGGCCGGAACCAGAATTTTTTGCGCTTTCAGCTCCTGGCCGATACGCAGCACTTCACGGGTACTACCGATAAATACGGGCTGAATCGGCGTATTTGATGGCAATAGCCGCCAGCTTGTCTTCCGCAGTTCATGTTTCAAGCGATTGACGAGACGGAACAAATGTTCGCGCCGCCAGTTCTCATGTTCAATCAATGTGAGACTGTGCAGTAAAACATGCGACAGCAGAGGCGGCCCTGCAGTTGTATAGATATAGCTTTTAGCAGTTTGTATCAGGGTTTCTATGATTTCTGATGATGCGGCGACAAATGCGCCGGAAACGCCAGCGGCTTTTCCAAGTGTCGCCATGTAAACAATATGCGGGGAATGCAGAACATTGCAACCGTGTGTCGGCATGCTGTTTTCGGTAAATAATATACCGCGCCCTTCTTTACCAAGTACGCCAAAACCATGTGCGTCATCCAGCAGCAGCATTGCATTGTAGCGTTCACACAGCGCAGCCAAATTTGGGATTGGTGCGGCATCGCCATCCATACTGAACACTGCGTCTGTGATCACCAATTTGCGCCTGGCATTGGTTTTTTTCAGATGTTGTTCAAGCGCCGTCAAATCGAGATGAGGATAACGAATCAACCGCGCCCTGGACAGTATCGCCGCATCATTAAGCGACGCATGATTCAATTTATCTGCGAAAACCACATCATGACGCCCGACAAGGGCTGTCACAACACCGATATTGGCCATATAACCGTTGGAAAACAATAATGTACGCGAAAAACCCGTAAACTGCGCCAGAGCCTTTTCCAGTTCATGGTGCGCGGCACTGTGCCCATAAAGCAAATGCGATGCTCCGGCACCCACTCCATAATGCCGCGCTCCCTGACAGGCTGATTGAACTAACACCGGATGGTTGGACAATCCCAGATAGTCATTACTGCCAAAGGATAAATATTCGTTTCCGTCAATGTCAACATATCTGGACTGCGGGCTATCAAGTATTGATCGATAACGCTTTAAACCCTGTTGCTCGCGAATCGATAATTGCTCAGCCAGATCATCGAAAAACATGTATGATCTGAATACTCATTCCGGGTCAAACGGTAATGACTGCATCCCTAATTTATTGAGCAATGCCTGATCCTGTTGCACCTCGGGATTGCCGGTAGTCAGCAATTTATCGCCATAAAAAATAGAATTGGCTCCTGCCAGAAAACACAGTGCCTGCACTGCTTCTGACATTTCCCGCCTGCCAGCTGATAATCGGACCATTGTCTTCGGCATGGTAATACGTGCAGCAGCTATGGTTCTAACAAATTCCAGCGGATCCAGCTTGGCCGTGCCATATAAAGGCGTACCTTCAACTTGTACCAGATGATTAATTGGCACAGACTCAGGGTATGGATTTAGATTGGCAAGTTGGGCGATCAAGCCGGCACGTGTCTCACGAGTCTCACCCATTCCTACAATACCGCCGCAGCAGACGTTAATACCTGCATCACGTACTTCTTGCAGGGTATCCAAACGATCCTGGTATTCGCGCGTAGAGATAATAGTATCGTAGTAATCGGCAGATGTATCCAGATTATGATTGTAATAGTCCAGACCAGCAGCACCCAATTGTCCGGCCTGTCCGGGCTTCAGCATACCCAATGTAGCGCATGTTTCCATCCCCAATGCTTTTACTGCGCTGATCATTTTCGTGACAATTTCAATGTCACGCTGTTTGGGGCCCCTCCAGGCTGCGCCCATGCAAAAGCGTGTTGCACCCTGCTCCTTGGCCGCAACAGCAGCGGCCACGACACTGTCTACAGAAAGTATTGCCTGATTATCCACGCCGGTATGATAACGCGCCGCTTGCGGACAGTACCCGCAATCCTCGGGACATCCTCCCGTTTTGACAGATATCAGCGTCGATAGTTGAACGGCATTTGCATTATGATGCTGACGGTGCACTTGTTGGGCCTGAAAAATCAGATCGCCGAATGGCATATCAAGCAGCGCCTGTACTGCCCCAATATGCCATCTGTTTGATTTGCTGCGTTTCAATGCGTTACTTTCATCATTTTCGTGACCATCAGCCAATTCTGGTAGGATTGAATTACATTGCATACTTGCATCCTTGACTATAATAGGATTGTTTTACCGTGTTTCAATTTATAATGACGAGGATGATTACGGATTCAGACACTATTGTCAATTTTAAGCAGCTGTTTTTTTCCAGAGTAACAACGTGAAGCAGCTGATATATAAAAACTGTATTCTTTGCGATACATTATCCCGCAACGACTTTTGCGATGCATGCTTTAAAAGTCTTCCTCGGCTTCCCACTGATTATTGTATGATGTGCGCTAAAATCGTTACTATCAGCAGGGACGGCTGTTGCGGTGATTGTCTGACCGATCCGCCGGCATATTCTGCAACAATCGCTGCATTGACCTATACTTTTCCAATTGACATGCTGATTCATGCACTAAAATATCGCATGCAGCTCGCCATCGCACCTGTTCTGGCAAAATTGCTTTTAGAAAAAACTATGGCAAAAGAACTGACTGAGCGCCCGGATTTAATTATTCCCATGCCGCTACACCCAAAACGGCTACAAGAGAGAGGGTTCAATCAGGCATTAGAAATTGGCCGCTATGTGGCACAACAAATGCACATCGAATTGTCCCCAGATAGCTGCAAACGCATCAAAAATACGTCGCCGCAAACAGAGCTGCCGTGGAAAATGCGCAGAAATAATGTAAAAAATGTTTTCAGCTGCGATCCAAACCTGTCAGGAAAGCATTTAGCGGTCATTGATGATGTCATGACAACTGGGGCAACATTGAACGAATTGGCACAACAACTACGTAAACAAGGTGCAAAGAAAGTTACGAACTGGGTTGTAGCCAGGGCACAAAAGGACCGGTTTTGGACACAACTCGATCAATATTTTTAGGGTCTCAGCAGTCTGCTTTGCGTTCGTTAGATGTAAAGCATGTTTAACATTATTCTTTATCAACCGGAAATCCCGCAAAATACAGGTAATATTATCCGTCTGTGTGCCAACACGGGAACACAGCTGCATTTAATTAAACCGCTTGGATTTGTATTACGCGATAAACAACTGCTGCGCGCAGGCCTAGATTATCATGAGTTCGCCAGTATCAGGATTCATAACAACTGGATGGATTGCCTTGATCAGATTGACACCAATCGTCTTTATGCAATAACGACCAAAGGTAATATTCACTATGACACGGTCGGATTTTCCCGTGGTGATGCATTTTTGTTTGGTTCCGAAACGCAAGGATTACCCGGAAATATTATGAATAACATCTCAGATCAAATGCGTCTGCGTGTACCTATGGTAAACGGTAGCCGCAGTCTGAATTTATCGAATACTGTCGCCATCATCACGTATGAAGCATGGCGACAGTCTGGATTTCAATCTGGAATATAGTTTTCCTATTGCAAATTCAGCCTTTCATTTAGGATGCGCGGCGTTACAAAAACCAACAGCTCGCGCTTATCATCACGTTTCGATGTATTCCTGAATATATATCCGATGTAAGGTATATCTCCGAGTAGCGGCACCTTATTTACGATGTTATTTTCGGTACGCTCAAAGATACCGCCGATTACGACTGTTCCACCATTTTCAACCAGCACCTTGGTTGTTACTTGTTTTGTATTAATCGCAGGTGGTAAAAACGCACTGACACTTTCACCGATTTTATCTTGATTAACAGTAAGCTCCATGTCGATCTGATTATCAAACGTAATCAACGGTTTTACTTTTAAACTCAATACCGCGTTAACGAAACGTACACTGGTTGCGCCGCTGCTGGTCGCCTGCTGGAAAGGCACGCGGTCACCTTGTTCGATGATCGCTTCAACACCATGCGCTGTTACAACGCGCGGGCTGGCAATGACACGCCCCTTGGTGTCTGTTTCCAGCGCCGACAGCTCTAGATTGATTAACCGGGAATTATTGATTTTTAATAAGCTCAGCCCCAAAGCTGCCGGACCGCCAAGCAAACCGGCGCCTGCAGCTGCAGGCAAGTTCACGTTCAGGTTATCCCCGGCAGGCACTTCCTCCCCAACCGCCAGATTGCTTGAATCAGTGACATTGCCTGAAACCCCTAGACGGCGGTTACCAATATTGGAAACATTTTTGACGCCAAAACGGGCACCGAGATCTCGGCTGAACGTTTCAGTCGCTTCTACAATCCGCGCTTCTATTATGACCTGTCTCTCAAATACATCCAGACGCTTGATTCGTTTTCTGATTTCGACGATTCTTTGTGGAATATCGGTCACGGTCAATGTGTTACTAATTTCGTCAAGATTAATTGTGCCGCGTTCACTCAACATGCCATCGAAAGAAATTGAATCAACCCGGCGATGATTCAATTGAAAAGTTTCTGTGAGAAGAGGCTCCATTTCCGCGACTTGCTGTTTTGCTTCCAGCTCAAGCAACTCTCTATCGGCCATTTCCTTGCCTGGCGCAACAAAAATCACATTTCCTGTCTGGCGTTTTGCCAGGCCATTTGCTTGTAATACAATGTCCAGTGCCTGATCCCAGGGCACATCTCTTAATCGCAGCGTCAGATTACCGCCGACAGAATCGCTGGCTATAATGTTTAGATTTGTAAAGTCAGCAATCACCTGCAATACAGCCCGAACTTCAACATCCTGAAAGTTAAGCGACAGTTTTTCTCCAATATAACCGCCATTTGCGCGCCTGCGTTCTGCAAGCTCATCTTCATCTTCAGCCAATGCGCGCACTTCCAGAACAAATTGTGTATCTGTCTGACGTGCCGTATGTTCCCAGCGGCCGGACGATTCAACCATCATGCGCACATTGTCGCCCAGCATCATCGTATCAATGATGTGTACAGGCGTGGCAAAATCAATCACATCCAGCTTACGTTCCAGATTGCTGGGCAGATAGGTATCAATAAACTCCACAACGAGCTTCTCTCCTTGCTGATGAACATCGATGCCTGTTCCAGTATTCATTAAATCAACAATAATCCGGCCTTCACCACTGTCACCGCGGCGAAAATTTATATCGAGTATGTTATTTAATTCCTTCTCCAGTGTATTTTGAGAAAATTGTGCGACCGGCCCTGGATTCTGATACGCATCAACGGATTTCAGACTGACCAATAAGATGTTATCCTGTAGCAACGTTTCATGATGCATCAGGCCATGCAGATTAAATACGACTCGCGTACGATCACCCACCTGTATAATATTAATGCTTTGCAAATCACCCTCTTCCACTTCCTGAAAATTTTTCCCCAGTCCGTTAGACGCATGGTGCAGATCAAAATATATCCGGTGCGGATTACTGAGAGAGACACCAATAGGCGAGCTTGCAAGCGGTTGTTCAAGCTCCAATTTCACAACCACCCTGCCGTCTTCTATAGTTGAAACATCAATCAAAATCAATTGATTGAATACTTTTTCATGCAGGGTATCAGCATTAACAGAACATGGTAATAGCAATAACAACATGACAAGCCATACTCTAAAAGACATAACGCTGTTGCTGGATAGTTTCATTGCTAAACTCCTAGTTTTTGAGCATAAGCGTACTGATACGCTCTGTCCATTCATTGACACCATCTTGCACTAATTCCCTTAATCTGATTTCTGATTCAGAAATTTGATTGATTCTGCCAAAATCCTGGCCTAGGTAATTTCCAATACCGACCCGAAGCAGACTGCCTTCCGGCGTTCTAACCACTGCGTATATGGTTTCATTTTGTTCTAACGAGCCGACCATCTCCAGACTTTCCAATGGAAAGCTTTCCAGGTATTCTTTTCTCCGCGTCAGATCAGGCTTAATGCCATTACCTGCGCCTTGTGTTTGTTCGTTTTTCCTTGGTTCAAAGGGGCTTGACATCTCAAATGCATCGTAAGTAAAAAATTCATAGGACTTAACCTCCGGCAACGGATCAACCTGCCCGCGCAACCCTTTACCGGCGGTACTGATAAAGTTTTCAAGATCATCATGACCACCGCTTTCGCAAGCCATTAACAATGCTGCAGCAAACATGATCGCTATGAGTCGTATTTTCATTGCCCTTGTGTTCCCTGATTGATCATTTCATTTTCATCAAGATAGCGGAATGTTTTGGCAACGGCATCCAGTATGAGCGTATTGTCTGCACCTGGAACAATATTGATGTTATTCAGCGTTACAATCCGCGGCAGTTGCGCGATATCACTTGCAAAAGACCCAATATCATGGTAGCCACCAGTTACTCTGACGGTAACAGGTAATTCTGCATAAAATTCGTGTATGGTTTCATTTTCAGCAGGTTTGAATAGCTCGAACTGAAGCCCGCGGCCAAGCCCGGCCTGATTGATATCGACCAGTAACGCTTCCATCTCTGATTTATTGGGCAACTGTTTCAACAGCGCACTTAATGATCGTTCGATATCTTTCAATTGCTGTTTGAGTACCGGTAAATTAACCGCGCTCCGTTTTTTGACAAGGTATGTATCTTTCAACGTTTGTTCTTCCGCTCGAACGGTCTCGAGATTGTTCAATTGGTCCTGCCAGATAAAATAATAGCCCGCACCAAGAGTGATCAACATCAAGACCAGCAAAGCGATCGCTCTTATCGATGCCGGCCATTTTCCAGGATCGTTCGGATCAAGATGACGTAATTCTTCAAGCATATTCATAATGCACGGATCTCACGAAATGTTGGAACCCGCAACAGCCATTTCACTATCGCTATCCACTGCGGGCTTCAGTTGAATGTTCAAATTAAATTCATTCTGTCGCGTGCTATTCACCGTCACAGCTTTTATTTCAATCAATACGGGCGATTCCAGCCACGGCGAAGACTCCAGGTTACGCATCAATGTTGAAACCCATGCATTCGACTGTGCAAAACCAGTTAAATTGATAGTGCGGTTTTCTTGCTTGATACTTTTAAGATAAACGCCATCGGGCAACAACCTTACTAATTGATCAAGCAAGTGAACGGCCTCGGAACGATTACCCTGCAATGACTCAACAACGCCTTTACGTGCAAGCAACTCCTGGGTTTGATTTTTGATTTCCCTGATCTCGGCTATCTGTTTGTCAAGAATTGCAATATGATTGCTCAGGTATTGGTTACGCTCTCGCTGAAATTCAATTTTTTCATTGATGATGGAATACACGCTCCAGATAGTAAGCAGGCCAACCACACAAATTATGCCGGCAAAGATTGCAAACTGCCGTTGCTGTGCTTTACGTTTTATTTCTCGATGGGGAAGAAGATTAATATGCATCATAACGAATCAAAACTACGCATAGCTAAACCACATGCTATTAAAAGAGAAGGCGCATCGTTATTGATTTGCCTCGGAATAATTCGACTGGATAACTCCATATTCGAGAATGGATTCACAACAAGTGTGCTAACCTGCGTGCGTGAAGCGATGATCTTATCGAGACCGGGTATAGCAGCACACCCCCCGGCTATCAAAATATAATTAATCTCGGTATATTGCGTCGATGTATAAAAAAACTGTATGGCCCGCATCACCTCAATTGCAAGCGTTTCACAAAATGGCTGCAGCACATCTGCTTGATAATTTTCCGGCAAGTTGCCACTACGCTTGGCCTTCTCTGATTCTTCCAGCGATAGATTAAACTGATTGTGGATTTCTTGAGTAAGCTGATCACCGCCAAATGGCTGATCCCGCATATACACAGATTCGCCCTTATGTAGAACATTTGTTTTCATAACAGTGGCACCAATATCCACTATAGCGGTCACTTGATCATCACCGCCGCCAGGGAACTGATTCTTAAGCAGCTCATATACTGTTTGGGCGGCGTAGGATTCTACGTCCATCACAATGGTCTTCAGGCCGGCGGTTAACGATGCGGCCACACGATCCTCAACCTTTTCTTTACGCGATGCCGCTATCAGTACTTCTACTTCATCCGGATTATTGGGTAAAGCTCTTATAATTTGAAAATCAAGATTCACTTCGTCTAGCGGAAAAGGAATGTATTGACTGGCCTCATTTTCAACCTGGAATTCAAGATCGTCCTCACGCTGTCCTGCAGGAACAACAATTTTCTTGGTGATCACGTCAGAAGCCGGCAAAGCAAGCGCGATCTTCTTGCAACTTGAGCCTAGACGTTTCCAGCCGCGCTGTATGCCCTCGCTGACAGCATCCATATTGACAATGGCACCATCTTGTACAGCATCCGTTTGCAACGGCTCAATCACATAACGTTCAACACGAAAACTATCGCCCGCTTTTCCGGCCTTCGATAACTCAACCATTTTTACTGATGATGAACTGATATCAACACCAACCAGAGATGGCGACTTCATTTTCAGAAAGTCTAGATTAAAATCAAATTTTCCCTTGAACATTGTGTTGTTTGAGGTAATACTCACATGTTAGTTAATTTTCAAATTTCCCAGGACTTCAGTTGGTATCTCGACATAAAAATTTTGTTAATCCTGAGAAACCAGCAATTTGGCAATATTCTGACAGACTCAGAAAAAAAGGATTTGTAAAAAAAAGGGAGATATACCCTCTATAACCGTTTTAACCCGACTTTGTTTACACGCTCTAATCCATCTTCATGATTACCCGCTGGCTTTATTATTCGCTTATTACTTTTTTTGCATTAAGTTTAATTGGTGTATTGCTGATTATTTTTGCAGCACTCGTAACTTTTTCTTCGCTGCCCTCATTAAATACACTGACAGACTACCAACCCAAGATACCGTTACGTATCTACAGCGAAGAAGGTTTTTTGATTGGAGAATTCGGCGCCGAGCGCCGTAATCTTGTCAGCATTGACGCGGTGCCAGCACACTTAAAGCAAGCTATTCTTGCAGCTGAGGACGATCGTTTTTATGAGCACAGCGGTGTTGATTATCTGGGGGTTTTACGTGCCGCATACTCCAATTTCACTGCAGGCGGCATGCGTCAGGGCGCCAGCACAATCACCATGCAGGTCGCACGAAACTTTTTTCTAACCAGAGAGAAAACACTGACGCGGAAATTTAGTGAAGCTTTACTTGCATTTAAAATCGAACACAGTTTGAGTAAAGATAAGATTCTGGAACTGTATATCAATCAAATTTACCTTGGTCAACGCAGCTACGGTTTTGCAGCAGCCGCTCAAACCTATTTCGGCAAGCCATTGCAGGGTATCAACTTGGCTGAAGCGGCTATGTTGGCCGGACTGCCTAAAGCTCCCTCAAGCTTTAATCCCGTGGTCAACCCCAAGCGCGCGAAAGACAGACAGCGCTATGTTTTATCCCGCCTTTATAAATTGAACCATATTTCCGAGCAGGAGTTTAAACAGCTAGAGAATCAGCCCGTTCCCATTGTCAAGCAATCCAGAGAATTTGTCATGCCGGCCGACTACGTTGCAGAAATGGCCAGGCAGATTATATACGACCGTTTAAATGATGAAGCCTACAGTAGAGGTATCAAGGTCTATACAACCATTCGCCAGCTCGATCAACGAGCCGCTTACCGGGCATTACGTTCGAGCGTGCTGGAATATGACAAACGCAGAGGCTATCGTGGCCCCGAAGCTTACATTGATTTGTCAAAGCACGGCACTGACCAGGAACGTGTGTTGGAGGAAACACTTGATAATATTGCTGAAAGTGACGATATTATTCCTGCAATCGTCTTGACTGTAAAAAATAATGAGATTCAAGTATATAAAAAGAATGGAGAGACTCTAGTCATACAATCTGAAGGATTGCGTTTTGTAGAAAAACATCTGAACACTCGAAATACGGCCGACAAAAAAAGCATTCGTCCAGGCGCAGTGATACATATTCAGCAAGACTCGAAGAAAAACTGGCAAGTCGTACAACTTCCAAAAGTCGAGGCGGCGCTGGTCTCAATCGATCCAAACGATGGCGCGATCCGGGCTCTGATCGGCGGATTCGATTTTCATCTCAATCAGTTTAACCATGTTACCCAGGCCTGGCGGCAACCCGGATCAAGCTTTAAACCATTTATTTATTCCGCATCATTGGAAAAAGGTTTTACAGCGGCAACTATCATAAACGATGCGCCACTCTCTTTCAGTGCTGCCCAGACCGGCAGCAAGTTATGGGAACCGAGAAATTTTGACGGCAAGTATAGCGGACCGATACGCATGCGCGAAGCATTGGCAAAATCCAAGAATCTAGCGTCCATTCGCATATTGCAGGCTATAGATCTTCAATATGCCCAAGATTACATCGCGCGATTTGGATTCGATGCGGATAAACACCCCCCCTACTTACCTATGGCTTTGGGCTCGGGCTCTGTAACGCCATTACAAATTGCGGCCGGATATGCCGTTTTCGCTAATGGCGGGTTTCGGGTTAAACCCTACTTCATCAAACGTATAGAGGATAATCACGGCAACATTCTTGAACAGGTTCGAAGAGATTCAGTTCTAAAAGAGAACAAACGCGTGATTGATCCGCGTAATGCGTTTATTATGACCAGTATGATGCAAGATGTAATCAACTATGGAACCGCAACCAGAGCAAAACAGCTTGGACGTAGCGACCTGGCCGGAAAGACAGGCACAACTAGTAATTTTGTTGACGCCTGGTTTTGCGGGTTCCAGAAAAACTTAGTAGCCGCCGCGTGGATAGGATATGATGAACCTCAATCTCTGGGAAAAAATGAAACGGGAGGGCGGGCGGCACTACCAATGTGGATACAATATATGAAAATTGCGCTTAAAAACGAACCAATCGCAAAATATACCCCTCCAGATGGCATTACAGTTGATAGAATTAATCCAGAGACCGGTCTGAGAGTTCTGTCTAACGGTATTACAGAATACTTCTTTCGAGAACAATTACCACCATTATCTACAGATCATTTGTATGAGACTGAGCAGGCACCGCAAAACCTGAAAGATCAGTTATTCTGATAGCAAGCAGACATCCCATCGACCCAGTGTCCCCATGCTAACACTTACATCAATCAAGTACGGCCAATGTTACACCAACAGCATCCTCAAGTTGATCGATCTCAACCTTGGCATAAATCATCGTTCTGATCCCGGCTATGCTGCACATTAAAAAGCTAGCCAATACCTTGGGTGTTTTTTTCTTAGTAATCAATCCATTATCCTGACCTTTTTTAATGGCGGCTTGCAACAACTGATTATATTGCTCTATTGTGCCTGATATCAATTTTGAGATATTGACGTCTCGATCAACAAATTCATAAATAGTATTTGTCACAAAACAACCTTTGTGCCGCTCCTCTTTATTCCTCGCAGTTTCGACCAAGTCATGCAGAAACGTTTCAATAAAATCACGACCCGTTGAAGACTGCTGTAGTTCTTCCCGAATAAGCGCAAGTTGTTTATTGCAATATCTGCTTAGACAACGCTCAAATAATTGTTGTTTATTACCGAACATGTGATAAAAGCTGCTTTTGGAAATATTTGCAGCACTCAAAATATCATCCAGAGAAGTTGCATCATAACCATCAGCCCAGAAAAGCTGCATTGCTGTCTCAAGCATTTCTTCTGGATCATATCCTAGCGGCCTTCCTTTTTTGGGCATTTTATCCCTTTGTTTTTCTATTAATTCTTCATTTGTATTCATACGACTTAAACTCAAAAATCTGTTATTCAGAAAAGTTATCAGTGAGACATCATTCGACGAATGCTGCAATACTGATAAACTTTCAATACTATTCTTCATAAGCTTTTGACTGGCTGCGCTATAATCAACTACAAGACGTTCTAAACAAGACCATAAAACAGCAATTATCATGACATTTTCTTTTCCTGGTTTCTGGCGGCGGCTTGTCAGCCTGCTTTATGAATTTCTAATTTTGCTGGCGGTTATTTTCATTGTCAGTTTTATTTTTCATCTTATTTTCCGTGATGCAAATGCCTTTTACTTTATACCGTTATATCAGCTTTATTTACTGATTATCATGGGTTATTATTTCACTTGGTTCTGGACGCATGGTGGGCAGACACTGGCTATGCAGACCTGGAAAATACGCGTCGTTACTGTGGATGGCAACATCTTGGATAGAGGAAAAGCGATCACCCGTTATCTGATTGCGGTCATCGGCATTCTGCTATTTGGTGTCGGAATCCTTTGGGCCCTGATTGATCGGGACCACCAGTTCCTTCACGACAGGCTGGCAGGTACTCGTATTGTAAAAACCGAAACCTAAAATTCTCAAATTCAGATTTTGTACCCACACCTCTGTGAGTATTTGTTTCCATGATCCAGCTCTTTTAAACCGGAAAATTTCCCATAACTTCTTAATTGTTTTTTTATTCGCTTTTAAATAAATGACCCGCCTTTTGTCTATCTTCTTTCGTTCGCGGGCTAGGTTCTAACTCCAAGCATTATAACAAGAAACAATCTATTTTTAAGTCAATATGATAAAATACTTTTCTTGTTAAAATGGATTTTTAATTACAAAAAAGCCAAATCATGACGTAAATAATGTGTAGTTAATTTTTCACAACCCTGATGATAAGGTGGCCATATGCGTTCACTAATTTTTCCTAAAATTAACAGTTTAAAATTACCTGAGAATCAGCACGCAAATCATATCTATTGGTTATTTCTATCTATATGTTCGGTCAGTATTTTTTTATCCGACCTGTGTACGCCTCTTGGAGTGGCCGCCGGTTCGCCTTATGCATTACTTGTTTTTGCAAGCATAAGGTTTAAAAGCAACGGGAGCACCTATATCACAGCAGCCATAGGGTTTCTGCTCACTTTGACAGGTCTTTTTCTGTCACCGTACATCGCTGCACCCATGGATGTCGTTTTAACCAATCGTATTTTGGCGCTTCTAATTATAACCATTACCACGTATATGGTACTTAGAATCAAAAAAATTAATCATGAGCTCTACACACTCATGTCAGAAACCTGTGTCGATCCTCTAACGCAATGTAAAAATGGCCGCGCTTTTGAAGAGGAGACTAAAATTGAAATAAAAAGAAGCAAAAGGTACAAACGGAATTTATCACTGGCCATTTTTGATATAACCGATTCCAGCAATACAAACACGGCCGAAAATTCGGTTATCCACATTGACAATCAATATATCAAAACACTATCCGACGAAATCAGAAAATCCATCCGCAGTTCTGATCAATTATATCGTGTTGACTTAAATCGATTCGTAGTCGTATATGTTGAAACGGATATCAACAAAGCCAAAGAAGCGACGGAAGCTCTGTGTAAGAAAGTCTCTCAGTTGGATCAACACAGTACACAGCAAAGCTTGGCTGTGAATGTCGGCATCACCATGTTAAACGACAAAGACCATATTCGAAAACTATATAATCGCGCTGAAGATGCGTTAATAATCGCTAAACAAAATGGCAAAAACAGGGTTGCAACGTTACCGGAAACGTCACGTTCTGACAAAGCGCATATACCGGCTATTCTATGCCGACCAAGGTCGGGTTAATCCACTAAAAATTACAGAAACAAGAGATAAAAGCAGATTAAATAATGTAGCCAGTTGTCCGCTGTCGACGTTTTCTGACGATTTTCTTATATAATTCAAAACTCACCAGATTAAATAAAGCTCAAACGCTTTGAAACATCCATGAGTTTGATCAATAAATCAATGGCCAGCAAGTCAAGTGGGCGCACCCTGCCGCCGCGCGTATCCCGGTTACTGCGCGAGTCCGGTTGGCTAGCGCTTGTTGGTGGCGCGCTCTATCTCATTCTAATCTTTTACAGCTATGACCGCGGAGATCCCGGGTGGACACACAGCGGTGACTATGATCATATTAACAATGCTGGTGGACATATCGGGGCGTGGCTGTCGGATTTTTTACTTTACATGTTTGGCGCATCGGCATGGTGGTGGGTGGCATTTTGTCTTGCTGCAGTTTCCTGGAGCTACCGTCGAATTGATATTGCCGGCATATTCGACCGTCATTCAATTTTTTTGTCTATCGGTGGCTTTTTATTGTTATTAATCGCGAGCAGCGGATTAGAATCTCTGCGTTTTCATACATTGAATATTGAACTGCCATATCAATCAGGCGGCATATCCGGAAAGGCCGTCAGTCTGTGTCTATCTCAATTGCTTGGATTTACCGGTGCGACCATGACACTTTTAATACTCATCGCAATTGGTTTCAGTCAGTTTACGGGATTATCGTGGGTACGCTTTGTTGAGAAAATTGGCGAGACCATTGAAAACAGCATTTTTTTGCTACAGAAACAATGGCATAACAGACGCCATCAACAGCCGCGCTGGATAAACGACGAATATGAGCATGTTAAAATACCTGCAACAGAAAAAAAACCGGTACTTGATGCGCGTTCGATCCACATTGAGTCACCGGCGGCCAATATTGAAAAATCAGAACGCGCAGTAAAAGAAAAACAAAAATCTTTATTTCCCAGTTTACCGGAATCCTCTTTACCACCGCTGCACTTACTCGATGAGCCTGATAAGAACGTCGAAGTGTTATCCAAAAATGTTCTTGAATCAACATCGCGATTGATTGAAAGCAAATTAAAGGAATTTGGCGTTATTGTCAAAGTTGTTGCTGCTTATCCCGGACCAGTCATTACACGCTATGAAATCGAACCGGCTGTAGGCGTAAAGGGCAATCAAATTATCAATTTAATCAAGGATCTGGCACGCGCGCTTTCTGTTGTCCGCATTCGTGTTGTAGAAACCATTCCCGGTAAAACAACAATGGGGCTGGAAATCCCCAACCCCAATCGGCAAGTAGTTCGTCTACTTGAAATTCTCAGCTCACAATCTTATGCCAATACTACATCACCACTGACAATAGCACTGGGAAAGGACATCAGTGGGCGCCCTGTTGTCTCCGATCTCGCTAAAATGCCGCACGCCCTGGTTGCCGGCACGACTGGCTCTGGTAAATCCGTAGCCATTAATGCCATTATTTTAAGCTTGGTATATAAAAGCACCCCCGAACAGGTTCGTCTGATACTGGTTGACCCCAAAATGCTGGAGTTATCCGTATATGAAGGCATACCTCACCTGCTCACACCGGTTGTCACGGATATGGGTGAAGCAGCAAATGCCCTGCGCTGGTCAGTAGCTGAAATGGAGCGTCGCTACAAACTGATGTCGTCTTTAGGCGTGCGCAACTTAAACGGTTACAACCATAAAATTCGTGAAGCTGAAAAAAAGGAAGAGCCTATTATGAATCCACTGGCATCAGAAGAAGCGCCGGAACAGCTTGAGGAGTTGCCGCTGATTGTCGTAGTCATCGATGAATTGGCAGATTTGATGATGGTCTCAGGTAAAAAGGTAGAACACCTGATTGCCAGGTTGGCGCAAAAAGCCCGTGCAGCTGGCATTCATCTACTCCTGGCCACTCAGCGGCCTTCTGTCGACGTCATTACCGGGCTGATTAAAGCAAATATTCCTACGCGTATCGCTTTCCAGGTATCCAGCAAAATTGACTCGCGCACCATTCTCGATCAGATGGGTGCGGAAACTTTGCTGGGACAGGGTGACATGCTGTATCTACCACCTGGCAGCGGTTATCCGCAACGCGTGCACGGCGCTTATGTGGCTGATCATGAAGTTCATAAAGTCGTAGAATATCTTAAAGAACATGGAGAACCCTGTTATGTGGAAGAAATCTTGCAAGCAGGTGAAGAGGAAAGTGCCGGGAATACCCTGGAAGAAACTAAAAAACAGAACGGTGGAGAGCAAGATCCGCTTTATGATGAAGCCGTTCAGATTGTCATCAAAACACGTCGCGCATCCATTTCTCTAGTGCAAAGAAACCTGAGAATTGGCTATAATCGTGCGGCACGAATGATCGAAGAAATGGAACGCGCCGGTCTGGTATCCGC
Source organism: Nitrosomonas sp. Nm51 (assembly GCF_900111165.1). Classification (GTDB taxonomy): domain Bacteria; phylum Pseudomonadota; class Gammaproteobacteria; order Burkholderiales; family Nitrosomonadaceae; genus Nitrosomonas. Next base: position 21,340 of record NZ_FOGH01000022.1, read on the forward strand.
CATGCAAAATAACGGCAATCGTGAAGTCCTTGTTCCTGCGCGCAGTGAATAATTTTAAACCTGCACTCACATCGCGGCAGCACAGATCGGCATAAATTCATAACAACCTATGCATCCTACAACTTACTTCACATTTTTTTTATGGGTTATATCCCTATGCATGCCGGTTTTAACATACAGCAATGCCAACGCCACAGCTGTTGACCAGTTGAAAACCTTCATTCGAGAGACGCAAACCGTAAGCGCCCATTTTTCCCAGACATTGCTCGACAAAAACGCACGCAGCATTCAAAAATCCAGCGGCACGCTGGAATTTGAGCGTCCGGATAAATTTCGCTGGATATATCAAACACCTTATGAACAATCTATCGTGGGTGACGGCAATCAAGTCTGGTTTTACGATCATGATTTGAATCAGGTAACAGTCCGCCGGTTTAACATTGCGATTGGCAGCAGCCCGGCAGCGCTCCTGGCCGGTAACAGCACGATTGAAGATAACTTCGAATTAATTAATCTTGGCATACAGGATGAAATTGCGTGGATGGAAGCGATTCCAAAAAACAAGGACAGCGCTTTCGCATTTATTCAATTGGGTTTCTCGCTCAATGGTGATTTGCAATACATGGCATTAAGGGACAGCTTCGGACAGACCACCTATCTCACATTTTCCGAACTTATTAAAAATCCCGTACTGCCTGATAGCCTTTTCAAATTTACGCCACCGGATGGCGCTGATATCATCAGTGAGTGATTTATTTAATTCACACGTTCCCAAAGCACCACTTGCAGAGCAGTTGCGCCCCAAAACCCTCGGCGATATTATCGGACAGCAGCATTTGCTCGGTGAAGGCAAGCCACTCCGGCTTGCCATTGAATCCGGCAAACCGCATTCAATGATCTTATGGGGTCCGCCTGGCACCGGCAAAACAACACTGGCGCAATTGATGTCTCGTGTATTTAATACAGAATTCATTGCGTTATCAGCAGTATTATCTGGCATCAAGGATATTCGCAGCGCTATTGAAAAAGCGCAGGCCGCTTTACAGCAAAGTGGCCGGCACACGATTCTGTTTGTCGATGAAGTGCATCGTTTCAATAAGTCGCAGCAGGATGCCTTCCTGCCGCATGTCGAACAGGGATTGTTTACATTTATCGGTGCAACCACCGAAAACCCGTCGTTCGAAGTCAACAACGCCCTGCTCTCACGTGCGCAGGTTTATACATTAACGGCTTTGAGCGATGATGATTTGACGCAGATTTTTAACCGGGCATTAAAAACACTGTCACGCCAACTGAAATTCACCAGCGATGCACGTCAATTAATTATCGCTTACGCAGACGGCGATGCAAGACGCATACTTAATATGCTGGAACATATGTTAATTGTAGCCGAAAACGGTAAAACCGATGAAATCGACACACCGGCTGTGCAAAACGCATTATCCCGCAATACACGCTTTTTTGATAAAGGCGGCGACGCATTTTACGATCAGATTTCTGCGCTGCATAAATCGGTACGCGGTTCATCGCCGGATGCGGCGCTTTACTGGTTATGCCGTATGCTGGATGGAGGTACCGATCCTCTGTATATCGGACGACGCCTGTTACGGATGGCTGTCGAAGATATTGGCATGGCTGATCCACGCAGTTTGCAATTAACCTTAAACGCCTGCGAAACCTTTGAGCGGCTTGGTAATCCCGAAGGCGAGCTGGCGCTGGCGCAAGCTGTCCTGTATTTATCCTGTGCGCCGAAAAGCAATGCGTCATACCTTGCTTATAAAAAAGCACGCGACTTCGTCGTTAAAGACAAATCCCGGCCGGTACCATTGCATTTACGCAACGCACCCACAAAATTGATGAAGAAAATGGGATTTGGTGACAAATACCGTTATACGCATGATTACCCCGAAGCCTACGTAGCCGGCGAGAATTACTTTCCCGATGAAATGAAGGAAATACAATTTTATCACCCAACAGACAGCGGTCTTGAAAACAAAATTCAGGAAAAACTGAATTATTTACGCAGCCTGGATAAAAAGGCCAAAGAACACAAACGTTTTGATCGAAAACGTTAGATGGTTACCGGTACAACAACAGATCCCGCCAATTTTAAACAAAACAGTATCGCACAATCATTTGTTACCCGGAGCTTTCATGCTAGATATCCAATTGTTACGCACTGATCTCAATTACGCTGTTGAAAAACTGAACAGTAGAAATTATTCTTTTCCAGTTGATCGATTCAATCAACTGGAAACTGAACGCAAAAAAATTCAGATCCATACTCAGGAATTACAAGCCAAACGCAATACCGTATCAAAGCAGATCGGCTCGGCCAAAAGCAAGGGTGAAGATACCACCGCAATCCTTGCCGAAGTCGCAAATCTAGGGGATGAACTGAAACAGTCTATTAGCCAATTAGAACAGATACAATCTGAATTGCATAAAATGCTGCTTGAAGCACCGAACCTGCCTCATGACAGCGTTCCAAAAGGCAAAGATGAGTCCGATAACCTGGAAATCCGCTGCTGGGGTGCTATCCCGTCGTTCGGATTCGAGATTAAAGATCACGTCAGCATTGGAGAAGGACTGAAATTACTGGATTTCGAAGCAGCTGCAAAATTGAGCGGCTCACGTTTTAGCATGATGAAAGGCAGTTTGGCCCGGTTACACCGCGCTTTGGCGCAATTTATGCTGGATATGCATACACAAGAACATGGTTACACGGAAACTTATACCCCTTATCTGGTCAATCATGACAGCCTGTATGGAACCGGCCAGTTACCCAAATTTGAGGAAGATTTGTTTGCAATCAAAACGGAAGGCGACGCGGCTGATGATGCACACACAACCGGATTGTATTTGATACCCACCGCTGAAGTTTCACTCACCAATATCGTACGTGATGAAATCGTAGCACTGCATTCCCTTCCTTTAAAATTCGTCGCGCATACGCCCTGTTTTCGCTCGGAAGCCGGCAGCTACGGTAGAGACACCCGCGGTTTAATTCGTCAACACCAGTTTGACAAAGTTGAGCTGGTGCATATTGTTCATCCGAAAGCATCCTACGCTGCGCTAGATGAACTTGTTGGGCACGCCGAGACCATCCTGCAGAAACTGGAATTACCTTATCGTGTCATAACGCTCTGCACGGGCGACATGGGCTTTTCCGCTGCGAAAACTTATGATATAGAAGTCTGGCTGCCTGCACAAAACACTTACAGAGAAATATCTTCCTGCAGTAACTGTGAATCGTTTCAGGCCAGGCGCATGCAGGCCCGTTTTCGCAACGAAAGTGGAAAAACCACGCTTCTACACACGCTAAACGGCTCCGGTCTAGCCGTAGGCAGAACGCTGGTTGCCATTCTGGAGAACTATCAAAACGCGGATGGCAGCGTAACCATTCCTGAAATACTACGCCCTTATATGAATGGTCTTGACCAATTGAGTGCTGCGGGAGGACAATGAAACCATTACAACAAAATTTTAAAATGACAGGAACAGTAACCATGCAAACAGATAACGACGAAATGCATCAGAACAGCACGGCAGACATTAACGACGATCTGAGCCAATTAGAACGAGATATTCGTGACGCACTGGTAGACGGTACTAACGTTCAGGAAACTGTACATCGACTAACACTGAAAGCTATGAAAGCTGATCGATTGGATATCGATTCTATCCGGCGTATCGTCACTGCAGTGGTTAGTGGCGTGCAAGAAGGCGCCCAGCAAAAATTCCTCGCAGTGAACAATCAGTCGCAATCGGCAAAATCCCAGGTTACCGCAGCGATTTCTGGATTGGATTCGGCGCTGGCAAGATTTGCAGAAGCGTCCAAACTTGCCGTTCAGGAAGCAGCGGGACGGGCACAAAAATTTTCCGATAAAGAGCTGGTCCGGACGCGCTCAGACCTGGAAGGCCTGGAAAGTTTATTTCTGGATACGCTGCAAAACACCGCTTCGGCTGCAAAAGGCACGATTTCGGATATTCTGCACGATATCACCAAGCACGCAAAAAACAATGGAACTGTTGTCGGTGCGCAGCTGAAAGAAACACTCGCCACGTTTGCCCAACAGGCCGCCTCTGTCGGACATGCGCAAATTGAAGCCGGGGCTCAGCTGACTCAGACAACAGCCGGTTTTATTCATAAAATTGCCACCGGCGTTCTATCAGGTATTAAAGACCATTCTAAGGACAAACATTAGCCTGTCCACATAATTGGCAAGGCAATGTTTTCAAATTAAAAATTTTCGCCTTGCAAGCAGCTACAACCCGACTCAAATCCCTGACCGGTTTTCACCACCGAGCGCATGCAACAGATCAGGCAAAAACCGGCTTAACTCACCTGTCATCAACGCGAAATCGCTGTCAAACAGTTCGTCTGAATCTGTCGCATCGGATGACTCCTTAATGATATCCAGTGGTTCTATACGTTTGATCTGAAAATTGTCATGAAGCACAAACGAAATTCTGCCTGCCCAGGTCAAGGCTAAGCGGATGACTCGCTTGCCTGCTGTAATATGCCTGACCGTATCATCCCTATTCAGCACATGATGCGTATACCGGATTATGGATTTTTCGTCATCCACGCCCTGTAATTCACAGTCGCGATCAATCGTGAAGATAGCTGGTGGATCGTCGCCCGACAGCCAGCGTGTCATCGCGGTTGCAGGTGAAATGTTCGTTGTAATCGGCACCAATCGCACACCAGCCACTGTTTTTAACAGCAGATCAACCAGTTCTTCCGCTTTTTTCAGATTAGCAGCGTCAACAACCAACAATCCTTCTGCCACATCAATCCAGGCATAAATTGCCTGGCGATGCACAAATGCGCGCGGCATTAACTCAATCAATACCGCCTCCCTGATGTTTCTGACCTGCCGCTTACCCGCCTTATGACCTTGGTGCTGCTCCATCGTTGCAATCCGTTCCTTGGCGTACTGACTCACTACTGTGTTCGGTAATAATTTTTTTTCAATACCGAGCGCAAACAACAGATGCCGATCGCAGACATGGACAAACTGATCTGCTCCTTCTTTTGGCTGCACCCACCCCACACTTTGCATTTCCATTTGCGGACAATCTTGCAATGCCAGTTTACCCAGTGCATCATTGACTTGGGTTGGATCGATTTTTCCATCAGATATACGGTAAATCAGTAAGTTTTTAAACCACATTTTTAAACTAATCAGATAAATAAGTTGAATTGCCTCGCATAAGCATGCTAACGCTTATACAATCTAAAAAATAAAATAACGTCCGATTATTCAGAACTAAACAAACTATTATAAAATCGCATAAAATATGCCTGCTGAAAGTATTAGCCGGCAGCATGCCGGCAAACCTCACTAACAATAAGAACGTTATGAAAAAAATTTACTCCGCAAATAATCTTATGGAAGCACAAATTGTGCTCGATATGCTGGAGCATGCGCTTATCCCGGCACAATTATTTAATCAACACGCACAAGGTGGCACAGGCGATATTCCATTTACGCACGCGTATCCTGAGGTATGGGTAATACGAGATGTGGATTATGAACGCGGACGTAAAATTGTTCAAGAATACGAAGCTATACCACAGACCGATACAATCATCCAATGTCCCGCTTGCGGTGAAGATAATCCGTCCAATTTTCAGTTATGCTGGCATTGTAGCTGCGGACTCGAAACCGTCGCATCTGAAGCAGCGACATCACATACAACACGCAGCAGTTCACAGAAGTAACTGGAACAAAAATACCCGTTACTGGAGTTCAGCAAGATGGATATTGCGTTCATATTAAACGTTTCTAAGGAGTATTTAGTGCTCTATCGATATGGTATTGTGCCAGGCACAGCGTTACTGTAACGTTATACAACAAAGCACGGCGCTGCGCAGGAAAAGGCTGTTACCTTTTCAAATACTGTAACGCAGTTGCGAGGCACCACGGCAACGCCCATGGACGCTGACAAATTCACCGAACCGGCAATATCATATGGATAGAGTACTAGATACGCGTACCTAGTAACACGCCCCGATTTAAAAAGTCAAGCATGATTTCATATCCCCCGTGGATTACAGTATCCGGCTGTGGATGCTGCAATTCAGCAGCAATTCTTGTCAGCAGCGTTTGACCGTTTTCACATACGTTGTCGATTATGTGTTGCATCAGACGCGCAGTGACATGATTGGCTTCGATAAAATGAATTTTATCGTCGGCGTCACGATACACAATCAAATTTGTTGTTTTTTCACCGGGCAATTGCGGCTGGAACTCAGGACTGATTTTATGCACCGGGAATTGATAGCTCAGTACCCACGCCAGAGGAGACACCATCGGAATTCCTGATAGAATATCGCCTTCTGCATCAAATTGGTCCACATCAATTTTCTCATCCAGTATCGATAACGCAAGCTCCACCCATTCATAATGCGCTAATTCCAGCATAAACGGAGGATCTTCAGAATCAAAATTACACTCAAGCTGCAAATATTTTAGAAACTCACGCGGCATTTCAGGGAACAACGGTGTACTCGACCGGTGAGTGGCAAAATAGTCACGCACCATAGCATGCCAGCGTTCATCTGGCATAATACTGCGTAAAACAGGATACGTACTAGCCATAAAACCTTCGACATTATTGTAGAGCAGATCGCAATAAATTTTCATACGCCGTTCTTCAATATCGCGCGGACATGAATGATGTTCAGGGTTCCGTATATATGCGGTAAACGCATATTGTTGCTGCATAAAATCAGGATGTTCAGGCATGCCAGACACGTCCATTCCCCGCAGGGTGCTGCCATTGCAATTGCAGACTTTGAATCTGTGTTATTTCGCGACACAGCGTCTGCAAAGATGGAATATTAAAATCTCTTTCAAGCAACGTTGGAATAACACCGAATTGCTGGTAGGTTTTTTCGAGCAGCATCCAGACCGGATCGATAACATCTGCCCCGTGGGTGTCTATAATCAAGTCCTCAGCCTCGTTGTAATGACCCGCAATATGAATATAACGTATACATTTGGCAGGTATCCGCTTTAAAAAGGCCTCGGCTTCGTAACAATGATTGATACTGTTGACATAGATATTGTTGACATCGAGTAACAAATCACAGTCAGCTTCTTCGAGAACAGCATTCAGAAAATCAATTTCGGCCATTTGCTGGCCGGGCGCTGCGTAGTAAGATACATTTTCTATAGCAATACGCTGTTCCAGAACATCCTGTACACGTTTTATCCGGTCTGCAACGTATTGAACGGCCTCTGCTGTAAATGGAATCGGCAGCAAATCGTAGAGATGACCATCGTCACTGCAGTAACTTAAATGTTCACTATAACAGCGTATATGATGATCTCTCATAAAACGTTTAAGCCGTTGCAAAAACGCTTCATCAAGCGGTGAAGGACCGCCTATTGATAGCGACAGACCGTGACAGACAAATGGGTATTGCTCGGTAAACATACGCAATTTTTTGCCATAATATCCACCCACGCCAATCCAATTTTCCGGAGCGATCTCCCAGAAATCTACCGGACATGCGGGCTGATCTGCCAGCGAATGCACCATCGTTCGCCGCAGACCAAGTCCCGCACCATGAACAGGATACGCTAATTTGTTCATGAAAAGCTGTCTTTGATCGAGTTACTTACTGCTGCCGCACTTGCCTTCGCCGCATTTGCCTTCTTCTTCAGCTTTCTTGCCGCCGCAGTTACCTTCCATATTTTTTTTCATATCTTCGCCACATTTGCCTTCGCCGCATTTGCCTTCTTCTTTGGCCTTCTTGCCGCCACAGTTGCCTTCGCCGTATTTGTCCTTTTTATCCGATTTGTCACCGCCGCCGCCATAGGCAAGCTGCATATAACCGCCAGACAGTTCACTCATAGCAAATGGGTTATCATCAGTAACAACTTCGGCTGAAACATTATTTGCAGCTAATGTAGCAACGAAAACAGTACCAACAGCAAATGAAACTGGTTTTAATGTTTTTTTTGACATAACAATCTCCGTAAAAAAATTAAAAAACAATTGAGTTGTTTACCAATACTCGTTTACCAATACAATACAAACTACTATAAACACTTCGTACTTTGTAATAGAAATTGGCTGTTTGCTCACGCAGTTATTTTATTACAAACACCTGTCTATACACACATGTAACACATTGATCTGATATCGACTACGACAGCAAACGGTGTTTTGACCCGTGTTTCGTAAATTATTTTTATACGCACAACATTACACAATCTCACTTTTTTTGCAAGCCGCACTCTGATACACTCAGCCCTTCAAAAAACGCTGTTGAAAACATTTATATTTTATGTAAGCACAAAATAAGGGAAAATAACACGCTGTTACCAAGAAAAAACCATATCGTGAATTTATAACGCTATAACGAAAAGATAAGCCAGATTTAAGGAGCAACGAATGTTTGACAAACGCAACCAGTTGATTTTTTATGCCAATGTTCTAATCATAATATTTGGTATTACAGTAATCGTCATGAGCGATTTTTTGATAGTCGGCTTATTGTTTATACTCGGCGCCGCTTTGTTAATCTACGAGCAAATACAGCAAAACAAAGGTGCTTTCAGCATTTCCGGGCTGGAAAAAATTCTTGTTGTTAAAGACACCTGCGGCAATAAAGCCGAATTGATTCAGAAACAAAAGACTACAGCGTGTCATGTCGATAACACTGTTTTCTGGTTTAAAAATATTAATCCCACCGGTTCAGTCAGCGGTTTCCGTATTAATAACCAACTACCCATTGAACAAACAAAAGATAGCAATAACAACTACCAGGTCTGCATGGCATTACCGTCCCACCCGAAAGCGAAAAATGGATTGGATACGACATTGTCGTGCACCTACACCGGCGCATTTGGTAAAACAGAATGTACACTTTCACATACGATAGACAATGAAACCGATCAACTCAAACTTGTTGTTGAGCTGCCGAAAGGACGCCCCATTTCCTCTGCACATGCATATTGTGTTTACAATGGTAACAAAGAAGCGCTGTTGCCACCTGTTGTCGCCGGCGAAACGCGGATTGAAACCGAAATCAAGAAACCCAAACTAGGCGCGGAATATCGTCTGGAATGGACATGGCCAGAAGCTAATATTATCAGGAAAATTGGGTGCTATCTGGGGTGACGCGGTTTTAAAAGCCGGCCAATCTTGCCGCAACGTTTTTTATCCGGCATCTTACTTATCCGAATATCAGTGCGCCACCGGCTCTGTCACGAACAACGTTCACAAGATATGGCGCACAATTAAACAAACCGCTGCGTGGCAAAACCGTCTGTGCTGCCGCTGCAGCGTTAAAAACAGACGCAAAATACAGCTTTTATACATATAAACGCTGTTTTTTTACGCATCACAGCATTCCACCACTTTGCTACACACCTCTGCAATCCGGTATTCAACCATTTTAAAATCAATCTGTCCTCGCCAATTTTGTCACCTGTTCTCACCTTTTGTATCAACTTGTCAACTGCCTCGAGGCGTTTTTTCAACGACACCTTGATTCCTTCCCACAGGAAGCGTCAATTTCCAACGCAATCTTTTTTCAGAAATACGATGAAATGACTTAAAATCAGTGCAAATTTTTTCTCTTACTGCAAACCTAGTCAACTTTGAATTTATTACGTGCGCTGGCTGCTGTCAGCAGTATGACTTTTATCTCCCGCATTCTCGGCTTTATTCGCGATGTTATTATTGCGCGTATTTTTGGTGCTGGAATGGCAGCGGATGCTTTTTTCGTAGCATTTCGTATTCCAAATCTACTCAGACGATTATTTGCTGAAGGCGCCTTTTCCCAGGCATTTGTTCCGATACTGGCAGAATATAAAAACAAACGCACTGTTGAAGAAACGCGCCTGTTAATTGATCATGTTGCAACACTACTGAGTCTGGCGCTTTTTATTGTCACACTGACCGGCGTGATAGCCGCGCCGCTGATTATTTATATCAGCGCGCCTGGTTTCGCTGCTGACGCTGAAAAATTCGGTTTAACTGTGGAACTGTTACGAATCACATTTCCGTATATTTTCTTTATTTCCCTGGTATCACTTGCCGGCGGCATTCTGAATACATACGGAAAATTTTATGTGCCGGCACTGACGCCAGCGCTGCTAAACGTTTCTTTTATCGCCTGCACACTGTGGTTAACTCCGTATTTTGACCCCCCTGTACGTGCGCTGGCATGGGCTGTATTCATAGGCGGCGCACTACAGCTAAGTTTTCAAATTCCATATCTGGCACGCCTGAAGCTAGTGCCGCGAATACGTTTTAGAACAAGAGACACAGGCGCCTGGCGAATCATCAAATTAATGGGCCCTGCTGTATTTGGCGTATCGGTCGGCCAGCTCAGCATGCTGATTAATACAATTTTTGCCTCATTATTGATAACCGGCAGTGTTTCATGGCTTTACTATGCAGACCGGCTAATGGAATTCCCAGCCGGTCTATTGGGCGTTGCACTGGGAACAATATTATTACCATCCCTGGCCAAACAATACAGCAGCAACAGCATTGAGGCGTACTCGAGGCTGTTGGACTGGGGCCTGCGCCTGACAGTGCTACTGACACTGCCTGCAGCACTTGCATTGGCGCTATTGTCAGTGCCACTGATCACGACACTGTTTCATTATGGTGCGTTTACCGATAATGATGTATTTATGACCCGCGATGCACTTGTGGCATACAGTTTTGGGCTAATCGGGCTTATTCTGGTCAAAGTATTGGCACCCGGATTTTATGCCCGGCAAAATATCAGAACCCCGGTAAAAATCGCAGTTATTACATTGATTGCAACCCAGATGATGAATCTTGTTTTTATTATTCCGCTTAAACATGCTGGTTTGGCACTGGCGATTGGACTTGGCGCCTGTTTGAATGCGGGCTTGTTATATTACAAACTCCGCAGCCAGAGTATATATCAACCGCAACCCGGATGGGCTGTTTTCCTATTCAAGATTCAAACAGCGTTGCTTGTCATGGGAACCGTATTGTGGTTTACTTCGGGCACAAGTGCATCATGGCTAGCCGATACAGCAGTCACACGCGCCAGTCGCCTGGCAGCTATCATCGCCATTGGCGCGGGCAGCTATTTTGCGACCCTCTGGTTACTGGGATTCAAAATAAGAGATTTTTCCAAAGAACAGTTTGAAGATAATGCCTGAGCAAAACTGATCGGTCAGATACATGCTGTTTTTTTGTCATGTTCGATCAATGCATAAGCTGAATGATTATGTATTGATTCGAAATTTTCCGACTCAACCACGTAGGCGTCAATGCGTTTGTCTTTGTTCAGGGTATCTGCAACATCTCTGACAATATCCTCGACAAACTTTGGATTGTCATACGCCTTTTCAGTGACATACTTTTCGTCAGGACGTTTGAGCAATCCGTAAAGCTCACATGATGCCTTATCTTCTGCAATTTTGATCAAATCCTCAATCCACACAAAACTGTTGGTGCGCGCAGAGATTGTTACATGCGAACGCTGATTATGCGCGCCATAGTCGGATATTTTCTTTGAACAAGGACACAAACTTGTTATCGGCACCACAACTTTGATCGTAAAAGCATACGCATTGTCCTTTATTTCGCCAATGAATGTCACTTCATAATCCAGCAGGCTTTTGACGCCGGATACAGGCGCCGCCTTGTCAACAAAATACGGAAAAGTCATTTCAATATGCCCGGAGTCGCTTTCCAGCTTATCCACCATCTCCTGCAAGATGGTTTTAAAAGATTCCACTGATATTTCCCGTTCATGACCGTTTAAGATTTCCACAAAACGGGACATATGCGTACCCTTGAATCTATGCGGCAAATTTACATACATGTTAAACATGGCCACCGTGTGTTGCACACCATCATCTTTATCCGCGACCACAACCGGATGACGAATTGCTTTGATGCCAACTCTGTCAATCGCAATGCGTCGCGTATCGTGTGTACTTTGTACATCAGCGATGGGTAAATCTATTTCTTTATTCATATCCACCCCATCCTTTTATTAAACGTTGCTTGATCTTGTATTACCAATAGCAAACAGGTTTAAAAATTTATCTGTTTGCTCCGGCAAATCCAGCTTACAGTCTATCAGGACAAATACTCCTGTACAGATTGAATAATACCAACCTTATCCAGTCCACAGCTTGCAAGCATCCGAGCATGGTCTCCCTGACCCAGAAAAATATCGGGAAGACCCAGTTGCAATATTTTTACAATGATTTTTTGCCTGCTTAGAAATTCGGCAACCGCGCTTCCAGCGCCACCCATGACGGCGTTTTCCTCAACAGTAACCAATAGATCATGATCATCAGCCAAAGTTGCTATCAATTCGTCATCCAGTGGTTTAACAAAACGCATATCGGCTACCGTTGCATTCAATTCTTCGGCAGCAGCAAGAGATGGCGCAAGCATGCTGCCAAAAGCAAGAAAAGCAATTTTCTTGCCACTGCGGCGAACCATGCCACGACCGACAGGCAGTTCAACCATGTCCTTCTGGATTTTAGCGCCCGGGCCAGTCCCGCGCGGGTATCTAACCGCAGTCGGTGTATTAAGCTTGAATGCAGTATAGAGCATTTGTCTGCATTCATTTTCATCCGATGGCACCATGACAGTTATATTGGGAATGCAGCGTAAATACGACAAATCGAAACTTCCAGCATGTGTTGGTCCATCTGCGCCTACCAATCCCGACCGGTCAATTGCAAAAAGCACCGGTAAATTCTGTATAGCGACATCATGTATCAATTGATCATAGGCGCGCTGCAAGAATGTTGAGTAAATAGCCACAACTGGTTTCAGTCCGTTACATGCAGCCCCTGCTGCAAACGTCACAGCATGCTGTTCTGCAATACCGACATCAAAATAATGGTCCGGAAATTCCTGAGAAAACCTTACCAGACCAGATCCTTCCCGCATTGCCGGTGTAATGCCTATTAAGCGTGAATCCTTAGCAGCCATATCACATAGCCATTCGCCAAAAACTTGCGTGTAGGTTGGCTTGCTGGGTGGTTTGGCGACAATACCTTCATCCGGATCAAACTTGCTCACGCCATGATACAGAATCGGATCTTCTTCAGCAACTTGATATCCCGCGCCTTTCCGTGTAACCACATGCAAAAACTGCGGCCCATCAAGATTCTTGATGTTTCTCAGCGTGGCAGTCAGTACTTTTAAATCATGACCGTCAATGGGACCGATATAATTAAATCCAAATTCCTCAAAAAGCGTACCTTCGGGTGTGACCATTCCTTTCATATGCTCTTCTGCGCGCTTGGCCAATTCCAGCATAGACGGCACAACACCAAGCATTCTTTCACCTGCCCGGCGTGCCGTGGCATAAAATCGGCCCGATATCAGTTTTGCAAAATAATTGTTTAGCGCACCCACCGGTTTGGAAATGGACATATCGTTATCATTTAATATAACCAGCAGATTGGCATCCATAACTCCTGCATTGTTCAATGCCTCAAATGCCATACCTGCACTCATTGCGCCATCGCCAATGATAGCGATTGCCCGCCGGTCAATTTTTTCCAGTTGCGTGGCCACTGCCATACCCAGTGCTGCACTGATCGACGTACTCGAATGGGCAGTGCCGAATGCATCATATTCACTTTCGTCTCTTTTCGGGAATCCGGAGATGCCGCCTTCCATACGCAGTTTATCCATAGCGTCTTTCCGGCCTGTAAGCACTTTGTGCGCATACGTCTGATGACCTACATCCCAGACTAGTTGATCATGCGGTGTATTAAATACATAATGCAACGCAATCGTTAATTCAACGGTACCCAGGTTAGAAGATAGGTGGCCACCGGTTTTTGAAACAGATTCAATCAGAAAGTTGCGCAATTCCTTGGCGTACTCAAATAACTCTTTCAGTTCGAGCTCGCGTAATTGTGCAGGCGAATTAATACGATCTAGCAGTAAAGACATTCAGATTTTTAAAATTTATTAACAATAAATATGAAAATTATTAGAATTTGCGTTTTATAATAAAATCCGTTACCTGACGAAGCCGTAAGGCATCGTCTCCAAACTCGCATAATATGTTGTCCGCATCCTGTTGCAGTTGTTCTGCTCTTTCACGCGTTTCGCGAATACCCATGATGCTGACATAAGTGGGCTTGTTATTTTCGGCATCTTTGCCAGCTGTTTTTCCAAGTGTCGCCGTAGTGGCTTCTGCATCCAGCAAATCATCGACGACTTGAAACGCGAGGCCTACACATTTTGCAAAGCGGTCCAGTTTTTTTAATTGTGTCTCATTCAATTGACTGCTGCAATGTGCGCCCAGCATCACAGCCGCTCGAATCAGTGCGCCGGTTTTATGAATATGCATAAACTCGAGCTCTGGCAAGGCCAATGTTTTCCCCACATTGTCAAGATCAAATGCCTGCCCGCCTGCCATACCCCTGGAACCGGAAGCGTTTGCAAGCTGTTTAATCATGTCCAGCTGTGTTGACGCGTCCTCAGTCAGTCGCTTTTCAGCAAGTAATTCAAACGCAAGTGTCTGCAGACTATCGCCGGTCAACAACGCAGTCGCCTCATCGAATTCAATATGACAAGTCGGTTTGCCCCGCCTTAGCACATCATTATCCATACAAGGCATATCATCATGAACCAGGGAATAAGCATGTATTAACTCAATAGCTGCTGCTACAACTTTCACACGTTCAACATCGGCCTGCCCCAGTTCTCCCGCTGCGAAAGCCAGCAATGGACGGACCCGTTTGCCACCATCAAGAACAGCATAGCGCATTGCCTGATGCAAACGAACAGGCACGCAGTCAGCAGCAGGCAAACGCAAATCCAAGAAAGCTTCGATAGACGCCTGACAATGACCCGCCCAGCTCTGAAAATCAACGATCATGGATTTCGGGTGTCGTATAGTTTTTCAACAGATCATCCTCAAGAATACGCACTTGCTGTTGTGCATCCTGCAGTTGTTTTTGACAGTATTGTAATAACTCAACACCACGTTTGTATGCGGCCAAAGAAGCTTCGAGCGGCATCTGTCCCGCTTCCATTGCTGTAACAATATTTTCAAGTTCGGTAGACGCAGCTTCAAAACTCTCTGGCTGCGAAGTCTCTGGTCGCGAAGAAGCGGAAGCTTTTGATGTCTTTGCCATAAAATATGAAAAACGGTAATTGTAAAGTTTGAACGTAATTAGCGTCCGGGCTGTCCGGTTTTTTTATAATTTTGTCTTTGCAATTTTTGAAATTAACGTAATTGACCGTGCACGGTCAATTTTATTTTATCATGCCATGCTAACAGTTTGATCAATACAATCCACTTCACCCGGCAATAAGTTTGCCCGCAATACCTTTCTAACTGACAATAAATCTTACAGATTAATAATGCGTATCGCGCATTCCTCTCGGATCGCTCGCAACCAGCGATTGGCGACTTTTTTTATCAAAAAAGATCATTTGCATGTTGCCCCATTTGCGCTGCATCGCACGAACCACATGTCCTCTGGACCGCATCGACCAAACCCAGCCGGGTCCAAATGCTTCAGGCTCAATTTGAATGAAATCAGGCAGATATTGATGATGAAAACGCGAACGCGCCACCAATTTTTGAGGGTCTGTTTGCCCGTTGTTCACGTAATCGAGGATCACCAGCAACACCATGCTGATAATACGCGACCCGCCAGGCGTACCGAAAATTAAAATGCCCTCGTCATTCTCCACAAAGGTCGGCGACATACTCGATAACGGACGTTTACCTGGTGCGATAGCATTTGCGCTCGAACCGTATAAACCAAAAACATTGGGAACATCCGCACCCATTGCGAAATCGTCCATTTCATTATTTAATAGAATTCCGGTGTTGCCCGCCACAAATCCGGAACCAAAAAAAGTATTGATACTCATCGTAGCCGCGACACGGTTGCCGTCCTTATCAAGAATTGAGAAATGTGTGGTTTCTCTACCTTCATTCGCGACAGGTTGCTCCGGCAAACTCACCCCGGCACGTTTCAGATCTATCGAAACAGCCTGTTGACGCGCATAGACTTTGCTGACTAATTTTTTGACAGGCACCTGTACGTAGTCGCTATCACCGAGCAATTCAACGCGATCCTTATACGCTAGCCGCAATACTTCTACAATCAAATGCGCCCGGTCCAACTCGTCACTGTCGTCAAACGGCAGCCATTCAAGCATATTCAGCGCCTGCGTAAGAGTCAAACCAGCTGCCGAAGGTAATGTCGCGGTTGTAATACGTGCATTCCCATAGCTAAACTGAATGGGCTTTCGTTCTGCAACGCGATAATCGATCAAATCCCGCTCACGCCAAATCCCACCCGTTTCTCTGACTGACCGGATCAGTTCCTGTGCAACCGGGCCTGCATACAATCCGTGTCTACCCGATTGCGCAATCGCATCCAATGTTGCGGCCAGTTGCGGCTGACGAAATAGCTGGCCTGCGGCCGGCGGATGACCGTTCGGCAAAAAAATCTTTGCCGTGTCTGCGTACCGCATAAGCTTTTTCTTATGATAATCAAGTGCTTGCGCAAAACGCTGATCGACTTTAAAGCCTTCCTGTGCCAGCCGAATTGCCGGGGCCAGGCTTTGCGCCAGTTCCAGCTGACCGTATTGCCGTGACAGGTAAACAAGGGCGGCGGGTGAGCCCGGTATACCGGCCGCTAAAGGGCCATTCAGCGATTTTCCCGGCACAGGATGGCCCTGATTATCCAGATACATTGTTGCAGAAGCTTCTCCCGGCGCAGTTTCACGCCCATCGATCATAACTTCACGGCCTGTTTTCGCCTCATGCAACAGCCAAAACCCCCCCCCCCCCAGACCTGAAGCATAAGGTTCCACAACAGCCAATGCTGCACTTACAGCAACGGCCGCGTCAAAAGCATTTCCACCCTGATCCAGAATCTCGTAACCGGCCGAAGTTGCCAAATGATGTGCTGACACCACCGCAGCCGGCGTTTCTGCGTAGGCTGGACCGGCAAAACTGATCCATACGATAAAGCAAGATATGCACCTGCTGTAACCGTATTTTTTCAGAAGCGACAGAATAATCGACATACACTTAAAATATTTTTAATAAAATCAGCGCAAACACATTCGTTCAGTTCTTATCACTGTTATCATATTGATACATTGATCTGTCTATGGCAAGATTCAGCGAATTAAATTAACGTATGAATAACATTGAATGGCAAAAACTGAATGGTCGAAACACAAATGACACGCTTTATATAATTTTAAAACGAACGATCCATTAATTTAATGTACATATAAGAGGCTGCCTTGGAAGATTATATCGATCAAATTTCCAAATACTTTGAAACCGTACCGCTTTGGCCCTTTTTATTATTTGGCATAATAGCCCTTGTCGCTGTAGCTGTAGAAATAGTAAACCGCAAACGCCGCGAAGAGGCAATCAATAATTTCCGTCATACGATTGAAACAGAATTAGCGAGCATGTATCCAAGGCATATTCGCTGGCCGGAAAATGTCAATCAATACCTTTGTTCACGCTTACCTGAAATGCAACACAACTTTGATGTGCTGCGGATTTTTATTCCACAGGATCAATTGCGCAGCTATAACATGGCATGGAATGCATATTGCGATTTTTGCCGCAATATTACGGACGAAATTTGTGCTGCAAACGAACAGTCCACAAACACCCAATCGGATTCAGATGCTAAAATGGTATCTGCCGGCAATAATGAGAATGATCCAAAGAAAAGATTTCATAAACTCGTTTCTGACCTGCTTGCATTTACAAAAATTTAGCAAGTATTTGACAGCAGGTGGTCATATCTAGGGGACGTCATGAATCATGGATGCAACACTGACTATCTTTCTTATGCCATAAGGCCTCGAGCCAGTTCTTCCAGTTCATCTTGGATCGCCAGAACTTGCTCCAGTTCAAGTCCCGCCTCCGCTTCACCGATACCTAATTCTTCCAGCAACGCAGATGTCTCAATATGCTCACAGGCATCAGTAATACAATCTTTATGAAGCAAGCGATTGGCGGTTGCTACAACTTTTACATATATAACGTGCTTGCCGACACTGTCCGGATAATGATGCTTTGCCGCCATCATAATCACTTCCTCCGGCAGACGCCATGCCTTCAACAGATACAAGCCGACAAGATCATGCGTAATACCAAATTGCTGCAATTCTAGCGGCCTTATATCCTGTTCAGGATTATGCGCCATCATTTCATTAAGGCTTGCAAATTCTCTCGGACATACATGCCCGACCAGCAAGTAGCCAAAATTATGAAGCAGCCCACCCAAATAGGCAAGATCAGGATCTATACATTGTTCTTTTTTCATTAATCGGCACAACTGACGGCATAACTGGGCGCATTGCAACGCATCTTTCCAGAGACGAACACGTCCGAGCGGCCCGTCATCCGGCATTTTGAGAGAACCTGACGAGGCGACACCCAACGTCACATTCAGTGCTGTTGTATAGCCAAGCACAAGTGAGACCGCGTATGTCACTGATGTAATTCGATCACCATAGCCAAAAATCGCCATCCGTGCATATTTCATAACAAAAGCCGCCAAAGAAGGATCGTCTTCTATCACGCTTACCAGTTCCTCCAAATTAGCATCCTGTCTATTACGAAGCTGTAGAAGCTTATTGGCTGTTTCTGACAGTGGCGGAATCAACTCAGTTTGCTGCAATGTTTCACGCAAATTCGCATTTAGTGCCTGCCGATTATGTACATTCAAAATGTTCACCTATGACCATTTAATATTTCCGGTTTTGTGTCGTCCTTAAACAAGCCCAAATCCATCAGACCCATGATCCCATATTTGCTTTTATCGCAAACACCGAAACAATCCTAAGTGGGTATTGAAAATGTTCCCAGGATGCATCCAGCATCGTATATTTTCATTATGCGCTTAAAACAGCACGATAATGGATATCGCCTGCTTTTAAATTTGCAATAGCCTTATTGACATCGGCCATATCAAATATTTCGATCACAGGTTTGATATCGTGCAGGACTGTAAATTCCAGCATTTTCTCGATAATTGACGGGTCGCCAACAGGAGAACCGGAAACAGATCTTTGCTGCATAATTAAAGCGAACACATTAAGATCCAGCGGTTCCAGTGCTGCGCCAACAAAATGCAGACGACCTTTAGGTGCAAGTGCGCCAAGATACAAATTCCAGTCGAGTTTGACATTTACAGTAGAAATAATCAAATCGAAGCGCCCTGCCGCAGCTTCGAGCACCGCAGGATCGCCGGAATTGAGTGTTCGATGCGCCCCAAGATCCAATGCTTCTCTACGTTTAACATCACTGGATGTAAACGCAGTCACCTCACACCCCCAGGCGTTTAAAAACTGCAATGCCAGGTGTCCTAAACCACCAATTCCGATCACCGCAACTTTATCTGTTGGCCTGACACCAAACTGCAGCAAAGGGTTGAAAACCGTCACACCGCCGCAAAATAAAGGCCCGGCGACTGCCAGATCAATCCCGTCTGGAATTTTTACAACACTGTTTGCATCCGCACGCACCTTATCTGCAAACCCACCATGACGACCCACGATTGTTTGCTCAGCTGTGACGCAAAGATGATGATCGCCCGTATTGCAGGCGGCGCATTGATTGCAATAACCTGAGTGCCAGCCCAACCCGGCCCGGTCGCCGATTTTCAAGGATGTTACTTTGCTCCCAACCTGGGAAACCGTACCTGCCACCTCATGACCCGGGACAAGCGGATAAACGCTTATCCCCCATTCATTATCGATCATGCTAATGTCGCTGTGACAGATGCCGCAATAGGCAACTTCGATTTCAATCTGACTTTCACCCAATTCACCCGGATCGTATTCAAACGATTTCAGTACTTGCTTTTCTTCAAATGCGGCATAGGCATTAATCATGTAAAAAACTCCTTTTTAATAATTGGCATACAGCGCATCTCTTCATGCGTGGCACTACCGAAAGTTTACAACTGCTCACAACCGGTTTCCGGTTTCGCTGGGGCAAAAATTTATCTATGGAAATTTCTCCAAAAATACCAGTAGCGCTGAATTCTTTGAAACTGACGCAGTTGTCAGCATTTTTTACAATTTTTTTAAAAAATATATTTTTATGCCATAAATATCCGGCTAAACAATCAGATAGAACTTGGCATAGAATTTGCTTCATATACAGTTGAAAACAACAAAAAGTTTCATCTGATTTTTAAAGAGGTTCAAACAATGACAAGAATATTACAAATAGTTATAACAATAACACTCATTGGTTGTCTGCTTGTGCCTCATGCACATGCAATTAATACCGGTACCTATGTACTGCACAATCATCCGGACGGCGGCATTGCTCCGCCATTATATGGTTTACGGCTTGATGGCTTATTGGGCGATCCGGCTAAAGAATACACATTCGATTTTGATCACAGCAACAGTAACATGCTGCTTACCTGGAATGGCAGCAGAATTGTTATTGACGGTGTCGCCTATGGCGGTGAAGACACCGGCAGCGGTTATAAAGTAGGAACAACTGCTCTTTGGAATATTCATTTTGAATACGATACAGGTGTTTCGCAAACTGCAAATGGCGGCTTGAGCGATCTTATCGTAAATTCGGACAATGCGAATTTCGGCACAATCAGCAGCGGATTCGGTGCCTGGGAGCTTGAAGATCAATCCAACAATGCCGGTCTAGCATTTCAATTAGGCGATGAAAACGGCAGCGGTCATCGCGGTTTTGCGGGAATTTCTGGCTGGGGCTGGATGAATCACGGCGCCAATTGTATCGCAGGAGACTGCAATCATATCTATGCAAGTGACTGGCTGTTCACTGCCGACCCCGCCCGGATTCCTTTGCCTTCGACAATCGGACTGCTGGGAACAGGTTTGCTGGGTTTGATGTTGCATCGCAGACAGAAGAAACTGCCTTGAAAAACAGGCGATAAATAACAAGAAAAATATTACGGACTGTGCTTCGTAATAAGTGCTTAAACCAAAAAATGCAGACAGGAAATTACAATCTGCAGATGCCGGTTTAAATTCCGCCGTCTTGTTGGAGTAATAATATATTTACAGATTGGCCTTTTAGGCCAACATTCAGCAAGACGGTAATTTTTACGTCACCAGTCTTCGTTCATGCGTTATTACGCGCTGTCATGATGCTGTACTGTATAAGAATTAACGGGTAATCAATAGCCGTATCAATAATTCTGCAGATAATTCAGCAATAACAAAACGCGATTCTTGATTATCGTGACGCGGTAATTTCCGCGGGAGATAACCGAAGCGCTGCCGAAGCTCTCCATAGTCCAGTTAGCCGCAATAAATTCAAATGCGACATCCCTGTATCCAAGCCACTTGCGTTGCGATGCGTACAGCGCGCTTTGCATGTCATCACTCAATTGATCCATCAGCCGGTTGTATACCTGATTCAGTTCTTTATCCAGAAATTGTTCATATGCTGCATAGGCTGCCAGATAGTCTTGCGTGGTTTGCGCTGTCTGTTGAGCAGCTCGCTCATAGGATTGTGCGCGTCCATTGAATTCAGCGATATAATCCGGTGCATCCGGATTATCCAAAGCCAGAACGGTGCCACTTAAACAGCTAAACCAGCCCAGCAGAACCAAGCCATAAATGCAGTTTGCCAGGCAACAGGTCAATCCGCTGTGTATCCTGTTACCAGCGCTCATAGATATTGTCGGCATAAATTTTCCACTCGGCGTTGCGCCGGTTGACGAGCCCCTGCATCACTTTTCCCTGAGACTTTTTCCACGCTTTCCATGCTGTTTCCAGACCGGGATAGCCGGTCTGTGCGGACGGATTGTTGACCAGCTTAAGTGCGGAAGAACTGCCAAAATTGCCCAGACCGATGTTAAAAGACAGTATCACCAATGCATCAAACTGGTTTTGCGAAATGACAGCCGTCACTTTGTCATTGACGCCATCAACAAATGGCGTCAGGTCCTGCACGAATAATATTCGGGCCTGAGCTGTTGTTATCCCCAGTTTATACATATCACCTGAACGGCTCCACTCATCCCGGCTGATCAGATGACCGTAGCCGATTGTCGCACCCTTGTCCCAATTCGAAATTTCTGCGCCGGTCTGATCGTCGTAAGGCTTTCCCCTGAATGCTTCAACCGACATAAGCAGTTGCATACCGTTCTCACTCATTTGATAGCGAACTGTTTGTTGCATGATCGATCTCCTGCATTTTGTTTTGCTGACGTGCTTACGGACCTGACCCAGCTGCTCTAAGCTGTTTTAGGCTGTTTGGGGTTGTTTTAAGCCGCTTTTGGCGTTTTTAGCCGCTTATAAATTCACCGGTTTGTTCCTGCGCCATCATACAATATACACTGTCATGCGTCAGCCGGTTTTTTTTACTGTGAATAACGAGAGGAGATATTATGACAATTGAGGGAATGAATCACTTTACGGTCATCAGCAGCGATCTGGAAAGAAGCAAAACGTTTTATTTAAAAATACTTGGGCTGCGTGAAGGTTACAGGCCGCCAATGGACTCAACCGGCGCGTGGCTTTATGCGGGCGACCAAAAACATTCTATTCTGCATATCATGGCCGAACGGCCGATGCCGGAACAGGCGCCCGGCGTCATTGATCATATGGCTTTTACCGCCACCAATCTGCAGTCGGCTATCGACACGCTCAAGCAGCACAATATCACGTACAAATTAAACCGGATGCAGGAACTTGGGGTCTGGCAGTTATTTTTTTTCGACCCGGATGGCGCCAAGATTGAACTGGATTTTGCCGCAGAGGAACCTGCGCCTGCCGAATAATAAATTCTGCTTGTTTTTCAGGCAAAAGGACAGGTTTCTGTGCCGCAGAACATGTCAGAGCATACTCAAGGCGCAAAAACGACGATAAATTTGTCCGAAAAACAAACCCGAAGGACGCGGCACATTTCTGCTCCTGTATTTTTCATGTCAATTATTTCGTCAGTTGCATGACGCCATACCGGGCAGCTTTGGTTTCGAACACACTTACCAATGTTTTAATCCAGGCGCAGCGCACGCACAGCGGAGCGTGAAAAAATGCAGAATGTTAGCAATCATATAGCTGCGTCTATTTTACGCAACGTGGTTTTTTTCCGGCTGCGTGCGCCTGCCGCATCAGGTTGAGCGATTCAGGCATCAAAGCCCGCAAATCTTCAATGCGCGTGCCATGCGACGGGTGCGTAGATAAAAACTCAGGCGGGCGCGCACCCTGGCTGGCCTGCGCCATTTTCTGCCATAAGGTGATGCTCTCGGTCGGATCAAAACCCGCCCTGGCCATCAGTTCGACGCCGATGTCGTCCGCCTCGCTTTCATGCAACCGGCTAAACGGCATGATAATACCGTATTGCGCTCCGACGCCCAGCAGACTGACCGCTGTCTGCCCCAAAGCAGTTTGTGGCGCCGCAACAGCAGCAATCAGCGACACCCCCACCTGCGCACCCAGCTTTTGCGACATACGCTCATTACTGTGCTTCGCGAGTACGTGACCGACCTCGTGCCCTATCACCGAAGCCAACTGATCCTGATTGTCAACCAGATTCACCAGCCCGGTATGCACGCCGATTTTGTTTCCGGGTAACGCAAAAGCATTCAAGGTGTCATCCTCAAAAACAACCACTTCCCAATTACCGCTGACTTCAGCGGTAATTGCATCAGCAACACACTGCACAAACTGGTTGACCTGCGGATTATTGCTGACCGGTTTTTCAGACTTCAGATTATTAAAAGCCTGCAATCCCATGGCGTCGACTTCATCGTCCGGCATAAAAATCAACTGGCTCCTTCCCGTTGGCGACGTGGCGCAGGCTGACAACGCCAGTATCAACATGATGGCTGTTACTGTTCGAATATACATGGATGTCGGTTCCTAAAAAATTGCGTTAAACTGTGACGCTATTGTATACCGAACAGCCGCGGTTCCTGAGTTCCGCTGCGCCGGTTCGTATATTATTCTGCCAGCAACGCAACGACTTCATCATCACCGACCTGCTGAAACACCTGATAAAACTGACCAACGGCATAAAAAAGCGCCGGCGACTCAAGACAAACTGTTTCATCGGCATAGGACGCCACTTTGCGCAGCGTCTCTGGCGGCGCTACCGGTACGGCACAAACCAGTTTTTTTGGATTTCTGGCGCGCAGGGCATGCAAGGCGGCGATCATGGTTGATCCCGTCGCCAGGCCGTCATCCACCACAATCACAACGCGTCCCTCAGGATTCAACGGTGGACGGACCGGTGTATACAATTTACGCCGCGCCCGCATAATCTCAAGCTGTTTATTCTTTTCCAGCTCAGCATAGTGCGGATCGTGCACAATCTGATCCGCTTCCGGCGTCAGATAAGTCCACCCCGTCTCATCAACAGCGCCAATGGCCAGTTCCGGATTACCGGGCGCCCCCAGTTTACGGACAAGCACAATATCCATCTCACCGTGCAGTGTCCCGGAAATGATCTTTGCCATGGGCACCGCACCGCGCGGTATCGCCAGCACCAACGGGCGCCGCCCCTGATACTGCGCCAACCGTTCCGCCAGCTTTTCAGCCGCATCGTCACGATCTTGAAACATCACTGGCCTCCATCTATTTTATTGAATTCGAATCCGCACGAAGTATTATAAATACGCGCAAAAGGATAAAATAACAGAAAACGATTTGTCTGTATCAATTGGAGTATCTTTTGAAACGAAGCCCCGCACTGAAAGCGTTATCCATCGACCATCATCACGGCCTGGTATTGGCACACAAAGCCAAAAAAGCGGCGGCGCAGGAACTGAGCGGCAATGAACTGCAGGCCATCTGGATGGAATTGCAGGAACACGCAGACGCGGTTCTGGCCGCGCATTTTGAAATCGAAGAGTCCTACATCGCTGCCGCGTTCGCTGCGTTTGGTGATCCGCATCTTATACAACTGGCTGACCGGCTGACCGCCGAACATGCGGCATTGCGACAATTACTGTCCCCTGATACCCCGCGGAATGCTGCCAATTTAAAACAGCTTGGCGAGCTGTTACAACAGCATATTCGATTTGAAGAACGCGAATTATTCGAAGCGGCCCAGACAGCGCTCGATGAAGATACGTTACAAGCCATTGCCACCGCATGTGATGCACGGCACAATTGATAGCATATCGATCGTATTTTCACGATATAATGGCTTGCTTTCTGATGGAAGGTATTCAGTTAGAGTTAAGGGTAAGTGTCGGAAGCGACCCGGAGCAGACGGTGGGATAGGGAAAGTTCATCCTCAACAGAGATAACGGCTCGCTTCAGCGAGCCGGCACGCATTCCGCGCGCGATCTAATCTTATTCGTTATGATGCGGCTTTCTTTTGATTTTCGAGAATCTTTCTCAAGGCATCGTTTACCGCTTTGGAATTTGGGAAGGCCTTCGAGAGATCCGGGTCGATGACTACAACATTCGTCCCTTTTTGATATTGATCGAAATACTTCCCCCTGACGCCTTTTCCAAGCGATTTCAAGTCGTATTCCTTTTCGAGATCGTCGTTAGTATTGCTCATAGGCTGATCTCTCTTTTCGGGTCATTTCTCGGGTGGAAATTATTCTAATTTTATCATCTCTATCGGTATGGGACACGACTAAGTATTTGCCGTCGGAACCCCTTCCAAATGTTAGAAAGCGGTCCTCTCTATCAGAGTGGGCAGGATCACCAAATGTGATAGCTAACGGATCTCCAAATACCGTGGCTGCTTCGTCAAAAGAAACACCATGCTTGCTCCTATTTGAAGCTGCCTTTTTTCATCCCACTCAAAGTTCACGGCGATTGTTTCGCATCATAACGCTGGAATTCAGACGCCGACAGCCCGCGTAGCGGGGTGGCGGTCGGCTGCAATGACTTGTTAGCTGCTATGCGTGATGAGTTGCTGGATAGCATTGCTGAACAGATACGGCTGTAGCCGTCCAGCCCCACCATCTACAAACTAGAATCTGATCTGTTTATCCTCGGGTATTTTCAAAGGAGGATGACGAGTGACAACACAGGAACAACAGTTGCGTCATATTAGGGCGTGGCAGTCGAGCGGATTGTCGCAGACGTCTTATTGTCGCAAGCATGGCTTGAACAGCAAGACTTTTGGAAACTGGCTGCGTACTTAGTCGGCCCTGAAAAAGGATATTTTGAAAATTCTTCTTCGCAAAAATATTTGCCAGAAATTTTTTATCCTGTCTGTACATTTTTTTCAGAAATT
>NZ_FOGH01000068.1 GCF_900111165.1 Nitrosomonas sp. Nm51
GGATTACAAAAGTCCAAATCAATTTGAAGCAGAAGCAACAAAATACTCGACAAAAGTGGCTTAACTGAGGTGTCCGGTTTTACTTGACCAGGTCAGTGTTTCAGATTCACGGTGTTGATGACCATGACAAGATTGTGTTGCGCAAGCAATTGCGCCGAAACGAGATGGCAAAGTTTTTCGCCAATTTAGAGCCCTGTTTGATTGGCATGGAAGCATGCGGCAGCTCGCACTACTGGGCGAGGAAACTCAGCGAATTTGGACACACCGTCAAGCTGATGTCCCCCAATTTGTCAAACCCTATGTGAAGACCAACAAGCATGATATGGCAGATGCGGAAGCGATCTGTGAAGCGGTCAGCCGGCCGAACATGCGTTTTGTACCAATCAAGAATGTTGAGCAACAAGCTATCCTGTCAGTACATCGAGCCAGACAAGGTATGGTCAAGGCCAGAACCGCACAAGCAAACCAGATACGTGGTTTGCTCTCTGAGTTTGGTATTGTGATGCCTCAGGGAATCCGGTCGATTGGCAAACGTATACCGGTTATTCTGGAAGATGCCGAAAACGGTTTGCCGGATATTCTGCGCAAGTTGCTGGACAGACTGAACGATCATCTCAAAGAACTGGACCGTCAGGTGGAAGGACCGTCAGGTGGAAGAACTGGAGTTGCAGATCAAGCTGTGGCACCAGGCGAACGAAGCCAGTCAGAAACTGGAAGCGATGGCTATTGGTGATGTATTGGCAGAGCTGCTCACGGTGTCTGCTCCTGTGTTTGATTTTGAAAGTAGGGAACGTGGTTCTCAAGATACTCGTTCCACCGCGCCGGCGTATCGAACAATTCACGGCATGTTTCTGCGTCTAGTAAAGACTCAGGTTCCGGTCTGGATACCTTGTTATTCTGGCTGGATTCTGGTAAATTAGCGCCCTTGCTTTTGGGGTTCGACTTTATTCCCAAGTTGTGCGCCAGTCGATTGTTTTGCAGTATCTAACTAACAGGCCAAGTAGCTCAGTTGGTAGAGCAGAGGACTGAAAATCCTTGTGTCGGTGGTTCGATTCCGCCCTTGGCCACCAATAATATCAACCACTTATAGCATAATGGCTTAAGTGGTTTTTTTGTATTACAAAAAATGTAACGGGATTTGTAAGCAGATTTTGGATGTTTAATTCTAGTTAGGGATAAGCCAAAGGTGGAGAGAATATGAAAGAAATAGAATTCTTTGTACAAGGCTCGGCGCACGAACCATACTGTGTCACATTCATACTCGATGGGAACAATTTGAGTGCTTTTTGCACTTGCCCTGCAGGAGAGAATGGTCAATATTGCAAACATAGATTCGCAATCCTAAAGGGCGAGGATAAAGGGGTTGTGAGCGACAACGTACCAAAAGTCAAGGAAGTGGCAGCATGGTTGCCGGGGACAGACGTAGAAGCCGCAATGATGGAGGTCGCAGAAGCGGCGCATGAGTATGAGTGTTGAATGTCAAATACTTGCAGAAATACCGCGATGATACCAATGAACGTAATGCGCTGTGTGATGCAGCCATTCATGCGCGGTTCAATACGCTGATCTTGCCGCTTGACTTGGATGACAGTTTCCGGTTGCGTTGTTCTGGTGAAATATAAATTCAGCCGCAATTTTTAAAGACACACTTAAATGGGTTACTGGTATCTTGCAATAGCTATTGTCGCTGAAGTCATAGCGACTAATGCCTTGAAAGCTTCGGATGAATTCACGCGATTAGTACCGAGTGCGATTGTTGTGGTCGGTTACGGTGCGGCATTTTATTTTCTGGCAATTGCTCTGCGAACAATTCCCGTTGGTGTTGCCTATGCAATCTGGGCGGGTGTGGGTATTGTTTTGATCGCCTTGATTTCTGCAGTAATTTTCAAACAAATACCTGATATACCGGCAATTATCGGCATAGCGCTGATTGTATGTGGTGTTGTGGTGATACAGGTTTTTTCAAAAACTGCCGGATATTAATCGGTTATTTTCGGTTATATCTGTTATATCTGTTATTGGTGCAGTTGTAAAAATCGCTACGCATGCTGGAAGGTATGAAAATGTATTGAAAAGATTTGCAAAAATATGGCAGTAGCAGGTGGTGCAACAAATGGTGAACTGTTGTTGCTGTGATCCTGTGGGTTTCTCCTGAAATGCTGTCATTTCAATAACAACAGAAATAATCCACAATCGTTCACATTCCCTGTTCATAAAACTCATTGAAAGTGTTCATGGTAATGATACGCAGTTTGTCGAACAGATTTACATTGAAATTAATTCTTTATTTTGACTTTTGCCTGATGCTTTACCAGTCCGGTATTCTCAGTTAATGGCATGAATATTGCTTAACTCTATTTATAAACGGCTTCAAGATTTGAATATTCTGCCGTTTTAGAAAAATAAAAGGAGTTGTAGCATGAAAAATCTAATAAAAACTGGAATTATAATTTTTAGCCTGGGTTTAATGGGCGCAACGTTAGCTGGCCCTGTTGCGTGGGACACTAATTCTGGGTCGGCAACATGTTCAGGTGGCGTTGGAAATAGCTGTACATTTACTGAAAACGGTCATATGCTCACAGCGCGCGCATATTCGACTGCCAACAACAGTGGCTCAGGAGTGTTTGAAAAAGCCACACTGACCGTCTGGAGCGGTGGGTTGGGTGTTAGAAATCCCGATCAATACAATGAACGATGGAGTCCGCACCACGCGCTTGATGATAGAGGCAGAGACGAATTAATTGTATTTGAAAACAATTACCTCGGCTATGCATTTACCGGTTTTGAAATTGGGTGGCGTCGAAATGACTCCGATATCAGTGCATGGGTTGGATCGCTTTCTGCAGATTATGATTTTACAGGCGTCAGGTTTTCCGGCTTGGCAGGTTTGGGTTTTACCAAAACCAATTTTAACAACGTGCCGACAAATACGCTGCGTTCCCTGGGATCGTACGTTGGAAACTACCTGATTCTTGCACCGAAGCAGGATTCAAACTCCGAGTACGTCAAGATTAGACAAATCAACGGCAATATACCCAACCAGATTCCTGAACCAGGTACATTAATTTTGTTTGCGGCTGCGGCGCTGGGCTTATGGATCGGTAAAAGGCGTAATGTATGTTGGTAACACAACAGTCCTTTTTGATTAAAGATTTGATGAGGTTAAATATTCTAATTTTTAAACAATTAGTTATGTGTAACTTATAATCATAATTACCCCCTCCACAATAATTTAAAAAACGTTATAGTATTTAAGGGACTTGAAATGATCGCTCCCGAAAAAGTTTATGCCGATATTTTTCAAGATCGGCAGTTCCGTTAGGAAGAAACATCAACAGCGTGGAAAGCCCGGAATCGCTAAAAATATCGCACATAAATTGTAAAACGTTGCACTTGATTTGATAGCATTCAAATTTTCATTTTAAGCCGGACGGCCCAGTTGAAGAGCCGGCTGCCCAGCAGCCAGTGTGATATCACTGCAGTTTTAGAATCGACGGGTAAAGCGTGGCGCATGGGTGGAAAAGCTGTAGTAGCCGCTTTCAAGACGGCATGTGCAACGATTTCCGGCCCAGGTGCTTTAGGCTCTCCAGCAAGGAGACGAGGAAGGGCGTCGAGAAGTCTTTGGTAAGCGGACGGATGTTTGACTGTTTTGAGTAATTCAAATTCTTTTTCAGCAAACTCTGTTTTAATCAAACCCGGCGCAATGACAATAACCTTAATGCCAAATTTCATGACTTCGCTGCGCAAAGTTTCTGATAATGCTTCAACTGCATGTTTCGAAGCAGCATACCAGCCAAAACCCGGGAGTGATATTTTTCCCAGAATCGATGCGATATTGACAATACATCCGGATTTTTGCGAACGCATATGCGGCAGTACTGCGTGCATAAAGCGTGCGTAACCAAATACGTTGACTTCAAATTGTGCATGAGCGGCTTCCATAGAAACGCACTCGATAGCACCTAATTGCCCATATCCTGCGTTATTAACCAGTAAGTCAATACGGCCTTTTGCTGCCACGACCTTATTTACGGTTGCTTCAATTGCTTCGGCATCCGTTACATCCAGTTGAACCGGTTCTATGCGGTCCGAGCACATGGCTTCCAGCCTTTCCTTGCGGCGCGCCATAGCATAGACATAATAATTATTTTTCGCCAGGAGTTCGGCAGTTGCTTTTCCTATACCGCTTGATGCGCCGGTTACCAGTGCAATGCGTTGTGCCATGATTGAATTCTTGATTTTATTGAGAATGATTTTCGCATCGATTTAGCTGGTTTGTTAAAATTGGCAAAAGCAGTAAAGTCAGCTGAAATGAATATAAAAATAAGATTGTTAATAAATATAGCGATGCCTGGATGTTGGCAATTCGGCTAGCGCAACTGGAAACCCACTCTGAACGGATACACACAATTTATGCGCCAACCGATCGTTTATTGTACACAATTGTTACGTGAATGGCGTGACGGAATTTCGCCGCCTGTTTTTTTTACTGCGGCTGCAATTAATATTGCTTTGATAACGTTTGCCGGCATTTGGAGTGAAACGGCTGGCCGATTATTTGATGCATTATTACATAGGATTACCAGTCTGTTCGGCGGTTATTATATTGCAGCAACAGTCGTGATGGTTATCTGTGCATTCTGGTTGTTATTCAGCCGTTATGGAGATCTGAGATTAAGTGCGCCAGACGAAAAGCCCCAGTTCAGTCTATTAGCATGGCTGGCAATGCTTTTTGCAGCGGGAATGGGTATGGGGCTGGTGTTTTGGGGAGTTGCGGAACCGCTGTACCATTATTATGATCCTCCCACTGCTGAGCCTGAAAGTGCGGAAGCTCGAGCAGAAGCCATGCGGTTCAGCTTTTTCCATTGGGGACTGCATCCATGGGCAATTTATGTTATTTTCGGCCTTTCCATTGCCTTGCTTCATTTCCGGTTTGGTCTGCCGCTGGCACCAAGGTCACTGCTTTATCCCCTGTTTGGTGCGCGAATTCATGGCTGGCTTGGACATATAACGGATGCTTTTTGTACGATTGGAACATTGCTTGGTGTGGCGACGTCTCTCGGGTTGGGTGCAATGCAAATCAATGCTGGATTGAGTCATGTCGTCGATGTCGATTATTCGGTAACGATTCAGGTTTGGATCATCACCCTCATTACAGCAATTGCAACAGTCTCGACGGTAAGTGGCGTCTCCAGAGGAATCCGTTACTTAAGTGTTCTAAATTGCCTGATTATGGGTTTTTTTTTAGTCTTTGTTTTTTTGGCGGGGCCGACCACGTATCAGATAACCGTTTTTTTTACAACAGTTATTGATTATGTCCAGTATTTTGTTCCAACCAGTGTGTGGCTGGACTCACGTTCCGGGGTCGATTGGCAGACGCAATGGACGCTTTTTTACTGGGGATGGTGGTTTTCCTGGAGCCCTTTTGTCGGCATTTTTATTGCACGTATTTCCAAAGGGCGGACCGTACGTGAATTTGTCGGTTTTGTATTGCTGATTCCGACACTGATCAATTTTGTCTGGTTCTCCGTATTTGGCGGCACGGGACTCTATTTAGAAAAAGAAACGGGCAGCATGGCGGGTCCAGTCATAGATAATGCTGCCATGTCGTTACATGCACTACTCGAGCACCTGCCTTGGACCACAGTGATGCAATGGGCCGGACTGTTGTTGGCAGTCATCTTTTTTATTACATCCTCTGACTCAGGGTCATTCGTCGACGACATGGTTACATCCGGTGGTAATCCAAATCCACCGGTTGCCAACCGTGTATTCTGGGGTATTTCAGAAGGCGCGGCTGCCGCGGTTCTGTTACTGGCTGGGGGTCTCCAGGCGCTTCAGGCTGCTTCAGTTTCGGCCGGGCTGCTGCAAAGTCTATTGCTACTGATCGGTTGTGTCGGCTTGATAAAGCTATTGCGCAGCATAAACATATGACGGCTTAATATGATCAGGAATTAGATGCAAGTTTTGTGTTTATAATAATCGTGCAATAGCGCATTTAAAATCGCCAATCCAGTTGCAGTCCGACAATATTGATATGTTCTGTAAATTTGCCAGTTAATTGATCTCCAGTCGAACCGGTTCTGTTGATGGAGGTATCGTTGATGAATAAATGCGCATATGCGACATGCACATCAATGTTTTTGAGAACCGCATAGGTTGCGCCTGCTGTCAGCCAATAGCGGTCATTGTCAGGAATCCTGGGTGAACGGTGGAGTGGACTGGAGACGGGTGACTCATCGTAAGAAAAGCCGGTGCGCAAGGTTAATTTGTTGATAATTGGTGAATAACGCAATCCAAATGCAAACCGCCACGTATCTTTCCATTTCATAGTCTGAACATCATCCGGCTGGAGTGATGAAAAATGCGTCCTGAGTTCACGAATGCGGCTCCAGCGCGTCCACAGGGCGTCCGCACTGAGTGCCCAGGCGGCATTGAATTGATGAAAAAAACCAAAAAGTACATTATCCGGTAACGTGACCGGCGTCTTTGCGGATGTGTCTACAAAAACATGACCTTGTGTTAATAGCCTTGCGTTTTCAGGTACGGTAAAATCCGCATTTCCGCGTATGTTATGCTGTACTTTGGAACGATAGCTTGCACCGAAGCGTGTATTTTCTGTTGGTTTGTAAAAGATTCCGATGTTATAACCGAAGCCAACGCTGTCGCCCTTCAGTGATACATGTCCGTCGGCCGTCTGCGGCATCAGTCCCTGGCTGGCGCAGGCAGATGGATTAGCTGCGTTCAGGCAAACCATCCCGAAGTCAATGGCATTGGTTAATCTGGATTCAAGATATTGCACATTCAAGCCGGCGCCTACGGACAGTTTTTCCGTGATTTTCATGGAAGCAGACGGATTAAAATTAATTGTGACAAGCTTTGAATCAATCGCCTGATAACGGCCTTTCCAGTCAGGGTGATAACTGCTTTCCATTCCAAATGGAATATTGATGCCCAATCCGACGGCGAACCGTTCAGACAAATTTTGTACATAATAAAAATTAGGTATCAAAACTGTGTGCGGCGAATCGCCGCCATCGTTTCCGCGCAACGGGCTACCGCCAACTTGTGGACTTAACTGTGATGCAGTATTTTTAAAACGAACAGAAGGAATAACCGCATAGCCTGCAAATGAAAACAGACCGCCGCGAACATGATTCATGGCGCCTGGATTGAAAAATACCATGCTGCCGTCTTCAATGTTGGTCGGGGCGCCGGAGAAAGCCTGCCCCAGCTCTTTGACGCTGCTTTCCATAGTGGCAATACCTGCTCCCGATGCAGGGGACAAATAAAATAACAGACAACACAGGCAATAAAAGCGGTTGCCCTGCGCAATACGGATAATGTTAAGTTTAATCGTTTTCTCCAGAATTCTATTGTAGCCCGGATTATTGCGATAAAATTCCAACAATGGTTTATCGGTATCTTCTTTTATTTAGTTATTTTCTTGAATCTAAATTAGCCTATTAATTTTATTGATTATTTTCTTTGATTCCAAATTTTTTTGCAATAACCGGATACAATTTCTAAGACAGAGTTGCGATGAAAAACAAATTTCAGAATCCGGTACCGCCTAATCATCGTAATGATTCTGGGTTGTTGTTGGCAGATCATACTTCCGAAATCCACATCGAGCAGATCAAGCTGCTTTTTCATTTCAGTAACACAGCTTTTCTGGCAACGCCTTTTCTTGCCTTAGCGCTCGTGCTGGTTCACTGGAACTATGTTCCCAAGGGAGAGTTGCTTGCCTGGCTGGCTGCAATGTTTCTATTAAACGTTATACGATACTTCCAGGTAAAAACATATTTTAAGAAAGATGTATCATATTCTGATGCAATCAAAGCTGCTCGATTTTTTTTGCTCGGCGTTTTTTTCGCAGGTTCGCTTTGGGGTGTAGCGGGTGGCATTTTTTATCTTGATGAAAGTCCGACTCGCAAATTGTTTCTTGCGTTTTTGCTTGGCGGCATTGTGGCGGGTTCAATGACAACTCTCTCATCATACAGAGGGGCTTTTTTAATTTTTTCAATACCGGCCATGCTGCCGTTTACCTACCAGATGATGACACACAGGAGTGAGCCGAATTTGGCAATGGCTGCAACATATTTGTTGTTTCTGATCCTGATGATTAAGATTTCACAACGTAATTACTACAATATAACCGATATATTGCGTTTGCGTTTGCGTTTTGAGAATTCTGATCTGGTACGACGTCTGCTGGTTGCTAAAGACCAGCAACTTGCAACCAATTATAAACTGCAGGTGCAAATCGAAGAAAAAAATCACGCCGAACGGAAATTGCAAATCGCAAATAATGAACTGGAGCAACGTGTCAAGGGACGCACTGAAGCGCTAGTTCAGTCCAACGATAAGCTGGAACAGGAAAAAGAATTATTTAAGGTGACGTTAGCCAGTATCAGAGATGCGGTTATAACGACCGATGAGCACGGCAAGATAACGTACCTGAATCCGGCGGCAGAGCTGCTGACCGGAAAAAATAATAATGAAGTACAAGGAGTTTCGTTTCGTCTGGCGTTTCAGTTTGTTAATGCGATCACGCAAAAACCCATTGATAATTTGATTGCTGATCGGCGTATAAAAAAAACTGACGCTTGCAGAGACAATCAGGAATGCTTATTGATTCGAAGAAATAATCAAAAATTTGTTATCAGTTACGCAACAGCGCCAATTTATGTTGGAAAAGGAAAAGTAATTGGATCGGTATTAACATTTCGCGACGTTACAGAAGAACGAAAACTGACACAGAAATTGACCTACCAAGCAACGCACGACGCATTGACAAATTTACTGAATCGCAATGAATTTGAATCCCGGCTGGCGCAGATTCTGGAGTCGACGCATGAATACCAGTCGCATGCGCTTTTATATCTCGATCTGGATCAATTTAAGGTGGTGAACGACACCTGCGGGCATAATGCGGGTGATGAGTTGTTGCGCCAGGTCAGTTCCTTGTTGCAAACCAAATTACGCAGTGGCGACACTTTTGCGCGTCTGGGCGGTGATGAATTCGGCATCATTCTGGAGCACTGTCCGCAACAAAAAGCGTTGCGTATTGCAAAGATGCTGTGCGAACTTGTGCAGGATTTTCGATTTTCATGGCAGAACAAAGCCTTTTCGATTGGTGTCAGTATCGGGTTATTTCCGATCGATCAAACCAATATAAGTTTCGCAAAAGCGCTGAGCGCCGCCGATAGTGCCTGTTTTGCAGCCAAGGACAGTGGGCGCAACCGGATTCATGTGTTTCAGGAAAAAGACAGCATATTATTAAAACGAACAGGTGAAATGCAATGGTTGCCGCGCATTCAACAGGCCATCGAAGATAACCGGCTATTATTGTATTATCAGCCGATTATTCTCATATCCACAGAACAGAAGGCCGAGGAACATGGGGAAATTTTGTTGCGCTTGCAAGACGAGCAGGGTAATTTGATATCACCAGGCGCTTTTCTGCCTTCGGCGGAACGCTACAATCAGATGTTGGCGCTTGATCGCTGGGTTGTTGAACGCACGCTACATTTACTCGATACAACGTTATCTAACGCACAGCAGGTTGTATACGCAATCAACTTGTCTTCACAGTCTCTTGGAAATGAGGGTTTTCTTGAATTCGTTGTTAGCAGCATTAAAAAACATCAAGTAAGTTCTTCCAGTCTTTGCTTTGAAATCACGGAAAATGTTGCGCTTGCCGATCTGAAGCATGTCACACGGTTTGTTACGGCATTGAAGAAATTAGGCTGCCGTTTTTCAATGGATGACTTCGGCAGTGGATTGTCATCGTTTGGCTATCTTAAGGATTTGCCGCTAGACTATCTAAAAATTGACGGGCGGCTTGTAAAAGATATGACGACTGATCCGGTGGATCGTGCAATGGTTGAGGCGATACATAAAATAGGACATATCATGCGGCTCAAAACAATTGCCGAATGGGTAGAAAACGATGCAACCCAACATTTACTTAAAGAAATGGGTGTAGATTACGTACAGGGATTCTGGCTGGCCAGCCCGTATCCCATCGAAACCAGGCACCCGGATAAAAAGCGGAACGAACTATAGTCCGGTTTAAAAAGTACTTTCAGGCGCGCCACTCGTTTTTAATATTCCAGTATGTCGCCCGTTCCGGTGTGGCAAATGCGGGTAATGCCAGGGCAATCGGGCTTAAATTGCACCAATAATTTTTAGCAAGTAATCATTGCTCCAACCGGCCTTTAGCTGTTTTATTTTTACGCCAACCCTGGATGTTTTTTCTTTTTCTATCAGATTCAACGCAATATGTCTGATAATGGCGAGATTGGCTGCGCCATGGCCTTTGCGTGCGCGATTGCTGTCTTCGTCAAAAGCAATATCCAGAACCCAGTGCAAATTGTTTTCAATAGCCCAGTGAGCGCGGACGGCATGCTCCAGTCGGCGGGATTATTGGCATTCAGACCGCCGATAAAATAACGTATTTCCTCGGTTACTGAAGTTTTCCTTTTTTCCCTATGCGACCATCCGCAATAATGCTTTGATGAGAGAATTTTGTTCGGGTTTGGCTGGCTTAGGGCAAAAGATAGCAAAATCTGTATCTATCCGCCCCAATCACGCATCAACTGCGTACGCTGCCTGCGTGATTGGGGCGGAATGTTGTGCCTTTGGCGAGCAACGCCCAGATAATGCGTGCGTTCTTGTTCGCCAAAGCGACTGCGGCAATATTCCTGTTACGCCGTATTATCAGTTTACGTAGCCAGCTTTCCGGCTCAGCTTTGTTCCCAGCAAAGCGGATGACCGATCGTGCTCCATGGATAAGTAAGGTACGCAGGTAAGTGTCGCCACGTTTACTGATGCCAGGCAATAGCTGCTTACCACCGCTGAAACATTGCTTTGGGACCAATCCCAGCCATGCCGCCAATTGTCTGCCATTCTTATACTCTGTGGCATTCCCTACTGTTGCCACAATGGCACTCGCCGTGATCGGGCCAATACCGGAAATCGCTTCGGGACTGTAAATTAAACTGTGTTTCTGTTAACTTTGAGCTACATT
Source organism: Nitrosomonas sp. Nm51 (assembly GCF_900111165.1). Lineage (GTDB taxonomy): Bacteria > Pseudomonadota > Gammaproteobacteria > Burkholderiales > Nitrosomonadaceae > Nitrosomonas. Next base: position 11,036 of record NZ_FOGH01000068.1, read on the forward strand.
TAAAAGAGCCTGAATGGCGCTGGAAGAAGCAAACGGATGAGTTGGCTCAGGAACTATGGCAATTCATCAAATATTATTAATCTCTGCTAGTCTAAAGCCTTTAGGGCATCTCTAAAAATTGAGGATACAAAACGAAGCGAGTCAGACAGGAAAGTTTTTCTCCATGGCTGATGTATAATAACATTTTGTATATTAGAGTG
>NZ_FOGH01000036.1 GCF_900111165.1 Nitrosomonas sp. Nm51
ACATGTGACAAAAAATACTCTTATAATCAATAAAGTGAGATACGGTGATCAACTGAAATGCTGAATTCTTCGGCTTTTTCGGAACAGAACAAATTTACCTTGCCAGTAACTGTTTTTCTATTAACAGCTATTGTACAATCTGTTTTTAAAACAGAATTTTTCGCCTCAGAAACTTGTCCAGGGATTACGAAATCCTCGCCAATTCCGCTGAAAATATAGTCCGTATCGTCATGATTCAAATTACAATCCTTAAATGCGTCTGATTTTTAACCAGACATATTCTCAGTGTTTAATAACACGATTTGTCATTTTGTCTTCAGCACTTGATTGTATCGAAGCTGCTGAAGCCGATATCGTTGTTGGGACGGATTGTGGCTTATGTTCTAGTGCAATATCCAGTACCTGATCGATCCATTTTACAGGTTTGATGGTTAAGCTGCTTTTAATATTTTCAGGAATATCCGCAAGGTCTTTGGCATTTTTTTCCGGAATAATCACTTTCTTGATACCACCACGGTGTGCAGCAAGCAGTTTTTCCTTGAGCCCGCCAATTGGCAGCACTTCGCCGCGCAACGTGATTTCTCCTGTCATCGCTACGTCCGATCTAACGGCAATATCTGTCAGGACTGACACCATGGCTACACAAATGCCGATACCGGCACTGGGTCCGTCTTTAGGCGTGGCGCCTTCCGGCAGGTGAATGTGAATGTCCTTTTTCTGATAAAATTCTTCCGGTATACCTAACAGGTGAGACCGGCTGCGGACAACAGACAGCGCAGCCTGTATGGATTCTTGCATGACTTCGCCCAGTTTCCCAGTGGTAATGGTTTTGCCTTTGCCTGGTACGACAACCGATTCTATAGTTAGTAACTCGCCGCCCACTTCAGTCCATGCCAGCCCAGTAACCTGGCCGATTTGGTTTTCTTTTTCGGCTACGCCATATGAAAAGCGGCGTACACCTAGGAATTTGTCGAGGTTGCGCGAAGTAACTGATACTTTCCCTTTCTCTTTATCAAGCAATAGTGTTTTGACAGTTTTTCTGCAAATTTTGGAAATTTCGCGTTCCAGCGCGCGAACACCTGATTCGCGTGTATAGTAACGTACGATATCACGGTATGCCGTATCGGAAAGCGTAAGCTCGCTTTTTTTCAGACCATGGTTTTTTAATTGTTTCGGCAACAAATATTTCGCAGCGATATTCAGTTTTTCGTCTTCGGTGTAACCGGACAGATGAATCACTTCCAGACGGTCGAGTAGTGCGGGTGGAATATTCAACGAATTGGCGGTTGCTACGAACATTACATTCGACAAGTCATACTCAACTTCTACATAATGATCGACAAAAGTATGATTTTGCTCAGGATCAAGCACTTCCAATAATGCCGATGCTGGATCGCCGCGAAAATCCATGCCCATTTTGTCTACTTCGTCCAGAAGGAATAATGGATTTCTTACGCCGACTTTAGTCATATTTTGTAGGATTTTTCCCGGCATTGAGCCTATATATGTTTTTCGATGTCCGCGTATCTCGGCTTCATCTCTGACGCCGCCCAACGCCATGCGCACAAATTTTCTGTTAACCGCACGGGCAATGGATTGCCCAAGCGATGTTTTACCCACACCCGGTGGTCCTACCAGACACAAAATCGGGGCTTTCAGTTTGTCAACGCGTTGCTGGACGGCCAAGTATTCAATGATTCTCTCTTTAACCTTTTCAAGACCATAATGATCTTCATTCAGTACAGCCTCCGCAGTACTAAGATCCTTACTAATCTTGTTTTTCTTATTCCATGGCAGGCCGAGAAGCACATCAATATAGTTGCGTACGACGGTTGCTTCAGCGGACATCGGTGACATCAAGCGCAGTTTTCTGAGTTCTGATTCCGCCTTTTCGTGCGCCTCTTTAGGCATATTAGCCGCTTTGATTTTTCGTTCTATTTCTTCTAGATCAGCGCCATCTTCACCTTCGCCAAGCTCTTTCTGAATGGCTTTGACCTGCTCATTCAAATAGTAATCTCTCTGGCTTTTTTCCATCTGGCGCTTGACTCTGCCACGAATGCGTTTTTCAACCTGCAGGATATCCAGTTCAGTTTCTAACAGTCCGAGTAAATGCTCAAGCCGTTTGTTGACATTGAAAATCTCAAGTACGTCCTGTTTCTGCTCAAGCTTTAAAGGCAGATAAGCAGCAATCGTATCGGCAAGGCGGCCGGCTTCGTCAATTCCGCTGAGCGAAGTGATGATTTCAGGCGGAATTTTTTTATTGAGTTTGACATATTGATCAAATTGCGTCATTAATGCGCGTCGCATGGCTTCCGCTTCCGGTTTGTCCTCCTGTGCTTGAGGAATCGGTACAGCTTTACCGTCAAAATGGCTTTCAGAATCTATAAAGTCCAGAATGCGCGCACGTTGATTGCCTTCAACCAAGACTTTAACAGTACCATCTGGCAGTTTTAGCATTTGCAGAATGCTGGCAATACTGCAGACATCGTACATATCGTTTGGTTCCGGTTCATCTTTAGATGCTATTTTTTGTGCAACCAGCAAAATGTTTTTGTTGGACTCCATTGCAAGCTCAAGCGCTTTAATAGATTTTTGCCGTCCAACAAATAACGGAATTACCATATGCGGAAATACAACCACGTCCCGCAAAGGAAGCAATGGCAGTATTAATTGTTCAGAGTCATCTACTACTAGAGAGGTCATATTTATTTAATATTCCGATTGGATTGTACATTTAACAATAGTATATGTCCGCTTACCAAAATCTCAAGTCAATTGTGCATTACAGTAACATAGTTCCATCTGCCGTATACTTAAAAACAGCAGGATATTTTTCTGCTTGTTTGATTATGTGTGTTATCGGATTTTAATGCGCCATGCCGGATAAAAGCCGCAAAACTGGATTCGCGAGAAGATACAACACGGCCTAGCTTTAAATTTTTCCACGGAAAAGTGAATGGAGTGCATGAGGCGATCTGATGCACACAGATATATGTTTCAATTCATGCTATTGTCATACAAAGAAATATTATATTTCTGTCTGATCAAGACAGATTGATATTGGTTAGCTGGAAGTTTTTGCGATTTTTTGTTGATCTGAATAAATCAGAATCGGCTTAATATCCTCATTTGCCACGTTGTAGTCGATAACGACCTTTGTTACATTTTCCAGAGACGGCAGATCGTACATAATGTCGAGCAGGATATCTTCCATGATTGAACGCAAGCCACGTGCGCCGGTCTTTCTTGACAAAGCTTTTTGGGCAATCGCTCTGAGCGCCGCCTCGCGAAACTCCAGATCGACGCCGCCTTCCATATTAAACATCTTCCAGTATTGTTTAACCAGCGCATTTTTTGGTTCGGTTAAAATCTGAACCAAGGCATCTTCATTCAATTCGTCAAGAGTAGCGACAACTGGCAAGCGGCCGACAAATTCCGGGATCAATCCGAATTTGACCAGATCTTCCGGCTCAACATTCTGCAGGATTTTATTGATATCCTTTCGTTTCTGGCTTCTGACATCGGCACCGAAACCAATTCCGCCTTTTTCTGAACGTGCGCGGATTACTTTATCCAGGCCGTCAAAAGCACCACCGCAAATGAACAGAATGTTCGTTGTATCGACCTGAACAAATTCCTGATTTGGATGCTTGCGCCCGCCTTGTGGTGGCACCATTGCTGTGGTGCCTTCAATCAGCTTTAACAGCGCCTGCTGCACCCCTTCACCAGAAACATCGCGGGTTATTGAAGGGTTATCCGATTTGCGTGAAATTTTATCTATTTCATCAATATATACGATACCACGTTGCGCTTTTTCAGCATCGTAATTACATTTTTGTAACAGTTTCTGAATTATGTTTTCAACATCTTCACCGACGTAGCCAGCCTCAGTCAATGCTGTAGCGTCTGCCATAATAAAAGGTACATCCAGCAATCGCGCCAATGTTTGTGCTAGTAAAGTCTTTCCCGAACCTGTCGGACCAATCAGTAAAATATTACTTTTGGATAGCTCAATCTCATCCCCGTCATTTGATTTTGCAATATTTTTCAGACGCTTATAATGGTTATAAACAGCAACCGATAAAATTTTCTTTGCGGATTCCTGGCCAATGACATATTGGTCCAGTGTCTGGTTGATTTCATGCGGCACAGGTAGATTGGACTTGACTAGCTTGGTTGCCTCGTCACCCTGCATTTCCTCACGAATGATATCGTTACACAGCTCAATACATTCATCACAAATAAAAACTGATGGACCTGCGATCAGTTTTCTCACTTCATGCTGACTTTTACCGCAAAAAGAACAGTAAAGCAGTTTTTCACTATTAGTTTTGTCTGCCATATAATTTTTATCCTGACGTCATTTAGCCAATGGCAATGTTAAAAAAGATACAATTACTGTACACAGTAATTACTATACAAGAGTCTTTAATCGGCAGTTTCATCACGATGTGTTAGCACGGCGTCAACCAATCCGTAACTAACCGATTCTTCAGCACTTAGAAAATTATCGCGGTCAGTATCTTTTTCTATTTCTGTTACGGGCTGGCCTGTATGTTTCGCCATAATCTCGTTTAACCGCGACCTTAAATATAAAATCTCTTTGGCGTGAATTTCTATATCGGATGCCTGTCCTTGAAATCCGCCAAGCGGTTGATGAATCATCACGCGCGAATTAGGAAGACAATATCGCTTGCCTTTTGCACCAGCAGTTAGCAGCAAGGCACCCATGCTGGCCGCTTGTCCAATGCATAACGTACTGATATCCGGTTTAATGTATTGCATTGTATCGTAAATGGCAAGCCCTGCAGACACCATGCCACCCGGAGAATTAATATATAAATGGATATCCTTTTCCGAATTTTCGGATTCGAGAAACAGTAATTGTGCCACAACAAGATTTGCGGTTGTTTCATTTACCGGTCCCACCATAAAGATGACTCGCTCTTTCAGCAGGCGCGAATAGATGTCATACGCGCGTTCTCCACGCCCACTGGTTTCTATAACCATCGGTATCAGTCCGAGATTTCTTGGTTCAATGGCTTGCTGCCATTCGAATCTTTCCGTCATATCAGGCGATCTCCATCAGTTCATCAAAAGTCATCTGTTTTTCAACTACATTGACCTGTTGCAGTACCCATTGCACTACATTTGCTTCTAAAGCAATTGATTCCGCATCCTGCAGACGTTCTTTAGATGCATAATGCCATTTTACGATTTCTTCCGGGTTCTCATAGCCCTGAGCGTTTTCTTCAATCACTTTACGCACTTGTTCTGGCGTTGCTTTTAGTTGATGTATTTTCAACAGCTCAGCCAGAATCAGTCCCAGCTTGATTCGATGCTCTGCTTTATTTTTGAACATGTCAGGTGTAAGCTTCATATCGTCTGCACGCATGCCTCGCGCGGTAAAATTTTTGCGTGTATTTTCCATTAAACGGGCGGTTTCCTGAGCAACCAGCACATTCGGTGCATCGATCGGAACGGCATCCATCAGGCACTGCATAGCCTGATCTTTAAGCTTGGCATTAATGCGTTTCGAAACTTCGCGCTCCAGATCGTGACGGATATCGTCACGCATTTTTTCAAGATTGCCATTCTGAATACCTAATTGTTTGGCGAAATCTTCGTTGATTTCCGGTAGCACAGGCAGTTCGACGGATTTGAGTTTGACATCAAAAATAATTGTTTGCCCCGCAATCTCCTTGCCATGATAGTCCTCAGGAAATACTACATCAAACGTTTTTTCTTCGTCCGCCTGCATTCCAATCAACGCTGCCTCAAAGTCTTTAATAAAATTTTCCTCGCCGACAACCAAATATATATCTTCGCCTTTGCCGCCTTCAAAATCCTTGCCGCCCAGTTTTCCATTAAAATCCAGCTTAACGCGGTCTCCTTCTATAACTGCACGATCTGCAGTTTGGTATTGAACATGTTGTTTTCGAATCATTTCTATGGTCTTATCAACATCTTCAGCAGCTAACTGAGTTACTGGTTTTTCGATCGACAGCTGGCTCAAGTCACCGACAACAATTTCTGGATACACTTCAAACCGGGCAGTGAACGCATATTGCGCAGGGTTATCGTTATTCTGCTTTGTTTCATAGCGCGGATAGCCGGCAACCTGCAGATTATGTTCTTTGACAACTTCACTGAATTTTTTACTCAGTGCATCCCCTAGCACTTCCTGTTGTACTTCTGCGCCATACCGTTGAGATACCAGTTTTAACGGCACTTTGCCAGGACGGAAACCGTGCATTTTGACTTTCTTTGCCAGTTGTTTCAGGCGTTTGTCGACTTCTTCTTGTATTTGATCTTGTGGAATGGATATGTCGATACGACGTTCAAGCGCTCCGAGATTTTCTACATTTGATTGCATTAAAATTCCTGATTGAATAACAACTTAAAAAATTAAATGTCAATGTTAATATTAGGCTATATTGTAACCGGATAATCAGCTGTTTCAGATTTCCAGTCAGTCAGTTATGTGCGAAACCGGTTGTTAAAGAGACAATGGAAGATAGGTGCCAGTGGTGCGAAAGGGGGGACTCGAACCCCCACACCTTGCGGCGCCAGAACCTAAATCTGGTGCGTCTACCAATTCCGCCACTTTCGCTCCGTTGTTAAATCTCCCTTTTGATACGCATTACATACGTATTGATGCATATACCTTGCTCAACGCTATGATTATACCCGTTTAACTGAGAGTGAGCATTTAATGCTGCACCTGACACTGAATAATTTCACCGTTTACCGTATTGCTGTCCGGGCCCATGAGAAACAAATAAGCAGGCATTAAATCATCAGGTTGCGGTAATATTTTTTTGATCTCGCCGGGGTGTGTTTTTGCACGTTGCGGTGTATTGACCGCACCCGGGATTAATGCATTGATACGCAGGTTTGGCAGCATGCTCCATTCATCCGCCTGTATTTTTACCAGCGCCTCGACTCCTGCTTTGGCAACTGAAAAACCGCCCCAGTATGCTGTCGGACGCTGTCCGTGCGAACTGGCTGTCATAATGATGCTGGCGTCAGGCGCGGCTTTTAATAGAGGCAGGCAGGCTTTTGTCAGTGCAAATGGTGCAATCAGGTTGACTTGCAGCAGTGTTTGCCATTGTTCAAGTGTTTGAGACTCCATCGGACTTGGTCCATGCAGGAATGCAGCATTATGCAAAATACCGTCCAAACGTCCAAATTGTTCGGCGATTGCCTGCACTAGCAGGTTGTAGTCGTTTTCTGAGGCTTTTTCCAGGTTGAGCGGGTAAATAACAGGTTGCGTTATACCGAGTGTTTCAATTTCGTCATACACGCGCTCAAGCTTTTTAGTTGTTCTGCCATGCAGTATGATAACAGCACCATGTTTCGCAAAAGCAATTGCTGCCGCGCGCCCCAATCCCTGTCCGGCACCTGTTACAAGAATGACGCGATTTTGCAACAGGTTATCAGGTGGTGAGTAATCACTGTAATGATTCATATTGTCAACTGTACCATGCTTCAACCGTCACGAAAAAAGAATAAAGCATATGATTGCATTGATGTTTCAGATCATTCATTCTCAATTGCAGCGATCTGTTCACTAAAAAAAAGCAACAACCCCTACCGACAGGGTTGTTGCTTGGTATCGGCCAGAACATTATAGCGCACCAGCCATAACGCTACGCGCTACGGTGTTGTTACATATCCATGCCGCCCATACCGCCCATACCGCCCATACCGCCCATGCCGGCTGCACCGCCAGGTGATTCCTCTTTTGGCAATTCTGCAACCATAGCATCGGTGGTCAGTATCAAACTAGCAACTGATGCTGCATTTTGCAAAGCGGAGCGTGCTACTTTGGTTGGATCCAGCACACCGGTTTCAACCATGTCGCCGTATTCTCCGGTCGCTGCGTTATAGCCATAGTTACCAGTGCCTTCGACAACTTTGTTAACCACAACTGAAGGCTCATCGCCTGAGTTGGTTACGATTTGACGTAACGGCTCTTCGAGTGCACGAATGACAATCTTGATTCCGGCATCCTGATCGTGGTTGTCCCCTTTCAATTTTTGAATGGCTGGAATGGTACGCAACAACGCGACGCCACCACCTGCTATTACACCTTCTTCCACAGCTGCGCGTGTCGCATGCAAGGCGTCTTCAACACGCGCTTTTTTCTCTTTCATTTCCACTTCGGTGGCTGCGCCGACTTTAATCAGTGCAACACCGCCCGCTAGCTTGGCTACCCGTTCTTGCAGTTTTTCTTTGTCATAATCGCTACTCGCTTCTTCGATCTGCGCACGAATTTGTTTGACACGGCCTTCGATATTAGCTGCTTCACCCGCGCCATCAATGATAGTGGTATTTTCTTTGCCAACTTCTACGCGTTTTGCCTGGCCCAGATTATCCAGCGTGACTTTTTCAAGCGATAAGCCGACTTCTTCGGAAATAACTGTGCCGCCGGTCAGAATGGCGATATCTTCAAGCATGGCTTTACGGCGGTCGCCAAAGCCAGGCGCCTTAACAGCACATGTTTTCAGGATACCGCGAATATTGTTTACTACCAGTGTTGCCAATGCTTCACCTTCAATATCTTCTGCGATAATCAGTAATGGCTTGCTGGCCTTAGCAACTTGCTCCAGAACTGGAAGTAAGTCTCTAATGTTAGATATTTTTTTATCGTGTAGCAGGATGTAAGGGTCATCCAGCAGTGCAATTTGTTTTTCAGCGCTGCTGACAAAATAAGGAGACAGGTAACCGCGGTCAAACTGCATGCCTTCGACTACTTCCAGTTCATTCTGGAGCCCAGAACCGTCCTCAACAGAAATCACGCCTTCCTTGCCGACCTTGTCCATCGCGTCAGAAATAATTTTACCGATTTCAGCGTCAGAGTTTGCTGAAATGCTGCCTACCTGAGCGATTTCTTTTGCCGTGGCGCAGGGTTTGGACATTTTTTTCAGTTCTTCAACTGTAGCGGTGACAGCCTTGTCAATACCGCGTTTCAAATCCATCGGATTCATACCAGCGGCAACATAACGCATACCTTCTTTAACAATCGACTGCGCCAGAACTGTTGCAGTTGTTGTGCCGTCGCCGGCTACATCAGATGTCTTGCTGGATACTTCTTTGAGCATCTGTGCGCCCATGTTTTCAAACTTGTCTTTCAGTTCAATTTCCTTAGCAACAGACACGCCATCTTTGGTAATTGTTGGCGCACCATAGGCACGGTCCAAAACAACATTGCGGCCTTTGGGTCCCAGTGTTACTTTGACCGCGTCGGCCAATATGTTAACCCCGTCGATCAGTTTGTGGCGTGCTATATCTCCAAATTTCACTTCTTTTGCTGACATAATTTTCTTTCTCCTCGTACTTAAACCTATTGTTTTAGCGTGTCACTATCCTGAACAAGCTGGATGCTATCAGCCCTCAATCACACCCATAATGTCTTCTTCGCGCATTACTAACAGTTCATCGCCTTCAACTTTGACAGCCTGACCGGAATACTTGCCGAACAAAACTTTGTCGCCCACTTTGACTTCCAATGCACGCACGTTTCCATCGTCGCCTGCTTTACCCTTGCCTACCGCAAGAACTTCACCCTGATCAGGCTTTTCGGTAGCGCTGTCTGGAATTACGATGCCGGAAGCTGTTTTACGCTCTTCCTCAAGTCGCTTGACGATCACGCGATCATGTAATGGACGAATTTTCATGCTTTTGTCTCCTATTAAAAAATTTAACGCAAATGTATGAAATAATTTGTCAATCTATTGATAAGCTGTTCTGATATTTTTAGGATTTTGCAATCCGTGAAATGATATTGGCACTCGCTATCAATGAGTGCTAGCAATGATAATGCCTATACCATGGAATTTCAAGGCCACGGCTAAAAAAATTTCTGTTGTTGAAATGCAAAGAGACTAGGGAGTGTTAACAATTATGGGCTGTTGCTGCCGATACCCATTTTAGTCCTCAGCAAGGCAGAATGTGCGTGATGTGGTCACTCTACATGAGCGAGTGGTAACGCAGCGGAGGACAACAATGCATGGCACCATTTCAGGAACAAAAGAAATAATTCACGAATTGTTAGTGCCCCTTAAACTGGAGTCAGTTAAAAATAAAATTGCTCGCTTTTAAAAATATTTATATTTTGTTCAAATTTAAAATGAATCTTTAATTTTTTCGGCTTAACCAGTCCTCCCGCATTTCCCGTGCTTGAGAAAATGCTTTTTCCAGCGCTTCTCCATCCACATTTGTCAAAACAGCTTGTATAGTATTTAATTCATTTTGATAGGCAGCGATCTGTTTCAGCAGTGCTTCCCGATTGGCCAAACAGATATCGCGCCACATTTCCGGTGAACTGCTGGCGATACGGGTGAAGTCACGAAAACCGCTGCCGGCAAAGTGCAGCAGGCTTCTGGGATGGTTTGAATTGTTGCGCAGATAATTCATCAGCGTGAACGCGAGAATATGCGGCAAATGACTGGTGGCTGCGAGCGTCTCATCATGTTCTGCCACCTGCATTTGTGACACCTTGGCGCCGCAGGCCTGCCATAGTGCGGTGGTTATTTCAATTGCCGTAATATGTGTTTCTTTGATCGGTGTGAGAATGACGTGTTTGTCAATATACAGACTGTCCTGTGCGGCTAGCACGCCACTGTATTCGGCGCCGGCGATTGGGTGTCCAGGCACGAAGTTTTTCAAGTTATTATCCAGGTGATTGCGGGCTGCTGTGACAACATCCTGTTTGGTGCTGCCGGCATCTGATACGACGGTGCCGGTCCTCAGATGCGGTGCAATCTGCGCCATGATGTTTTTGGTCTGGCCAACAGGCATCGCGAGTAGAACAAAATCGGCATCCTGAAGCGCTGATGCCATGTCCTTTGCAATTTCGTCTATGACGCCAAGATTTAGCGCGCGTTGCATATTTTTTTGACCGCGCCCGATGCCGACTATATTGTTGGCAATACCAGCTTTGCGCAGTGCAAGGGCAAACGAGCCGCCAATCAGTCCGACACCGACAATAACCAGCTTATTCAACGTAATGTGTGCCATAAACATGCTGCAACATAGATTAAAGCGTTCGGCCAATGACCTGGGCAATACCTTTGAGTGAATTTATCAAATCGGTAAATTCCTGCGGATTCAGCGCCTGATCTGCATCGCACCAGGCCTCGCATGGATTGGGATGCATTTCAACCAGCAGACCGTCGGCGCCTGCGGCAATTGCTGCACGGGCGAGTGAGGGTACCATCCAGGCCTTGCCGCCGGCATGCGACGGATCGATAATGACGGGTAGATGGGTCTCGCGCTTTAGCATAGGCACGCTGGTGACATCGAGCACATTGCGGTATGCGGTTTCAAAAGTACGGATACCGCGCTCGCAGAAAATGATATTGTGATTGCCCCTTGCGGCAATATATTCAGCAGCCATCAGCCACTCGGAGATGGTTGCAGATAAGCCGCGCTTGAGGATGACGGGTTTGTGAATACCTCCGACTTCCTTCAGCAGATCGAAATTCTGCATGTTGCGCGTGCCGATCTGGATGACGTCGACATCATGCTCTAGGAAGGTGTCGAGCATACGTACATCCATTAGTTCGGTGACAATGGGCAGATTGTATTTATCCGCGGCTGTACGGAAAATTCCCAAGCCATCGCGACCTTTTCCCTGAAAAGTATACGGACTGGTGCGCGGTTTGAATGCACCACCGCGCATCAGGCGGCAGCCTGCCGAGGATACCTGTTGTGCAGCCAGATCCATTTGCGTCTGCGTTTCCACTGAACACGGACCACCGATAACCTGAATCTGGCTACCACCGACTGGAATGCCACGAACGTCAATAACCGAATCTTGTTGATGCGATTCGCGTGAAACAATTTTGTATTGTTTAACGATATGCATTGAGTATTCGACACCAGGCATCGGATCGAAAATTTCCGGGTCGAGTTTGGTCTCATCACCGATAGCACCAATGACTACTCGTCTGGTACCGCGTGAGATATTGACTTCATGGCCAAGATCCTGGATTTTTTTTACGACGTTACCGATTTGTTCTTCGGTCACCTCTTTGTTCATGACAATGATCACGCTAATTCTCCTAATGCGTATTCTAGTGATTTGAGAAATTTTTGATTTTCAGACTCAAGTCCGATGGTAACCCGCAGATGGTGCGGCATCTCATATATGCCCAGCGGCCGGACTATAACACCCTGGCGTAACAGATTCTGATAAATCCGGGTAGTAGCGGCCGCATCACCTTCAACACGAAAAGTGATGAAATTTCCATACGAAGGAATATATTCTATTCCAATTTTGCGAAATCCATCTGTGAGTTGCAGCATTCCGGCGCGATTAAGAGCATATGACTGCTGGACGAATTCGTTGTCCTGCAGTGCCGCCAACGCACCGGCCAGCCCGATACTGCTGACATTGAACGGTTGACGCACACGATTCATAAGGTTGGCGACTTCAGGATGTGCAAGACCAAAGCCGATGCGCACGCCGGCCAATCCATAGACTTTGGAGAAGGTGCGTGTGATAACCAGATTGGAAAATTGTTTCAGCCAATTGATGCTATCGGACTTGTTTGCTGCAGGGAGGTATTCGTTATAGGCTTCGTCCAGGACAACCAATACGTCTTTTGATACACGTTCCATAAATCGCAATAAATCTTCGGAAGCGGATAGTGTGCCGGTTGGATTATTGGGGCTGGCGATGAATACCATGCGTGTTTCCGGCGTAACCGCATCGAGCATGGCCGGCAGATCATGGCCATATTCTCTGGCCGGCACGGAGATGCCGTTGGCGCCAATAGTTTGTGTCACGAGTGGGTAGACTGCAAACGCATGTTGTGAGTAGACGGCTGCTGCGCCGGGTTTAAGAAATACGCGTGCGGCGAGGTCGAGTACGTCATTGGAACCGTTTCCGAGAATGATTTGTTCGGTATTGACAGCGTAAAGTTTGGATAGCGCCTGTTTCAATTCGAAACCACTGCCGTCCGGATATCGGGTGACATCATGCAGAGTATGAATCATGGCTTCAAGCGCTAAAGGACTGGTGCCTAGCGGGTTTTCGTTGGAGGCCAGCTTTACGATGCCGGACTCATCGAGCCCCATTTCTCTGGCCAATTCCGATATCGGTTTGCCGGGTTGATAGGGATGAATTGCGCGAATATATTCCGGTGCAAAATCGCAGAGATTCATAGTAGTCAATTTTTCGTTGATGGTTAAAAAACTGGTCAATGTTTTAAGTTGATAGGTTCTTTGTTGCTGGTAACAATCTATGTTGCTGGATAAGAACCGAGGATTTTCAGGAACGAAGCTTTTTCGTTGAGTTCCTTAAGCGCTTTAGCGACATTGGCGTCTTTCTGGTGACCTTCGATATCGACAAAAAAAACATACTGCCACAGATGGATGCGTGAAGGGCGGGATTCGAGACGGGTCATGCTGACATCATTGACAGCAAACGGTGTCAATAATTTATGAATGGCACCAGCATAATTACCAGCCGACATGACCAAGGATGTTTTGTCTTTACCTGAAGGCGTCACTTTCTGAGTGCCGAGCACCAGAAAACGCGTGGTGTTTTTAGAATCATCTTCGATATTTTCTGCGCAGATTTTCAAATTGTAGAAATCGGCCGCTCTTTTGCTCGCAATAGCGGCAGCGTGCTCGTCTTGTGCGGCCAGGCGGGCAGCATCGGCGTTACTGCTGGTATTGATATAGGCAGTGCTGGAAACCCCAGGCAGCGTCGTCTGCAACCAGTGGTGGCATTGTGCGAAAGACTGCGGATGGGAGAAAATTTTGTCGATTTTTGTCAGGTCGGCCTGTATGGCCATCAGACACTGATGGACGGGTAGCTGAATTTCTCCGCAGACGGTCAGAGAGGTTTGCAGCAGCAGATCCAGTGTTCGGCCAACCGCGCCTTCGGTTGAGTTTTCCACGGGCACAACGCCATATCCGGCGCGGCTGGACTCGACACTGCGAAACACTGCATCAATAGAATCGCATGGCAGCGTGGTAAAAGCGCTGCCAAAACGCTTAGTGGCGGCTTCCTCTGAGAATGTGCCCTGTGGCCCCAGACAGGCTACAGTCATTGGTTTTTCTAATGCACGACAGATCGACATGATTTCAGTGAAAAGCTGTGCTATGCGCGCACTGTCCAGGGGCCCGGGATTATCTTGCTGCATCCGCGCCAGTATTTGTGCTTCGCGCTCAGGCCGGTAAATAATGTTGTTTTTCTTTATAAAACCAATTTTCTGGGCGAACTCGGCGCGTTTGTTGACGAGCTTTAGTATTTCGCCGTCAATTTTGTCTATCTCGTAACGTAATTGTTTTAATTGTTCATGAGTCATATAACTGATCAATTAACTTGTCGAATCGGGACGGGCACATAACGCGCCGATAAAACACCTGAAATCGAAACAATTTTGCTAATAACCTGCTGCGGGACCGGACTGTCGACGTCGACCAGCGTATAAGCGATCTCCCCCCGGGATTTATTCACCATATTGTGAATATTTAAACCCGCCTTTGCCAGATCTGTAGATATTTGTCCTACGATATTGGGAACATTTTCGTTGGCAACGGCGATCCGATAGGATGATTCCCGCTCCATGGTGGTATTGGGAAAGTTGACGGTGTTGGTAATATTACCATTTTGCAGAAAATCAACAAGTTGATTCACGACCATTACCGCGCAGTTTTCTTCGGCCTCCAGAGTTGAAGCGCCAAGATGCGGCAAGGTAATAACGGAATCATGGTGTTGCAATTTCTGGCTTGGAAAATCACATACATAAAACTTTATTTTTCCGGATGACGCTCCGGTCAGCACAGCTTCTTCATCGACAATGGTATTGCGCGAAAAATTCAGCAGAATCGTACCCTGCTTCATGTTACCGATGCTTTTTTCATTGATGAGGTGCCATGTGGTGTCAACTAAGGGAACGTGAACGGTAATAAAATCGCTGGTACGCAACAAGGCTTCAATACTTTGGGCTTTCCTGACTTCAGACGACAAACTCCAAGCGGATTCAACTGTAATGTTGGGATCATAGCCAACGACTTTCATGCCGAGTTTAATCGCTGCATCTGCGACCAGTCTGCCAATTTCGCCCAGGCCGATAATGCCAAGCGTACGTCCTGGCAATTCCATACCTGAGAAACGTTTCTTTTCACGTTCTGCCAGCTTATGCAAGGCTTCGTCGTCGCCTTGCAGGGTTTCAACAAAACGTAACGCGGGCAGCAGGTTGCGGGCGGCCAGTAACAGGCCTGCCAACACCAGTTCCTTAACCGCATTGGCATTGGCGCCTGGCGTGTTAAATACGGGGAGGCCACGTTCACTCATGGCGTGGACCGGAATATTGTTGGTGCCGGCACCCGCGCGTCCGATAGCCAGTATCGTTTGGGGAATATCCATGTTCAGCATATTGTGCGAACGGACCAGAATGGCATCAGGCTGCACGATATTTTTGCCGATCTGATAATTGTCTGCAGGAAAACGTTCCAGTCCAGCAGGTGCAATATGATTCAAAGTGAGAATCTTGAAAGCGGCTTGTTGGTGTTCAGGCATTTTTGTTGGCAAACTCCTTCATGAATTCAATTAGTTGTACAACACCATCCATGGGCATGGCATTGTACAACGATGCGCGCATGCCGCCAACGGAACGGTGACCCTTGAGTTGAACGAGGCCGTTTGCTTCGGCTTGTTCAAGAAACAAAGCGTCCAAAGCGGGATTTCTTAGTGTGAAAGGAATATTCATTCTGGATCGGTCCGGTACGTCGACAGGGCATTGATAAAAATCGCAGGAATCAATCAAGTCATAGAGCAGAGCGGACTTGCGAATGTTGGTTTGTTCAATAGCGGCGAGCCCGCCTTGCCGTTTTAGCCATTTTATTACCAGGCCGGTTATGTAGATAGCGTAGGTCGGTGGTGTGTTATACATGGAGTTATGTTTGATGTGAGCCTGGTAATCAAACAGTGTCGGTGTTCCCGGTTGCGCGAAACCCGCAAGATCCTCGCGGATAATAACCAATACCAGGCCCGCAGGCCCCAGGTTTTTCTGTGCGCCGGCGTAAATAAGTCCATAACGGGTTACGTCCAGAGGACGAGAAAGAATATTTGAAGACATGTCGGCTACGATCGGTATGTCGTGATCGGAGGGAGGTTCTGGCGTCCAGTGAAACTCGACGCCACCGATGGTTTCGTTGGATGTCATGTGAACATAAGCGGCATCGCTATCAAGATGCCACTGGTCTTGCGGTGGAACATACGTAAAACGGGCGTCTTCTGATGAAGCGGCAATGTTGACAAAACAATAACGGTTTGCTTCGTTTATGGCTTTATCGGACCATTGCCCGGTATGGATATAATCGGCTTTCGTTTTGCCGCGGAGCAAATTCATCGGCACCATGGCGAACTGACTGGACGCGCCGCCCTGTAAAAACAATACCTTGTAATTTGGCGGAATATTGACCAGTTCGCGTAGATCCTGTTCCAGGTCTTCTATGATCGAAGTAAACTCTAGGCCGCGGTGGCTCATTTCCATTACCGACATGCCACTGCCGTGCCAGTCTAGCATTTCATCGCGTGCCAGCTGCAAAATTTCTCTGGGTAGTGTTGCGGGACCTGCACTGAAGTTATAAATCTGATTCATTTATTGTGTGACTGGAGACTGTTCTGGTTGTGTGAATATACAATAGCAGATTGTTCACTCATTCCTCTGCGCTTTCAATGACTTTTTCCAATCCTGCCAGTTTCTCGCCTTCATCTAGATTAATCAGCGTGACACCTTGGGTTGCGCGGCTCATTTCACGCACTTCATTGACACGTGTGCGTATCATGACACCACCGGAGGTGATCAGCATAATTTCGTCCTCGGGTTTGACCAGTTTCGCCGTAACGACTTTGCCGTTGCGTTTGCTTGTTTTGATGGCGATCATACCCTGTGTTCCACGGTTATGGCGCGTATATTCGCCGATCGGCGTGCGTTTGCCATAACCGTTTTCGGTAACGGTCAGAACAGCCTGTGTTTCGTCTTCTGCGACGAGCAGTGAAATGACTTTTTGTCCTGCACCCAGCCTCATCCCGCGCACGCCGCGCGCAATGCGCCCCATCGGACGTACGACATTTTCACTAAAACGCATGGCTTTGCCGTTATCGGAAAACAGCATTACGTCAAATTGACCATCGGTCAGTGCGACACCGATCAGATAGTCGTCATCACTTAACCCGATAGCGATAATACCGTTGTTTCGTGGTCTCGAAAATTCTGACAAAGGTGTTTTCTTGACGGTGCCAGATGCCGTCGCCATAAAAACAAATTGATTTTCGTCAAATGTCTTGACGGGTAAAATGGCATTGATTTTTTCGTCATCCTCCAGTTGAACCAGATTAATAATCGGCTTCCCACGCGATATTCTTCCGGCCAGCGGCACTGAGTAGACCTTTATCCAGTAAACACGGCCACGGCTGGAAAAACACAGAATATAGTCATGTGTATTGGCAATAAACAGATTGTCAATAAAGTCATCTTCCTTTGTACTGGCTGCTTGTTTACCGCGGCCACCGCGTTTTTGTGCCCGGTACTCATCCAGTAACTGTGATTTGATATATCCGCTGTGAGATAGTGTGACGACAACATCAGCGGGTGTGATCAGGTCTTCAATACTTAGGTCTTGCGTATCGGTGATAATTTCGCTGCGGCGTGTGTCGCCAAACTGCTGCTGTATGGCTTGAAGTTCTTCGCTGATAATGTCAGTAATTCTTCCGGGGTTAGATAAAATATCAATAAAATCAACAATTTTATCCATTACACTTTTGTATTCTTCAACAATTTTGTCTTGCTCAAGGCCGGTCAGGCGCTGCAGGCGCAAGTCCAGAATCGCCTGAGCCTGTGCTTCAGATAGCCGATAGCCTTGCGGTTGCAAACCAAACTCAGGCGCCAGCCCTTCCGGGCGTAGTGTTTGTGTGTCAGTTACTGCCCTTGCAAGCATTTCTTCAACCAGTACGGAGCGCCATGTTCTTGCCATGAGTGCCTTCTTGGCCTCTGCCGGTGTGGCTGACGTTTTGATGAGGGTAATGATTTCGTCAACATTGGACAGTGATACAGCCAGACCTTCGAGAATGTGGCCACGTTCGCGCGCTTTTTTTAACTCAAATACAGTTCTGCGCGTTACAATCTCACGCCGGTGACGCAAGAATGCAGCAAGTATTTGTTTTAAATTCAGCTGTCGTGGTTGACCGTCCAGCAAGGCGACCATATTCATACCGAAGGTGTCCTGCATTTGTGTTTCTTTATACAGGTTATTGAGGATGACTTCGGGAATCTCGCCACGTTTTAACTCAATGACAATGCGCATTCCGGATTTATCTGATTCATCACGCAAATCCGAAATTCCATCGATTTTTTTATCACGAACCAGTTCGCCAATCCGTATAAGCAAGTTGGCTTTGTTTACCTGATAGGGTAATTCGTCAACAATGATGGCTTGCCGGCTGCCTTTGTCCAGATCTTCAAAATGCGTGCGGGCGCGCATCACAACCCGGCCACGTCCTGTGCGGTATCCATCATGTACACCGTTGATGCCATATATAATGCCGGCAGTTGGAAAATCGGGTGCATGGATACATTTGATCAGCTCGTCAACACTTGTTTCAGGATTCTTGAGAAGCTTCAGGCTGGCGTCAATAACTTCGTTCAAATTATGCGGGGGTATATTAGTTGCCATACCTACCGCGATGCCGGATGAACCGTTAATCAGGAGATTGGGGATTTTTGTCGGCAGAATAAGGGGTTCTTGTTCTGATTCGTCATAATTAAGACCGAAATCAACTGTTTCCTTATCCAAATCCACGAGTAACTCATGCGCAATACGGGACATGCGAATTTCTGTGTAACGCATGGCTGCTGCATTATCACCATCAATGGAACCAAAATTGCCCTGGCCGTCTATTAGCATATAGCGCAAGGAGAAATCCTGTGCCATGCGCACGATGGTGTCGTAAACCGCAGTGTCGCCATGTGGGTGATATTTACCGATAACATCACCGACAATACGAGCTGACTTTTTATAGGGCCGATTCCAGTCATTTGATAATTCGTGCATGGCATACAGTATGCGGCGGTGGACCGGTTTAAGGCCGTCCCGGACATCGGGCAAGGCGCGCCCGACAATGACGCTCATGGCATAATCTAGGTAAGAGCGGCGCATTTCCTCTTCGAGGCTGACCGGCAGAGTTTCTTTGGCAAATTGATCCATATTCTATGATTAATTAAGAAACAGCTGATTAACTGGTAACTGGTTAAGGGTATAAGGTAAAGATGCTGGCTTTGGTCTTGATTTCCGACAGATCAAAATTTTTTAATTCTACCATGATGACGCCCTTTCTCTGGAACTTTAGCTTATCGTAATTGAAAAAACGGTGTCTGGAAAATTCGCGAAAGAAAAAAAGCTTGAAAATGCAGACTACATGGGTAAAGATAATAACTTTTTCTAAATTTGAGCGTGGCAGTATTGGCGATTGTGCCGCGCTTAATGAATGTCTGAAATATCCCTGAATTATTTTCTAAAATTTGCATAAAGTGAGCAAAATAGAGACATGTCATACGTGATGAATACCTATGCACAGCTTCCTGTCACCTTTGTGAAAGGTGAAGGTGTCTGGTTATGGAGTGACAAAGGAGAGAAATATCTTGATGCGCTGTCCGGAGTGGCTGTATGCGGACTGGGCCATTGCCATCCACGTTTAGCTGAGGCATTGTGCAGGCAAGCGCGCACGCTGATACATACATCCAACATCTATTTTATTGAGAAGCAGGAGCAATTGGCTGCCAGGCTGACTGCTTTGTCAGGTATGGAGAAGGCTTTTTTTTGTAATTCCGGAGCGGAAGCGAATGAAGCTGCCATCAAACTTGCGCGTCTTTACGGACATAATAAGGGTGTGTCATTGCCTACTATTATTGTCATGGAGCATGCATTTCATGGTCGCACTATGGCAACGTTGACAGCAACCGGTAATCGGAAGGTGCAGGCCGGATTTGAGCCGTTATTATCAGGTTTTGTGCGCGTGCCTTACAATAATTTGGAAGCTGTCAGACAGGTTGCTGTCAACAATAAGAATGTGGTTGCCGTTTTGGTTGAGCCGTTTCAGGGTGAAGGGGGTGTCAATATACCGCAGGCGCGTTATTTGCATGAGCTGCGCTGCCTGTGTGATGAGTATGGCTGGCTGTTAATGCTGGATGAAGTTCAGTCAGGTATCGGACGCAGCGGGAAATGGTTTGCGTTTCAACATAGCGATATTCTGCCGGATGTGATGACGTTGGCCAAAGGTCTGGGATCTGGCGTTCCAATTGGTTCATGCCTGGCGCGTGGTGTGGCGGCAAATACATTTAAGCCGGGCAATCATGCGTCGACGTTTGGTGGTAATCCTTTGATGTGTACTGCCGCCATAGAAACGCTTGCGGTGCTTGAAGAGGATGGTCTCATCAATCATGCCAGTAAATTGGGAAAGTTTATCCATGATCGATTGGAGGCACAGCTAGCCGGACTGGATAAAATTGTTGAAATCAGAAGTCAGGGCCTGATGATCGGAATTGAGCTTGAAGTACCATGCGGTGAGCTGGTTAAACGGGCGTTGGAAAAGAAACTGCTGATCAATGTTACTTCTGAAAAAGTAATTCGCCTATTACCGGCACTCGTAATGCAAGAGGAAGAAGCCAAACTGGTCGTGAATACGGCCTGTCAATTAATCAAGGAGTTTGTCGTAGCGAGATAGGTTGAATTATTTCATAATCTGTCTGTTAGGACAGTTGTAATTTATGCAATTGAAGCATTATCTGCAGTTTACTGATTTAGGTCGGGAAGAATATGAATATGTGTTTGAACGTGCACGGTGGATGAAGCGGGCGTTTAAACAGTATCGCCAATATTGGCCGTTTGCTGATCGGACATTGGCAATGATTTTCGATAAAAACTCGACCAGAACGCGTTTATCATTCGAAGCGGGTATGAATCAACTGGGGGGTACGTCGATTTATCTTTCGACACGGGATATGCAGCTAGGGCGAGGTGAGCCGGTGGAAGACTCTGCGCGCGTGATATCGCGCATGGTTGATCTGATAATGATCAGAACGTACGAACATGACATTCTGCGGCGCTTTGCACAGCATTCCCGTGTGCCGGTTATCAATGGTCTGACCGATGAATATCATCCTTGTCAGATCATGGGTGATATTTTTACGTTCATAGAGCACCGTGAAAATATCGCCGGTAAAATAGTGGCCTGGATAGGCGATGTAAATAATATGTGTAATTCATGGCTCCAAGCTGCGGAGGTATTTGATTTTAAAGTGCATGTTTCGGCCCCGCCCGGCTATGAAGTAAATCCTGAACAGATCGGGTTAATCGGCACGAAAAATTTTGAAATGTTTTCCAGTCCGCATGAGGCAGTTAAAAATGTGGATTTGGTTACAACAGATGTCTGGACCAGCATGGGATTTGAAGCAGAGGCGGAGCAAAGAAAAGCGGATTTTGCTGATTTTTGCGTGGATGCGGAGATGATGACTTTGGCTGACGAAAATGCGGTGTTCATGCATTGCCTGCCGGCCCATCGAGGTGAGGAAGTGACGGCAGATGTTATTGACGGCCCCCAATCCGTTGTGTGGGAAGAGGCGGAAAACCGTTTGCATACACAAAAGGCGTTAATGGAATATTTGCTGCTAGGAAAAATACAGGATACATGATTCTCAATTTAATTTCTTAGCATTGAAGTGAGGTATGGCGTAGGTAGATTACAGACAGTGATAACATGAGTAAAGTAAATAAAGTAGTGCTCGCTTTTTCAGGTGGATTGGATACTTCGGTCATTCTCAAATGGTTGCAGGATGTCTATCGATGTGAGGTAGTGACTTTTACCGCTGATATAGGCCAAGGTGAAGAGGTTGAGCCGGCGCGTGCCAAGGCCCGGCAATTAGGGGTTAAAGAAATCTTCATCGATGATCTGCGGGAAGAATATGTGCGTGACTTTGTTTTTCCCATGTTCAGGGCCAACACCCTATATGAAGGTGAATATTTGCTGGGAACCAGCATTGCGCGCCCGCTCATTGCCAAAAGACAAATTGAAATAGCGCAAAAGACAGGAGCGGATGCAGTATCTCATGGTGCAACAGGAAAAGGAAATGATCAAGTGCGCTTTGAATTGGGTTATTACGCATTGCAACCGGATATTCAAGTCATTGCGCCTTGGCGTGAGTGGGATTTGACTTCTCGGGAAAAACTGCTGAGTTATGCCGAAATGCATGGTATTCCGGTTGAAATGAAGAAAAAACAAGGCTCACCCTATAGTATGGATGCCAATCTGTTGCATATTTCCTATGAAGGGCGCAGCCTGGAGAACCCGGCTGTAGAGCCGGAAGAGTCTATGTGGCGTTGGAGTGTTTCTCCGGAGAATGCGCCCGACGAAGCCGAATATCTCGATATAGAATTTGCGGGTGGAAATGCGGTGGCGCTAAATGGCAACACGATGACGCCGGCACAGGTTTTGACTGCTTTGAACCAGTTGGGTGGGAAACACGGTATAGGTCGGCTTGATCTGGTGGAGAATCGATATGTCGGAATGAAGTCGCGTGGTTGTTACGAAACGCCGGGCGGAACAATTTTGCTGCGTGCGCACAGAGCGATGGAGTCGATTACCTTGGACAGAGAAGTTGCTCATTTAAAGGATGAGTTGATGCCTCGTTACGCTGCTTTGATTTATAACGGATATTGGTGGAGTCCGGAGCGCAGAGCAATCCAAGCATTGATTGATAGTACCCAGGAAAATGTCAATGGCTGGGTGAGGTTGAAGCTGTATAAGGGTAATGTCATTATCGTCGGCAGAGACTCAAAAACACACTCACTATTTGACGAGACTGTGGCTACATTCGAAGAAGATGCGGGGGCATATAATCAAGCAGATGCTGCAGGATTTATTAAATTGAATGCGTTGCGCTTACGCATTGCGGCTAACAGAAAAAAGAATTAGGAGTCGTTCATAAATAACTGTAACACCTGGATCGCATCTGGCGGGCACACTGCGGCGTTGTTCGTCGTCGCCATAGCTTGGCTATGACTCATCCTCCCGCCTTGCATTGCATTCGCCAGACGCGCCCAATTGTCACACTTATTTATTCGCGGCTCCTTAAATCTTCATTTAAGTTTTGAGAACTTCATTGTCGAGAGGTTATATTAAATGCCGTCATTTGATATCGTATCGGAAGTTGATAGTCACGAAGTCAGAAATGCAGTTGATCAAACAAATAAGGAAGTCAGTTCGAGATTTGACTTTAAGGGATCGGATGCACGTGTTGAACAAACAGAACGCTTACTTACTATTTTTGCTGACGATGAGTTTAAGCTTGAGCAAGTGCTGGACATTTTGCGTTCAAAGTTGACAAAACGAAAAATTGACGTGCGCTGCTTGGAAAAGAGTCAGATAGACAAAATCAGTGGTAACAAAGTAAAGCAGGAAGTCAATGTGAAAACGGGGTTGAATTCAGAACTGGCAAAAAAGATTGTAAAAATTCTCAAAGAAAATAAATTAAAAGTGCAGGCAAGTATTCAAGGTGATAGCGTGCGTGTCTCGGGCGCTAAAAAAGATGTATTGCAGGAAGCTATTCAGATAGTTAAAAAGACAATAACGGACTTTCCGTTACAATATGAAAATTTTAGAGATTGATTGTAATCATATGAAATTTTTAGCAACATCCTTTCAGGGATAGAATGTTGCTAAAAATACAATCCTAAATGAAAGTTGTTTCAATGGTATATGTTCATTGGTATTCTAACTATGTCTTGACATAAGTTAGGAAACCCCATAGAATCCGCAGTCTTTTCTATTGCGCCGGTTTTTATCAGGGATAATGAATAATAAGCGCGGTGCGGTGATGCCTATTCACGGGTAATGGTGGCAATAAATCAATTCATCAGATAACAAATAAGGTAAGTCAGGACGGCTGCGCCCGTCCAGTTTTTTTAGGACATAGTATATGCCGACTATTAGTCAATTAGTACGCAAGCCACGCGAAGCAAAACGTGTTAAAAGCAACGTGCCTGCGCTTGAAAGTTGCCCGCAAAAAAGGGGTGTCTGCACCAGGGTTTACACTACAACACCAAAAAAACCAAACTCAGCACTGCGTAAAGTTGCCAGGGTCAGGTTGACAAATGGTTATGAAGTTTCGAGTTATATTGGTGGTGAAGGACATAATCTGCAGGAGCACTCGGTAGTGTTGATTCGTGGCGGTCGTGTTAAAGACCTTCCAGGTGTGCGCTATCACACAGTGCGCGGAAGTTTAGATACTGCGGGCGTGAAAGATCGCAAACAGGCGCGTTCAAAATATGGCTCAAAAAAACCAAAAACAGCTTGACGTTCAATTACGCTAGAGGATAAAAGGACATTATGCCAAGACGTAGAGAAGTACCCAAGCGCGAGATTCTGCCGGATCCAAAGTTTCATAATATTGAGCTTGCAAAGTTTGTCAATGTATTGATGACGCGTGGGAAAAAATCAGTTGCTGAAAGAATAATTTATGGTGCGCTTGAGCAAATCGAAAAGAAAACGGGAGGTGATCCCATGGAAATTTTTACTCAAGCGTTAACAAATGTGCGCCCATTAGTTGAAGTTAAAAGTCGCAGGGTCGGTGGTGCAAATTATCAGGTACCAGTTGAGGTGCGCTCGGTGCGCAGGAATGCATTGGCCATGCGTTGGTTGCGCGATGCTGCTAGAAAGAGAAATGAAAAATCAATGGATATGCGTTTGGCTGGTGAGTTGGCGGAAGCGGCTGAAGGAAGGGGTGGTGCAGTTAAGAAAAAGGAAGAAGTACACAGGATGGCGGAGTCAAATAAAGCATTTTCACATTTTAGATTTTAATGTTTGATTAAATTAATCCATTCAACTCGACACAAAGAAAATTATTAATATATTTAGTAGGGCATTTGATTGTGGCAAGAAAGACTCCCATAGAGCGTTATAGAAATATCGGTATTATGGCGCATATTGACGCTGGTAAAACGACAACAACAGAGCGCGTTCTTTTTTATACAGGCGTGTCGCATAAAATTGGCGAGGTGCATGATGGTGCTGCGACCATGGATTGGATGGAACAGGAACAAGAAAGAGGAATTACTATAACATCAGCAGCAACGACATGTTTCTGGAAAGGAATGGGCGGCAATTATCCTGAGCATCGGATCAATATTATTGATACGCCTGGTCACGTTGATTTTACAATTGAAGTGGAACGCTCGTTGCGTGTCTTGGATGGCGCATGTACAGTGTTTTGTGCTGTCGGCGGCGTTCAGCCGCAAACTGAAACTGTCTGGCGACAGGCCAATAAATATCAGGTGCCTCGTTTGGCATTTGTAAATAAAATGGATAGATCGGGTGCGGATTTTATGCGCGTTTATGAGCAAATACAAACGCGGTTAAAAGCGATGCCTGTGCCAATACAACTGCCAATTGGGGCGGAAGATAAGTTTGAAGGTGTCATCGATCTTGTCAGAATGAAAGCCATTTATTGGGATGACGAAACCCGCGGACTGAAATATGAAGAGCGCGAAATACCCGATAACTTGAAAAAAGACGCTTTGGAATGGCAGGAAAGAATGCTCGAAACTGCGGCAGAAGCTGACGAAGAATTGATGGATAAGTATCTGGAAAATGGGGAATTAGAGATTTCAGATATCAAAAAAGGTCTTCGATTAAGAACGATTAATAATGAAATAGTACCCATGTTGTGCGGAACGGCCTTTAAAAACAAGGGTGTTCAAGCAATGTTGGATGCCGTGCTTGATTATATGCCTTCGCCTGTTGATGTGTTGGCTATACAGGGAACTAAGGAAAATGGCGAATCGGAACAGAGAAAATCCGATGATAATGCGCCTTTTTCTGCTCTGGCATTTAAAGTTGCTACAGATCCGTACGTGGGGCAATTGATATTTTTCAGAGTCTACTCAGGCGTAGTTAACTCTGGAGACTCGGTATATAACCCGATCAAGGCGCGGAAAGAACGGATAGGCCGCATATTACAAATGCACGCTAATCAACGTGAAGAAATTAAAGAGGTGCGAGCAGGTGACATTGCCGCTGCTGT
Organism: Nitrosomonas sp. Nm51; assembly: GCF_900111165.1. Lineage (GTDB taxonomy): Bacteria > Pseudomonadota > Gammaproteobacteria > Burkholderiales > Nitrosomonadaceae > Nitrosomonas. Next base: position 26,103 of record NZ_FOGH01000036.1, read on the forward strand.
TGGCCTCAAAGATGTGACAACAGGCGATACATTATGTGCTCCAGACTCAATTATTACCTTGGAAAAAATGGATTTTCCGGACCCAGTTATACACGTTGCGGTCGAGCCAAAGACCAAATTGGACCAGGAGAAAATGGGTATTGCATTAAATCGTCTGGCTCAAGAAGATCCTTCATTTAGAGTCAGAACGGATGAAGAGTCTGGGCAAACTATTATTTCTGGTATGGGTGAATTGCATCTTGAAATTATTGTTGATCGGATGAAGCGTGAATTTGGAGTCGAAGCCAATGTTGGGGCACCTCAGGTAGCTTATAGGGAGGCAATTAAAAAACGCATAGAGGTAGAAGGGAAGTTTGTCAAACAGTCTGGGGGGCGTGGGCAATATGGTCATGTGTGGTTGAAAATGGAGCCTAACGAAGCTGGCAAAGGATTCGAGTTTATCGATGAAATCAAAGGCGGCGTGGTTCCGCGTGAGTACATTCCTGCGGTTGAAAAAGGTTTGCTTGATACGTTGCCAAATGGTATATTGGCAGGTTTTCCGGTGGTGGATGTAAAAGTTACGCTGTATGATGGCTCGTATCACGATGTCGATTCGAATGAGAACGCTTTTAAAATGGCGGCGTCAATAGCATTTAAAGACGGAATGAGAAAAGCGAATCCCGTGTTGCTTGAACCGATGATGGCGGTCGAAGTCGAGTCACCTGAAGAATTCATGGGTAATGTGGTTGGGGATCTGTCATCAAGACGAGGAATGATTCAGGGTATGGAAGATGTGCCGGGCATGAAGCTGATTCGGGCCGAGGTGCCGTTAGCTGAAATGTTTGGCTATTCAACAGCCTTGAGATCTGCTACCCAAGGTAGGGCAACCTACTCAATGGAATTTAAGCATTATGCGGAGGCTCCGAAAAACGTAGCTGAAGCAATCATTAACAAAAAATAGGGTTAAGAAAGTATAAAGGACAGGTCATGGCAAAGAGCAAGTTTGAACGTTCGAAACCGCATGTAAATGTTGGGACGATAGGGCATGTGGATCATGGTAAGACGACGCTGACGG
>NZ_FOGH01000102.1 GCF_900111165.1 Nitrosomonas sp. Nm51
TTCTTTTGTATATTGTTTTCTTTCCAATTTTTCTTCCTCCAATTAAGTCTATTTTCTCTTAACTGGAGTGTCCGGGTCTATTGAACCACATCAGTTTTCCTCTTTCCCAATGGCTTTTTTCATCTATTAAATCATTTATCAGCCCTATTTTGTATTTCGTGCTTGCGGGCAGCCACTCCTTACCTTTTTCTAGTATATCCAACAGGCTAACGAGACTTTCACCTCCCTTTTTCAAACCATTATTCTTGATACTTAGCCTTATTTTCTGGATTTCATCCATCACGCCTTTAACTTTTTCATCACTGTTGTTTATAGCGTCATCATTCACTATGTCTTCCCAAATACTGTAAAGGGTGGTAGTGACGGAGGATTCTATATCTCTGTATTCTTCAAAATCGTCTTGGCCTAACTTACCTAATCGGTTTAATGCAATAAAGGGGATCGATACTTGCTCCCTCACCTTCCCTAGTTCCGTACTTATTTCTTCTAGTCCCTTGGCACTCACCTCGTCTTTCTTGAGAAGCTTGCTCCTCAACTTCCTCAGTTGTTCCAGGCGTTTAGTATAATCCTCCAGTTCTTTAGAGTCGACCTCTTGCTTCGTATCCCCTTGATCAGTATCTCCGGTAGCTAGCATAAGTGCTGTAATAGCATACTGTAGATCCTGCATTAGGTTTATGTACTGCAGATCTTGTCGATCAACTTCTTCCCATCCTTCGTTATTCCGGCTGCTTTCAAGCTCCAGCATGACCGGCAGATGATCGGATAGCTGCATCCAGTATTTGGAAATATCCTGGTCTAGGGATTCCAGGCTTACGATGGTGTTTCCACCTGGTCGGATGAGGCCGGTTCTTGATTTTTTACCCAAGCCTTGTTGGGAAACAATAAAATAGTCGGCGGACTGCAAACCCATTTTGTTTTTGTTGGTACCGGTAACGGATCTTAGGTCTTGCAATCCTGTCATTTCGAGGTTTTGGTTGAGATTGTAATAACTGTAGTTAGTAAAAATGTTATTCTCATCATCTGGTGTTCTGAGGTTTCGCAATTCGTTTTGATTGCCTTTATGTCTCTTTCCCTTTTTATCAAATGCTTCATTGAGGTTTCCGTTCTCAGGGCTCTCCACCAGTGATTCTGCCCCTACATAATAGTCTCCACCGATGATCAGTCTGGCTTTTTCACTCGCTGCAAGTTTTTCAAGAGCGGCGATGGCTTCTTTCATTTGCTCTTGGTATATCTTTTTTCGGGAGAATTCACTACCGTAAGGGGTGGTGTGGATGATACCGTACCAAATTACGGGTTCGTCTTTTTCGAAGTAGTTTTGTTTTTTCTTCTTAAGGCAGTGGACTACTATGGGTCTGTATCTATTGATTTTCCCGTAACTGCTCTTTTTACCCTCAGCCTGATATTTTTCTGCTAATTCTTCGTATGAATAGCCATCGTCATCCTTTTCGTGATCTGATTCCTCATCTACTTCATCGTCATTTGCTTCGTCATCTATCTCTTCTTCCTTACTTGATTTGTATTTGGTCCAGAAAAGGGTGTCCTCGGTTTCTTCATCAGACATTTCATTATCGTTTTTCTCTATTTTTTCTCCCTCTCCTGTCACCAAAAAATGTCCCAGATACTCGTAGCGGTCTTTATTGTACTTAATGGGATAGTATTCTACCTGACCATAGTTTAGAACTTCTTCATATTCCTTTTCTTTCTTTTTGCTTTTCTTTTCCTTAACTTCGCTTAGAGTAATGGTTAGGGATTGAAGCCTAGGGCCTGTTTGGGTAGGGTTCAGGTAGTCTACCCCTTCGTTTACCTCGTTGAGCCCCACGATAAGGTCGGGGTATATTCTGAGTAGTTTGTCGATGTGTTTTTTGGTGTAGTACTTTTTGATAGAACCCAACACGTCTGCTACTAAAGTGTTGATTTTTCGTCTTGAGGTGAGTTTTTCGTCACCTGTCCGAAGAGATTTGTTCAGGCTGAGGTCGGCTTTGTCGGCTTTTTTCTTTTGCTTGTTGCTTTTGACTATTTTATCTACTTTCTGCTTCATTTCCTTTATCAGGCCAATGAGGTGCATGACCTCTTTTGGATTTGCTAAGGATGGCAATTCTATGTACTCTCTGTCGGCTGTCTCAATGGCTGTGACGATCTGTTGGTTGAGGTCCTTCAGGGGTTTTGCCCACTCATCATCACCCAGGCCATCTATGGTTTTTTCCATGGCTTCAAGAGCACTTAGTATTTCTTGGCCATCCATAGAGTACTCTTTGCCAAAGTGATTGAGGTTCCAGGCCGTGAAGCGGGTGCCAGATATCTGGTGCTTTTCCTTTTTCCTTCTTTTGCTTTTTGACTCTTGCCGAATTCTACATTTTTCCTCCATTTTTCTCTTTTTTGAGTCTCCCTTTTCTTCGGAGCTCTTATTCTTATCGTCTTTCCCCTGGGAAGAAGGAGAACTTAGGCTATCCTCTTTGAGGATGTTCTCTTCATCAATTTGTAAGTCATCATCAGGTTTATAATCCATAAAATTATCATTAGATTCATAGTCCGTGGTGACTTCATTATCAGATTCATACTCCATGGCGTCTTCGTCGTCAGATGATGTATCCTTCTTTTTTTTAGATGACTTAAACATGCCTTGAAGGGGGTTGCTGTTGTTTGCTATCTGGCTAACGTTTTCGATGGTATCGTCCAGTGAACCTTTCATTTGCGTGGTCGGTTTTACTCTTCCTTGTTTTTGCTGTACAACGTGCCATGCTTCATGAGGTAAGTGCTTTGATGTGGTTCAATAGACCCGGACACTCCTATAAGGACTTCCCGATATTTGCAAGAAGAATTTTATTTCCGGTAATTTGTTTAAATGTTGTCATGCTCTCTGATTGTATCTTCACTGATGCTCCCTTTAGTCATGATAGCTATGTCGGAGACAATGTCATTGCAGCTCTATAGCCGGCCTCTG
>NZ_FOGH01000076.1 GCF_900111165.1 Nitrosomonas sp. Nm51
CATTTCACCCATTGGGTGACTCCTGTCTTTAGTCCGAAAACCTTGACACTACTACGTTTGAGCTAATTTTTGTAGATCTAACTGAGGAAAATAGGTTAATACGTCTATGCAAAATAAATGTTGAAAGGTTATTACAATAATAACTGCTAAAATAGCCGCAAAAATTCTTAAATCCGGTGAAGATTCAATATCGTTAAGTAGCCATCCAACCAGGCTGATATCTGAAACAACCAGGGCACCCATCCAGAATTTTAGATAGGCTATTGATTCTTTAACAACATCTAAACCTGACATTCGTGAAGCATATTGGAAATCAGTAAAATTATCTATCGAGAAAATAAAGCTGTGTAGAGAACAAGTGAATAGCCCGGACAAGTTTACGCCATCCAGGAATATCATTTACTCCAGATGAAAAAAGGATAGAGCACTAGTGTTTCTAGATCCTCTCTGTCCCGGTTTTTCGTTTCTATCTTGCCGGGCTATTCTGCCTTGACCGCCTGAACATCCTCAATCGTTACTATGTACGCTGGCTCAACCGGGCTTTGATATTCTGAACGAACGCGTTCGGCGTCTTCAGCAGTACGAACGCGTACATCTGTCATATCGGAGCGTTGCTTTATCGCACGTTGATCCGTTTCGTTTTCGGGCGATGTCTCGTCAAGGTCCCGCCGAAACCAGCGGCGATATAAATCAACGGGGCCGGATTTGCCGGCCAGCGATTTTGCTGACGGGTTGCCTGGTAGTAAATATTGTTTAAAAGGTTCCAGTGCCGTTTTAATTCCTTCCTCATCTTCATCGCCGATAAGTTCAACCGTTATGCTGTCAACCACACTAAAGAACGTATAACCCGTTACTGAGGCACTTGGCCCGGTAATTCCGGAAACCAGTTTCGCGGTCGTTGCAGGATCCCCCATAATCGAACAACCTTCAAAAATTATTCGACCTGTCACCTGTACAGCAGTTGCTGTCAACCGGTTTTTTTGATCATCAGTTGAAGGACTGTTACCATCGATCAATAAATTTCCCGGGATTGAATGGGTGTCGAGCACTAGAGTTTTTATCTCGGAATAACGGGATAATACAGTTACCAGATCAGACCAGGTTGTGATCGGCTCTAGTTTTGCCCCTTTATAAAATGAATCCCGAATCGCAGTGGCCGGACCAACGCCAAGTGAAGCATCATAGACAAAGAGTTTATCTATTTTCGGTTTGGCACTTTTGTTTTGTTGCTGTTTTGACTTAGGTTTAACGAGCGATGATTTATCCGCAACCGGGGTCGCCGTCACTGCATCACGACTGGTGACACCATTGTCATCGGTGACTGGATTGTTCGGTGACATAATCCACTCCTCGATTATTCTTTTTCAGGACAACAGGTGCCCAGTAATCTTGCGGCTAATTCTGCACGCCGCTCCGGATCATCGATCGCCTCCAGCGTTTCCTGAATCATTTTTTCGCGTCTGTTTGCCAGCGTATCCTTCTCGGCAGCAGCCTGCTGGATCTCCATCGCATAAGCATCGAGTGAATCCGACTGGCCTAACAAGGCTTCTACAATGACCGAATCTGTACGCATTGTTATTTGAGTTTCGCTTAGCAACACACCATCTACCGGATTGGATTGCCCGCCCTGATTTAGTGGCCCCGGGCGAAAACGATAATACATATCATCAGTTGGCGGCGCGAAATCACCATTACCATCGCGTGCGGCAGGCTCAACCGTCACACCATCGCCATTCTGATTAATCGTGACCTTGTCTAATACCTGCACGGCAGTATCATCCTGATCGAATATGGTTCCAGCAACCCGCAATATCTGTTGCGCAGCGCCGTCGATCTGATCTGGTCGTAATGTCTCTTTCAATAAGGTGCGCAATCCTGACAGCGGCACTTCACGCCAACTGTTGTATAAGCCATTCGTAAAACCAACATGAATATTCTTCAAATGCAGCTTGGTAATAAAAGCCTGATTTAGTTCACGGAATACAAAATTCAATACGCGACGGACGTTAACATTGGTAATCGTGCGTTCGATTAATGACTCGGAACCGCTCTCGGTGGTTTTCTCCGAAGACGATGACACTGATAATTCACGTTTTGAACTCGCCTCGGCTGCATGTTCGGTGGTTGCCTCGGTCGCCTGCCGGGCAAATTGTTCACGCCCCGAGTGATATTCACCGGAACCGCCACCTGACACTTTAGCCGAACCAAACCCCCAGCTTGCTTTTGCCTCTGCCTCAACATGCCATTCTTCTGTTTTAGACTTTGTCGCCTTGTCGGTGGTCTCGTTTTGTACCTGCTCGGCAAATCGCTCCCGTGCGGACTGTTCATGACTATCGATGATCGATGAAGACTGCTCAACTGACTCTTTGGTTGATTGCCAGGTCTTTAATGAAATCGTGGTTGACTCACCCGGCAATAAGGTAAAGGTCTTAACCGTGCGGCCCATACCATAATCGCCCAGAAATGAACTAATGCCATAACGCTCAATGATGAAAAAACGCGGCTTTGGATCGGGATGTGTCGGACGCGGCAACGTTGTGATACTTCCTGCCCAGTCAACGACGGGAATATGTACAATGCCATTTCGCCAATCAGAAATAAAATCCGTATACAGGGCCGCAATCTGGCCGTCATTGACTTTTGATTTCACCGAGCTCCTAACCAAAGGCAAGGCATTTCTATCGACACTTAAAGCGGCGGCCTCATTCGTCGGCCTGCTGGTAGTCGTTGCATGTTTTACTTGCAGGCCAGAGATATGACTGGCATTCGCCAGTAAATTAGGTGCCACAACACTAACACCGGCCTTCTTTAACTGTTCAGAGAAAAAATTAGCCGCAATATTTTCGTTGATAATATTGCCATCATCTGGCGAAACACCAATTGCAGCGCCTAACTCGATACCAAAGCGAAAAGAATCCGGAGTAAAGGGCTCATCTTCTAAATCCAGTTCAACCTCCATGACACGACGCCCGGTATGAGCCCCTGGCATAGGAATTGAATAATTAATCTTTGCCGCATCCCCTTCTTCAGAAAACTCAATCGCTACAGGTTCATTCATGTCAACCTCCAGAAAATCCATGTGTATAGAAAAAACATATTACCTTTTACGTTAATCTGGAAAGTACTATAAACAGAACAGTCTAATATTGATGTGAGAAATACCACAAAGAGATCACACAATGGGGTCACCTAGCTGGATCAAGTGAGAACAGAATCCTGTTTCACCCTGGCAAAAAAGACTCCTTACTTCATGCAGAAGCATTGGTATGCATGAGAATAAAAAAGTACAACATGATGAGACGGTGCGCATTTACTGCCAGGCGATCAAATTGCCTGCAGTCCAGTGATGGAAAGCAATCTTTTTACTAGTATTCTATCAATATGATATTGCCGGGTTCAGTGAGTTTGTCAGTGTACACGGTAACGCTGTACCTGGCATATCATATTGATAGAGCGCTAGTCTTGAATGTGATTTTTGCCACATTCATCCATAACCGAAAGCGATAAGATTGCGCTATTCAAATAATAAAACGCCAACGCGCCAACGGATATCCATTATTGTTAAATTTTAGATTATCGGTAATAATCTGAGAAAAACAATTTATAATCAAAATCGCATTGGCAAATGCAGCACAGGCAGAATCTGTTTATGGCACGCAATCAGCAATACAGGATGGTCGAATTTTCAACTATTCCTGCGGCATTGCTGTTAATGCTGGCGCAGTTTGTTTTTATGCGGATTGCGCATACTGCTGAGGTTTGTGTACTGGCCGCAGCGCGCGTTGTTACAGCACAGGGTACGGTTGAGCTGCGCCGGATGCAGCAGACGGCCTGGCAGCCGGTTGAAAAAGGCGCCGAGCTGTGTGCCGGAGACCAATTACGCACCCGCAGGCACAGCAAAGCAATGCTGCGGCTAATGAATGAAAGCAACCTGACGCTTGATCAAAAAACCACCATCACATTTCCTGCGGCCATAAAAAACAAATCCGCATCATGGATGGATTTGATTAATGGCGCGATTCATATCCTGACCCGCACGCCAAAACCGTTTAAAGTCCGTACGCCATTCATGAATGCAGGTGTCGAAGGTACGGAATTTTTTGTCCGTGTCGACGAACGTCAAACCCGGATTGTTGTGTTTGAGGGCAGTGTTTCCGCAACCAACACGCATGGGGAAGTGTTGCTTGAAGGACATGAGCAGGCCATTGCATACAGCAACCAGCCGCCGCGCAAAGAAATTGTCCTTAATCCGGTTGATGCAGTTCAATGGGCGCTGCACTACCCGACGATCATTGAATACTGGCTGGATCACGGCAATGACACGCGGAATATTACTGTTCAAATTGCCGAATCGGCGCGCCTGCTCGCACTGGGCAGCATTGCCGAGGCCGAAGCAATCATCGCTCAGATACGCGCATCAGACCCCGCCAACGGCAGCGCTTACGCATTAAGCGCAATCATCGCACTGACGCAAAACGATAAAGCACTGGCGCTTGAACTTGCACAAAACGCGGTTACACTGGCTCCGGAATCGGCGACTGCAAGGCTTGCGCTGTCCTATGTGCAGCAGGCACATTTTGACATAGAAGGCGCATTAGCCAGTGTGCTGCGGGCAATCGCGCTCGATCCGCAAAACGCTTTGCTCTGGGCGCGAATGGCGGAGCTGCAAATGGCGGAAAACGAACTCGACCTGGCGCTGGATGCGGCCTCCGAAGCGGTCCGGCTGAATCCAGCAATCGCCCGCACACAAACCGTACTGGGATTTGCGCATTTATCCAACATTAATACGAAAAAAGCAAAACGGCTTTTTTCAAAAGCTATTCGCCTTGATCAAACAGATCCGATGCCACGTCTTGGACTGGGGCTGGCCATGATCCGCGAAGGAGCGCTGGAAACCGGACGCATCGAACTGGAAATTGCGGCCAGTCTCGATCCGGGCAGTTCTTTGATCCGCAGCTATCTAGGCAAGGCCTATTTTGAGGAAAAACGTTACGCAACTGCCGAAACGCAATTTGAGCTGGCCAAAGAACGCGACCCGAACGACCCGACACCCTGGTTTTATGACGCCATTCAAAAACAAACGCAAAATCAGCCGATCGCAGCACTGCATGCTATCCAGAAATCAATCGAATTGAATGACAACCGCGCCGTGTACCGCTCACGGCTGCTGCTCGACCAGGACGAGGCCGCGCGCGGCTCCAGCCTGTCGAGAATTTATGACAATCTGGGTTTTGAGAAACGCGCCATTATGCAGACGGCGCAGTCCCTGAGCCTCGACCCCTCGAATCATTCGGCGCATCGTTTTTTGTCGGATATCTATGTCAATATCCCGCGTCATGAAATCGCGCGCGTCAGTGAATTACTGCAAGCACAACTGTTGCAACCGATCAACACCAACCCGGTGCAGCCGCATTTAGCAATCGCTGATTTGAATATCATTACCAATACCGGGCCGGCTGCGACAGGCTTTAATGAATTTGCGCCGTTGATGGAGCGCAATCGAACCCAGCTAGTGGCTTCAGGCCTGGTTGGCAGCAATAGCACGCTTGGCAACGAAGTCGTCGCCTCTGGGCTATATGGCCGCGCCTCAGTCAGTGTCGGGCAATATCATTTCGAATCAAGCGGTTTTCGCCCTAACAACGACCAGAATCACGATATTTACAACGCATTTATGCAATTCGCCGCCACACCCAGGCTCAATGTACAAGCCGAGATTCGCCGGCGTGAAACAAAGCAGGGCGATTTATTATTGGATTTTAATCCCAAATCTTATTCAACTATTCGTAGGCAGCTGGATGAAGATGCGGCGCGCTTAGGCGCACGATACAAGCTATCGCCCAATCAGGATGTCATTTTCTCGGGAAAATATATCGATCGATTTGAAAATTTTAATAACAAGTCTGTTACCTTAAAAAACACCGGCTTTCAAATTGAAATGCAACATATTTTTCGCCACGAACACTTCAATACCACAACCGGCGGAAGCTTTTACCGGTTTAGCTGGGATCGAAAAATACAGGGTTTTACTACTGGAAGCTTCGATTTTATGAAACGCGGCAATGCCTACCAATACTCGAATATCAATCTTTTCGAACAATTGAACGTAACGCTTGGCGTAAGTTACGACACTTTCACCAGTACAATCTCCGGAAAAAGTAACGATAAAATCAATCCGAAATTCGGCGCACAATGGAACGTGACTCAAAATGCCCGGCTTCGATTCGCCTGGTTCGAGGTCACTAAATCGCATTTGATTGCGCAGCAAACTCTGGAACCCACGCAAATAGCCGGCTTTAATCAGTTTTTCGACGACTTGAATAACACACGGAGCCGCCGTATGGGAATCGGCCTGGACGTTCACTATCAAAACAAAGTATTTGGCGGCATTGAAGCATCCAAACGCCGCCTGCATGCTCCCCAACGAGTCGGCAGTATTTCAGAAGTAGAATTGATACAGCGACAAAACGAAAAAAATCTGCGCGCTTACTTGTACTGGTTGCCACACAAGCACTGGACTCTTCGCAGTGAATTCAACTTCGACCGATTTACGCGAAGCGAACATGTCAGTGAAATCGCTCCTGTCAAGATTGAAACGCTCAATATACCTGTCAGCCTTGAATATTTTCATCCCGGCGGTTTTTTTTCCGGTATAACAGGTACATTTGTGCGGCAGGATTTGACACGACACCGCGACATTACCAATTCCAATGACCGCAATCCTAAAACTACAAATTCCGGGATCGACAGTTTTCTCTTATTGGATGCCACTATCGGCTATCGGCTGCCTAAAAGGCGTGGCCTGTTAAGTCTAGAAATCCGCAATCTGCTCGACAAGGAATTTTTTTACCGGAACAACAATTTTGGGTTATCCCAAATTGTTGATCCGCGCTATCTGCCGGACAGAACGTTTTTCGCGAGAGCGACCCTGAATTTCTAAAAGGAATTGGATTCGACAACACTCAAGTAGAACAAACAAAAATTTTGGCTGTTATTTTCCGCCGAATTGCAATTTGTTAAACCTATTTTCCTCAGTTAGATCTACAAAAATTAGCTCAAACGTAGTAGTGTCAAGGTTTTCGGACTAAAGACAGGAGTCACCCAATGGGTGAAATGGAATTTGAGCAAAGAGAGCTGGTAAAAGCAGTTAATCTCGCTGTACATGAGATGAATCAAAGTACAAAGGAATTACGTTTATCAACACCTGGCGGACGATTTCATGTACGTTGGGATGAAGGTGGCAGTGCAACGGCTATGGGTCAACTGGCATTTTTTGCCGAATTTCTGGAGGTTTCTGGTTTATTTTCCCGTTGGGTAGCACTGCCTATTACCCGTAATTATTGACTGGACATTTAATCTGTTTTCATGCAGGATGAGTAGCATGAAAACACAAAACCTAATAAAAAGCACTTTA
>NZ_FOGH01000032.1 GCF_900111165.1 Nitrosomonas sp. Nm51
TCACGGCTTTTTTTGACGCGTCATTTGTCCGCTGACTGAGCTCAAACGAGCCTGCCTGAGCAAAAAACCAAAGTTGCAATTACAATAGCTTGTCGCTACTTACAAGGCAGTTATTGTGGGAGTTTCTTGCTATGGTACGAAATCAAATTTTTACCGCCTGAAAACCTGTCAAGTGTTTTTTTAGGGGTTAGCAGTTACCAAATTTCAACATTTTTATCTGGGCGTTTTTAAAATAACAAAAAATGGTGGTTTGTTGTCATTTGATTTGGACTAAAGCGCACCGTATTTGTGTTTTTCTGACGCGCTTTATGTTATATATAGACATGTGCTTGTTAATTCTTTTCACATGCAAATAAAAATGCTGCAAGCGCATTTGCAAGGGCTATCCTTATACACGCAACATTAATTCATAAATCAAGGAGGTTACAATGAAACAGCTATCAACTATATTCGCAATAGGAGTTTTAGCACTATTTCTGGGCAATCAGGCTTTGGCATCCGATGCCGGGCATACCTCTGAAGCAATGGAACATGCAGGGCAGGCGCTTGCTCATGGTGAAGACGGCCATCCAAAAGTGCTGGTAAAACATGCAGAGAAAGCTTTGCATCATGCGCAGGCGGCTGAGAAAGCACACGCCGCAGCACACGAGCATATGTCTGAAGCCATTAAGCATATCGAAGAGTCGATTAAACATGGCAAAATGGGACACGCAGACGAAGGCGCCAAGCATATGCGGGAAGCGATTAAACATATGCGCGAATCAGGCCATTAATTCAATCTCCGACAAACTAGCCGACAAAAAACCCTCTTTACAAAGAGGGTTTTTTGTGCTTGATTAATTGATACCTCAGCCGGATGTCAGTTGCTTATTGCCACCATGTCGTTGCGTATTTTCTGAATGGCTTTTGCTTCAATCTGCCGCACCCGTTCGGCTGAGACGCCTAGCTCGTCCGCCAGTTCATGCAGCGTTGCCGTATCTTCTTCCCTAAGCCAGCGTGCTTCGATAATATGACGGCTGCGCGCATCAAGACAATCCAGAGATTGCTGCAACCCTACGCCCTGACGGACTCTGTCCTGCACCGACTCGAGTATTTGCGATGGATCTGAACCGTCCGTCAAATATGCAATCGGACTGTAGTTATCGTCCTCATCGTTGGACAACGGCTCGAGCGAGATATCATTGCCATTGAAGCGCTTCTCCATTTCAACCACTTCCTCCGGTTTGACATTCAATTGTTCAGCAACCTGTTTTACTTCTCCTGGGCTCATGGTATCGAGTCCCTGTTTCAAGCTGCGCAAATTAAAAAACAGTTTACGCTGTTGCTTTGTGGTTGCAATTTTAACCAAACGCCAGTTACGCATAATAAATTCGTGAATTTCAGCTTTGACCCAGTGTACCGCAAACGATACCAAGCGGACACCGCGCTCGGGATCAAAACGTTTAACCGCTTTCATCAGGCCCACATTTCCTTCTTGTATCAAATCGGCCTGCGGCAAACCGTACCCTTTATAGTTACGCGCAATCGTCACGACAAAACGCAGATGCGACAATATCAATTGCTGCGCTGCTCTGATATCATCATGGTCCCGCAAGCGTCTTGCCAGTTTGTTTTCTTCTTCCTGAGACAGTAACGGAAAAGAATTTGCCGACTGGATATAGCTTTCAAGACTCCCACTGACAGCAGGTATCGTTAAGGCAGTTGTCATGATATCCTCCTCTTTACCTCGTTTAAATAATTTTATCTGTTCACACCTGATCGCACAATTCTTATTATTTTAGCACTCTCAACATAAGAGTGCGAATTGTGTTGAGAGTTCAACATTATGTCAAGCCAATACCGCCCGGATCATTGGGCCTGTTCATCTAAATTTTTTAGCTTATTCGCACCATCAATAAGCCAGCAAAATTGATCAGAGATTATGAACCTGGCTCGGTTTGCCAAAGATGACTGGCAACCGCAAGGCGCGCGCCCAGCCAACCGATCCAGGCGGCGAACAACAGCAGACTGATACTGTCACTATTGGAAAGATGCTGTAAATGTATATCCCATGCATAAAGACCGGCCAGTGTTTTTAGTTCATCGTTAATCATTTGCAGCGCCAGCGCAATAATCAACCAGGCTGTTATCCCGCCAATCAAACCCTGGATTGCACCGAAATATAAAAAAGGACGTTGGATAAAGCCATCCGTCGCACCAATTAGTTTAGACAACTCAATTTCATCACGTCTGGTCAGAATCTGTAACCGGATAGTATTAAACATCACAGCAACCACGGCGACGCTCAGTAATGTAAATAACAATATAGTGATCACACGCCCAAAGCTCAGTATGGCCTCCAAACGTTCTGCCCAGACCGAATCAAACTGTACGTACTCGATTTCCGGCCATTTCTGCATGATTATTTGCAGTCGTTCGAGCGCCTCAGCATGTGCATTCTGCACGTCGACGACAAAAGCATCCGGCAAGGGATTTCGTCCCAGGCTGGGCACAACGTTCCCTGCTCCGCCACTTTGCTGCAGTTGCAGCAAAGCCTGGTCTTTGGAAATGAATTGAATATGTGCAACCTGTTCCTTCCCTTGCAGGCGTTCACGGACAGCAGCAATATCCTGCCCCGTTGTACTCTGTTTGAGAAACAGACTCATTTGAGGCGTGACGCTATTCTGTCCTGAAATCGCATGCATATTTTGCAAGAATAAATAAAATCCTACCGGCAGACTGAACGCAATTCCCATGACCAGAGCACTGAGAAGGCTGGTTACCGGTGAAGCCACCATACGTTTGAGCACCTGTACCAAAACATAGCTGTGCTGACTCAGCCATGCCCTGATCATGTCGCAAGTTTTCCTTGTTGCAGAAACAGAATACGGTACTGCGCATCTTTAAGCAATGCCGCATCATGCGTTGCCACCAATACCGTTACACCTACCTGGTGAAACGCATGAAAAATTGCCATAATTTCCCTTGCATATCCCATGTCAAGATTACCTGTCGGCTCGTCCGCGATCAGAACCAGCGGCCGATGCACAACGGCGCGCGCAATGCACAACCTTTGTCTTTCTCCACCGGAAAGTGTAACCGGCATTGCTTTTTCTTTTTTTAACAGGCCGACTTTATCCAGCGCAGCACGCACCCGGCTGGCCACAACCTTGCTGTCAAAGCCGCTGATCTGCAACGGCAGCAATACATTATCATATACGTTCCGGTCAAACAGCAGTTTGTAGTCCTGGAAAACAAAACCGATTTTACGGCGCAGAAATGGTAACGCCGCAGGTTTAAGCTGTACGATATTGTGGCCGTTGATTGCAATAACTCCAGAGGTCGGGTGTTCGATAGCCGCAATCAATTTAAGCAGTGTGCTTTTACCGGCTCCGGAATGCCCCGTTAAAAACGCCATTTCACCTGCGCCCACATCCAAATCAACATTATTCAAGGCCAGATATCCATCCGGAAAGCGCTTGCTTACTTGCTTGAATTGAATCATACAGTTATGATTATTGCGAATACGATGCAATGAGTTACGTTATCGCCAAGCTTTATTGCCAGGCCTTATGCCAAACCGGCACCGCGAACGCAGCGCCGCCAATACAAATTATCCGGAAACACCGCATCAATCAATCATGGCATCGACAAATTCTTCAGCATTAAACGGGCGTAAATCGTCCACACCCTCTCCTACACCGATAAAACGCAATGCCGGCGGGTTTTGCGGATACTGACCGCGGATAGCCGCGACCACGCCACCTTTTGCAGTGCCATCAAGCTTGGTCAGAATAAGCCCGGTGACGTCAAGCGCCTGGTCAAATGCCTGCACCTGCGTTACCGCATTCTGCCCGGTGTTTGCGTCCAGCACCAGCAACACTTCATGCGGCGCATCCGGCATGGCTTTGGCGATCACGCGTTTGACCTTTTTGATTTCCTCCATCAAATGCAGTTGTGTCGTCAAGCGGCCCGCAGTATCTGCCAGAACTATATCAATTCCGCGCGCCTTTGCAGCATTAATTGCATC
This sequence comes from Nitrosomonas sp. Nm51, assembly GCF_900111165.1. GTDB lineage: Bacteria > Pseudomonadota > Gammaproteobacteria > Burkholderiales > Nitrosomonadaceae > Nitrosomonas. The sequence continues at coordinate 4,010 of NZ_FOGH01000032.1, forward strand.
AAAAATCACCGCAGCCGGATCGCTCTTTTTACCCGGATCACTGTCGGGCGCGATCACTGTTACATCGTTACGTTCACCCCAGGCGATCAATTGCTCTCGTGCAGCAGCACGAAAAGTATCTCCGGCAGCAAGTAAAACAGATTGTCCTTGCGCTTGAAAATATTTTGCCAGTTTACCGATTGAGGTGGTTTTGCCGACGCCGTTCACACCGGTAATCATAATCACAAAAGGCTTATTCAACGTTGTATCAAGCGGTCTTTCCAGCGCTTTAAGCATGTCAACCAGGGATTCCTTTAACGCCGTTTTCAAATCAGCCGCCTCGGTCAGACTCTGTTTTTTAACGTGTAGACGCAAATCCTCCAGCAATTGGGCTGTTGCTTTAACACCAGTATCGGCTGTCAATAAAATTGTTTCCAATTCCTCATAGAGGTCTTCGTCAATTTTTCCACCCGCACCAAATAATCCTGACAATTGCCTGCCAAGATTTTGTCGTGTCCGGGTCAATCCCAAACGGATTTTGCCTGCAAAGCTGAGTTGACTGGTTTTATTTTGTGAATGGGAGCCGGAATCAGCGATGGAATCCGGCGAAGATGTCAATTGCTCAGATTGAACTGAGTCGGATTGAGATGGTTGCGGTAAGCGGTCATTCGTCTCAGCGCCATCAGCAGTACCGTTATTTTCGAGTGTCTCCTCGGTTTGTCCTGAGTGCTCCGGCTGTTTCTGTTTCTTTTTCGATTTAAAAATATTAAACATTCTGGTAGGCTCTGTCCTGATTGGGATAAGCGTTTGCGTTTCGTTTATAAAGCGTTCGCATATTCAAACTTTAATTCTATTCTGTTTAGTCATATTAGGTTAGCAAAAATGAAGCCGGTTTACTCAAAAACTTGTTCGATCACCGCGGTACTGATGATATCTCTATACTGGATAACAACCTCCGCAGTCGCCAATCCACACGAATTTATGCTCAACAACGGTTTAAAACTGGTTGTTAAAGAAGACAACCGGTCACCTGTCGTTGTTTCCTTGTTGATGTATAAAGCCGGCAGCGTCGACGAGTCGAACGGTGTAACGGGTGTCGCGCATGTTCTGGAACACATGATGTTCAAGGGAACCGAAAATGTTCCCGGCGGAGAATTTTCCAAACGTATCGCCGCTGCCGGCGGTCGTGACAATGCTTTCACCAGCCGCGACTATACAGGCTATTTTCAACAGCTGCATAAAGACTTTTTGCCGCTGTCAATGGAACTGGAAGCAGACCGCATGCATAACCTGCGATTGACTGAAGCAGAATTTTCCAAGGAAATCAGAGTGGTCATGGAGGAAAGACGGCTGCGCACCGATGATCAGGCGCGATCACTGTTATTTGAGAAAATGCTGGCGACTGCATATCAGTCCCACCCATACCGGCGCCCGGTTATAGGCTGGATGAATGATCTTGAAAACATGACCGTCGATGATGCTCAAGCCTGGTATGATCGCTGGTATACGCCCAACAATGCGGTGCTTGTCATTGCCGGAGATGTCAAACCAGACGAAGTTAAAATGCTGGCACAACAGCATTACGGCAAGATTCCTGCCCGCCCTGTCCCTGCACTCGATGAGCGCAAACCCCAGACCGAGCCGCCTCAGCTTGGCATTAAGCGTATCACCGTCAAAGCGCCGGCAGAATTGCCCTATCTCCTTATGGGCTATCATACACCCGTTATACATGACACTGCCGAGGACTGGGAACCTTATGCCCTGGAAGTGCTGGAGAGCATACTTGACGGACATGCTTCTGCAAGACTGAACAAATCACTGGTACGCGGTCTTCGAATCGCTAATTCTGTAAGCGCCAGTTATACAGCAACCGGCCGCGGCGAAGGCATGTTTTTACTCGCCGGCACGCCAAGCCCCGGAAAAACGGTTGAAGAACTGGAGCAGGCGTTCCGCGTTGAAATCAAGCGGGTGATAGAAAACAATGTGACTGATGATGAATTAAAGCGCGTGAAAGCGCAGGTAATCGCCAGTCAGGTTTATCAGCTCGACTCAGTATTTGCACAGGCCATGCAGATCGGCAGGCTGGAAAGCATCGGGCTTTCCTACCGGGACATTGAAATCATTCTTGAAAAGCTGCAGACAGTAACGGCAGAGCAAATTCGCAGTGTAGCAAAAAAATATTTTGACGACGACAGACTGACCGTCGCCGTGCTGGAACCTCAACCACTGGAACATAAAGAACCAAGGAATATACCTGACGAATTACGTCATTAAACTTGACATCATTCAAAATTTGCTTCAGCCTTATTCTCAATTCAGAAATTCTTCTTTTCCAGGCTCGTTTTTAATAACGAATGCAGCAGAAAATTAGTAATTAGTATTAACAGATGGCGTATAAAAATTTTTCCATTCACTGCGTGCTTTTAGTACTCCTGTGTGCATTGCTGTCAAATTCACTGGCATGGGCTTTTCATGGTGAAATTTTTATGCATGTGCTAGACAATAACCATCAACATTCACATGGAATCATACAGGAAGACCATAAGACTTCCTCGAATAAGGATTTTTTCACAGAAACAGAATTAGCCGTTTCAATCAACGCATGTCTTAGTGCTGCGCATCAACCTTTTTTCTTGACAAAGCCATTACATGCCCTGCCCCCTCCGATTATAGAAGTTTTTGTTGAATTCATTTCAGAACCGATTACAAACACACACTTGGACTCACCGTTCCGTCCACCTCGAAACTCTCTCTACAGTTGACATATTGCTGAAATCTCCTCAGATATAAGCGGCTTTTCCGGGAAACAGAAAACACATTCTATCTAGCTAGCCAGCCGCACCTGCCGGCAAGTCATACAAAAAGCCGCGAATTTCATCTGCCAAACAATAAGGAGTCGTTCATAAATAACTGTAACACCTGGATCGCATCTGGTGGGCACACTGCGGCGTTGTTCGTCGTCGCCATAGCTTGGTGCTATGACTCATCTTCTCGTCTTGCATTGCATCCCGCCAGACGCGCTCAATTGTCACACTTATTTATTCGCAGCTCCTAAACAACACGCATTCATACTGTTTCAAACAGTCTTGCAGCGTTGCGGCAAAAACAACCATTTTTAGCAATTTGTCATGGATTTAATAATCCTATCGCTTAGCCAGGGGATCGGCGCAGGTATTTATTTCTGAAAAATAACTGCTTTCTCCCGGCTGATCTCTGTTCCGTTATAAGAGCTGATCAATGATCAACAACATCATTTATTTTTCAATCAAAAACAAACTTATTGTGGGCTTGATGACAATCGCCCTGATTAGCGCAGGGATTTATTCCATGTTCACCATGAATGTAGGCTCGTTACCAGATATCACCAATAATCAGGTACAGGTGATCACGGTTTCACAAAATCTGGCGACTGAAGACATCGAACAGTTTGTCACTTTTCCAGTGGAATTGGCGATGGCCAACCTGCCTGGCACCGTGGAAATCCGTTCCATTTCCCGCTTTGGCCTTTCTGTTGTAACCATCATCTTTGAAGATGACATGGGCACCTATCTGCCGCGCCAGTTAGTTCAGGAAAAATTAAATGTAGTCAGACAACAGATACCCGAGCAATTCGGCAGTCCGTTTATGGGCCCTATCACGACCGGGCTGGGAGAAATTTATCAATATACTCTTCAACCCAGACCCGGATATGAAACTGCTTTCTCACCTACGGAGCTGCGTACCATACAGGACTGGATCGTCAAACGTCAGATGGCACTTGTAGATGGCGTCGTAGGAATTAATTCTTTCGGGGGAAAAATTAAACAATATGAAGTTGCTATCAACCCGGAAACACTGAACGCCAACAATATTTCCATTTCCGAGGTATTCGAAGCGCTGCGCCGCAATAATGCCAATACCGGCGGTGCCTATATTGAGAAACACAATATGGCTAACTTTATCCGCGGCGAAGGGTTAGTGCGCTCGCTTGACGATATTAAAAATATTTTTATTAAAAATGAGGGCGGCATCCCTATTTTAATCAGAGATATCGCTGAAAAGGTGCATTTTGGTCACCAGGTGCGTTATGGCGCGTTTACCCAGGATGGCCAGGAAGCTGTAGGCGGTATGATTCTGATGCTAAGAGGATCAAATTCAAATGCCGTGATCCAGAATGTTCAAGAGCGTATCGCTGAAGTTCAAAAATCCTTGCCAGAAGGCTTGGAGATCAAACCATTTCTTGATAGAAGCGCATTGATAGAAAGAACTACCCGTACCGTAACCCAGAATCTGACAGAGGGCGCGCTCATTGTTATCTTTTTCCTGGTTATTCTGATGGGAAGCATACGGGGCGGCATTATTACGGCCAGTGCTATTCCTTTGTCGTTGCTGTTTGCTTTTATCATGATGCGCATATTTGATATATCAGGCAACCTGATCAGTCTCGGCGCTATTGATTTCGGGATTATCGTTGATGGTGTCGTGATCATCGTTGAACGGACTTTTTTTGAAATCCAAAAACAACTTCGGACCGAAAAATTGGCAATCACCCAAGATATTATGGATGAATTAGCCTATCGCGCTAGCAGCTCGATGATGAAAACGGCGTTTTTTGGGCAAATAATTATTTTAATAGTCTTTGTACCTATCCTCGCTTTAACGGGAATTGAAGGCAAAATGTTCCATCCGATGGCGTATACCCTGGGATTTGCCATGCTGGGTGCTGTCATTCTTTGCCTGACATATGTTCCGATGATGTCCGCCTTATTTTTAAAACCGTCTAAAAATAAGGATAGTTGGCGTGAGAAACCGGGTAAATTCTTTGAAAAATTTGGCGACAGAATAATAAACGGAATCTATCACGCATATCGTCCATTACTCAAGAGCGCATTGCGACATAAAACAATCGTCATTATTGTTGCAGTATCACTGAGCTGCACAGCCATTTTTATTTTTTCCAGAATGGGCGGCGAGTTCATCCCTCAACTGGATGAAGGTGACATTGCGATGCAGGCATTGATCAGGCAAGGAAGCAGTCTCGATGAAGCCATCGAAACTTCCAATCAAATAGAAAAAATTTTGCTGGAAAATTTTCCGGAAATTAAAACTGTGTTAGCCCGAATTGGCGTGGCAGATATTCCAACTGACCCAATGCCTATGGATATCGCCGATATGTTCATTATTTTGGAAAAAGATATCAGCCAATGGACTTCCGCTGACTCAAAGGATGTGCTTATTGAAAAGATAAAATCAACGCTCGATAACGAACTGACTGGTGTAAATCTTGTTTTCAGTCAACCGGTTGAGCTGCGCTTCAATGAACTCTTAACCGGCATCCGCGAAGATGTAGCTGTAAAACTTTATGGTGAAGATCTTGAAATTCTGACGCAAAAAGCCGAACAAATGGTCCAAATTATTCAGAGCGTTCCGGGTGTCGGTGATGTCAACCCTGAAAGAGTTGCCGGCTTGCCTCAAATGACCGTGCGTTATAACCGTGAAAAACTCGCTCAGTACGAGGTGAACATCGAAAAACTGAACGAATATATCCGTTCGGCCTTTGCGGGTGGTGTGGCAGGTATCGTTTTTGAGGGCGAAAAGCGTTTTGAAATGGTCATACGCTTTGACCAGACCTACCAAAAAAGCATTGACGACTTACGCAATCTCTACGTGGACCTACCCAATGGAAATCAGATTCCACTCCAGGAATTGGCAAATATCGACTTTGTACAGGGTCCCATGCAAATATCCCGCGAAAACGTCTATCGAAGAACCTATGTGGGCATAAACACCCGTGGGCGTGACGTCGAATCCGTAGTCAGGGATATTCAGCAAAGACTGGATTCAGAACTGGATTTGCCGCCCGGGTATTATCTTACCTACGGCGGAGAATACGAAAACCTGCAAAGCGCCAAAAACAGATTGGCTATTATAGCCCCAATTGTACTTTTCCAAGTTTTTTTAATGTTATATTTTGCCTTGAAATCGGTTCCCCAATCCCTAATCCTTTTTTTAGGCATTTTCATCGCGACAATTGGAGGTATATTCGCCCTATGGTTGCGCGATATGCCATTCAGTATTTCTGCCGGTATCGGCTTCATCGTCGTTTTTGGCGTTGCTGTACTTGACGGTCTAGTGCTGACTGATCGATTCAACACATTAAAAACGGAAGGTATCAGCCATATCAGACAACGCATTCTTATGGGAACCAAAGAAAGATTGAGGCCAATCCTGCTTGCAGATTTTACTGATATTTTCGGATTTTTACCTATGGCTCTCGCCGTGACGGCAGGCTCTGAAGTACAACATCCGCTTGCGACAGTTGTCATTGGCGGTCTATTCACATCGGTTCTGTTTACGCTGTTCATGCTTCCGGTACTTTATACGATTGTTGAAAATCATGATCATAAAAACAAAAAACCGGCAGAAAGTGAAGCAAGTAACAAACAAAAAACCGAAACCAATAAAACTTTAATACTGTTTGCGATACTCATTTTTTTGAGTACCGCCACAACAGTGCAGGCACAATCTAAATCGATAGAAAATCTACAAAGAATCACTCTGGAACAGGCAAAAGAACTGGCCGTAAAAAATTTTCCAAAGATACAAGCAGCCAGACTGGACATAGAAAACCAGGAAGTCTTGAAAAAAACCGCATGGAACTTGGGCAACACATCAATTTTTACCGGCGGGGAAGAAATTGGCAATGGAGAAGGAATATATACCCAAATTGGTATACAGCAGCGCCAGATCGATATATTTGGCGTTGCACCCAGATTGAAACTCCAGGAAGCGCAGATTGCTTTAGCTGAAAACGTGTTTAGACTGACCGTTATCGAAGTAGAGCGTGAGGTCAGCCGGGCCTGGGCCATGGCTTACACAGCCAAAAAAAATTATCAGGTATACTCACGGCAAGACTCAATCTTCAAAGATATCGAACAGGCAGCCAGTATAAGGCTTGAAGTTGGCGCGACCTCCAGACTGGAATACCTGGCGACATCGAACCAGGGCAATCAAGTACAGATATTAAAAGAGCAGGCTTATCGCGATTACCTGAGTGCATTACAAAGACTCAATTTATGGTTTGCCACCGATACTTTCTTTAACGTGCCCGACACACCAACGGATCAACTGGATATACCATTTGAATCGGTAACTGATTCCATAGAGGATCATCCATTATTGAACGTCTCCAAACAGCAAATCAATGTAGCGGATGCCGTTATCCAGGAAAGAAAAGCCCAGTTTATGCCTAAGTTTAACTTGAGGTACGGTAAACAAGTAATTACCGGGCAACCAGGTGATTTTCACCGGTTTCAGGCCGGTATTCAGATTCCGCTGTTTTTTGGTCCTGAATTGGGGCGATCACAATCGGCCAGAATTCAACGATCGATAGCCGCACAGAATCTTCGGCAAACGCAGCAAGAACTGCGTACAACGTACCAGAGTATCCGTGAACAATACACCAAATGGTTGAATTCATGGCGGTACTATCAGGAAACGGCACTTCCCATGGCACGCGAACAACAGGAAGGCGCGCTATTCGCTTATAAAGAAGGCGCGATAGATTACGTCACATTTTTACAAAATATGCGCGAAGCAATACGCATTGAAATCGATTCGTGGAACGCTTTCGGTAGTTACCTGGATAACCGCTATCAATTGGAATACTTTCTTAAAACTCTGCGCTGACAGAAAAATCAATCAATAAAGAGCAAATTAAAATGAACCCATTTAATCCGTTCTTGCTTACTTTTTTGGTGCTCGCCACGCCGGTCTTTTCCGGCTGCAACGGCAAACCAAATGACAGCCATACTTTCCACGCAGAAGACAAGCATATAAAGCATGATCATAAAGATCATAAAAAACATGATCATCTTAACAAGGATAACTCAAAGCATTCACAGAAGACGCATGATCACGCCATGCATGCGCACGAAAAAACCAATGAAGTACATCTATCCGAATCCATGCGTGTCAAACTCAATATCAGGGTCGACACTATTCCCATACGGTCCCTTACAGGAAATATAAAAGTCAACGGTAGGCTTGCCCTGTTTCCACAGCATAGAGCTACCGTTACAGCCATTCTAGGCGCTAATGTTACTGCGATTAAAGTGATAGAAGGCGAAAAAGTACGAAAAGGCCAGATACTGGCATATCTCTCACATCCAAATTTGACGAATCTTCAGGCTTCGTATATTCGAGCCTATAATCAAATGCAATTTTTGAAAAAAGAATACCGGCGTGAAGCGCACCTCTATGAAGCAGGTGTCGGCTCCGGCAAAGCTTATCAACAAGCACAGGCAGATTTTCTGGCAATGAAGGGCGAAGTTACCGGGTATGAAGCACAATTAGTTCAATTGAATATCGACACAGGGAAAGTCAGAACCGGAAAAATTATGCAGAATGTACCTGTGGTCAGTCCGATCGACGGTAATATCGAGAAGGTACTGATACAACTGGGACAATTTGTCGATCCTAACGCAACATTATTCCAGATTATGAATCTGGAGCACATACACGCAGACTTCATGGTGTTTGAAAAACACGTTTCACAGGTAAAAGAAGGTCAGAAAGTTTCGTTCAGGGTTGAATCTGTTCCGGGAAAAACGTTATCTGCGTTAATTTTTGCGGTTGGAAAGAATTTTGAGCAAGCACCCAGAGCAGTACATGTGCATGCTGAAATCGAACAAAAACAAAATTTTCTGATTCCGGGCATGTATATTTTCGGTGAAATCCATACTGGGAATACTCCTGTCACTGCCTTACCGAAGAGCGCTGTCGTCGTGGAAGAAGGAAAATCCTTCATCTTTACGGCAAAAGCTCATCATAAAAACGGAGAAGCAGAATGGGTTTTTAAGCCCATTGAAATCATAACAGGCATATCTGATGACGGTTGGGTAGAAGTCAACCCAGTTGAATCATTCTCAGAGAATGTCCAAGTGGCTTGGAACAATGCCTATTACCTGGTTGCAGAGATGAACAAGAGCGAAGCGTCACACGTACACTAAGGAGTCGTTCATAAATAACTGTAACACCTGGATCGCAATCTGGCGGGCACACTGCGGCATTGTTCGTCGCCATAGCTTGTGTCATAACTCATCCCCTCGCCTTGCATTGCATCCCGCCAGACGCGCCCAATTGCCACACTTGTTTATTCGCGGCTCCTTAGGGGTGTTAAAGTCTTGTGTTCTACACTTTATAAAACGTTGCACCCTACCACCGGCTTAGCCGGTGGTATTTTTGAATGATGGTCACTTTTTAACTACTGAAGATGTTTTTTAGTGGTTCTCATGTACATTTTCTTCATCATCGTCATACATCGCTTCACCATGGCTACCGTGCGGTGAATCCTCAATTTCTTCGTTATCCTGTTTGCGATCTTGATCATGGTCATCACCATGGCCGTGGCCGTGACCATGACCGTGACCATGACCGTGACCATGACCATGATCCTTACCGTGGTCTTTTCCATGGTCTTTCCCATGATCATCACCATGATCATGGCGACCGCCCTTCATATGCTTGTGCATATCTTCCATCATCCAATGGATTTCATCCATATCCAGAAAACGATCATTATTCAGATCATGCTTGTCAAATTTCTCGCCGTGAAATTTCATGAATTCTCTTCTGCTGATCTTGCCATCTCCGTCAGTATCCATTTTGGATAATTTTTTTTCACAGTATTTGCATTGGTCGTGATCATGATCATCATGGCCGGGGCCGTGTGCAATAACAGGTGATGCACCCAGTGCAACAATAAACGATACGGCAGCAACCGTAACCGAAATCCGGAATTTTGGATCGGACATATGTATTCTCCTTTTAATTGAAAATTGTAAAACGGAAAAATAATAACATGCTTTCTGGCTTAACATTAAAACTCACCGGCCTGAAAAATACCGCAGTCAAACAGGCCATGACAGAGCTTTAGCCGACTGTCGAAAAACTATTTGTGTTACAGCACTGCAGCGTTAAAACAACTGCAGCATGCGCATTTATTAATGCATGAACGCCGCTTTCTACTCGGCACACCCGGTGTCCCCGCCTTTCGGGCCGGCATTCTGGCTGTTCGCTGCGCTTTGCCTGCGTCGCCTGTTTTTTTCCTTTTGTATCAACTTGCCGGTCGATTCGAAAACGTTTCTCAACAACCTGCTCAGTTATCGAAGAAAGGCTGTTTAACCATGTTTTTTTGGTTTACGCAACGATAAAATGTTCACGATAATATTTAAGCTCATGAATGGAATCATAAATATCTGCAAGTGCTTCATGTTTTCCTTCTTTTTTCAATCCTGACGCGATTTCCGGCTTCCAGCGCTTGACGAGTTCCTTGAATGTGCTGACATCCAGATTACGGTAATGGAAATATGCCTCGAGCTCAGGCATCCAGCGCGCCATAAAGCGGCGATCCTGGCAGATAGAATTGCCACACATGGGTGACACACCGGACGGCACATGCTGCTGCAGAAATACCAGCATTTGTGCTTCCACATCGGCTTCTGTCAGCGTTGATGTCTTGACTTTATTGATCAGGCCCGATTTTGCATGCGTCGACTGGTTCCATTTATCCATGCCTTCAAGCACCGCATTTGACTGCGAAACTACCAGGACAGGGCTTTCTGCAAGCATATTGAGCTGCCCATCGGTAACGACAATTGCAACTTCAATGATCCGATCCTTCTCCGGATCAAGGCCGGTCATCTCCATATCAATCCAAATGAGGTTATGATTATTGTTATCTTGTGCCATAATTAAACAAAAAGTCAGAATTAATGAATGTAATATGTTTTATTTTGTCATAATTAGTAACAAGACGTCACTTTCATTATTGCTTACATAGAAAAAAACCATGATGCAGTCGTTTACCTTGATTTTTATTATTGTTTTATTACTCAGCGTATCAATCCAGGCGTGGCTCTCGTCACGGCATATCCGCCATGTACGAGCACGCCAGGGCAGCGTGCCTGAAGAATTTGCCAGCCAGATCAGCCTTGCCGATCACCGTAAAGCCGCCGACTATACCTGCGCCAAAACGCGGGCCGGTTATCCTGGTATTTTTCTGCATGCCGGCATATTGCTGATACTGACGCTTGGCGGCGGATTGAATGCACTCAGTGATTATTGGTCTGAATGGTTCAGCGATCCGATCATTTATGGTATGGCATTGATCATGAGTACATTTCTAATTATGAGTCTGCTGGAAATTCCATTAAGTTACTACCGCACATTTGTCATCGAAGAGCAGTTCGGTTTTAACAAAATGACGCGCGGCATGTTTTTCACCGATTTGGTCAAGCAGGGTCTGCTGATGACCTTACTGGGCGCACCTTTGCTATTCTGCATTTTGTGGCTGATGGAAAAAACAGGCGAACACTGGTGGGTTTATGCCTGGGCGGCGTGGATGACTTTTAATTTATTTTTACTGGCCATTTTCCCAACCTGGATCGCGCCTTTGTTTAACCGGTTTACCCCACTCGAAGATGCTGCGCTCAAGGCGCGTATTGAGCAACTGATGACAAAATGCGGCTTCAAATCCAGTGGCCTGTTTGTAATGGACGGCTCTCGCCGCAGCAAACATGGTAATGCCTATTTCACCGGATTTGGCAAAACCAAGCGGATTGTTTTTTTTGATACACTGTTATCAAGTCTGGAGCCCAAAGAAATCGAAGCTGTCCTAGCGCATGAACTCGGACATTTTAAGCACCGTCATGTCATCAAACGTATTGCCCTTTCGTTCATATTGAGTCTGGCATTCTTCTGGCTTCTGGGTTATCTGATGAACCAGCCTTGGTTTTACGAAGGGTTAGGTGTAACCATTACTTCAGTACCTGAACCGGCGATGGCGTTGTTGTTGTTCTTTCTTGTAATACCAGTATTTACATTTTTGTTTCACCCGATTTCGAGTATTTATTCACGCAAGCATGAATTTGAGGCTGATGCCTATGCGGCGCAAAATTCTTCAGCAGATAATTTGATCAGCGCGCTGGTGAAACTTTATCAAGATAATGCCGCCACACTGACACCCGATCCACTGCATTCGACTTTCTACGACTCACACCCGCCGGCTGCAACGCGCGTAGCGCATTTGCAGAACCAGATGCAGCCATAAACCTTAAACCAAAAGTGAATAAATTTATGAATGATCTTACGTCCAAACAATGCAAACCCTGTGAAGGCGGCGCCGCGCCATTAACTGCAGAAGCAGCGGCACAATTACTGCAGCAACTCGACGGATGGCGCTTACAGGAAAAACAGATCAATAAAACTTACTCTTTTAAGAACTATTACCAAACCGTGGCTTTTGTCAATGCCACAGCCTGGATATCGCACCGGGAAGATCACCATCCGGACATAAACATTGGCTATAACCGTTGCGAGATTACGTATACTACACATGCGATCGGCGGCTTGTCGGAGAACGATTTTATCTGCGCAGCTAAAATCGACAAGTTATTCGCCATTTGAACGCATCCCTTTCGCATAGCAATTCACAACAGACAGGGTTGGTGACTGCCGTTTTCGGCAGACATTACACGGTAGAGACAACCAAAGGAAAGTTGCTGTCGTGTGTGATGCGCGGCAAAAAAGGCGGTTTAGCCTGCGGTGACCAGGTAGCAATAAAGGCAACCACACCCGGGCAGGGCGTTATTGAAACCATACAACCACGCAAGACCCTGCTTTACCGCAGCGATGCTTTCAAACAAAAAATCATTGCGGCCAATGTGTCGTTAATTATTATTGTCGTCGCAGCAGTACCCAGTTACAACGAAGAGCTTATCAACCGTTGTCTTGTGGCCGCTGAAAGCCAGCGTATCCAGGCAATTATCGTGCTTAACAAAACCGATCTGATCGAACCGGCACAATTTGCCGCAGAAGCGTTATCGCTATACGGATCGATTGGCTATCCTCTGGTCAAAGTCAGCGCGCTGCAAAATATTGCGGCGCTAAAGCCTTTTCTTAAGGGAAAGATAAGTGTACTCGCCGGTCAGTCCGGTATGGGCAAATCGACACTGCTCAACACCCTGATTCCCGATGCGCAACGTGTCACAGCGGATATTTCAATAGCGCTTGATTCGGGTTGTCACACCACAACCCATTCCCACCTTTATCATCTTGACGATGCGAGCGCCATTATTGACACCCCCGGCATCCAGGCGTTCGGGCTTCATCATGTCAAAAATGAAGACCTGGCGTGGTGTTTTATCGAGTTCCGACCTTATATCGGCAATTGCAGATTCCATAATTGCCGGCATGTCAATGAACCTGGGTGTGCATTAATGCACGCAGCAGATAATGACAAAATCAGCAGCAGGCGGCTTGTTTTTTATCAGAAGTTGCTGCAAAACTGACAGAAGTAAAACGCGCACGGCCTGGGATGCTGCAGAATGACAGAAGCGGTGTGAAAAAACCGCCGTTCAGACTTTCAACCGCACCTGGATATCGCTGACATAGGGCAATACACAGTCACTTCTTAACTGGTTCACCAGCTTACTGGCTTCCTGTATATTGTGTAAAATCGAAAGCGGCAGATCCAATTCAATCTGTATCTCGCCGGACAGATAATGCAGCGTTACCTGCTCAATTGCCGACGCAGGCAGATGTGGCCAGCATTGTTTCAATGCTTTGATGACATGCTCCCGGTTTGGCAAATCATCACACGGCGAGCCGGATTCGTCATCTTCCGGGTCAATATGCACTGTTACATCCGACACGACATCAATCGCATCAAGTAACCGCCTGCGAACGGTATCGCCGATTTGATGCCCTTCCGATACACTAAGCAACGGATCAACCTGTATATGCACATCAATGATAGCATTGCCGGCGCTTTTGCGTGAGCGTAACATATGCATTGAGCGCACTCCTTTTACTTCAAAAATATGCTTGCGAATGGCGTTGACTTCCTCGCGGCCCAGCGCCGTATCGATCAATTCCAGAGAACTGGAGCGCACCAGATCAAAACCGATTTTAGCAATCATCACAGCAACAACCACTGCGGCAACCGAATCCAGATATGGTTGGCCGTACATAGCGCCAACAATTCCCAGCATGACGACAATTGACGAGATTGCATCCGAGCGGCTATGCCATGCATTCGCCATCAACAGATCAGACCGCAAGCGGCGTGCAGCCGCAACGGTATAGCGATAGATCGCCTCTTTGGAGATAATGGCCACAATGGCTACAGCTAACGCAAGATTACCGGGCACTGAAATGTCTGCCGATTGATTCAGCCTGAGAATGGAATCATAGGCGACTCCACAGGCAACCGCCACCAATACAATCCCCAGTGCGACCGTTGCCAGAGTCTCAATGCGGCCGTGCCCGTAAGGATGCCTTTCATCCGCTGCTTTATGCGCATGTTTGGCGGCGTACAACACAAAAAAGTCTGTAAATACATCAGAAAAGGAATGAATACCATCCGCAATCAGTGCCTGCGAATTTGCCAGCCAGCCCGTGATCACTTTAACGACGCCGAGAAAAAAATCAACAGCAAAGCCAACCAGTGTTACTTTACGAACATCCTGGTAACGTTGTTGACGAGCGGATATATCAGTATCTGAGTACATAAATCATTAGCCACTGCCAATGGCTTGAAACAAAAAAAACAGCGGCATGGTTTTTATCTCGGCCCCCCGGATGCGACGGCGCTAAAAGTATTCCCGCAAGCGAAACCTAAGCTGGTTTAACGATTTTCAATACGATTGTAATCCAGTGATCCGTATTCGACAGGGTCAAACATCTGAAAATTTTCATGCAATTGATCGCTGAATTGCCAAAATTGCGTATGTGAACGCCGGATACCATATTCGTTCATTAACCGGTAGTAATCGTCTTCGTTTTCCAGCTGGCTTGCCTGCTTTACAAAATCTTCAAGCAACCCAAATTCAACCTGCCATAGCGCATCCGGATAACCACCGACAAATCCCGGCAGCACAGTTATATAATCTTCTTCAGGAACACGATTGTTCTGCTCAAACAGCAGACTGGTAATATGCGTATGCGCACTGTTACGCAGTATGGTATACACGCGATTTTGACGATTTCGCTCAACTACCGTCAACAGTCCCATTTCGGGCAGAATGCTCATGGCTTTTCCCTTGAGTCCGTGCAGTTTTTTCAACATCGACCTGTGCCATTCCGGGATTGCGTCATTGTCCAAGTCATAACGTTTTGACAAAATATCTGACAGCTTGTGCTGCAACCGATCGTATAAATACTGTTTGGCCGGCTTATCGTCCGGGTATGCAATTTCCGGTTCAGCATTTAATTGCGCATGCCCGTACACATACTGCTTGACCCTGTCTTTGGCACCCCGGTACCAGTGCTCGCGCAACGCGGTACGCGTATCCTCCGGCAGCAAAGCCAGAAAATTGAACTCGCTTTCCATACGTAAAAAATCCATATAGAGACGGGTCGACAGCTGATGGCCAGCATTACCGTAAACATCAAAACCGGCGACAAGCAGATAATGTATACGTTCCAGAATAGGATAATCAATCAGCCACGCCGTCTTGGGCGGCTGGCCAACCAGGCCTTCCACCACAGTAGCGCTGTCAAAATGTCTGAATACAGTCAACGCGGCATTCCAGTTTTGTCCGTCACCGTCCCATACCCAGTCCAAATCGAATCCCGTTTTACGTTCTTCAAGGAGCTCGTTAAGTCTAGCACTTTTTTCTTTCAGATAAGCCGCCTGCAGATTTGAATATTCGGTCCAATGACTGATAATGCTGGCGTTGCTTTCCCGTTCAGGAGGAATTTTTAATTGCCTGCTGTGTTTATTTAAAAACCGGTCGATACCGGCTAACGCTTCCTGATCTGGATTGACAAAAAACACCCAGAAATGATCATTGATCACATTAAGCGCAACCTGTCCGCGGCACACCGCTCCTTTGATAAATCCGTTTATGGTGAATTTGGCATGTTCCAGCATAAAACGGTAACGAACGTTGGCTGGAATGTCGGTAAACGTTTCAAAAGGATTCGACGCCAGTTCAGGGCGATAGTCAGGCAGCTCTTTAACGTTGTAGGATGTTTTGAAAAACAATGCATCGAAGCGCTGCAGGCGCTTGTCGTTTAAAGCATACGGCAGATGGCTTTTTGCAACAACACTGCCTGCCACCCTTTGCAGACGGTAAAAAACCCTGTCGACTTCCGGATCATCATAGGGCCTGCGAGTGCTGATGATACTGATGGGCTCGCCCGGCGGCGTCCGGGAACGCACGATTTTAAAAAAAGCCTGGATTTTACTGTTATTACGCTCCAAATCATCAAAATACAGGTGCCCCAAAAACAGATGTTCGTAAATGTAACGCGCAACCAAACGCTGTTTTGTTGTGTCGCCATTCAAAAATGCTTCCCAGATACGAATCTGTTCCTGATAAACAGTGTCCAGTTCCGGTAACGTAGTCAGAGGCGCGCCGATCTGCAGCCAGTTCTTCAACAGCTTTAGTTCAGATTGTTCCAGTGGTGGCAAACCGTAAGGCATTCCCCAGTGCGGATGTGATTCAGCGTATTCTTCAAATTGATCGATATCCGGACAGATGTATTCCGGATTAAGTGAAAAATCAAATAAATCTGCAGGCAGGCGTGTATTGTGTTCTACAACGTCGTCCAGTGGATTGTTCTTTTTTAACTTCAGCATCCGGTAGAACAGACTGTTCTGCAGCGGATTTTTTTCCGGGTCCTCATTTAACAGCGGATAAAAATTTTTTTCCCGCCATTCGCGCAGTGTATGTGCATCTTCAAACAAGCGTGTTAAAGGATCGGCGGTCAACCGCGTACCGTCATAAATAACCTGCTTGTTTGCACCACGCTCAATACCCTGCGCTGATGTCAAATTAGCCTGACAGGGTGCGTCATAACAACCATGACAGACAATACAACGCTTATCCAGTATTGGTTGAATACGATTCCAGTACAACCGGCCTCGTTCAGACTCAAATGAAACATAACGATCCGGAAGCGAATCAGGCACAGCAGGGTAATCGGCACTGCATGCCGTCAGCAGGCAGCAGACCGCAAATAGGATGTTTTTTTTCAAAATTCTTTTTATTCCTTCAGGCAAAACAAATTATTCAGCATACCGTTAAAAACGGTTCTGCATTATTGTAAGATCCGCTGTAAACAGACCACGGTATTCGTTAACCGTAACATGTATTTCATGCCCTCATCCGGCAGCAAATCGATGGCAGGCAAATACAACACGTTTACCGACGCTGCTCAGCGTACGCCATTTTATAGCAGAAACGACGTCAACATTCTTAATCTATCCCGATAATCAGCGTGCCATGCTGCTTAACAGTCATTCATAAATAACTGTATCACCTGGATCGCATCCGGCGGGCACACTGCGGTGTTGTTCGTCGCCACCATAGCTTGTGCTATGACTCATCCTCGCGCCTTGCCTTGCATCGCATCCCGCCAGACGTGCCCAATTGTCACACTTATTTATTCGCAGCTCCTTAGCATCCCGGTAACGCTGTGCCTGACAATATCATATGGATAGGGCGCTATGACTTTTTAATCAATCGCTTTTCCGGAAATTCTATACAGAATTCACTGCCCTTGCCGACAGCGCTCTTTATTTTAAGCCGTGCCTGATGACGATTCAGAATATGCTTAACAATTGCCAGCCCCAGCCCGGTGCCACCCGTTTCTCTTGAGCGGCTGCTATCAACCCGGTAAAAACGCTCGGTTAATCGCGGAATATGTTCCGATTCAATACCCACGCCGGTATCCCACACAATAAACAAACCTTTTTTATCCCTGACTTTCCAGCGAATACCGATTTCACCGCCCTCAGGTGTATAGCGGATCGCGTTGCTGATTAAGTTACTGAATGCGCTGCGCAGTTCTTCGCGGCTGGCCAGAATTTGATCTTCACTATCAATATTCAGCTCTACGGTGTGCCTGCCGCCACTCAATGATTCAGCCTCACGGTGCAGTTCATGGAGTATGGGCGCAATATTCACTCTGCTTTCGCTTAATTTATTTAGTGTATTTTCCAAACGTGAAAGCGTTAACAAGTCTTCCACCAGATGCTGCATGCGCATTGTCTGTTCGGTCATTGCTTTTAAGGCCTGATCACGCATTCCCTCGTCAATATCCGGGTCGGCAGTCAGCACTTCAAGATAGCCGATAACTACAGTGAGCGGCGTGCGCAACTCATGCGACACATTGGCAATAAAATCACGCCGCATGGCCTCGATTCTTTCATAACTTGTAATATCCCTGCTGATCAGCAGCTTTTGTCTGTCTCCGTAGGAAACAAGCTGCATTAGCAATGTCAGCCGGTGATGACGCATCTGTTTTAATATCAGCGGCTTATTGAATTTTCCAGCGGTCAGATATTCAACAAAAGACCGCTGGCGTACCATATTGGTTATCTGATGCCCCACATCCAGTTCCAGATTAATCCCAAGATGTTTCTCTGCAACCGGATCGCACCATTCAATATGGCCCCGCTCATCAAGAATAACAATACCATCCGGCATTGCCGCAGTTACGCTTTGCAGCTGTTTCAACTCGAGATTGATTAACTGCTTGCTCTGATTCTGCATACGCACATATCTTGCCAGCAGTGCAAATATATTATCCCAAATACCCGAGCCGGGGGGAATGCTGGACGGCGTATGGTCGGATATCAGCAACCACTGTTCCAAAGCTGCCAAATGCTTTGTATGATGAATCACGAGCCATAACAGACTGAGACTAAAAAACACAAGTCCGGCGAGCGTTCCTGCAAATATACCGATCATTAACGCGATCGATGTTATTAAAAATACGCCTCCCAGCCGCTGCCAGAAATTAAACACGTGTTAAGCCCTCTAAGAATATATGTTTACTGTTATTCACCTTATTTTGCATAAAAAGGTGCAAGGCCGGAACATAGCCGGTAATCCACAAGTATGACAGATATGAATAAGCACGCTGTCCGGCTCGGTTTTTTTATTTACAAATTTGCGAACACTAGTGCTCTATCAATATGATATTGCCGGGTTCAGTGCGCTTGTCAGTGTTCATGGCAAGGCGTGTCTTGCAGGAAATAGTCGTTCTATTACCAAAAGACACAACGCAGTCCATGGATGCTGACAAGCTCACCCACTGGGCGTTACCATGGTGTCCTGCAACCGTGTTATAGTACTTGAAAAGGGAACAACCCTTTCCTGCGTGCTGTGCCTTGTTGCATAACACCATGGTAACGCTGTACCTGGCAATATCATATTGATAGAGTACTAGTATGATGTATTTTCAAAAATGAAATATTGTCGACTAATTTTTTCACAAAATCTCAATACACTAACATGGCCGGTTTAGCAAAAAACACACCTGTTCCTACAGAAATCAAGCTACACAAAAAATCCAGAATATTAGACATCGCTTTTTCCGATGGAAAAAAATTTCAATATACCTGCGAATTTTTACGGGTATATTCGCCGTCAGCCGAGGTCAGCGGTCATGGCTACGGCCAGGAGGTTCTTCAAACCGGGAAAAAAAACGTCAATATACTGAAAATTGAACCTGTCGGCCATTATGCCATCCAGCTGTTTTTCAGTGATGGGCATAATACCGGTTTGTATTCCTGGGATTTACTCTACAAATACGGGCTCGATCAGGATAAAATGTGGCAACACTATCTGCAGCGTTTGAAAGACGCCAACGCAGCACGTGAACCTGAAACTGACCGCTCAGCCAATCATCAAGCCTGCCGGCACCACTGATTAACGCATGTGACTATATCCGGCATTTTTATGGACAAGGACTCAAATCCTATTGATTTAAGCTATTATGACTAAAACCACGCATTTCGGTTTCAATACCGTTTCCGAAACGGAAAAGGCTGGCAAGGTTGCCGATGTCTTTCATTCCGTAGCCGAACGCTACAACCTGATGAATGATCTTATGTCCGGTGGATTGCACCGTTTGTGGAAGCGTTTTGCAATTGAAGTCAGCGGTGTCAAATCCGGCGACAAAGTACTGGATATTGCCGGCGGCACAGGCGACATGAGCGCGCTCTTTTTAAAACAGGTTGGTAAAACCGGCGAAGTCTGGTTAACTGATATCAATAATTCCATGCTGTCGATCGGGCGCGACCGGTTAATTGATGAAGGCATGCCGATACCGGTCGCGCAATGCGACGCTGAAAAACTGCCATTTCCCGACAATTATTTTCACTGTGTCAGCGTTGCTTTTGGGTTGCGCAACATGACGCATAAAGAAATAGCACTCAAAGAAATGCTGCGTGTAATTAAACCAGGTGGGACTGTCATTGTTCTGGAGTTTTCGAAAATATGGGAGCCATTACGACCGGTGTATGACACCTACTCTTTCAAACTGCTGCCTGTCATGGGAAAGGTAATAGCAAACGATCAGGACAGTTACCGTTACCTGGCGGAATCGATCCGCGTCCACCCTTCCCAGGAAGCACTCATGGAAATAATGGGAGAAGCAGGTTTCGAACGCGTTGAGTATTTCAACCTGACCGCCGGAATTGTCGCACTGCACCGCGGATACAAATTTTAACCGTTTTAATCGTCGCGCCTGGTCTTCGCGGCCTTAAGGGTGTCGGGGGTGCCGGTTCATTTTTTTACCTTGTCCATAACCAAAAAAACGCCGTCATAAGACGGCGTATTCATGTCAAGCAACAGGAGAGAACAGGAGAAAATTAAGGAAAAGAGCTGTACAAAACCGTTTAATCGAACATGTATTTAAATGCCATAAAACATAAATCAAATCAATATCTAAAGAAAAAATGTCCATGTCCCGTGTTAATATCCATCACCACATTAGGTGGATAGGCATACACGGGGGCGGGTGTATAAACAGGCGCAGGCAAATGGTTATATGCGTACCCTGGTTGCAAATAATACGGTTGATTAAAATAACCGTAAGGCTGGTTATAAATCAGCGCATAACCTCCGTGGTGGTGACCATGGTGGTGGTGATGACCATGGTGATGATGTCCTCCGCCTGCATCAGCAAGCGTTGGAATCCATAGCGTTAAACCCAGTAGCAGCACCAAAATCAGACTGTCTGATGATCGAACATTTATATTTGTTTTTGCTTTCATCTGATACCCCTATACCGACATATGTTATGGTTGCATTGTATAAAGGCGAAGCTGAATAATAACTGAATAAAACAGCGGCTCCGTCAGCCTTCATATAAAATGTTCTCTTTCACTTCTTTTGTCAAAGGGTAATCATGCGAACCAGGGCCAAATCGTTATCCCGCAAATTTCAGATGATCGCCGGGATCGGCATTTTTGCTGCTTTTATCACATTTGGTGCATTTCTGCAGGTCAGTTCACAGGGAGATTTATCCGACACCTATCCTAAAGGTTTTCGCGGCAGCACCTGTACCGTTGAAACCGAAACGCTGACCATCGGCTATTCGAGCTACTACCTCTCCGATGAGTACGAAATTTCCGAGGATGAACCCAGAACGCCTTATATTCCCGTTCAATGCGGCAAAATACCGCAGCCCGGTATGTTGAACATATCAATTGACTTGCTTCACCCAGCTTCTTCCCGCAATGTACCATTGGCCCTGCGGCTGGTCAGGCTCGCATTTAACGATGATGAGACCTTTGAAGAACATGCCATACTATCCGTTCCTGCCCGCACCCATCCGTCAGGCGTAATCACACATGCGTTCAGGCTTGATGAAATAGGTCATTACTTTATTTATCTGGATGGCACCAGTTCAGACAATACTCAGTATCTGGTGCGGGTTCCCGTCACTGTGGGTCACGAGTGGCGAGATGATGTAAGAAATTTCTTACCGCCGTTTCTAAGAAAATATTTTTAAAGGTGGCGTCATAATTATGAATATCCAAACGACTTTTTTTTCAGTTACATCTCAATATTTTGATACTTGTTACCGTAATAAATGAAATAGCTCTTAAATGCAAAAGGAGATTGTTCATGGACGTTACCAATATCGCCAATACAGCAACCACAATGAATGAAGCGTTCATTCAACAGGCATCCGGCACAGCTGTCCTGAAAAAAGCGCTCGATATCAGTGCTGACAACGCAATGGCGCTCATTGAAGCAATTCCCGATAACACACCTGCACAACATCTACCCTCCCATCTGGGGCAAAATATCAACACCACAGCTTAAAATAACAATAATTTTTGAAAAGCAATATTGAGACAACGCTGCTTCGGCAGCGTTTTTTTATGGCATTTGAAGAATTGTTATGGGGTAAGGGGCGTATTGTCGTTTAGCTATGTTCTTTCATAGTAAATTGCTGAGCGGGCTTTTAACCCCAAATGCGCCTTGCTTAAGTACATGGGTGTAAATTTCTGTGGTTTTAACATCTGCATGGCCCAATTGTTGCTGCACCGTTCTAATATCCGCGCCATTTTGTAACAAGTGCGTCGCAAAAGAATGCCTTAATGTATGCGATGTGACCTGTTTGACAATCCCGGCTTTTTTCCGGGCAAGTCTGATTGCTTTATTGACAGAACTTTCGTCAATATGATGACGTCTGATATGTAGTGTACCCGGCTCCAGACTTAACTTGTGAGAGGGAAAAAGATATTGCCAGCCCAGTTCCTTGCTGGCAGATGGATATTTCCGGGCTAACGCATCCGGCATCCATACACCACAATACGAATCAATTTCCAGATCTTCCGTTAGGAAATGATCGACGCGTTCGATTTGGCGCCGAATTGCCGGGATAAGCTCTGGCGCCAGTGTAGTCAAGCGGTGTTTAAAGCCTTTTCCATTCCAAACGCGCACTTGCAGATGATCGAAATCGATATCATTCACCCGCAAACGCACCAGCTCCATCCGCCTTAACCCAGAGCCATACAACAACCCTGCAGTTAAGCGATATTTGGGTTCAAGATATTTAAAAAGTGATTTTACCTCTTGCTGCGTCAAGACAGAAGGCAATTTAGGCTGGCGCATGGCACGCTTAAATGCACCCAGATCCCCTAAAGGCTGTTCCAGAAATTTGTTGTATAAAAACGCCAGGGAATTCAATGCAACTGCCTGCGTACTGGATGACACGGTTCTGTCGGTCGCCAGGTAGGTCAGAAATCTTTCTATCTCAGGTGCGCCCATTTCCTTGGGATGGCGCTGCGCATTAAAATTAATAAATGCTTTGATCCAGGCAATATAAGACTTAATAGTACGTTTGCTGTAACGACGAACCAGCATGAATTCAGCAATCGTGTTTAAAAAAGGTGAACGGTACATAAAGAATTATGGTTTACAAATGGCGGATAAAAAGACTGGATTAAATCCAGTCTTTTTATCCTTTTTAAAAGGAAACTTTGTTAAAAAATGATTATTATCATTCAGTTGTAATTGATTTATAATAACAGACAAATAAAAAACAAAGAATCCCCATAATAATATTTATGAGGATTTTTTCCTCATAAATATGCTGATAAGCAGGAAACGCAAGCGTTCCCTGCTTATCGCGGGCTGTTGAGCTTCGCTCTACCACTCTTGAAAGACTACGCTTGCGCTCCGCCTATCAAGAGCGTTAGAGTTGACTGTGCTTCTCAGTCAAGCGATAAAAACCGATCCGCTTGACCTGCGATGCTCACAACTCAACAGCCCGCGTTAAGCACAAGGAAGGCTCATGCATGCAAACATAGCCCGCTACGGAATAATTTTGAACACGGAAAATTTCGAGGAGTGCGTGGCGTTCTATCGAGACCTCTTTGGATTGCGTCAGCTATTCGAGAAAAAGGAGGGTGACTTCAAGCTCACCTGTCTCGAGTACGGGAATGGCTATTTGATGGTCGAGCAAGGAGGCAAGGCGAAGAATGGCGTTAAGTCACCGACAGAGGGCAGCTTCAAACTGCGCTTTAATGTCGAGGATTTGGGGGAGGCTCTGGCGGAAATAAGGGCATGGGGTATCCAAGCTGAAATCCAGGAAAGTTCTTGGGGCCGGACTATCAACATCAGCGACCCCGATGGCAACCGCGTAGGTGTCAGAGATGAAGTTGGCTTCGTCCACCAGATCAATGCTTAACAAGTCAATTAAGTTCGTTCCCGGCCTGACGGCCGTCCACCGGACGCCCTAGACGGGCGCCGCTTATTATTGGCGTTAGCCAGGAAAATATGAACATCTCAGCTATAGCAGATTACGTTTGGAACAATTGTCTTGAGTACTCCTTTGGTGCGGATATTGACTGGCAAGAGGACTTGTTCTTGGCTGGTTGGGCAACGAACCAAGGAGTAGACGCTCAATGGCGTGAAATGAAAGAAGGGTGGTATTGGTTCTGCGCTAAGGCCTCATATGAAGATCTACATAAACTGAAAAAACCATCTTCTCTTCCAGCCAAGGGTTGCGATTTTGGATTGATCACGCGTGAAAACCAGAATGTTTTTAGCGCTGAACTTCTTTGCAAACCGTCGGAGGACAAATGGCTAGTGGTGTACAACGGTCATGAAAAAAACATTAAGGGCCGAGTTCGTTCCCATTTTTCGCTAAACAATGATAGTACCGGTGCCCTTGGCTTATGTCACTATCCGGTGAGTGCGTGGCAATGGAAAATTAGAATGTTTTCGGTAAACCAAATTGATCCAGAAGCCAGTTCAGAACTTAGGCAACAAATCAAGCTACTGATCAAATCAAAATCTGGCCGTTGCGCTATCGAGTCAGCTTGGAGAGTAAAAAATGGGTGGCCAGTATTGTGCAAAGAATAGTGGCTAACAAGGCCGTAAACTCGGACGCATTTTCCGTTCGCTGCGCTCACTACAAATACGCCGGTTACGGCTGGCGTTATAGCGCGTCATGAAACTTTCCATATACCCATTAAACAGCAAGAAATTTCTAATAGGCAGTGTTGCAATTGGAGTAGTAACTGTCTTCTTAGTATTGTGGTTAAGACTTACTGACCCACATTCGGATTATGCGGAACAATACCTTCGCTCTGATCCAAATTTGCGCGAAAGTATTGGCACCATCAAAAAATTGAGCCTAAAAAGAACTACAACATTTTTCCGACCAACCGGAGTGGGTGCTGCACAAGAGCCAGATCGAAAACGGTATCGGTTTATCGTAAAGGGCGAAACAAGAAACGTGGATGTAACTGTGATCGTTCATATATCAGAGAACGATAAAGTGGGATCAATTGAAATTGAAAATATCGGTCTGTAGCAAAACCAAACCGCGCTATAACGAATAAGATTAGATCGCGCGCGGAACGCGCCGCGATCTGAATCGTTTGTTGGACGAGTCCGTTGTTGAATTGACTATGGAAATATCTCCGA
>NZ_FOGH01000031.1 GCF_900111165.1 Nitrosomonas sp. Nm51
GAGGAAATTAATTCTACTCCTGTCGTTTACCGCTGGAAGAAATTCAATCTCGAAATCGTTTAATTTGTAAATAATTTAATGAATCGAAATACTAGGGAGTACCGTCATGTGTTATGTGCAATTCTGTTTGTTTTTTTGGACAAAGGGATCAGTTTTTTGTACCGCAGGACATGCCGGAGCATATTCAGACGCGAAAACGACGATAATTTTGTTTAAAAAACAAGCCAGAAGGGCGCGGCATATTTTTGCACCTGCTTGTTCAAAGCGCTTGAACATAGCTATGGCTATGCTCCGCATACTTTTCACAAACAGCCATCAAAAATCTGCACGCGCTAATTGCACATAACACATGATGGCACTCCCTAATAAAAATCCAGAAATAAATTGGGAAGGTGATACGAAGAAAAGTTAAATCTTGATAAGGGAGTTGGGACGTTTGGAATTTAAATAACTGAAAGCAAGTCTAATGATTTTATAGATCGTTAAAAATGATTTTATAGATCGTTAATCCTATAAAACCGTTTGACCCTAAATCCATCGTGTAAACATGGTCTTGTCCGCAGGGCGCTATCGTGGTGTCCTGTATTTGCGTTACAGTGTTTGAAAGGAAAAACAACCCTTTCCTGTGCGTACTGTACCTGACAATATCATGTGAATACAGTAGTGCTTGCCATGCATGAATTAACCAGGTTCCGGTCTTAATGGACGACCGATTAATGATGTGTCAGTCAAATAGGAAAGACGCTCAACGAAACAAAATAATCTTTTCAAAGCCAATTTAATACAATAAGTTATTTGTGAAAATGAAGGTTTTTGATTAAACACAAGACTTTCATTAGGTGAGCATAAAAACTATGCGTTGTTAAGAGCCCTTATTTCTGGAGTAACTAGTATGCGTGAAAAAATAACTCAATTAGGCGAAAATTTCCAAAAATATTTTGAAATTGTTTTTGCAAAGTCCGAGGAACAAAAAAATAGCGCTTATCACGTACGGCACAAGGTTTATTGTGAGGAATTGGGGTTTGAATCTATTCAAAAGGACAAGCGCGAAATCGATGAATATGATGCTGATTCCTTGCATTTGTTATTGCGCAGTAAAAAAACAGGTGAGTTTATTGGTTGTACGCGAATTATTTTTCCATGCGTGAATAAACCTGGTTATTTATTACCTATTGAAAAAGTCTGTACGTTTGATAATTCGAAATTTGATTTAACAACGATACCCCGTAATAAACTGGCAGAAGTGTCTCGTCTTGCAGTCATTGCGGACTATCGCAGGCGTAAAAGTGACAGCAAAGATGCGATTAGCATATCACCGGCAGATTTCAGCATTCAAAAAGAACAGAGATTTCCTTATATACCAGTTAGTCTTTATCTCGGAACAATGAAGCTAGCGCACATTCATGGAATTGAATACTTGTTCGTACTCACAGAAAAAAGGCTGGCACAGCATTTTAGTAAATTGGGATTTGACATCACTTTAATTGGAAAATCAATCGAGCACCGAGGCACACGCGTTCCTTCATTAGTTTGTATCAATAGCAGCATTAGTAAAATGCACCTTCCATTACATTCGCTTTATCAAATTATTGCTCAGGATCTGGAAATGTGTATGAAATAAAATGTGAACGCATGATGTATTGTTCGATTGTATTTGGTCATCCAATGGTTAACATCAAGCTGTATGGCCATAGTAAGGGTCAAACCCCGGTGAGTTAAGATAACGATTACAAAATTGGCTGAGCGCGACCGTGAGACAGCGGCCCTGTCAGTCAGCAATATTTTCTGCATTCAACCTGCAGCGAAGGTCTGGCGCGCAGAAGTCGTCACTATCTCCGCTGCTGAAATTTACGCCTGTGTTATCGGCCGAATCGTGACGCTGTGAGCGTGATGTCCGCATGCGACCAGGCTTTTTTAAAGCGTGCCTCGACTGAATCGGCTTCCTGCGTTTTCTGTTGAGCGCGTAGTGACTGCATCAAGCCAAACAAAGCCCAGCCGTTTTCCCTGTTTCGCCGAAGATCTTCCCGGTAAGCGGCTTCCGCTTCGGCTGCGCGTCCCGCTTCCAGCAAAACTGCGCCCAGGGCCAGTCGGGGTGGATAATGCCATTCGGTGGGTTCCGTATACGCCAGCGCATCCTCCAACTGTACAGCCTTCTCAAGATGTGCGACGGCGGTATCGAATTTTCCCTGTACTGCATTGATCTCTCCTGCCAGAACTTCGGGTGCGATGGCTAGGATGGCGCGCTTGGTATTTTTTGAGAATAAATGATCGTCCAGCTTTTCGTTGCGCAAAATAGTCCGCAGCACCGCCAGCGCTTGTTGCGCCTGTTCGAACTGGCCGGATGCGACAAACGCCAGCCCGCGCACGTAATGCCAGGCGCCGTTTAGAAAGGCGTTGCCGGCAGGCGGCGCAGGTTCATCCAGTACCTTATTCCACAGCCCGAACCGGGCGTAGGCCCAGTAGGGAACCGCGCGGAATAAAGCGGTGAAAGGCTGCTCTTCCAGGGTGGTGTCGTCGACTTTACCGGCCAGTTTCAATGCGGATTCAATGGCGATCCCGCTTTGCCCGCCAGCGGTTGCGGAATACCATAGAAAATGAATGTTATGCGGATAATAACCGATTGCATACAATCCTTCAGCCTGGCTTTGCCGGATATAGTCTTCGTCGGCGGCTATTGCAAGCTGGTTGCTTTTGACCGCGTCATCGTACCGGCCGACCCGATAGAATATATGGGACGGCATATGCACCATATGACCCGCTGCAGGCATGATCGTGAGCAGTGTGTCCGCCGCTTTTTCGGCCCGCTCAGGTGTTGGCGTCGGCTCCACCAGGTGGATGTACAAATGCAATGCTGCCGGGTGGTTCGGGTTCTGCTGCAGCACCTGTTCTGTCAGCGCCACAATTTCAGCGATGCCTTCTTTGGGGCTCTCGTCAGCCGCCCAGTAATCCCAAGGGCTTATATCCATTACCGACTCTACATAAAGCATCGTAATATCCGGATCGTCGGGAAATTGCCGGTGAACGGCTTGCATGGCCTGTGCGTAAGCACGGTCGTTCTCGGCCCGCTGCGCCGGATTGTTGGTGTAACGCTGTTCAAGCGCCTGTATCAGTGCCTGTTCTTTGCGGGGCGCTTGTGATGCAAGCGACTTGGCCTGTTTGATCAGCTTGTATGCAAGCGGTTCATCATCCGGGTTCATCGGCGCATTGATATTGGGGCCGAGTACAAGCGCCTGTCCCCAGTACGCCATTGCAAGTTCTGGATCGAGCCGTGCGGCCTCTCGAAATGCCCGGCCGGCTTCGGCATGATTAAAGCCGTATGACAGGTTGACGCCCTGATTAAAAAAAAGCTGTGTTTGTTTGTTGTCTGTGCTGACAGGGAATGTGTGCGGACCCAGATTTTGCAGTTTTGGTGCGTTTTCGCCGGTCGCTGCTGTTGCGGATAAACCGGTTGAAATTGCTGCGATCAATAGTATTCCTGCCAGGTAGTTTAACGTTCGGGATTGCATGTGACGCTCCTTTAAAAAAGATGCGGCTTGTGATGAATCTGTAAGTTCACTCGGTTCAGCAACCGCTGATACATTTCAGTTATTTCGGTTATAGCTGGTAAAAATACGCAACTTAGTTCTCTGCAGTAGTTGGATCAATCACCGTCCTGACGCGGGATATCCGGTCAGCGGGAAACTCACCCTGATTCGCGTGTGCGCGAATTGACGCTTCGTCAGGTGCAATATAAACACAATAAACAATGTCGTCGGTTACAAAGCTTTCAACCCATTGTACCCTGGGTTCCATCTGATTCAATATGCTGCATGATTTTTGTGAAATGGCTTGTAAGTCGGCTGCGGTTAATGCGCCTGCACCTGGAATATTGCGTTCGATTATAAATTTTGGCATGTTGGTTCTCCTTAAGTAGTAAAAAATGACCGGTCATCTTAGATGATTTGACCCGACCGTCTTGATAACAGCTTCAGTTATCAAGTTAACAATCTTCAAGGAACAATATCAAGGCTTGAAATAATCGCCCAGTAATTCCTGACAGCATTGTGTTACTGGGATTGACGTTTTCTCAATTTTGGCTCTAAGCAAAGCGCCCTGCCATGTATTGATCAAAAGATCGGCCATATTTCTGGCTATCTTGTCTTCCCTGACAGTACCTTGATCCTGCGCCTTTTCCAGGCCGGACTGCAGCAGGTCCCGGTAACGGTTAACAGCAATCTGCAATGATTCCTGACATATATCGCTGGTATCGCCAATTTCGCCCATTAAATTGCCGAGCAAACAGCCACCTTTGAAATTGTTCCGCTCCAGCTCTTCAATTAATTCATCAAAATAACACTGTATTGCCCCGAGTGCATCTGCGTCTGAATTTTTTAAATGCATTGCCAGCTGTTCAAGAAAAGGGTCAATATAGTACTGAATCACTTCGGCGCCGAAGTGCTCCTTGTTCTCAAAGTAATTATAGAATGAGCCTTTGGGAATATTGACCGCATCTAAAATTTGTTGCAAGCCGGTTCCATGATATCCCTGATTCATCAGCATCATGACGCCCTGATTCAAAATATTCTCTTTATTGAAATCTTTTTTGGCAGTTCTGGTTGATTTATGCATAGACTATAATACGACCGGTTGTCTTAAATTGTCAAGTCAGTTTGTCAAATTTTGGCAAATGTTTCAGGATGTGCAAACGTTTTGGCAGCATTAGCGCGACAGCGGTTAAGATCAGTCAAACCGGAACGTATAAAACAAATCGACTGCGCTGTCTTCACCTGCTTGCGTAACGACAGTGATTTTGGGCGTCAAGCTGTAGGTGAGTTTGGTGATGCCAGCGGTGGCGGCGGTGATGCCGCGTTCGTAACTGAGGTACGCTCGCGAGGAAAGCCGTTTGCCGACGGTACCGATCTGGCCGCCCAAGGTGCTGCTGGCCAGACCCGTTGCATTGGCAAATTGACTGCCGCCATTGGATGTGCTGGTGGGTGTGCTGGTTTGCGTACTGCCCGGTGTACTGCCTTGTCTGAAGGAGATCTCATCGACGCCGAGCATGTCGCTGAGCTGGTCGGTGATGCCGCCGGATCCGCCACCAAGGATTGCGCTGGCGGCAGTAATGAGCAAAGATGTATCCAGACCACTGATGTCGGGGGCGCGGCCGAGCACAATCCATGACAGTTTTTCTGTGTCGGGCACATGCGGGGTCGAAACCAGTTTGATTTCCGGACGCCGTACCGACCCGGCAACTTCGACGCCGGCCTCGACTTCCAGACCTTTGCGTACTGCCAGAATGTTCAGGCCGGGATTGTCTAACGGACCGTGAAAGTTCACAATGCCGCGCGTAACGGTGAGGTCCTGGCCGTAGGCGGTATAGGTTGCTGTTCGCGTGGCGATCGATCCGATGGCGCTGAGGGTTTCTTTTTCGTCGTTCTGTAATTGCAGATTGCCGTCAAGACGGCCTTCAAGTCCTGCTACGCGCAGAAAAAACTGTTTGCCGAGATCGAGTGTGACATGTAGATTGATGATTGTTTCCTGCTCCTCGTTGCCGGATTCATTTTGCAGCGCCGCGTTGTCTTCTGCAATGACGATATCATCAGCCAGTTGCGGGCGGGATGCAGGCGGTTGCATAAGCAATCCGGCATCGGCGGTGATTTCGCCTTCGAAATCCAGCGTATCATTGACAAATTGCACGGCGCTTTTGCCGGAAACGGCAATCCAGTAATGCGGCGGATGCACCAGATATAGATGGTCAAGATTGACAGTCAGATCATGCGTATTGTCGATAAAACCCAGCGAACCATTGATTGTTAAGGATCCCGGGGTTTTTTCCAGTTTCAGATTTTTCAGCAGACGGTCTTTCGGCGGCGGCTGGTAGGGCGACACGAAACTCAGCTGTTCGATATGCAGCGCTGATTCATCAAAATGCGCCTTGAGTTTGCCCTGGTGCAAATTCAGGCCGAGATCGAGCAATGCAATCACCAGTTGTTCGCCGCGGATATCACCCTGCAGCGCCGGTTTTTCGAGCGTACCCGCGATGCTGGTTTGCAGTTTGACCGCACCGCCAGCCTGCATTGCGTTATCGCTCAGCCGATCCAGCCAGGATAGATCGGGTATTGTCAGATTAAGCCTGCCGTCCAACCGGGTAGCTGACGCCAGCAATTCGCCATTTTCAGCTTGCAGCGCGGGCAGTCTCAGCTGCGCATGAATTTCGCCGATAAGCGCGCTGTTTAAATCAAATTGGGCGGCGATAGCGCCGTTGCGTGCGCTGGCTTTTAATTTCAGGGTTTGCAGTTCGACAGCTTGCGGTAATTCACCGGGCAGGTGCCAGTCACCTTTTTCACGTGAAATTTCAATATCGCCGGTCAGTCCGGACAGCGAGGCTGGTGCTTCAATATGCCATTGGCCGCCCAGGTGAAGCAATTCTTCACCGGGAATCAAATCGCTGCCGGGATGTATCTTAATACCGGAAAAATAACCATCGCTTTGCCACTGTTGCGGCGACCATAAAACGCGGTTGATGCTGGCCTGACCACCCGCTATCTCCATGTGCGCATTGCGGATGTCAACACGCTCGCTGCTAAGCGTGACCGGTGCCGGCGCTTGCAGCGCGACTGGCACCTGTCCTGTAACTGACAACTCGGTTAACCGGCCTTGCCAGACAGGCGGTGTGTCCGGCTTGTCAAGCCCGGTCAGGCCGCCATCGGCATGTAAAACAGCCGTGATATCGTCATTGACGTGTATACGGGTCTGTAAAATGTGCGCCGACTTTTCCCCGGCTACATTCAGATCAAGCTGTTTAAACTGTGTTTCGCCATCTGTACGCAGTTCATTGGCCTTGAGCTTAAGCGCAAGTGCGTCCGAGTGAAAATAGCCTTCAGCGGAGAGGCTGTCGATAGAAAGGTCTTCGGACAGTGCGAGTGCCTGGCTGTCAATGCTGAAATCAAATGCCGGGGATTCCGCCGTGCCTTTTAAATCTACACGCGCTTCGAGAGCACCAGACAACTCAAATCCTGCCTGCGCCAGCGATGGCGCAGTAATTCGCAGTGCCAGTGCGTCGCCGGGTTTGCCGAATTTTCCATCGATGTTCATTTGATTCGAGCCGATTTGAAAGGCGGCCTTGCTGTCGATAAAAAGCGGTGCTTGAAATGCAATCTGCCCGGTGCCGGTTACCGGCTGATGGTTCAGATGGCTTTTTTCAAATTGATAATCAAGCACTGCCGACAATTCGGGTGACAGGCTGCCCGAAATATCGATGCGTGTGTTCAGGTTTGATTCCACACCCTGAATAAAATCGGCAATATTAAATTGTTTGAGCCGTCCGGTAAACTGAAAGGTTTGTACATTGTCTTCGGTATCGTCTCCACCGAGATTCAATTCGCCCTTGCCGGTCAAGTGCGACTGGCTGTGGCGCAGATCGAGACGCTCCAATACGATCCGGTTTGCGGCGTATGCGGCGGATGCGTCCAGTTTCAGGGCCTGATCGCTTAGACTGACAGTGATATGCTGAACATCTGTATCGCCTGCAAACCGCAACATGCCGCTGATTTTGGCCGGCTGCAGCTGCGTATCGATCGCGGCAGGATCCAGATTGCTGACATTTAATTCGGCCTGGCCGATTGATTGATCGAAGTGCCACGCCATATTACCCGAAATCAGGCCCCGGTCAGAAAACTGTATTCGTATATTGCCCAGTTTGAATGTCTGTTCGGTTAACGATAGCGCCGCAGAAAGACCATCAAGCGGCAGACCGTTTCGGTCCAGCGGCGCGGCTGTGCCGTTTTGCAGTGCCAGACGGCCGATAAGCCGGTCGTTGCCGTCTGGTTTAACGACTGCTTGCAGCGCCACATCTGCCTTCGGAATTTCAGGGTCGTCAGGAAAAAAATCGGCAGGATTGAATCCGGTGACGGAAGCATGCAACGATTTCAGCATGGCGGTTGCGCTGTGCGCAAACGGATCAAGTTGAATAATGACGGCACCCTGCATCGACGTTTTCCGGTGGGTCAGTCTCACATTCAGTTGCTCCAGTGAACCGGACAGGGCGGCATGCGTAACGCCCCAGTGTGCCGCGTTATCAAGTAGAATGTTCGACTTCAGCTTAAACGGGCGCGCCGTCCGAATGTGACCGGATGCGCTGAGTGCACCCAGTTCGGCGTTATTCAGGGAAAAATGTGACAGCCTGTGCTGCTCTGTGTCGCTATCCAGCCGCAGCGACAGATCGTATACCGAAAATTCGGGCTGTTGATCGGGTTGTTCGTCCTCGAGTGAATACAGGCGTATCTCGTCTACTGAAATTGCCTGTATCGAAATGTCAATCGGTAACGACAAGTCGTCTGGCAGCGCGGTTTCCTCCGTTTCTTCTTCTGAAGATGGCCCGGTGTACACGTCGATGCGTTCAGCACCGATGAAACGAACGAACAGCTTGCCGGTTAAAAGCTGGTCCGGGGACCAGTCAAGTTTGAACTGATGAACGGCAAGTTTTAATGCTTCGTCCTGGTATTGCAGTTTACCGATCTGCAAATCGCTGAAGGTGCCGTTGACGTCCTCAACTGTCAGCATACCGTTGCTCATGCGTGCGGTGGTGGCCAGCAGCCATTGAAATCCGGATGCAGTGTTTAACACCCAGTAGCCGCAGCCCGCCACTGCAACCAGAACGCCGGCTAGTACAATAGCCAGGGATTTGAGCCGTAAGCCGCCACCTAAGCCTTTGCGTTTTGGTTGTGCCAAATTGTTTCTGCGACGCTTCATCAGAAATTGACAATCATGGAGAAATGCACCCGGAAAGTGCCGGTTTTGTGGCCTCTGGCCAGATCGAGCGCGAACGGCCCCGCCGGACTGCGCCAGCGCACGCCAGCACCGTAACCGAGAAATAAATCCATATCCTCGATAGTGTCGGCAGCGCTACCAGCATCTACAAAGGCAGCAGCGCCCCAGTTGCGCATAAACCAGTGGGTGTATTCGGCGGTACCGGTTGCCAGAACGCGGCCGCCGACGGTCGCATTACCTTCGCGTACACCGATGCTCAGAAAATCATAACCTCTAACTGATTGTATGCCGCCCGCGCGAAACAGGTATTCCTGCGGAATGCCGAAACGCGATGACGCCAGTGTGTAGCCGGCTTCGCCGCGCAGATAAAACACATCGCGTTTGCCCACCGGCCACCAGTTCTGCTGCCGTCCGTACAGCCGCAGAAAATCCTGATCGGAAAATACAGACTCGAGACCGCCGCCGACTCTCAATTCGGAGATGTTGCCACGCCGGATATTGACATGGTCATCCACCAAATGATACCGGTAACGCCAGTCGAAGGCTAACGCTTCAACAGTCTGATTGAGTGCGCCATCGGGACGTTTTTCCTCTCTTTGCCAGTTCAGTGAATATTGCCATTGCATATTGTGCGTCTGATAAATACGTGCAGCGTCGGCGCGCTGTCTGACGGTTACCAGATCTGCAATGTCGGTTCTTTGCAGGCTCGCACCCAAAGCATAATAAATATTGTTTTCATTAGGCAGTGTGTTTACACCGGTAAAAAAAGTCTGGCGTTTTTGTTCCAGACGCAGCAGCGTTCTGAAATTCCAGGCGCGGTCAAGGAAATTGTGGTCGCTGTAATTGACTTCCGCGCGCGCGCCATTGTTCGAGCTAAAACCGCCGCCGACAGCGATGCGCTGTGATTTTGTTTCGGTCACAGTCACATAAACCGGGCTGGCTTTATGCTTCGATTCAGCAGGATCAATGCTGACCGATACATTGCCAAAATGCGGAATATTCTGCAGGGCGGTTTGAAATCTGTTCATGAGTTCTTCGCTGTAAGGCTCTCCTTTACGAAAGGGTCTGTAATTTTCGATCATTTCAGGGTCGTAACGTTCGAGCCCGGTAATTTCCAGTTCGCCAAAATAAAAAACAGGACCGGAGTCGATGACAACATGCAGTGCTACCCCTGCGTCTTCTTTGTCTACAACTGCTTCGCTTTTTGCAATACTGGCAGCAGCAAATTTTTTGTAAGAGACCTGTGATAACAAAACCGCTTTGGCTTCTTCCCATTCGGCTGACCGAAAAGGTTTGCCGACGCTAAGCGGCCAGGCTTTACGCCATTTTTTAATTTTGTCTTGCTGCGTTTCATCATCGACGATGCTGCCCTGAAATTCGATCCGTACAGACTGGATATGCGCCAGCGGGCCCGGATCAACTGCAATTACAGGGGTCTCTGTCTTATTCAGAGTTTGTTTGTCGAGGGTAACGACGGGCGAAAAATATCCCTGTGTTGCCAGCAATTCTATGATCTCGTGCTTGACGCGGTGAAGAAAAGCGCGTTGCGCCATATTGTTGGCGAACGGCTCTTCAGGAAGCTTGATATATTCCTGAAGAAAATCCAGCATTTTATCGGGTGCAGACAGCCGTACAAATTCGGAAGAGCCGGACAGCTTGGGTATGGCCGCCGATTCCGCTAAAATCGTATTGCTGCAGACTGCAAACATGCTGAAATAAAGCGCGTAATAAAAAGTTACAAGCCGTTTTTTGAACATCAATTGGGTATTTTGCATAACACAGCAATCGAGAGCCCGCTAAAAATTCGGCAGTGGCGTTATGCATTTAGAAAATTATGGTACTTATGATATCAATGTTTCATTGTTGTTTTTAATGTGATGGCTGCACATTCTACTACAAAAACGGATTACCCTTTTCAGCCTGCCGGCTGCCGGCAATGCGAAAGGCTTGCAGCATTTCTTGATACGGTAAAAACACGTTATCCGGGTTATCACGCACAACCGGTCAGCGCGTTTGGCGACGATCGGGCGCAGTTACTGATAGTTGGGCTGGCACCTGGCATGCATGGCGCCAATCGTACCGGGCGGCCTTTTACCGGTGATTATGCGGGTATTTTGTTGTATCAAACGCTATATAAATTCGGATTTTCCAGTCATCATGAATCGATTTCGCTGCAGGATGATCTGCAATTAATCGACTGCAGAATAACGAACGCGGTTAAGTGCCTGCCGCCGCAGAACAAGCCCAATCCGGACGAAATCCGGCAGTGCGGATACTATCTCAAAATGGAGTTGGAAGCTTTCAGAAACCAGGGTGGCCGGATTGTACTGGGGCTGGGCGCAATTGCGCACCGCTCGGTATTACAGTGTTTTGATTTGCGTCAGAAAGATTATCCGTTTTCACATGGAGCCACGCATGTGCTGCCATGCACGGGTACGCTCAAACTGTATGACAGTTATCACTGCAGCCGCTACAATACACAGACAAAACGATTGACGGCCGAAATGTTTGAACAGGTATTTTCGAGGATTTCAGCCGATCTATCAATAAATAATGAAGGGCGGGTCATCAAAAAATAATCAGGAGAGGAAAATGCCATATGTTCATTTACGTGTTGCAGGGATGTTAAATCAGGATCAGAAAGCACAAATCGCTGAGGAAATTACCGATACGCTATCGCGTGTTGCCAATAAATCGAAGTCCTATACGTACATCACGTTTGAGGAAGTGCCGCATGAGAACTGGGCAATCGGCGGCACCTTGCTAGGCAAGAAAGATTAGTGTCGTCAACTTGTTAAAATATCTGAAAAATTCTTGTGTGAAGTTGATGAACCGCTTACCTGACGCTGATCGGGAACTGTACTGATGCCGGCAGACTCAGAAAAACAGGTGCGGGTGAAATTCGACGCCAAAGGTTACTGCCAGAACCTGCCCGCGCAACCCGGTGTTTACAGAATGCTGAATACCGATGGCGAGGTGGTCTATGTTGGCAAGGCTGTGGATCTTAAGAAACGCGTATCTTCCTATTTTCAGAA
This sequence comes from Nitrosomonas sp. Nm51, assembly GCF_900111165.1. Taxonomy (GTDB): domain Bacteria; phylum Pseudomonadota; class Gammaproteobacteria; order Burkholderiales; family Nitrosomonadaceae; genus Nitrosomonas. Next base: position 11,784 of record NZ_FOGH01000031.1, read on the forward strand.
AACAGGGTTGGCACCCAGGACGCAGCTGATGGTTTCACAGATCGCGGGCATCGAGACCACCGTGACACGCTCCGAGGCCGAGGCGCTGTTGCTTGAAAACAATTTAATTAAGAATTTCAAGCCGCGCTACAATATTCTGTTCAGGGATGACAAATCGTATCCATACATTATTCTGAGCGGTCATGAATTTCCACGGCTGGGATTTTACCGCGGGCTGCTGGATAAATCGCATCAATATTTCGGCCCGTTCCCCAATGCCGGCATTGTACGCAGCAGCATCCATTTGCTGCAGAAGGTTTTTCGTTTGCGTACCTGTGAAGACAGCGTGTTTAGCAATCGCACGCGCCCTTGTCTGCTGTATCAGATCAAACGTTGCAGCGGACCCTGCGTTGGCAAAATTACACCTTCCGAATACCGGGAAGATGTCCAGAATGCCACACTGTTTTTGCAAGGCAAGCAATCCGAGATGATAGACAGTATTGCCCATAAAATGCAGCAGGCTTCGGACAGGATGGAGTATGAACAGGCGGCGGTATTGCGTGATCAAATGCAGGCTTTGCGCAAAATCAGGGAAAAACAGTTTGTTGACAGCGGCAAGGCGATGGATGCTGATATCGTGGCCTGTGCCGGTGATGGTAATGCCGGCGGCAAAGTGTGCGTGACACTGGCGATGGTCAGGGGTGGGCGCCATCTTGGCGACAAGAGCTTTTTTCCACAGAATGCCGACGGCTATCAGTTATCTTCGGTGATCGAGGCTTTTCTGGCGCAGCATTATCTCAATCGCAGCGTGCCGAATCAGATTATCGTCGATCGCAAAATTCAGCGCCAAGTACTGGAGGATTTACTGACCGCACAGTCAGGCCATAAGGTAACGATTAATCAGAATCCGATCGGTGAACGGCGCGTATGGTTGAAGATGGCGTCTGAAAATGCACAGCTCGCACTCGGTCAGATGATGAGCCGTAAAGCCAGCCAGGAAGAACGGCTGTTTGTACTGCAGCAGACGCTGAATCTGGACGGCCTGAATCGTATCGAATGTTTTGATATCAGTCATACCATGGGTGAAGCGACGGTCGCATCTTGTGTGGTGTATGATCAATTTGCCATGCGCAATCATGAATACCGGCGTTTTAATATCAAGGACGTTACCCCAGGCGATGATTATGCAGCGATTCGCGAAGTGTTAAACCGGCGCTATCAAAAAATTGTACAGGGTGAAGGACGTATGCCGGATCTGATCATGATCGATGGCGGCAGAGGGCAGGTGAATGCGGCGCAGGAAGCGCTCGATGAGCTCGGTATCAGTGATGCCAATCTGATGGGCGTGGCCAAAGGCGAGGGCCGGAAACCCGGCCTTGAGCAATTGATTTTTCCCGAGCGAAAAAAGCCGTTACAATTGCCGAATAATCATGCTGCCCTGCATCTGATTCAACAGATACGGGATGAAGCGCATCGTTTTGCAATTCAAGGGCATCGCGGACAGCGCGGGAAATCGCGCATGACCTCGAGTCTTGAAAATATCGGTGGAATTGGTGCCAAGCGCCGTCAATGTTTGCTGGGGCGATTTGGCGGTTTAAAGGGAGTGCAAACGGCCAGTATTGAGGAGCTTGCGAAGACTGAAGGAATCAGCCGCAAGCTTGCGGAAAAAATCTACAGGGAGCTGCATTAAACATTGTCTGGGATTGCACGGTTTTGCCTTGCATGCCTGCGGCCGTAAGTGTTTAGTCGTTATGATTAATCTGATGAATTATTTTTATACCTGTTTCCTGGATGCCTGACAAGTCAATCGTTTTTATGCCCCTGAATCTGCCGAATTTACTGACATGGCTTAGAATACTGGCTATTCCTATATTTGTTGGCATTTTCTATTTGCCCAGCGGCTGGTTGACACTGGAACAAAAAAATCTGGTTGCCACCATTATTTTTGCCGGTGCCGCCATTACAGACTGGCTGGATGGTTTTCTGGCACGCGCTTTGAACCAGATGTCCGCTTTTGGTGCATTTCTCGACCCGGTTGCGGATAAATTAATGGTTGCTGCTGCATTGATTGTGCTCGTTTACCTCGACCGGCTCGGCGCACCGATTGCGCTGGTTATTATCGGCAGGGAAATCGCGGTTTCAGCATTGCGCGAATGGATGGCGAAGATCGGTCAATCCAAAAGTGTAGCAGTTTCGTTTTTGGGAAAAGTCAAAACCACCGCACAAATGATAGCGATCCCATTGCTGCTTTACCATGATGATCTGATTGAGGGCTTTAATGCGCATGAAGTCGGAACTTGGTTAATTTATGTGGCGGCAGTTTTGACGCTATGGTCAATGATTTACTATTTAAAAGTAGCGATTCCAAAAGCCGCCCACATTGATCAGTAACTGACTGGAATCATGATACGGATAGGCACGAAAACGCTATCGCTACCAAAAATCTAAAAGGGAAACATATGACGCGGCTGTTTTTACTGTTTATTGCTTCTATACTATTTTTTATTGTGCTGGCGACCGCCGCTCACGGCAGCGCCGGCGAAAATCCAAGTGCGTTTGTTATCTGTGAACGCATTGAAAGACAAAGTATCTGTGAAGAATACCGGTTGAGCACGCTATCCGCCACAGACCGTCAGTTGATAACCAAACACTGCACGGTAGGTAACCGTTGTCCTGATAAAAACAGAATCGGACGCTGCATCCGTTATACAGACCCTGACGGTTTGGTTTTCGATAAGCATTACTACTACGGTTCGAAAAAGAAGCATGACTGGAATGCGGCAACAATTGAGGAAACCTGTATACAAAGCGGCGGAAAATATGAAGATGGTTGATTACGCGTTTACGTATACGTTTTAATTGTTATTAAAACTGCCCGCTTGCAAGACGGTCAGGCAATATATACCGCCAAACGCTTTATTGAAACGAATTAGCTTGTGATATTCCTCATCTTCTGATGTTTTATGCGCCTATAATGTCAATTTGTTGCAAGAAAGCTGCTGGTGCAGCAAATTTCTACTGCAAGCAATTTCCGAAGGAGTGTAATCTGGTTTATATTAATCGTTATCAAAATTGACAAACTGAAAATGAAAAGAAAATTTGGTTTGTCTATTGTGGGCATGCTTGTCTTGTCATTGGCGCTTGGCTTGTGTCTGATTACTGCAATTGCTGCACCGGCTTTTTCGTCATCGCTGATCATAGATACTAAAGGTTATGCATCGGGACAGTTAAGTCGAATCGGACGTGAAAATTTGTCCCGGCGCGGATTAGGCGTCGCATATACTGGTGAAATATTGCTAGGCCATGACAGCGCGTCATTTATCAGTTTTGGCAGTCTGCCCCAGAATCTGGTGACAAATCCCTTTCGTTTCTGTTTTGAAGAAGATGATTTTTACGATGTGCTCGAAGAACTGGTTGGTTACGATGTCGTGATTGAATACAAGACGCCGCGCAGCAATACATTGTTATCGTGTTCCGCAATCAACGAACTGGTTGATATTTATTTGGTTGATAAAAATATATCATTGACGCAGGCGCATTTGATTGGTGATATACGCACATTTGAGCCGGAAATTTCTTACGGTGTCGAGTTTGGGCGGATAACCAACGTCATTAAGAATAAAAACCTTATGCGAAATTATTTTATGACCATGCAAATCGGAGAAAGTGGCGACAAATTCCGTCATTTTGTAATGGATGACCGTGATCTCTATCATTTCGCGATCGAAGGATTAAGGATGGGCGCTTTGGTAAAAGTACACTATAGTGAACGGCTCGCTAACCGAAATATTTTCGGACATCGTACGCGGTTATTTGTATCCGAAATAGAGGTTACAGGCAGGAATGGCAGCATGGACTAGTACTGTTTCAATTTGATATTGCCGGGTTCAGTGAGTTTGTCAGTGACCATGGCAAGGCGTGCCTTGCAGGCAATAGTCGTTGTTTTCTATTGTCAAAGGACGAACGCAGCCCATGGATGCTGACAAGCTCACCCACAGGGCTTTGCCGTGGTGCTCTGCAACTGCGTTACAGTACTTGAAAAGGGAGCGCCCCTTTCCTGCGGCCGCGCCTTGTTGCATAACACCACGGTAACGCTGTACCAGGCAATATCATATTGAAGGAGCGCTAGTGCGGCATTGCTGCAAACCTGCCAAGGTCTTCCGTTACGACAACTGTTATAAATGTGTCAGTCGGATGTGTCAGTCGGTATTTCCATGCAGGTCCCGCATGATATTTTCCTGGTTCGAGTAGCGTATTCTTTCAGGCGCATTGGTACCGCCGGTTACCACAAAAGTCATCGCTTCTTCCGTACTCCAGTCGGTCATGACAACATTTTTAATCGGTACAATTTCAATGTAACCTGAAGTTGGATTGGGAGAAGTAGGTACGTAAACAGCCGCCAGTTGTTCTCCGGTTTCTGTGTCATCCAGAATTTTGGTAATAAATCCGATGGCTTTCATCTCTGAGGATGGAAAGCTGATCAGGACAACCCTTCGTCCTGAAACGGGCGGCTGGCTCAATGTATTGAAAAATCGTTTTGTGGCTCCGTAAATGGTTTGTACCAATGGAAGTCGCGCCAAAATGTCTTCATAAAGACCGATTACTTTTTTGCCTATCACAAACGAGGCGAGCAGTCCTATGCCATATAATCCGGCGATAGTTAACAACGCAGCAACACCCTGTTGAAAACTGGAGTCGAGTAACCAGTTGGCGATCGTGTCCGAATGCGGGCGCACTGCGCGTGCCAGTCCTTTCAGCAAGGGTTCACCCATTTGTGCCAGCATCTTCAGTACAAATTCAAAAACCAGCCAGGTTACCCAGAGCGGTGCAACTGTCAGTGCGCCGATCAGGACATACCTCCCGACATGTGCTGAACGCTCCTGTTGATGCATATTATTGTCCTTATTGGTATTCATAGCTGGCCTTGTATTGTTTGGCACAGGTTTTCGTGAACAGTGAGCCGTGAAAATGTACGATAACCGGTTTTATGTTCGTGTTCCTGAGGATAATAAGTTAAAAAATAAATGGCGATAAATGAGAGAGTGGCATTTTCACAACAGCGAATTATTAGAGTGGCCATTTGCTGGCACGTCAAGCTCGTTCTTGATAGAATCGCAAAGCAAAGTTTCTTAAATTTTACTCACTTAACCTGTGTTATATCAAATCCAAAACAAACAATAACCGATCCTCATGCCGGCATTGCTTCAATATAAAGGAATAAGATCAGCCAAGAAATTGAACTGTGCAGGATCGATATTATTCAGCCGGGTTTATCAAAAAGTAAACTGCTATCCGTGAGCATCATTTTAAGCAAGATGCACTTTAAAAAAGAATGAAAAGGGGCTTATATGTCATATAGTTCAACTCAAATAAATAAACTTCTCAACAGCCTGGAAAAGCATTTGGCTGACGAGCATCCGGATAATCCGGTACTGGCTAAAGCAGTCAAGAGTTTTCGGAAAATCGATTATATTGCTTATAGTATGGGCCTGCTGAGCCGCGACGAATCCTATGCGACCTGCGTGACCTGGTGGCCTATGATTGCCGTGTTGGGTACGTTTTCAGCAGGCAAGTCTACTTTCATTAATTCGCATTTAGGCATGAAGTTGCAGCGAACGGGTAACCAGGCAGTTGATGACAAGTTTACAGTCATTTGCTACAGCCGCCACGATGAAGCAAAAACATTACCGGGCGTAGCGCTCGATGCGGATCCGCGCTTTCCTTTTTTTCATATCAGCAAGAGCATCGAAGAAATTTCTGAAGCCGGGCATGAACGTATTGACGCTTATTTGCAGTTAAAAACCTGCCCTTCGGAAAATATTCGCGGCAAGATTCTGATCGATTCCCCGGGTTTTGACGCTGACAGTCAGCGTGCATCGACGTTGCGGCTGACGCAGCATATTATCAATCTTTCTGATTTGGTGCTGGTATTCTTCGATGCGCGCCATCCAGAACCCAAAGCAATGCAGGACACGCTCGCGTACCTTGTATCTGCAAGTGTCAACCGCGCCGACGCCAACAAGTTTCTCTATATTCTTAACCAGATGGACGTGACCGCCCAGGAGGATAATCCTGAAGAAGTGGTTTCAGCCTGGCAGCGCTCGCTTGCGGAAGTCGGCCTGATCGCCGGCCGTTTTTATCGAATCTACAATCCTGATGTGGCTGTGCCGATCGGTAATTCCAAAGTGAAGGAACGATTTGAAAAAAAACGGGAAGAGGATTTGAAAGACATATATGCGCGCATGCAGCAAATTGAGGTGGAGCGTTCATACCGTATTGTCGGCAAACTCGAGCAAACGGCAAAGTCTATTAAAAATCAAATAGTTGTTAAGCTGTCTGAAATGCTGAATGAGTGGAAGAGCAAAGTGCTTTTATTCGATGGCATTATCTTTGCAACACTTGCCGTATTTGCCGCTGTGATTTTACATTTATCCGGTTCATGGAGCTTATTGAGTGCATTGATTCCGGGAAGCGAATCGTTTTCGGCCACTGCATTACTTGTATTGTTGTTTGTTCTCATCTTTGTTCATTTTACAGTGCGAAGACGCATGGCAGGCAGGATTAAAAAGAAATTGACAGAGGAGATGGGCAATGACCATGAAGCATGTAAACAATATATCGGTGCTTTTAGTAAGAGTACAGCCGCCTACCGGTCAATGCTTTTCAAAAAACCAGCCGGTTGGAATGAAGTAACGGAACACACGATTGATGAAGTTGTCGATGAATCAAATGATTATATTCAGGAGCTGAATGATCAGTTCACTAATCCTTCTGGTATCGACGAAAAGAATTCCCAGGTATCAGCCGAATAAACGTTTTTTTTAGTTAACTAGTTTTACGGGCACTATAGTGGTGTCGATTTTATGAAAATCAATACAGATCAGAATTGTCTGGGCACCGGTCAGACCGGCTTTTTTAAAATGGATCTGCCAAGCAAAGCGGACATGATCTGTTTTGGACAAGGACCATTTTAAGGAGTAAAATTCGCAACTTTATAAAATTATTACGTTTGGTTTTAACTGGAGAAATATATGTCAGTAACAACTGATCAAAAAGCACAAGTCATGCGCGATTTTCAGAGAGGAGACGGCGATACCGGCTCGCCGGAAGTTCAGGTAGCGCTGTTGACTGCGCGTATTAATGATTTGATCGATCATTTTAAGATACATGTCAAGGATCATCACTCACGTCGCGGTTTGCTGCGGATGGTTGGCCGGCGGCGCAAGTTACTTGATTATCTGAAACGCCATAATATTAACGCCTATAAAGCGTTGATAGAACGCCTTGGCCTACGAAAATAGAAATGGCTGAATAATATGAACACAGTGGTTTAGCTGTTGTACTGTGGCTTGCACACTGATTATGGTTAGTGACTGTGCCGGCATTGAATTGAAGAAAAGGATTGTTAATTGAAATCTATCAAAAAAAGTATTACTTACGGGCGACACCAACTTATTCTGGAAACGGGCGAAATCGCCAGGCAGGCACATGGTGCGGTTATGGTGACAATGGATGACACTGTTGTGCTCGTGACAGTTGTTGGTGCAAAGCAGGTAAGGCCGGGCCAGGATTTTTTCCCATTGACGGTTGATTACCAGGAAAAATTTTATGCGGCAGGTAGAATTCCCGGCAGTTTCTTTAAACGTGAAGGGCGCCCTTCAGAAAAAGAAACACTGACATCCCGTCTTATTGACCGTCCCATACGTCCGCTCTTTCCGGACGGCTTTTATAATGAAGTACAGGTTGTAGCCACCGTTTTATCATCCAACGAGGAAGTGGATGCCGATATTCCTGCGATTATTGGAACTTCAGCAGCATTGGTTTTGTCAGGCATTCCGTTTGACGGCCCGATTGGTGCCGCACGTGTGGGTTATGTCGATAATGAGTATGTTTTAAATCCGACAACGACTGAGCTTAAAGATGCGCAGTTGAATCTGGTTGTTGCCGGGACCCAGCAGGCAGTGCTCATGGTTGAATCTGAGGCCATGGAATTGTCTGAAGACATTATGCTTGGCGCTGTAGTATACGGGCATGAACAAATGCAGGCTGTCATTGAGGTTATCAATGAACTGGCAGATGAGGCCGGTGTCACCGCCTGGGATTGGACCCCGCCTGAAAAAGATGCCGCTTTACAGAAAAAAGTCTCGGAACTTGCAGAGGCCGAGTTGCGCGAAGCTTTCAAAATCAGACAAAAGCAGGCGCGTGTCGAAGCCATCGCGAGTGTACGTCAGAAAACTATAGAAGCGCTCGGTGTTGGAAATGAAGATGGTGCAGAGCAAAGCGCTTTTGAAGAAGCTTTTTTTGCGCTGGAATCAGGAATTGTGCGTAATCAGATCCTTGATGGCGAACCCCGAATAGATGGCCGCGGAACGCGAACGGTCAGGCCGATTACAATACGCAGTGGCGCGTTGCCACGTACACACGGTTCGGCGCTTTTCACTCGCGGCGAGACACAGTCACTGGCAATAGCCACACTTGGTACTGCACGTGATGAGCAAAAAATTGATTCGCTACAGGGTGATTATTCTGAACGTTTTATGCTGCATTATAATATGCCTCCTTATGCAACCGGTGAAACCGGACGTGTCGGCTCACCCAAACGACGAGAAATAGGCCATGGGCGCTTGGCAAAACGCGCGCTGATTGCAGTGCTTCCTTCTCAAGAAGAGTTTGGCTATTCTTTGCGCGTTGTTTCAGAAATTACAGAATCTAATGGTTCCAGTTCCATGGCATCGGTATGTGGTGGTTGCCTGGCGCTGATGGATGCGGGTGTGCCCTTGAAAGGGCATGTTGCGGGGATCGCCATGGGCCTGATTAAAGAAGGTAACCGTTTTGCGGTTTTGACCGACATTCTGGGGGATGAGGATCACCTGGGCGATATGGATTTCAAAGTTGCTGGAACAGAACAAGGTATAACTGCCCTGCAGATGGATATCAAAATACAGGGTATTACTAAAGAAATCATGCATGCTGCGCTATTACAAGCGCGTGACGGACGTATGCACATTCTTGAAATTATGAAAGAGGCCGTGCCGGTAACACGTGACAGTATTTCGATTCACGCGCCACGCATCATAAAAATCAAAATCAACCCCGAGAAAATACGCGATGTTATTGGAAAAGGCGGCGCTGTAATCCGTACATTGACCGAAGAAACTGGAACAACAATCGATATTACTGATGATGGACAAGTTACTATAGCATGCGTCAATGCGGAAAATGGAGAGCTTGCTAGAAAACGTATTGAGGATCTTACCGCAGAAGTGGAAGTTGGCCGCGTTTATGCTGGTACCGTGTTGAAATTGTTGGATTTTGGTGCAATTGTCAGCGTATTACCAGGCAAGGACGGACTGTTGCATATTTCTCAGATCGCCAATGAGCGTGTCAATAATGTTTCCGATCATCTGAACGAGGGTCAATCAGTACGGGTTAAAGTACTTGAAGCAGATGATAAGGGCCGTTTACGCTTGAGTATGAAAGCAATCGCAAAAGAAGAAGCAGAAGATGCCGCAGGCAATGCTGCTGAGATGACCGATGCGACTGAAAATTAAGTTTAAATAAGGTTACGGCCCCGCTTTAATTAGATAGTGTCGCCATGAGCTATTAGTCCAGATAGCGACATATCGGATATGGATAGTCGCTAGAAATGATGCGGTATTCTTTGCATACCGAGTTGCAATGCCTCTCCAGTGCCTCAGGTGTAAGAATGCATTTTCCACTAAATGTCAGTATTGATATAAGTTTTTATCATGATCGTGAGATTGAGTGCGATTTTTCTTCGATGGAATCACTGGTTCGATTTGCTTGACCTTACAGTGCTCCAATATTCCGTTAATATCATAAGCCCGATCCGCCGGTAGATAATCGGCATTGATGCCAATTATCAACTCAACAGCTGAGTGTATGCAATCCACTGTAGTATCGTCTGTGGAGCATTCTAACCGGCATACCATTGGCATCCACAGCCAGGTGTGATTGTCAAGCCCTTTTTGTGCGATTCATCGCCTGATTGCCACCTCTTGCGCCGGATGCATGCGGGCGAACTTTAATATGACTGGCATCGATCATTAACCACTCGTAATCCGTGTCGTTGACCAGTGATTTCAGTAGCTTTTCCCAAGTCCCTTTGTCCCGCCATCGGCAAAATCGTCGATGCGTGTTCTTCCGGTCACTGTAATCCGGTGATAGATCTCGCCATGGAGTACCCATGCGTAAAATCCAGAATACCGCATTAATAAATTGGTAATTGTCTCTGGCAACGCAGCTTCAACTACCGGCTCGACCTGGCAAATGAGGCTTTAATAACGACCATACATGGTCTGAAAGATCACGCCGATGATAAGATTGAGGCATACTTTTCTCATGTAGAATAACTGGTTACATAATAATTATGCAGCTATTTCTACTTTATGACGACACTATCCAATACGCTGCGTTGCGCGTGCTAAAAAATAGCACACCTTAGTCTCACCCAACTGGGGTTTTCAAGGTGAATGGAAATATGAAAACATCATACTGTCTGACCAGCAGCATGACCCGATGACCAGGCCCATTGAAAGTTAAAACCACCCAACTGTCCGGTAACGTCGACGACTTCTCCAATAAAAAAAAGTCCGGGAAGCTGTTTGACTTCCATTGTTTTGGAAGATAATGCGTGGGTGTCTACTCCACCCAGTGTTACTTCAGCTTTTTTGTAGCCCATGGTGCCGCTTGGAACAACTTCCCAGTTACGGATCTGCTCGGCAATCTGCGATAGTGCGGTATTTTGGTACTGTCTGACAGGTTTATTGCCCATATGTGACAGCGCCAAGCCTGTCAAAACCCTGTCACACCAGACCTGGACAAACCGCTTGGGCAAATAGTTGGCGAGCAAATTTGACAATTGCTGATTGCAATAACGCTGCGACTTGAAAATATCGTGCATATCTAATTGTGGCAACAAGTCGATATGGATTGGTGTGCCGGGTTTCCAGTACGAAGAAATTTGAAGAATTGCCGGTCCGCTGAGTCCGCGATGTGTCAGCAAAATATTCTCTCTGAATGCAGCATGCTGCCAGCTGACCTGCGCATCAATGGCGATCCCCGGCATATTCTGGAAACTGGCGAAATTATCTGGCGAGACAGTTAGGCCCACCAGGCTGGGACGTAATGCCGTGACGGGAATATTAAACTGCCTGGCAACCCGGTAACCAAAGTCACTGGCGCCAATTTGGGGTATAGACAAACCGCCGGTGGCGATGACCAGCGAATGTGCCGTTAAGGTATTGCATTCTGTATCAATGAGAAAGCGTTTGCATTTTTTAGATTGACTGCCGGAGTCGTATTTAAGATATTGAATTTTTGTGATTAAAGAAGGAAACTGCCAGGCGACTCCGGCAAAATCACATTCTTTCTTGAGCATGTCAATAATCTGTTGCGCGCTATCATCACAAAATAATTGCCCGAGTTTTTTTTCATGATAACGTATGCCGTGTTTTTCCAGCAATGCAATGATGTCGAACGGTTTATAGCGCTCAAGTGCTGAACGGCAGAAATGCGGATTATTAGACAGGAAGTTTTCTGAATGCGTATACAGGTTGGTAAAGTTACAGCGGCCGCCACCTGAAATACGTATCTTTTCGGCTGGTTTTGGTGAGTGGTCAACCAGCAGAACAGAGCGCCCGCGTTTGCCAGCCTCAATTGCGCACATCATACCCGCAGCTCCGGCACCAACGATCACTACATCCGAATCTCTTATGGGCTTACGCATCAGACTGGCGGCCCGGCGGGTAAATTCAGCCTGCTGAGTGTGCCTCAAATAATAACGTTAAAAAACGGTGATTATTTTTCATTCAGACAATATGGGTAAAATACGTATGAACCATCATGATCACAAACAGCAGTATAGATACGCCGATGCGTATGCTCAATGATTTGACCATGCGCGTGGAATTGCCGCCGTCTTTATACATGTAATAAAGTGCTGAGCCCAGACTGTACAATATGATAAGAAATAATATCGCTGCTAAGATTTTCAATGGCTTACCTCTGCTTTGGAGAAGAATCAAGATATAGCCTGAATATGCACCAGCACGCTAGATTCTGCTCTGTAATTACTACGCCTGTTGGTTTCCATGGATCCTGACGAAAGTACAGTTTGTACCCACGAGTCCACTTGCCGGTTTTTAATTTGCCCTGTCTTGAATAGAACGCACATACTTCCTGTGCCGCGGAATAATTGTGTCTGCGGCCGCGGGCATGCTCAATTCAAAACAGTTCAGCGTTTAAATTCCAGCAACTGATGCAATATCCAGGCTAGGTACAGTTTATCTGAGATCAGCGCATTATCCAATGGAAAATTGAATGGCAACGCTATATTCAACAGCCGCAGACGGTTAAACGCAACCATGTACTCAGGAGTCGTTCATAAATAACTGTAACACCTGGATCGCATCTGGCGGACACACTGCGGCGTTGTTCGTCGTCGCCATAGCTTGTGCTATGACTCATCCTCCCGCCTTGCATTGCATCTCGCCAGACGCGCCCGATTGTCACACTTATTTATTCGCGGTTCCTTAAAAGCCTTGAATATTGATGTGAAAACATGCACGGCTTTTATTGGCGGTCTAAAGTATTATCGAAACCTGCTGCAGGACGAGAAGGCTATGGTTATGTATTATTTTTTTGCCCCCATCGCCAGCGCGCGCTGTTTTGACTGCTCAAGTACTTCCTGTGACGGTGCCGGTTCCAGCCAGTCATACAAATTCGGCTTGGCGATCTCAGCCAGTGCGGCGATCCAGTCGTCGCGTTCGTTCAGACAGGGGATATAATGGTATTCCTTGCCACCGGCTTCGGTGAAGGTTTTCTTACCCTCAATAGCGATTTCTTCAAGCGTTTCCAGGCAGTCCGAAACAAAGCCGGGGCAGGTGATGTCTACGCGGCGGGTTTGGGCTTTGCCGAGCTGTTCCAGTGTTTTGGCGGTATAGGGTTGAAGCCATTGTGCGCGGCCAAAGCGTGATTGAAAACAAACCTGGTACTGATCTTCGTTCAAGTTCAGCGTCTCGGCTAGCAAACGTCCTGTTTTCTGGCACAAACAGTGATAAGGATCGCCTTTATCAAGGTTTTTGCGCGGAACGCCATGAAAACTGATGATCAGTTTATCGGGATGGCCGCGCTGATTCCAGTAATCACGAATGTTTTGTGCCAGTGACGCGATATAACCAGGATGGTCGTGATACTGTTTGACGGTGCGAATGGCCGGCATATTGCGAATATGCCTGAGCGCGGAAAAAACAGCATCCATGGCGGCGGCGGTGCTGCTTGCGGCGTATTGTGGAAACAGGGGGATGACCAGAATGCGGTCGCAACCGGCTTCGGTCATTTTATTAATTACACTGGCGACGGACGGATTGCCGATATTCATGGCGTATTCAACCATGAGTGCAGAGCTGGTCGTATTTTGCAGCGTTTCAGCCAACAGTGCTGTCTGGCGTTCAGTATGCACTTTCAGCGGCGATCCTTCAGATGACCAGATCAGCGCGTATTTTTCCGCCGATTGCTTAGGCCTGAACGGCAAGATGAATCCGTGCAGTATGGGCCACCAGATCAACCGCGGTACTTCAATAACACGCGGATTACTCAAAAATTCCCTGAGATAAGGCCGCAACGCTTCCTTTGTTGGCGCATCAGGCGTGCCCAGATTAATCAATAGTACGCCTGCTTTACCCAGTGTGCCGTGCTGGTAATTGGATTCATCGGTCATGGATCAAGGCCTCTGATATGAATGGGTTAGAGTCAGCATGGCACTACTGCTGTGACAAACTGCTGGATAATAGTTTTGCGGTTACATCGACGATCGGAATAATGCGCTCGTATGCCATGCGTTTGGGGCCGATGACACCGACAGTACCGACAACAGAGCCCTCTGCTTTGTATGACGCAGTAATAACGCTGAATTCATCGAATGCGGCAGCGTCGGATTCGCCGCCGATAAAAATTTTAACGCCATGCGCGTTACGGCTGAGCTCAAGCAGTTGCAGCAGCTTGGTTTTTCGTTCAAATAATTCAAACAGTTTTTTGAGACTGGTCAGACTTTCCGATGCATCAAGCGTATCGAGTAGCCTGCGTTCACCGGCGAGAACGATGACTTCGCTGCTTTCTTTGACAGCATCGCCGCCTGCTTCTATTGCGGCGTTCATCAATTTGGTCATGTCCTGTCTGAGCTGTTTCAGCTCTGTCTGTACCCGGCTACGGATTTCATCGAGTGCGCAGCCGGCATAATGCTGATTGATAAAATTACCGGCTTCAATCAGATCGGACTGGTTGTAAGGTTTGTCGGTAAAAATGATACGGTTTTGTACATCGCCATCGGGCGTGACGATAATCAACAAAATTCTTTTTTCCGATAACGCCATGAATTCAATATAACGGAATACCGCGCCAGTGCGTTTCGGCGTAACCACAACTCCGGCGAAATGCGTCAGCTCTGAAAGCAGCTGCGATGCTGCATTGGCCAGGCGCGTTGGATTATCCGGGTGCAACTGGTTTTCAAGGTGATGCAGTTCTTCTTCGCGCAGTGATTTGATCACCAGCAGATGGTCGATAAACAGCCGGTAGCCTCTAGGGGTCGGAACCCGGCCAGCAGAAGTGTGAGGACTCATGACCAGCCCCATTTCCTCAAGGTCGGCCATAACGTTGCGTATGGTTGCCGGACTTAAATCCAGGCCCGAAAACTTGGATAGCGAACGCGATCCTACCGGCTGTCCTTCATGGATATAGCGTTCTACCAATGTTTTTAACAGTATTTGAGCTCTTTCATTAAGCATATGCCAATTTTACAACAATCTGAGTAATTTAATCTGTCTTGTCCGCTTAGTGCTGACAGGATTGTATATAATACATTGTCGCATATAATGCTAAACTTCTTTTCACAGGAATATATGGCTGTGCAACGTTTTTCAGCCATTTTTTAAGCTTTCTTTAAGCCCGGTTGCCAATATAATGTTGTTGCCTGGTGGACCGGGTTTCCCAGGTTGTATAGCTTGCGATTTTACAGTTGCTTGTCCTGCAACCGGTATGCTAGTTTTATTGAATGGACTGGCATCATTAGACATTGAAATCATGCATAGTAGTGAATACGCGCAGATAACACTGACATTAATTGTAGTTTACTTAGATATTCAGTAATGAGTTTTCCGTTTAAATCGATAGCATTGATTGGTAAACATAAGAATCCGGAGATTGCGGCACCTATTTTGGATCTTGCTGAATATTTAACCAGACTGGAGTTTGAAGTGTTTGTTGACCATTTAACTGCCTCCTATCTGCCGAATGAATCGTATAAAGCATTGACGCTCGAAGAAATCGGCAGGCAGGCCGATTTGGCCGTGGTGATGGGGGGTGATGGAACAATGCTGAACATCGCGCGCATGCTGGCTTCCTATGATGTGCCGTTGATCGGAATTAACCAGGGACGTTTGGGGTTTTTGACGGATCTGTCAACCGACACTATGCTGGAAACGCTCAATGAGATGTTGCAGGGACATTATACAGCCGAACGCCGCATGCTGCTGTATGCCGAGGTGATACGCCAGAATAACAGTGTATTCAGTGCGCTGGCGTTTAATGATGTCGTGCTGTACCGGGGCATGAGCAGCGGCATGGTCGAATTTCAGATCAGCATCAATAATGAATACGTCAATACGATGCGTTCAGACGGCCTTATTGTGACAACGCCGACGGGCTCGACTGCCTATGCATTGTCTTCAGGCGGACCCATACTCCATCCTGGCCTGGATCTGATTGCGTTAGTGCCAATATGCCCGCATACGTTAAGCAACCGCCCGATTGTAATCGGGCCCGATGCAAGCGTGGAAGTGCACATGCTCAGTTCGCTTGATGCGCGCGTGCATTGCGACAGTCATTCCAGCTACGATTTGGAACATGCCGACCGCATTATCATCCGGCGTTTTCCCAAGACCGTACGCCTGTTGCATTCCGTCAACCATAGTTATTACCGCATGTTGCGTGAAAAGCTTGGCTGGAGTGAACTGCATTAATCAGTATCTTTGATCATGCTCAGACTGCTCAGCATCAGCAATTTTGTCATTGTGGATCAAATGGAGATTGAGTTTTCACCGGGCTTTACGGTGTTAACTGGTGAAACCGGCGCAGGCAAGTCGATCATGATCGACGCACTGTCACTCACACTGGGCGAACGCGGTGATTCCAGCCAGATACGGCAGGGATGCGAACGTGCGGAAATCAGTGCCTTGTTCGATACCGAAGCATTACCCGAATTTTGCGAATGGCTGACTCAACAGGATTTGCAGGGCGATCCGGATAGCTGTATTCTGCGCCGCATCCTGGATGCCAGCGGCCGTTCGCGAGCACTGATTAACGGCCATACCGTAACACTGCAGCAACTGCGCGCAGCTGGGGATTATCTGGTTGCCATTCACAGCCAACATGCGCATCAGACTTTGCTGCAGAAATCAGCACAACGCGATTTGCTGGATGCATTTGCCGGTTGCACGGAACTTGCGCACACCGTTAAAACCGCATATCAGGACTGGCAAAACTTGCAGCACAAGCGAATCGACAGCGAACAGCGATTATCCGCATCATTGGAAAAGCGCGAACAGCTTGAGTGGCAGAAACACGAACTCATGGAACTCAACTTCACCGATAATGAGTGGGGAACAGTACAAACGGACCACAACCGGCTTTCAAACCTGGCCGGCTTGCTGGAAGCAACCGAAAACGGAATCGAATTATTGTCAGAAAATGATGCCGCCGTGGTTTCGCAAATCAATGCCGTAAAAAATCAGCTGCACAATATGGTCGAATATGACAGCCAGTTGCAGACTGTAGTCGATTTACTGGATTCCGCCCAGATTCAGGTGCAGGAAGGCATATACGAACTCAGGCATTATCGGCAGCGACTCGATATCGATCCGCACTATCTACAGGAAATCGAGCGGCGCATCACGGCCATACACGGCATCGCCAGAAAGTACCGCGTCGCACCTGAAGCACTGCCGAATTTGCTTGAAGATGTGTGTGTTCAGCTCGCGTCGCTGGAAAGCGGCGGGAATCTGGCGCAACTGACCGAGCAGGCGCAGGCCGCACAGGCGGCTTACCGCAACCTGGCAGAAAAGCTGAGTACAAAGCGCCGTAAAGCCGGAACAACTATGGCAAAAGCTGTGACCAAGACGATGCAAACGATTGCCATGGCTGGCGGCAAATTTTCAGTTATGTTTGAGCCTTTGGCTCAGGGGAATGCGAATGGTCTGGAGCAGGTCGAGTTTCAGGTTGCCGCACACAAGGGCCTGGCGCTCAAACCGCTGTCCAAAGCTGCATCAGGCGGTGAGTTGTCGCGTATCAGCTTGGCAATACAGGTGGTCACCTGTCGGACCGGAACTGTACCAACGCTGATTTTCGATGAAGTGGATGCCGGTATTGGCGGACGCGTCGCGGAAATTGTCGGCCAGCTGCTCAAACAATTGGGAGATGCGCGGCAGGTGATGTGCATCACGCATCTGCCGCAGGTGGCTGCGGCGGGCGATCAGCACATGCAGGTAAGCAAATCGGAGAATCGCGGCAGTCAACAGATACAGAGCCGGATAGCAATGCTTGACGGTGATGAACGTGTGAATGAGATCGCACGTATGCTGGGTGGTGTGAAAATGACGGAAGCAACGCGCGAGCATGCGGCAGAGATGTTGCAAAATAGCGCTGCCGGATAAATGGCTGGCTTGAAAGAATTGCCAGATTCAGCTTCAGTCAAACGCTTTAACCTATTCTCCTCTATAAGGACTTCCCGATATTTGCAAGAAGAATTTTGTTTCCGGTAATTTGTTTAAATGTTGTCATGTCCTCTGATTGTATCTTTACTGATGCTCCCTTTAGTCATGATAGCTATTTGGAGACAATGTCTTTGCAGCTCTATAGCCGGCCTCTGTTTGGCCACTTGTGCGGCCGGGCCACGATAAAATCCGCGCACGGAATCCTTATTCAGTTGACGGCTCCACTATCGGTTGCTGATCGCCCATGGAAAGACAGACAGGCACAGATCAACGGTGGACGCGTCCAATGAATACAGCTTGTTTTAAAACGAAAAGAATGGCCCGGTGCCATTTACCGGCAACGGTTTAACCTAAATTCCTCAGTTAGCTGGAATCAAATGCCAACGTAGCGGGAAATGAATCAAGAAATTGTGATTTCTGGGGTTTGCTGGCAATAATTTTACTGATGATATAACGCACCAAGGCTGGCCAGCGACCTGCT
>NZ_FOGH01000040.1 GCF_900111165.1 Nitrosomonas sp. Nm51
CTTCTCCTCTTATTTTGATTGATTAATACTTCAATCCTGGCACACCGATGCCGTGCGGGGCTACCGCTTCGAGTAGGGGAAGTCCTTTCTATTCACTTTTGTATAATCGATGAAGTAAGTAATGGCCGAACTCATGACCTAAGGTAAAATTAATTCGACCTTGTATTTTAACCGTTTCATCAAATGATATACACCAATCCCCTCTGCTTCGTCGAGATAACATCCCATCAATGCCTGAAATGTTGTGACCTTTAATTATCCCGATAGGATCAGAAAACTTTTGTTTTGTTACTTCAAGTGCAATCTGCTTTACATCTACTGGAAAACCTTGGCCACACAGCAGCCATAATTTTGATAACTGGATACCCCATGAAGCCGGAGTTGTAGGATCACTCATCGTCTATTGCTTTCAGGAATTTTTCTAATTGTGCTCGTTTCACAGGATCAAGCTGAGTTACGCGTCGAAAAAAAACTTTATCTGCATCTGATATGCTGAAATCCTTTTTTTCATCATTCATTAAATATTCAACCGATACACCGAGCACTTCAGCAATTTTACTGATTTTCTCAGCAGAAGGCTTTATTGAAGGCCGATTTTCAAGTTCCCAAATATAACTTTTACTTGAATCTGTTTTTTCTGCTAACTGCTCCAACGTTAGCTTCAATTTCTTTCGTTCAGTACGAATTTTCTCCCCCAGCAATGAAATCATACTAATTCTCCTTATTATGTTCGATAAATAAAACTTATTGTACTTTACTATCGAAAACTATGCTGGTATTATTAGTATGTCTGCATAAAACTTTTTTTGCTGACTTAAACTACTTTCTCATTAATACTAAACTATAGAGGTAATATAATGTCTTTATTACGTACTAATAAAGTTCCAATTGGCACAACTGCTCGTACTGGTGAAAAATGCCCTGAAAGTGGAATCTGGAAGGTTATTGGAACACCGAGCACAACAGCACCAATCGCTAAAAGTAACACTATGCCACCTTACGCTAACAAAGCAGTGACGTGGAAATTAACCCAGTATGCATAACTATTTAGATTTAATTTCCATCTAAGTAAGTTATTTTCCATATAGATACCTCGTCAAAATGGCGAGGTATTTTTTTATTTAGCTCGCCGCTGGGCATGGGTGCGGGAAGGTTCCCGCACCCTGCTCTGAGCTTATTGGGTTTGTGCGCCGTCAAGGGTGCGCAAGCCAGAACCGGAAACTTTTAATATAGTACCATTAAAACTTTCCGTTTCTGCCCTTGACGTTTGTGGGGTTATTCGTTGATTACTAAGGGAATGTTTGCTGGTTGGTGTCAATTGAGCTGATTGAGCAGCTTTTTGGCAGATAGGACAGAGTTAATTATTTAATTATAGATTCTGTAACTGGGTGTACTTCATCAACTTCGATTAGTGCATAGCCATATTTTAGCCCTTCTACTTCATATTGATTGGGCTTGTTATAAACTACGTCATTGATATGAAAAATCGTTCCATGGCCTAAAGCGCGTGTTTCAGGCTTGCCGTGAATGTCCTTGATATAGCTTGGTGCAATGATCAGTTCTTTACCCCAGAGATCTTCCGGGTCAATTGATTCTGGTAGCTGAATAATCAATGAAAACCGCAAGCCAAGGGACAATTCATCATAGGTTTTTTCATCGACCAGCAGCGATTGATAATATCCGAAATGGGACTGGATTTCTGAAATCATTGCGCTGTAGTCAACATTCATTTTTTTCTGGATTGTGCGTTTTAGCTTTTTCATAGTTGCACCTTTGTTGATCGTTTGGTTTGTGTCCAGCCGTGCTTAGCAGCAAGCTGGCAGGTTTCTTTAGGGATTACAAGGCGTTCTGATGATTGGCCGTAACAGACACAGCCGAAATGTTTAGAATCGAGACAGGCGGCTATTCTGTCCCAGTCGTATTTTGACGATACAAGCGTAGGTAACAGGCGCGTGATTTGTTCGGGTTCGGGTTCGGTTTCTTTTTTTCTCCTTCTATGTTTTCCGGTTCCGGCGTTACTTGTTGGCTGGCGGCTATGACCCTGACCGGTTGTGTTTCTTCTGTTTCCTGTATTTCTGTTTTCGTTTGTTTGGCTGCAAATACCTGGTAGGAAGAATAAAAGATTATCGGTAGTGCAAGGAACAATGCCAGTGTTGCATAAATTTGCAACGGTTTCCGTTGTTTCAGTTTGCCGTGATGTTGTCCTGAATGGTACAGCTCGAATGCTTCGGTTCGGATTTTGAACGGGACGGTAACGGCCTGATCGCGGTTTGATCTGGCTGTAAGTAGGGTTTGAGCAGTATTCCGGCCATTCATTCAAGCATTTTGTGACCGGACCATTTTTTCAGGATGTGTTTGTGAACGGATACCTGGGAAAGTACGCCGGTATGAAGCAAGTGAGGTTTCTGGGTGATGATCAGAAAATCGATTCCATAGTGGCCATGTTTGGCAAGGTGCGCGATGTCTTCGGGGATGTTTTTGACGCCGACAGCTGGCCAGACTTGCCACGCTTCATCGATGACTATCAGCGAATTGGTCTGCTGCGGCGTTCCAGTCTTCATCTGCTGGCGTTCTTTGTTCACCTTCGGGCGGATTGTATCCGGGCATACCGCCCGGCGTGGTTTTTGAAAGCAGGCTACCGAACGCGCAAATGGTTTGACATGATGTTTGAACGCCCCACCCAGCCGGTTGGTTGGGTTTCACCTGGGTGATCGTTTGGGCACCATACGGAAGCCTGTATAAGTGTTTCAGGATTTGCTAAATGGGTTTGCAGGTTTGTGTATGTGGTTACTGTTGGCCAATGGGCGGCGTTGTCACAACTCGGGTTTTAACCGTCGACAGTTGGGGTCCCACTGGTGTTATTAAATAACTATTGTTTGTTTCCTGACAGATGTATGAAGCGGTACCGATTGCTATTCATTCCGACGGGCGTTAATTTTCTGGCCAGTGAAGCGAGTGCACCGCCGGCCCTTGCAAGGTCGACGGCTGCGGTTCTGGATATGTCAACGTTATTGATTGCCCTTGCCGGCCGGCACGGATACGCGGTTTTGAGCCTGCAGCTTGAACCAAATTATTGCTACTTGCGAAACTATGCCGACGGGAGTTTTGCAAGAGGTTCGTGCAAATTATTAATTTTTCAATTTCCTGGCTTTGAGCAAGAAAGATTTTTTTGTACCGTTACCAAAATTGATATAGCGAGAGCTGTCTTTTACGCACATGTAACGCTCGAACTCACTATTAAATGGCTGTAAATATAACGGTAAATATTTTGTAGTTATCTCCATTCTTCTATGATTGTCGAATTCACAGGCTTTAAAAACATTTTCAGTGATATCACTCAGTAATTCTGTTTTAAATCCATGTCGCTCAATGGACTTTATCGCACCGTTTAATCTGCTTGATGCTACATTGTCATAGTAGACGAGAACGCCGTCGTCGGTTAGTAATTTATAGAGAACTGAAAAAATTTCAGGATTCTTATATATGCTGGTCTCAACACTTACAATGGCGTCAAATTTTTTGCCGGTTTTTATTATATCTTTGATATGAATATATAATTCCAGGAAATTGGCGTGTTCTGGAAAAAAGTATTTGCAAGTCTTTATTGCTTCTTTGCATCGATCTAGGCCCGTGAAGCAGGAATCTGGCAGGCGTGACTGCATATGCATAAGTCCGCCGCCAGCTCCACACCCAATTTCCAAAATTTGACTTGTATTTTCACTTTCGAGGAGTTTTACATATTCATCATACATTTGAAGCTGATACTTGTCTGAGGCAGAAATGTCGGTTGGAAAGTATCCATAATTATTGGTAGCGATACTTACACCGTGATTTTTGTGAATTTTTCTGAATTCCCGGTAAATAAAAGAGTAAAGCCAAGGTTCTAAATTCAGTCGTTTGGCAGCCTTAACTGCATAATGTGCTGTAGTTGTCATAAAAAGCCAGCCTATGTTTATATGGTTAATAATTAGCTTGCTTGCACTTATAAGTGCATAACGATGTGATTTTTTCTGTTTGCTAAGCGACGTGATCAATGATTAAGCTTGGGGCTGTGCGCATGACCTGATATAACTTGACGCGGATGATCATTAAATTGAGCTTCAATCCATTTATGGATTGCCTCGATGATAGGTGGTGAATCTGATGAATAGCTAATCTGCGCACCGTTCTGAAGCTCTAAATATTCAATTTTGATCTGATCTGCTTTGGGCGCCTCCAGCTCCGTCAGTCCAGGCATGTTTTCACCGAGAATCTGTAATAGCCTAGAAAAACAGTCTTGACTTAAATCTGTTGAAGTTTCATACAGATGTTTACGTATCAAGCGAATTTGCTCGAGATCTTGCCTGTTTTTCGCAACTACCTGTTGCACTCCACCCTCTTCTGTTTTGGTAAAAAAATGGTTTGTTTTCTCTAGATCAAGTGGCATGATATTGATTTCATCTTCGCCTGTTTCATCGAATAGTTGCTCATGTTCCGGTCCTGTCGCATAGGCTGGATATATATTACGAATAACATAACTAACAATGATATGAGCTGCTTTTTCACGCCATACTCTCCTGTTTTTTTTTGAAAAAATGGAACAAGCAATCCATCTATAAATTAAATTCATTCAAAATGATGACGAAATCTTCGCGTTTGCTTTTTGACAGCCCGTTGAGAGTATTAGTCTTAAGCTGAACACTGGCTGAATATGCAGAAATAAAATCGTATTAGGCTGGTGGGAATTAAAATTAAGCAGGCCGGCTCTCACATTTCATGTTTATGCTGCGGGTGATACTACACTGAAGCGATTACACCGCAAGCGTGGCAGACAAGCCATTGAAACCATCAATATTATTCCCCGTTATGGCGGTTGCTGAGCATCCTATCTGGGCTATGATCATTGCGGTCATGGATTGTGCGGCGCGCATCTGTTACGTGAATTGGCATTCGTGGTGGATGCCAACCAGTATGCCTGGGCGCAGAACATGAGAGAGCTGCTGCAAAAAGCTTGCCATGAAGTGTCGCAATCAGATGACGAATGCCTCACTGAAGCCGCATACCAAAAGCTGCAGAGGTTTTATCGCAACATATTAACGTGCCGGTGAAAAAGAAATTTTGACACGGTGCTGCGCATCTCCAGGCTGGAAGCCTCCACTGACCGTTCAGCGTTCTCAACCGTGGATTTGCGCGACGTAATACAAGATGTCGTGGAAGTGTTTGAACCGACGCTTGCCGACCGGGAGCAAATTGCAATTATCGCGGGTGCATCGCGCCCCGTTACAGTTTTTGCGGATGAGCAAATGCTCAAACAGCTGCTCACCAACCTGTTGCAGAATTTCAATCGGCATACGCCTGCGGGGAGCACGGTGACACTTTCCGCTTGCCGGCCCGGTAATGGCGGGGCAACCCTGCAAGTGACCGATAACGGGCCTGGCATTCCCGCTGAAACGCATGATGACATATTGGAACCCTTCCGCCGGCACGGCGCGACCATCAGTCTCGCCAACAATCATCCTGGCCTGCGCGTCACAGTCTGTTTTCCTCCACTGCCGGCAAACTTGTCGAATTTGTAAGGTCCAAGCAAGGTTAGCGACAGATTGTCTTCTTACTCTATACGCTAGGGTGAACATTTAACAATTTCTCTTACGGGTTTGCCCTGATTTCTTCGCTTATGTTCTTTGTGATGGTGTTAAACGTGAAGCAAAGTTACGAATTCTTTTCTTCTCGACCATCGATACATACAGTTTATTTTCCAAACAAGGAGGCTGATATGCAATCTATAAAACTACGGCCGCAAAGCACTAATACTAGTTAGTACTAGACACAGCAAAAAAATTATCTGTCATTGAAGATCAATCGGAATCTGTACGAAATGAGCACGTCGAAATTTCAGCCTGTTACAAGAACAAGGCGCAGGGGTGTGAGCTTGAGCCGCGGTATGAATTCACAAATTGGCTGACTCAGGAGCGGAGGCGAACCAATGACTACGTTACCTGTTAAAAAGGAAGTGTATATGGAAACTTCAGACGTTGGTTATCGTGTTGATGGTTGTGAAAAGGCGGTAGTTATCCTGACGCTCTATAACAACGGTACGATCCGTACCTGTAATCAAGCAGGCGCAGCGTTACTTGGTTTTTCAGTGAAAGAATTAGTAGGACAGAGTATTACCCGGTTATTACCACAACTGATAGAAACCAAGCTGGTTGAAAGTAACCGGACTAATTCATATTTACGTTTTCTTTCACGTCTGGATCACCCGTTCGAAGTAGTGGGCAAGCGTGACGTGCGTTTTGCGAACATGATTTTTTTCAATGATATGAAATATCTCGACCAACATTATTTACGCGTGATTATTCGTCCTGTCTGGTAAGAGTGCGTCATGATTTAAAGCAACAGAAGGGAACACGTATTTTCTTCTTAAATACTTTTTGTCAACAAAACAAAGAGGTACCTACATTATGAAAAACATATCAACTATTTTAATCATTGGGTTTTTAACATTCTTTCTTAGTGCCCAGGTCAATGCAAACAGTGCAGGGAAAAGCTTAAAGCATGCTCTGGATGCTGAAAAAGCACAGATGGCACATTCACATCATTATATGAAAATGCAAATGAACTATATCGAAAAAGCAGCAAGTGAGCAGGCTGATATGAATCACCCTCCTGATGAAAGGGCCGAAAAAGCCAGACATATGAAAAAAACGGTTGAAGGTTGGAAAGAGCGGTTCGAGGAGCATGCCAGAGGCATATAAAAAAAGCGATTGAACATATGGCATAATGGCATATAAAACATCAACTGATTGTCAGGGATTACAGGGTGTCTCTAAAAATTCAAAATTTTAAACCAAACAAGGCCAAACAAAAATAGTGGCGCAGCATATTCGATATGTAAGGACACATTTTTTGTGCGTAACAACGTGACGTATTGTAGCGAAGAGGTAAACAGGCAATTCCGATGATGCGGGTGCCCGTAAATTTGGACCATTAGAGATACCCTGCTCTGTACTATATGTATAGTAGACTGGCGCTAGAGTCAGAGGAGGACGATTTCACTAAACCTGAATCAGAGAAACGACGTCTGTCGGATTTACGTTCCTTGCTCGATAACAGCATACAAGCATTAGCTTTTATTGTTGGCGTGCTATTTGTTGTAGAGGGAATAATAAAATTGACATATTCCTGGCACTGGCGCAGTCAACCTAAAATTGGTTGGATCGTGGTAAGTGGAATTCTGTCCATCGCCATAGCGGCGATATTGTTAAGTGGTTGGCCACAACAATCCGCAGCTTTATAGGCATACTGGTTGAGATTAATTTATTAGCAAGCGGAACAGTCGCTTTACTGCTGGGTTTTAGAACCAACACTGTTGAGAATACCGAACATAACAAAAATAAGGCTATGCAATAATTAACCGTCCTTGAAAAAGCCTGCCGGCCTAATCTGACACAATACTGGCAAAAGCGAACGTGACCCGTTTTGATAAAAAACGGTATCGAATCTTAATCAAACCAAAAAAGACAACTCTCAATGACATATACGAGGCGGTCATTTCTGTCAAACAAATAAGGGGCTTTTGTTATCGACGGTTAACCGTTTGTAAAGGACGGATTATTGACATGATGCATATTCTCGTTATCGATGTGGGTGGGACTCATGTCAAGATTCTCGTTAAAGGGCAAACGGATCATCGCCAGTTTTCCTCCGGGCCAACGCTTACAGCCAAGCAAATGGTAGTGCGCGTAAAAAAGCTTGCAGGGAATTGGAAATACGACGCCATTTCCATTGGTTATCCTGGGCAAGTGCTAAATAATCAGCCATTGACCGAGCCGCATAATCTGGCTCAGGGCTGGGTAGGCTTCAACTTCGAGCGTGCGTTCAAGCAGCCAGTGAAGATGATTAACGATGCGGCAATGCAGGCATTAGGAAGCTACCAGGGCGGCAAGATGTTATTTCTTGGATTCGGAACCGGCCTGGGTTCTGCTTTGATTGTGGATTCGGTCATTGTGCCGATGGAACTTGCTCACTTGCCTTATAAAAAAGGCACGTTCGAGGATTATGTCGGCGCACACGCTTTGGCGCGCATGGGTAAGAAAAAATGGCGCAAGAAGGTTGCCGATGTTATCGAGCGATTATCCGCTGTTTTCTTGTCCGATGAGATTGTGCTTGGGGGCGGGAATGCCAACAACCTGAAGGAATTGCCGCCCGGCTGCCGGAAAGGTAGTAACGCCGACGCATTCGCCGGTGGCTTTCGATTGTGGGAACACTGACATAACAAAACTTGACACGTGATAACGTGCGAATTAGTCGTAATTATTTCATTTTTCTGGTTGGGAGGTTTCAATGCAGATCGGTATGATTGGTTTAGGACGCATGGGTGCGAACATGGTTCGGCGTTTGACGCGGGATAACCATGAGTGTGTCGTTTATGATGTCGATTCAGATGCTGTTCAAGCGCTTATGCTGCCAAATGTGATTGGCGCAACCTCGCTTGAGAACATGGTAAGTCAGTTGGCCAAACCGCGAAAAATCTGGTTGATGATCCCCACCGCGCTAGTTGACCGGGTACTGGCGCAACTGGTGCCGCTCCTTGAAGAAGACGATATCGTGATCGATGGCGGCAACTCGCATTATCATGATGACATCAGGCGGAGTAACGAATTAAAAAATCAGGGAATTCACTATCTCGATGTCGGTACAAGCGGCGGAATCAGTGGTCTTGAGCATGGTTATTGTCTGATGATTGGCGGCGAAAAGGGGATCGTGCAACAATTAACCCCGGTTTTTACCACGTTGTCCCCCGGCATTGATGCGGCCCCGTCAACGCCAGGACGGCAGCCGGGCGCCAGCACAGCTGAACAAGGTTATCTCCATTGCGGTTCCCACGGTGCCGGCCATTTTGTCAAAATGGTTCACAACGGCATTGAATATGGGGTGATGGCGGCCTATGCAGAAGGGCTGAATATTTTGCATAATGCAAATATCGGCAAACAAACCCATGACATGGACGCCGAGACGACGCCGCTGCGTAATCCGGAATATTACCAATATGATTTGGATCTTACTGAGATCGCGGAAGTCTGGCGCCGTGGCAGTGTGATCCGTTCATGGCTGCTGGACCTGACTGCTTCGGCGCTGTTGTCTGATCCGGGTTTAGACAATTTCTCGGGCCGGGTGTCCGACTCAGGCGAAGGCCGGTGGACGCTTGAAGCGGCGATCGATGAAGCGGTGCCGGTTCCAGTGCTAAGTGCCGCGTTGTATGAACGCTTCAGCTCACGGGGCGATGCTGATTTTGCCAATAAAATATTGTCTGCGATGCGGCATGAATTTGGCGGTCACATAGAAAAAAAGACCTAAGAGCAGGGAGAAAAATATGGAATTAGCACATTCCGATGCATTTGTTTTTTTCGGTGCCACCGGCGACCTGGCTTACAAAAAAATATTTCCCGCATTACATGCCATGATCCAGCGTAATCAACTGAATATACCGATCATTGGCATAGCGCGTTCAGGCTGGACGCTGGACAAACTGCGGGAACGGGCACGCGACAGTATAGAACACAACGGTAGCATCGATGCGGATGCATTCGCCAAACTGTCTGCGCAGCTACAATACATAGACGGTGACTATCAGGATCCGGCAACGTTTGACCAGTTAAAAAAAGCTCTGAATGGTGCCAGGCGGCCGCTATACTACCTCGCCATTCCCTCCGGCATGTTTGAGACGGTTGTACAGGGGCTAGCCAATTCCGGCTGCACGGAAGCGGCGCGTGTTATTGTCGAAAAACCATTTGGTCACGATCTGGCGTCTGCGCGTGAACTCAATAATGCATTGCAATCAGTTTTTCCGGAAGAATCGATTTTCCGTATCGATCACTTTCTGGGAAAAGAAGCGATCATGAACATTCTTTATTTCCGTTTCGCGAATTCTTTTCTGGAACCAATCTGGAACCGCAACTATGTAGATAGCGTTCAAATTACCTTGTCTGAAGATTTCGGGGTTAATGGCCGCGGCGCATTTTATGAAGCCACTGGATGTCTACGTGACGTGGTTCAGAATCATCTGTTTCAGATCGTTGCGCTGCTTGCCATGGAACCGCCGTCTTACCGGGGCTATACCGCTGTGCATACCCAGAAAGCGGAAGTATTCCGGGCCATGTGTTCATTGGAGCCGGACAATGTCGTACGCGGCCAGTATATCGGTTACCGGGAAGAACCGGACGTGGCGAAGGATTCCGATGTGGAAACGTTCTGTGCATTGCGGTTGTTCATTGACTCCTGGCGCTGGTCGGGTGTGCCCTGGTACTTGCGCTCCGGCAAATTTATGCGTGAAGGCGTTGCTGAAGTGCTGGTTCATTTAAAGCCGCCGCCGTCTAAATTATTCACCGATTCACAACCGGCCAATGGCAGCGCTAATTATCTGCGTTTTTGGCTTGCGCCTAATTCCGCTATTGCGCTTGCTGCACGCGTAAAACGGGAAGGGAAAGAATTTGTTGGCGATCAGCATGAGCTTTATCTGGGGGGCGAGCGCGACATAATACGTGAAACCGAAACTCCATACGAACGATTGCTCGGCGACGCCCTGGTTGGTGAGAGCGCATTATTCGCACATAAGGAAGCAGTCGAAGCGGCCTGGGCGGTTGTTGAACCTGTTCTCCAGCCGTGCCATCCGGTTCATCTTTACCAGCCTTACAGCTGGGGTCCCAAAGAGGCTGACAAGCTGATCGCACCGCACGGTAAATGGCACAACCCCCGCCCCGGCCTGGTAGGCGCGTGATGTTTATGACTGGAACGACCAGAAACGACTAGAAACGACCATAACCTGATTCAACAGATCATTATTTCAACTTGAGCCGGTGTCCTAAAACCGGACAAACAGGACAGGATTTATTATGAAAACCACGCAACAGTTGCACGACCTTGGACAAAGCCTCTGGCTTGATAACATGACACGAGAGCTTCTTGCGAGCGGTACATTAGACCGCTATATCAGCGAGCTTTCCATAACCGGGCTCACCTCCAACCCGACGATTTTTGATCACGCCATCAGAAACACAGATGCTTACGACGATGCTGTTCATAAAAAAGCTGTTGCCGGAAAATCGGATGAAACACTTTTTTTTGAGCTGGCGCTGGAAGATTTGACCCGGGCGGCCGACCTGTTCCATTCAACTTATGTCGCCACAGACGGTATTGACGGCTGGGTGTCGCTGGAGGTATCTCCTTTATTAGTAAACGATACGGCGGGCACTATTCAGGCGGCAAAACAACTTTACACACAGGCGCGGCGTCCGAATCTTTTCATCAAGATACCCGGCACTGAAGCAGGAATCGCTGCAATTGAGGAATCAATTTTTGCCGGTGTACCGGTAAATGTTACCTTACTGTTTTCCCGCGAACATTATATCGCTGCAGCCGAAGCTTATATGCGTGGCATTGAACGGCGCATTGACGCGAACCTTGATGCCAGGGTAGCTTCAGTGGCATCGCTCTTTGTCAGCCGCTGGGATGTTGCGATCAAGGATAAGGTGCCTGACGCGTTGCGTAATCGTCTTGGCATTGCCATTGCCCAGCGTACCTACAAAGCCTACTGTGAGCTATTGGTTTCACCGCGTTGGAAAAAACTGGCTAAAGCTGGAGCAAAACCGCAGCGTCTCCTGTGGGCCAGCACCGGCACCAAAGATCCCACCGCTTCAGATACACTTTATATAGATGCGCTCGCAGCACCGAACACGGTTAACACGATGCCGGAAAAGACCTTGCTGGCTTACGCTGAACACGGCGTGATGAAAAATACTTTGCCGCAGGATGGCGGTAATGCCGAGGCGGTCATCGCTGAAGTTGCACGCGCTGGTGTAGATGATGCAACACTCGCCGACCAGCTTCAGCGTGAAGGCGCACAATCATTCGCAAAATCCTGGAAAGACTTGATGGCGTGCATTGCATCAAAAATCGCCAAGCTAAAGCAATCGCATGCCGGGGAAACCAAATTATGACAAACGCAACACAACTCGACCAACTGTGTATTAATACCCTGCGGACACTTTCTATTGACGCGGTGCAGCAAGCACAGTCCGGGCATCCCGGCACACCAATGGGCGCTGCGCCGCTCGCCTATTGTTTGTGGCAGCGTTTCCTGCGTTACGATCCGGAAAATCCTGACTGGCCAAACCGGGACCGTTTTGTATTATCTGCCGGGCATGCTTCGATGCTGTTGTACAGTCTGCTGTTTTTATCTGGCGTCAAGACGGCTGCTCCAAACGATGACCGGAATGATCTGGCGATAACGTTGGACGATATCAAGCGCTTTCGTCAGGCTGACAGCCGCTGCACCGGCCATCCCGAATATGGCTGGACTTCCGGCGTGGAAACCACAACCGGGCCGCTCGGACAGGGTGCGGCAACCAGCGTCGGCATGGCCATTGCCGAGCGCTGGATGGCGGCCACCTACAACCGGCCGGATTACCCTTTATTCGAGCATAATGTGTATGCTTTATGCGGCGACGGCGACATGATGGAAGGCGTCAGCAGCGAAGCGGCGTCGCTGGCGGGCCATCTTCAACTGGCTAATTTATGTTGGATTTATGATCAAAATCACATCAGCATCGAAGGCTCAACCCGTATCGCCTTTACTGAGGATGTCGCCGCGCGCTTTGTCAGCTATGGCTGGCGCGTCGAGCACGTGTCTGACGCCAACGATCTGGATGCGCTGGCGGATAGTTACGACATATTCCTTAATACCCATGATCGCCCTACCCTCATTATTGTGCAAAGCCACATTGGCTACGGCGCGCCTAATAAGCAGGATACCAAAGAAGCGCATGGTGAAGCGCTTGGGCCTGAGGAAGTGCGGCTGACCAAAACGTTCTACGGCTGGGATCCCGATGCTCGGTTTTATGTGCCGGATGGTGTTGTAGAACATTTTAGCAAACAATTTGGATGCCGCGGTGCGGCGCTTCACGCTGCCTGGGTAAAACAGTTTTCAGCCTACCGAAAGGAGTACCCGGCGCTTGCCGAGCAGATTGACCGCATGCAGCGTTGTGATTTGCCGGAAGATTGGGACAGCGCACTACCCTTTTTTCCCGCCGATGCGAAAGGCCTGGCGACACGCGCGGCATCTGGAAAGGTGTTGAATGCCATCGCTGAAAAAGTCCCCTGGCTGATTGGCGGCGCGGCGGACCTGGCGCCATCGACCAAAACCGGCTTAAACTTCGAGCGCGCCAATGATTTTCAATCGCCGGACAAAGCAGGAAATTATCATGGACGCAACTTGCATTACGGTGTGCGAGAGCACGCAATGGCCGCCATCAGTAACGGGCTAAGCCTGTCGGGTTTGCGCCCTTATTCAGCGAGTTTCCTGGTTTTTTCCGACTATTGCCGCGGCGCCCTCAGGCTCAGCGCCATGATGAAGCTCCCAATCATTTCGATCTGGACACACGATTCGATCAATCTGGGCGAGGATGGACCCACGCATCAGCCGGTTGAGCATCTCGCGTCCTTACGCGCGATGCCCGGCATGATCGTGTTGCGCCCGGCGGATGCAAACGAGGTCGTCGAAGCATGGCGGGTAATCATGCAGATCAAGGATAGTCCGGTTTGTCTGGTATTGTCGCGCCAGGCATTGACCACGCTGGACCGCAACCGGTATGCGCCGGCAAACGGTGTGTCGCGAGGCGCCTACATACTTGCCGGTAGCCAGGATTGTAAACCTGATGTACTGCTAATGGGAACTGGCAGCGAAGTGGCGTTGTGCATTGCAGCGTATGAGCAATTGAAAGAGGAAAAAATGAATGCGCGGGTCATTAGTCTGCCGTCGTGGGAATTGTTTGAAAAACAAAGCCAGGAATACCGGGATAGCGTGCTTCCACCACAGATCAGCGCGCGCGTTGCCGTCGAAGCCGCTTCTAGTTTTGGTTGGGAACGTTATACTGGCTCTGGCGGCAGCACCATCAGCGTGGATCGTTTCGGTTTGTCCGCGCCGATGAAGACCGTTGCGCAACGCTTCGGATTCGACGCCGCGCATGTTGTCGCTGCAGCCAAAGAACAAATAGCGCGGCATACCCCAAAAAACTGAGCGAGAAATACCATGCAAGCTCCTCAAGCTGCTTTTTCCTATCCCACATGGGCGCCTGCCGGCAAGGACATGGTCGGTACCGGCCTGGGGTCTTCACGGCTTTGGTTTACTGCCGCCGAAGGCATCATTACTGAAGCCTATTACCCGCGTATTGATATTCCCCAGATCAAAGACCTGGGCTTTATTATTGCTGACGACCGGGGGTTCTGGATAGAATTGCGCCGTCTTGGAGACTATCGGGTTAATCTGCCTAAACCATATATACCCGCTGTTGAAATCGTACATCGGCATCCGCGGTTTACCTTTACTTTGAAAATTTGTCCGTCACAGCGCCGGGATGTTCTTCTGCTGCACTGCCGGTTGGAGGGTGACGCGAATCTGCGCTCTTATGCGTTGTTGTCGCCCCGTCTGGGCGGTGATGCGCAAAATAATCAGGCATATGCTGGCAGACACAATGGACGGAAAGTGCTTTGGGCACATCAGGGCCCTTTTAGTTTGGCGCTAATGGCGGCCGGGGAAGCTGGCGCGGATGCCTGGGGGCGTTATTCGGTTGGCTGCAGTGAGGAGAGTGACGGTTGGCAGGATTTCGACAGGCATGGGCGCATGACATGGGAATATGATAACGCAGGGCCAGGCTCCGTCGCTTTGATGGGTGAACTGCCTGATCAAGCAACGCTTGCTCTCGGTTTTGGAACAAGTATGGACTCGGCGGCGACGCTTGCCTTATCGACATTATTCGAAGGTTTCTCAGAAATCTGGAATGCACAATGCCAGGCCTGGGAAGCATGGTTCGGAAATTGCCGCCTTCCCGATCTGCCTCAAGATCTGCAGCAAAAACTTGCGCTTTCCAATATGGTTCTCAAGGTTCATGAGGACCGGACTTATTGCGGCGCTATGGTGGCAAGCCTTGCGGTACCTTGGGGTGAAGACAGTCAAAGTCGCGGTGGTTATCATCTGGTCTGGTGCCGCGACCTGGTTGAAACCGCGGGCGCACTGGTTGCGACCGGTTCTGTTGAAGATGCGCGTGATGTGTTGCGCTATTTGATTGCCACGCAGCAAGAGGACGGACATTGGCTACAGAATCAATGGCTTGGAGGAAAGGCTTTCTGGCAAGGCATTCAGCTTGATGAAGCCGCTTTTCCGGTACTTTTGGCCGCAATGCTACGCGAACATGATGCATTAGGAGACATCCCATGCACAGATATGGTCAAGCGGGCGTTGCGTTTTATTGCCCGCGAGGGCCCGGTAACTGGCCAGGACAGATGGGAAGAAGACGCCGGTGTCAATACTTTTACCCTTGCCGTAGCCATTGCAGCACTTGTTGAAGGCAGTACTTTTCTCGATGATGAAGCGCGGGAGTTTGCGCTGCTGCTTGCGGATAACTGGAATGCCCACCTTGAAGAATGGACATTTGTAACTGACACACCACTTAGCGAAAAGACTGGGGTCGCCGGATATTACATACGCATTGCTCCAGACGATGTGCTGGTGCATGAAGGCGCTCAATCAGAACATATTTTGATTAAGAACCGTGCATGCGATCCTGATCTGCCGGCCAATGAGCAAGTTGCAACCGACTTTCTGCAACTGGTTCGTTATGGACTGCGTCAGGCAGATGATCCTTATATTACTGACAGTCTGAAAGTTGCAGATCAACTGCTTAAAACAGATACCCCAAACGGGCCTGTATGGCATCGTTACAATGGAGATGGCTATGGCGAGCATGAAGACGGCAGTGCTTTTGATGGAACTGGTTTGGGCCGGGGATGGCCTCTGCTGACCGGAGAGCGCGGCCATTATGCGCTTCTGGCGGGAGAAGATCCGCTTCCCTACCTTGAGGCCATGGCGGCTATGGACGGTATTGGCGGGCTTCTTCCGGAGCAGGTTTGGGACAGCGCATCCATACCTGGGCATCATCTGAGCCCAGGCAAGCCCAGTGGTTCAGTTATGCCGCTCGTCTGGACGCATAGCGAATATATCAAATTATGTTACAGCCGTGTACTCGGCTGCCCCGTTGACCGCCCTGCCGCTACCTGGAATCGCTACCAGGGAACGCGCCCGAAGATTACCCATGAACTCTGGGGGCCACGATACTATCCGCGGCATGTACGTACAGGCAACATTTTGTCTATTGCACTTAAAGCGCCGGCCCGTGTGCATTGGGGCGTCAATTTATGGAAAAATATCCAGGACACAGACACCAAAGATACGGGACTTGACATCTATACAGCAACACTCCAGACCGCCAAGCTCAAGCCCGGAGAAACGGTACAGTTTACTTTTTACTGGCCTGATCAAGAAAAATGGGAAGGTACTGATTATGAAGTGCTGATTACCGGGTAAACAGACTAATGAGACGCAGCGCAACAATGCCTGTTACTGTTCTTCCGCTGATAAATGGCTCAATAATAGTAACAGATTAGCCAATTTAACCAATAATCGCTTCGGTAATAATTATAATGATCGTCAGTGTTAGCGGCCAGTACGCAACTTTAGCTATCAGATTGTCCCGATAGTGAATAAAGGCCAGCCACCTAGCGATATTCATCGAGAAAATGTAAGTATTCATGACAGCAATTACAAGGTAGATGTACATGAGTATATAAAAATATTCCATGTAAACGATTCCGGAACCTGAAAACTGTTCCCTGAGTTGTATATGTGCAAGCATAACGACAAAAAACAGCGCCGAACAGGCCCCGATAAAGCCCGATGTGTTGAATCCGTGTTTGCTGATCAGGTCGGGGTTTCTGCTGACCGTCAACAGCGCGGCGAAAAGCAGGGTGGCAACCAGCAATACCGGCAACAGATAGATAATAAACGCATTCTCGAATTTGCGCTTTATTATGATGTTGTAGTGCAATTCGGGGAAGTCCTTTTGCCCGATATAATCGGCGATACCAAAATCGGTATCATAACTGGAAGGCTTGTAGTCGAAGTATGTGTTTTCGCGATTCCAGGTACCCAGAACGATGCTTTTTTCCATACCAAAAATCCGGTCAGGCGCGGTCGATTGATAAGCGTCAAAATCCGGCACCAGCACGATATTTTTCGCAAAATCATAGTGCCACATTCGTACCCATACGGTTTTGTGGTCAAAAGGATACAACTTGTATTCAAACGGCTGCCGGATTGTTGCCTCAAAATACCAGCCGATTATTTCTTCATCGTTGACCCGTACCCGGTATGCTTCCTGCGGTGCAATCGTATCTCCCGAGTTGACCTGTTCCGGCAGCACGAAACCGGTTTCGGATGGTGCAGGTTTAATCGCGTCGTGTATGCCATCCTGATACCGTTGCCAGATATAACCGGAAAGCGCGACATCGGATGAGTTGGCGAATTTCAGCGATTGGATGAAGATGCCTGTTTTGACTTTCAGCGTGGGCTGACCGGTATAACCAAATTCTTTAAGTTTATTTTCCCAGTTTTTCTGTAAATAAGCATTCGTCACTGCTTCACTAATCAGTTCCGTGCGCTCTACTTCATACATATTCATCCTGGTCCATTGATGCGCCAGAAATATCATCAGTACTGCCGAAACAATCCCTGAAAAGAACCACCACTTTTTTTCGCTCATAACGTTGTTACCGATAATCCGCCACAATGAAAATGTTAGCATAAGTATGTAACAATCAAGTGCTTATTGCGGGTTAAACACATTTATAAAACGGACCTGAACGTAACCGCGCCTGCAGGAATGGTATAAAATATCCTGTAAGAAATTGAACGCGGCGTGGACGATACCTTCAACAGTTCTATGATGCAATGATAGCGAATATATTATTCAGTACTTACGTGTTCTGCATTTTGACGCTGTTTATCTATGGCGTGAATTGTTATTACATGGTGTGGCGTTTTTGGAAAACACGCGAACGCGCCTGCGCTCGCATCCAGCAGCCGCAGCCTGCCGGTTCCGATCCTGCGTTATTGCCGCATGTGACCACGCAAATTCCATTATATAACGAAGCAAATGTGGCCGAACGTGTGATCCGGGCGGTTGCCTCAATAGATTACCCGGCGTCCAGGCATGAAATACAGATTTTGGATGACTCGACAGATGAAACACGGCCGATTGTCGATGCTGTCGCAGCATCGCTTCGTTTGACAGGCAAGGATGTACAGGTGCTCAGACGCGAAAATCGCCGGGGATTCAAGGCGGGTGCGCTCGCAGAAGGCCTGCAAAGTTGCAAAGGGAAGCTGGTTGCAATTTTTGACAGCGACTTCGTACCTCATCAAGATTATTTGAAACGCATGGTGCCGCCGCTGCTTGCCGATGACAAACTGGCTTTTGTACAGGCGCGCTGGGGACATCTGAATGCAGGACACTCTCTCCTGACACAAGCACAAAGTATCGGTATAGACGGGCATTTTATGATTGAACAAAGCGCACGCGCCCGTAGTGATTTTTTTATGAACTTCAACGGTACAGCGGGCCTCTGGCGCAAGGCAGCCATTGAAGATGCGGGTGGCTGGCAGGCCGATACATTAACCGAGGATATGGATTTATCTTACCGCTGCCAGCTGGCTGGGTGGCGTGCCGGATTTTTGGCGGATGTTGTTGTTCCCGCTGAACTGCCGCAATCGTATACTGCGTTTAAAAGCCAGCAGTTTCGCTGGGCAAAGGGATCTATACAGACAGCCATTAAACTGTACCCGCGCGTGTTACGGTCACAAGCCCGCTGGATGGCTAAAATTCAGGCATTTTTGCATTTGACGCATTACAGCATTCATCCGGTTATGGCATTTTTGTCGGTACTGACACTGCCTGTATTATTGACACTGGATATGCAGATACCCTGGCAGTTAATGGTTGTCTTCATGCTGTGCATTCTGGTGGCCGTCTGTGGACCAAGCTCGCTATATTTGACCAGTCAAATTGCAACCAAAGCAGGATTGAAAAAACTGCTGTTCCTGCCGGTATTGATGTGCATTGGTATCGGTATCGCACTGTCAAACACGCGCGCGGTTTTTGAAGCGGTTTTTAATATTAAAAGCGGTTTCGTACGCACGCCCAAGAGCGGAAACAGCGATACAACTAAAACAGCAAGGCAATACTTTTCATACCGCGTCAATGCCCCGGTATTCCCGGTATTTGAAATTATGCTGGGACTTTATTGTACAGTGAGCCTGATAGCCTATATCGAAGCAAAACATTATATGGTTGGACCGTTTTTATTGATTTATGCATGTGGTTTTTTGCTGGTAGGTTTCAGTTCCCTTAAGGAAGGGTTTGAAAAGAGTCAATAAAGCGAATGCGATGCCAGAACCGATCCATGCAGTTATCAGTTTTTTAGCCGGCTGGAGGAATGCGTAATATCCGCCTGGTATGTTTTGCTTGTTCGCTGGCATTGTTTTTTTCTGCGGCAGCTTTGCACTGGACGCACTGGACCGTCATTGATAAGGCTTCGATGATGCTTCTTTCCTACGGCATCATGTTTTCTGGATTTGCCGGCGCCTGGTTGTGTTTTCCAGACGGATTAAGCGTATCCCGTAAAATTGCGCTGATCGTGCTGATTTCGCTGCTTGCGCGTATTTTGATGATGGCGGTGCCGGTTTCCGATGACGTTTACCGTTATTTATGGGAAGGGAAAATTACTGCTGCTGGCGAGAGTCCGTACCGGTTTCCGGCTGATCATGCGCATTACGCCAGCTACCGCGATACATACTGGGAACGTATGAATCACAAGGACAAGTTGACTGCGTATCCGCCGCTTGCCGAACTGGTGTTTGCGGCTGTCAGCAGTATGGCCTATACACCATGGGCGTTTAAACTGGTGTTTGTTATCGCTGATTTATGTCTCATAGGTGTATTAATAGCTTTGCTCAAGCAATACGGAATGGATGTGCGAAATACGATATTTTATGCATTCAATCCGCTAACGTTGTTTGCCATCGCAGGCGAGGCGCATTTTGATGTGTTGATGGTGCTGGCGGTTATGTTGTCGGTATTATGCCTTGAGAGGCGCGCTTATGCATGGTCCTGGTTATGGCTGGGTATAGCCGTTCAAATCAAGATTGCCGCTATTGTGCTGATACCGTATTATCTTTGGCGTTGCAACTGGCGCTATAGCTGGGTATCGCTTGCTCCACTGATACTGCCTTCTTTTTATTTTATGGATACACTGCCCAATATGCTGCATGGATTGTGGGCATTTGGTGGAATGCATGCATTTAATGGTCCGTTACACAGCGTAATTGACTATCTGCTGCAAAGAGAAGATGTTTGGGCGACAGGCGTTACAATAGTGTTGTTTGGATCATTTGCGCTATGGGTTAACCGGACGGTCAACAGTCCTCTCAAGGCAGCGTATCTTTTGATCGCAGCACTGGTTTTATCATCACCTGTCGTGCATTATTGGTACATTCTGTGGATATTTCCATTTATTGCGCTGTACCCAAGTCTGTCGTGGCTGGTATTGAGCCTTACAAGCGGCGTGTATTTTACTTCGTTATACAGCGTGGAACGGGGTGAGTCGTGGTATCTGCCGGTGTGGGCCATGTGGGTAATGTGGTTGCCTTTCTTGCTGGTGCTGGCGTATGAGTTGCGGTTTTTTGCTTCGTTCAAAAGACGGCCGGCAGCACGCTGGCAAAAGCCTGAAACGCTGTCCGTTGTGATACCCGCATTAAATGAAAGCAGGCAAATTAAAAACTGTCTGCTGGCAGTAAAATCCATGCAGCGCCAGGTTGATGAAATTATTGTATGTGATGGCGGTTCGAGTGATCAAACAGCTGCAATCGCAAAGCAATTGGGCGCGCGTGTGGTGTCCACGCAATCAGGTAGAGGCACCCAGATCCGTGCCGGGCTTGAGGTTGCGAATGCGGACGTGGTGCTGGTGGTTCATGCGGATTGCATCTGCGGCACGGATGTCAGTCAAAAAATCATGAACGTGTTAGCGCGTAGCCCCGACGTTGTTGGCGGCGCCGTCGGGCAGCGGTTTA
Source organism: Nitrosomonas sp. Nm51 (assembly GCF_900111165.1). Taxonomy (GTDB): domain Bacteria; phylum Pseudomonadota; class Gammaproteobacteria; order Burkholderiales; family Nitrosomonadaceae; genus Nitrosomonas. The sequence goes on from NZ_FOGH01000040.1 coordinate 20,993, forward strand.
AGACTTCAAATATACGATTGTTTGTTATCGAAATGCTTAACGATGCGCGCGCTGCACTTGGAGGTGCAAGTTTCGGTGATCAGGGGCAGTTTTTCCGTACTGCTGCCATTAATAAAATGGGTGGTTTTCCGGATTATCCGCTGATGGAGGACGTTGAACTCAGTTTGCGCATGATGGGAATTGGCCGTACGGTTTTGCTGGACGGCGGTATTCGCAATTCTGCACGCCAGTGGCAACAGGCATTTGTCAAACGCATCTGGTTAATTGTAAAGCTTGTGTTCGTATTCCGTTTAAACCGGTTGTTGCAGCGTGATGTTACACAGAAACTGTATGCCATCTACTATGGCGGCAAAAAATAATCACTCTAATTCTTAAACAAGAGACAAAATACCGTGCATATTCATATTCTAGGTATCTGTGGCACGTTTATGGGCGGCATAGCCGCCATTGCAAAAGAATCCGGCCATATTGTTACAGGTTGCGACCAGAATGTTTATCCGCCCATGAGCACGCAACTTGAGTCTTTGGGTATTACGATAATTCCAGGGTTCTCTGCAGATCAGATTCAGCTTAAACCGGATATTTTTGTAATTGGTAACGTTGTTACCCGCGGTAATCCACTGATGGAAGAGATTCTAAACCTGAACTTGCCGTATACTTCCGGTCCGCAGTGGTTATCGGAAAATATTTTAAATACCAGGTGGGTACTGGCGGTTGCGGGGACGCATGGTAAAACAACCACAAGCGCGATGCTGGCGTGGATTCTGGAATATGCCGGGTTGCACCCGGGTTTTTTGATAGGCGGTATCCCGGAAAATTTCCACACATCTGCACGTATTGGTGCAATGCAGTCTAATCCTCAATTATTAATGAACGATGTATCACCGTTCTTTGTTATCGAGGCGGACGAATACGATACGGCATTTTTTGATAAGCGGTCTAAATTTGTTCACTACCGCCCAAAGACCGTAATTCTCAATAATCTGGAATTTGACCACGCCGATATTTTTGATGACCTTGCTGCCATTATCCGGCAGTTTCATCACTTTGTCAGGATTGTGCCGAATATGGGTATGCTTGTCGCGAATGGCAGCGACAGAAACCTGGATCGCTTGCTGGCGCAGGGTTGCTGGACGCCAGTGGAACGGTTCGGCATACAGGCGGGCTGGCATTCCGTTACACACGAAAATAACGTTTCAGAGGTGTTTTTTATGGACGAATTACAGGGTGTATTGCAATGGAATATATTGGGCCGGCATAATCGGATGAATGCACTGGCTGCGCTTGCTGCGGCAAGACATGCGGGTGTTCCGGTCAAAACGGGCATTGAAGCCTTGCATCAATTTAAAAATGTAAAACGCCGGATGGAGATGCGCGGCGTCGTTAATCGTATTACCGTGTATGACGATTTTGCCCATCACCCTACTGCAATTCAAACAACGATTGACGGTCTGCGCAGCCATATCGGTGATGCGCGGATGATTGCAGTACTTGACCCGCGCTCAAATACCATGAAAATGGGAGTCTGGAAGGAAAAACTGGCCGGCAGTCTCAGCGGCGCCGATATCGTTTTTTGCTATAGCCATGAAGCCGGTTGGGCGGAGCACGCTTTAACAAAGCTGGGTGAAAAAGCGAAATGTTACAGTAACCTGCAACAACTTATTGCTGCAATTGCAGACATTACGGTAGCAGGAGATCATATATTGATTATGAGTAATGGCGGTTTTGGTGGAATTCATGAAAAGCTAATGGCGCATATTCAATGTGCAAAAATGTAAAAGCGATGAGCTTAGTTCTACTTTGTCAGATTACCCAAAAGCCATTTTTCGCCTGGCAGAAGACTTTTTAGCGCTGAGCCGTCGTCGGTGCCGCTTATGAATAATATCAGCCAGATCCTCGGTGGTAAGTTGTCTTTGCGGCAGCATATGCGCTAATACGGTCACCAGGTCATTGAAGGATAACATCGGCCATGCCGCATTCGCTTTTCGCTTCATGAAAGCTGTGTTCAATGAAGAAACGCTGTGCCTGTACTTGCGCCAGTTCTTGTAACGGCGTTTCAAGTGACGCGTTGGATAAGCAATAATGCGACATTTCGCTAGCGCCGGTCTCCCGTCTAGCCAGCAAGTACCGGCGATGCGCCTGTTTCTCGGCGCCATCCCATACCCAAACGGGAGCATGAAGATATTCCGCTTTCAGTGTACCTTTCTCACCCTCACGCAGGCTAAGTCGCAGCCAAGCAGCATCCGGTTATGCCGATGTCCATTGATCAACACGTATCGCTTCATTTTGTGCCTTCAACTGTTTCGGTTGTCTGCCACGGCCATTCCAGACAGGAATGCCCGGCTTCGGATCTTCAAGGTAAATCACCTGCTTGCAATGAACATCAGCGACAAATGTGCAACCAAACTTATCAACACCTCTCAAGAAAGCAGGATCCTTGCCATAACCGCCATCAATGCCGACATAGCCAAAACGCACGCCGCGCTGTTTGGCTGTTTCGATCATCGATAATGCAATCCTGCATTTGCTTTGATAATGCCGGCATGCCTCAGGTATTGCCGCCTTCTTGCAACGATCCGGATCATTTACCCAATGCTGTGGCAAATACAAGCGTGTATCAATCAAACTGGCCATGTCGTTGTGACACAGACTGGCAAATACACCGACCTGACAATTGTCTACCTTACCAAGACGGCCATTCCATTGACTCTCCTTTCTTCGCAAAAGCGCTTTCATCGATAATC
>NZ_FOGH01000106.1 GCF_900111165.1 Nitrosomonas sp. Nm51
TTGGTCAAACACAAGTTGTTACAAACCATGCTGTTGCGTGAAGAACAGCGCCGCCTGGATGGACGTGTGGAGATTGATGATGCTTATTTGGGAGGCGAGAAGCGGGGAAAGCGCGGCCGGGGCGCCGCAAGTAAAGCGCCAAGCGCCGTTTGTGGCGGCGATACAAACAAATAGCGAAGGCAGGCCGCATTTCATGCGCTTAACACCTGTGAAGGGTTTTACGCATCATACCACGCATTTAATCACGCCAGGTACGCACACCGCTATCTTGCAGAATTTTCTTATCGTTTCAATCGCCGCTTTGATTTGGCTGCAATGGTACCACGCTTGCTGCGTGCTGCCGTTACTACGAATCCTCTTCCACTCAGTATGTTGAGGGTTTCTGAGTCAGATAACTAATCAGGTAAATTTTTGCAGTTAACGCTGCGCTCATGATTGTCTGTCTGTTTACTTACATCAATACAATAACCATAAGCCAGGCAAATGCAATTTCAATGGATGCACCTTCTGCAATTATTACAGGAAACGCCAAACAGAAAACGTTGCGCCTTGACCGATCGCGCTGCCATCAGAACTCAATACATTCCAGATGACCGCCTGATCAACAAAAAACCGCTTTCCTGTATATGAAATTCTGACACCACGGTAATCGGCTATATAACCTTGTGTTTTTGCCTGTCGTAACATCCTGGCACGTTCTTCCCGTTTAACGGGCTCCGCCGTTAAACGGGAAGGCGTCTGCGTAAACTGGCGCCAATTCATTTCCCACAAGTTCAGCGCCGCCCGATTACCGTAATTGAGCACCGGGTCCGGCTGCATCTCATGCGATACAACAACAAATGGACAGTTAAATAAATACGCCGCTTGGTCGTATGCTGTGCCCTGTCGAGGTATTAATTCCTGTTTGACCCAATACGCATAACTGTCGAGTAGATACTGACACCATTGAAGCATTTGCTGGCTTGCCCACTCGGTTTGTATTGACATGATATGCTATGTATTAAAAGAGACTTGACGATGAAATGATCGAACTGATCAATACTGTAGCAAAACTACAGATGAATGAAATGCTCAAGCATCAGGCTTGGAGCCGCTGTTGCTATAATACTTGAATGGAATTTAAGACCGCCACATGTATCGCGCACAACTATTGTATGACTGCCGATTCAGGTCTTACGCTCTAGCGAAAAAATATTTCTGGTATGTATATGATTAAAAATATTTAAGCACGAAATACAAAATGCTTTAGAGGAGGGTTCCGAAGAAGTGCGGGATTTTCTGTTCGTACTGCTGCTGACTGCCGGAATATAACTGAAACTGTTCGAATCGCTTATTTGTACACAGACATAAGTCCACACATTGAAACAGATGCCTGTGCACTTTTCCAAACCGACCAATTTACATACTGTAAACGATCAGCCCGATTACGATAAACGCAGCGGTTGTGATACCGATCAGCTTCAGCGTTTGTGCGTCTGTTGCTCTGTTTTCATCACTCATAACTTACTCCTTATTGAATTGTTGACAATTTTGTCTTAATTTCACCAACTAAACAAAAGCCGATAAAAATCGACTTAACCACTTGAACAACCACACAAAAAGTGAGGTCGTGTCAAAAAATACGACAGATTACTCTGCTCCCCAGTATTTTCTAGCGGCCTTGACAACCATCTAGCGGCTCCCTATTTCTTCTTGCATAACCTACTGGGTTTATTGTTATTTTTATACATAACAACCCCTCTTCTTTTTTACAACATTTGGGCTTTCGGGCTATTACATTTTAGATTCTAACCTACATTTTTCGACAATGAAAGTTTAGTTTGACATTAAACCCTAAAATTTTTACGGTTTTTGATTGTGCAACACATTTCATTACAGAATATGCCTCTAAACTATTTTCAGTTTAATTGGATTGTGACACAAACAAGCATTTAGGAAACGGGAGGGTAATTCAGCTTCCCATGCTCGCCGGTTAAAACGGCAGCAAAACGCATTGAGATATTCTTGCAAGTAACCTGACGACACTCCGTGATATGCTCCCGGCAAGAATGTCTTAAGGGCGCCTCTAAAAATACCTAAAAAAACGAGCCATTCCAACTCGAGGAACGATTAGTTCGATTTCCGACCATTTTTTTGTTTAATAACTTGATTTTTCTCCAATTCAAGGCAAAATTGGACTGTAACTGTCACGTTTTTGCCTCTTTCAGGCAATTCTGGGCGCAACAACCCTGTCGAAACCGAAATACTTTTTGCGAATCAACGTTGCTACGCGTTTAATGTTATAAACGAGATTGAGCAAACCGATTTGTACTTTTGCTCTCATAAGCCCTATGGTACGAATAGCGATCCCACCCATTTCATTCGTCATTGAACCAAACACATGTTCGACTCGGGCGCGTACCCGTGATTTCTCTTTGTTGCTGGATTTTTGCGCATCCGTGAGCGGATGATTGCGAGTACCCTTTTCGTGAATGCGGCTCGTGTGTCCAGTGGCAGTCAGACTTTCTTCCCGCGCCAGACTGCGATAAGCTGAATCCGCGTAAACATCTGCTCCTCCCACCTCCGGTGGCTGCAGTACTTCTTCCAAAACCTGACTATTGTGAACTTCCGCTGATGTAACTTCCCATGCGGTTACCAGCTTGCGGGGATTCTGCCTCCAATCAATCGGAACTGCACCTTCCTTGATGATCTTGTTTTCTTCTCGCGTATTGCGTTGTTTGGGTACTGTCACAAAGGTCGCATCAATGATCT
>NZ_FOGH01000039.1 GCF_900111165.1 Nitrosomonas sp. Nm51
GGATTACAAAAGTCCAAATCAATTTGAAGCAGAAGCAACAAAATACTCGACAAAAGTGGCTTAACTGAGGTGTCCGGTTTTACTTGACCAGGTCACTTTTCCTGTCCAGAAGCGAGATGAATATCTGTGCCTTGAACGTATGCGTGGGCCTTGAGTTGGACAGGTTTTTCCGAATTGTAATGCACTTTCACATCGTCCATTGAGTAGCCCGATAGGTTTTCTATTCCTGATTTTAGATTATTAGGTAAGCCCGTATTGTTTTCTTGCTTATTAATAATAGACTGCTTTTGAGCAGAATAATTATCAGCCATCGCCTGTAATTGAGCAGCTTGTTTTGCCTGAGGGCTATTGTTAGCCATTTCCTGAAATGCTCTCAGCCGAGAAGCCTGAGAACTATTATTAGCCATCTCTTGTATTTTTCTCTGGGCTATTGCCTCCGGTCGATTATCTACAAATTGAAAAGTAGACTTACCACTAATTTGCATTTGAGAACTGGCACCCGAAACCGATTTGCTGTTGTTCTCTTGTGTTTTGTCAGCGGAAGTATTCATAATTTTTCCTTTTCCGGTTGATCTATTGTCTGCAACACGTGAATGAACTCGTTTAAACCCGCATTATGCAGGGTATAGGGGAAAAACAAACCGTTTTTTTCATGAACACTGAATGTACTGAAAGTGGGTCGACTGTCAGACATTTAGCGGGCGACTCCGGTCACCGCTTGGGCACCATGGAAATCGAACCGTCACTGGTCGCCAGTCCGTTGGTTGCCGAGGCAACAGTCGTCGGCAAACCGCATGAAGTCAAAGGCAAAGCCATTATTGCTTTCGTCGTGCTGAAAGGCGATTATCCACAGGAAAAAGACAAGGCCCGGATTGTGGAAGAACTGCGTGAGTGGGTTGCACAGGAGATCGGACCGATTGCCAAACCCGAAGAAATACGCTTCGGCGAGAATCTTCCCAAAACCAGATCCGGCAAAATCATGCGCCGCCTCTTGCGTACGTCAGCCAAAGACGAGAAAATCACCCAGTATGTTTCAACCCTGGAAAATCCGGCGATACTCGATCAACCAGGGTAGACACATTAATTCCGGCCGCAGCGGCTCACACAAGCAAGACAAAAACAAAATGACTATTTCACTCGTTACTGATTACGAACATGGAATCAGCGCCATCGACGCACAATTCCACCGGCCCAGGCGCGCCGCCATTCATCTGATTGTCGAAAACGGTAAAATGGCACTCGTTGATACGGGTACATCATCGTCCATTGCTGGCGTGATCAATGCTATTGAAGAAAAGAATCTGTCTGCCGAGGATGTCGCCTATATTATTCTCACCCATATTCATCTCGACCACGCCGGTGGAGCCAGCGAGTGTATGCGTCGTTTTCCAAATGCCAGACTGGTCGTACATCCACGCGGCGCACGCCACATGGCCGATCCGGAAAAGCTGGTTGCCGGCGCAATTGCGGTATACGGCAAGGCGGAGTTCGAGCGCGTCTATGGCGAAATCCACCCTATCGACAAACAACGCATTATCGAAGCACCCGATCAAAGCCGTATCGAACTGAACGGACGCACGTTACTGTTTATTGACACACCCGGCCATGCGCGCCATCACAACTGTATCTACGACGAACAAAGTAATGCATTTTTCACCGGCGACACCTTTGGCGTGTCCTACCGTGAATTCGACGTCAATGGCATGGAATTTGTTTTTCCAACCACTACGCCGATACAGTTTGATCCCTCCGCTGCACACACATCGCTGGACAGAATCATGGGTTTTAACCCGAAATACGCATTTGTTACACATTACGGCCGCATAGGCCACTTGCACCGTCATGCTGAAGCCATGCACACTTTGATTGACGCGCATGTAAAAATAGCCCGTAGTGCAAAGACCGGCATGCACAGCAATCGAGGCAGATTCGAGACCATTTCATCGGCACTGCAATCGCTACTGTTGCAATGTATCCGCGAGCATGGCTGCCGATTACCTGAAACGGAAATCATCGCCTTGATCAGTTCCGATATCAAATTAAATACACAGGGTCTGGAACACTGGCTTGACCAAGTTGACCAAATACGCGCATAACGCCAGAAAACCTTTTTCCCGGCCGTCAGCATTTTATAACCATATTAACCTCGATTGTTTTTGTTTTAATCTTTCCAGCAACTTATGGCAGGGGTCGATAAATTTTCGCACCCCTTCCTGTTCCAGCTTTCACTTACTGCTTCAAAATCAATACCATTCTGCCCGTTTGACGTTTCATATATCTCCGGCATTGACACTGTATCTGGCAAGTGTAGCGATAGCTTGATCATAATCGTCGTGTTCATTGATCGCCTGCTCAAAAATAGCGGGATTGGAAGTCATGCCGGCAGGTAAATTCCGCGAACTTTACTTGCCTTTTGTATTCGCTCGCACAAAACGCGATGAATATCAAAAACAATCAGAAGTTCTCAATTTCATGTACCGGACCATTTCCAGCCGGTGATTTCCGGCATATCCTCTCCATAAGTCGTAATATAACGGCGATGTTCAATGAGTTTGTCGCGGACGAACTGCTTTATATATCCACCAGTCTGATTAAATCCATCCACACGATCGACCACATCGCTTACCAGATGAAAACGGTCCAGGTCGTTGCGTACAACCATATCAAACGGCGTTGTCGTGGTACCTTCTTCCTTGTAACCACGGACATGCAGATTGTTATGATTGGTACGGCGGTAAGTCAGCCGATGAATTAACCAGGGATAACCATGATAAGCAAAGACGACAGGCTTGTTTTTTGTAAACAGGGCGTCAAAATCCTTATCCGGAAGCCCATGCGGATGCTCTTCCCTCGGCTGCAGCGTCATCAGGTCAACAATATTAATCACACGGACCTTCAGCCCTGGAGCCTGCCGACGCAGCAATTCGACGGCGGCAAGGGTCTCAAGCGTAGGCACGTCGCCTGCGCAGGCCATGACAACATCCGGTTCGCTTCCCTGATCGTTACTCGCCCACTCCCAGATACCGATGCCGGCGCTGCAGTGTTTGATGGCGGCATCCATATTCAGCCATTGCGGTTGCCGCTGTTTGCCTGCAACAATGACATTGATGAAATCGCGGCTGCGCAGGCATTTATCCGTAATAGTCAGTAGCGTATTGGCATCAGGCGGAAGATAAACGCGAATGATATCGGCTTTTTTGTTGACGACATGGTCAATGAATCCGGGATCCTGGTGCGAAAAACCGTTATGGTCCTGCCGCCAGACATGGGATGTCAATAAGTAATTCAACGATGCGACAGGACGGCGCCACGGGATCTCCTTGCTAACCTTAAGCCATTTGGCATGCTGATTAAACATGGAGCCAACGATATGAATAAACGCCTCATAACAGGAAAAAATACCGTGACGGCCTGTCAACAGATACCCTTCCAGCCAACCCTGGCAGGTATGTTCGCTGAGAATTTCCATAACCCGGCCATCCGGCGCCAGATGATCATCGTCCGGACACATCTTTGCCATCCAGGTGCGGTCAGTTACTTCAAACAATGCGTCGAGACGATTGGAATTTGTCTCGTCCGGTCCCATCACGCGAAAATTACGCGTTTGTTCATTTTGTTTCATGACATCGCGTAATAGATAACCCATGATCCGGGTTGATTCACCGCTTACATGCCCTGGTTCGAGTACTTCGATCGCATAATCACGAAAGTCCGGCATACTCAATTCCTTGAGCAGCAAACCGCCGTTGGTGTGCGGATTGGCACTCATACGATATAAACCCGCAGGTGCGAGCGCGGCCAGTTCGTTCTTTAATGCGCCTTGTTCGTCAAATAAGTCCTCCGGCCGGTAGCTTTTCATCCATTGTTCAAGCAACCGGATATGCTCCGGCTTGGTGGCCATTTCTGCCAGCGGAACCTGGTGCGACCGCCAGTAATCTTCCGTTTTTAAGCCGTCAACTTCAGCAGGACCGGTCCATCCTTTTGGCGTACGCAAGATTATCATCGGCCAGCGTGGGCGCGTTACATCGCCGGTTTCACGTGCTTTACTCTGAATCGCCTTGATTTCAGCGATAACAGCATCCAGTGTGGCCGCCATGTTCTGATGCATGGTTTCCGGGTCTGAACCTTCAACCCAATAGGGCCTGTGACCATATCCGACAAAAAGGCTTTCCAGTTCTTCATGGCTCAGGCGCGCGAGCACTGTTGGATTGGCGATTTTGTAGCCGTTCAGATGCAGTATGGGCAGAACTGCTCCATCGTGAACAGGGTTTAAAAATTTGTTGGAATGCCATGCGGCAGCCAATGGCCCGGTTTCAGCTTCGCCATCGCCCACAACACAACAGGCGATAAGATCGGGATTATCAAAAACGGCGCCATACGCATGCGAGACTGCATAGCCCAGTTCTCCGCCTTCATGGATTGAACCGGGCGTTTCAGGTGCACAATGACTCGGGATACCGCCCGGAAAAGAAAACTGTTTGAACAGTTTCTGCATACCCGTCTCATTTTGCGGCACACTGGGATATATTTCGCTGTATGTACCTTCAAGCCAGGTATTGGCGACAAGGCCCGGGCCACCGTGACCGGGACCGGTGACGTAAATCATATTCAGGCCTTGCGCCTTAATGACGCGGTTTAGGTGTGTGTAAATGAAGTTCAGCCCCGGCGTGGTACCCCAGTGCCCGAGCAGTCTGGGTTTGAGATGCTCGAGTGTCAGCGGTTTCTTTAACAGAGGGTTGTCCAACAGGTAAATCTGGCCGACAGACAGATAATTTGCCGCTCTCCAATAAGCGTTTATCTTATACAGTTCCTCAACAGATAACGGCTGCAACTGGGTTGATGATTTACTATCGGTTTTCTTCATTTCCTGCTTCCTTTAACTCTGAAATGACCGGTTCCAGTTTTTATTGCAAACAAGAATTTTAAAACAATCAGTTTTTTTCGATTAAATTCTTTACATGGCGGGCGATCATGTGTTCTTCATCAGTTGGAATCATCCAGACGGATACATGGCTTTGCGCTGTACTGATCTGGTGGCTGCCGGCAGCATTTGCCGCTTTATCGATATGAATACCTAACCAGGAGGCCTGCCGGCAAATTTGTTCACGAATGCGGTAGGCATGTTCGCCGATTCCGGCGGTAAAAACCAGTGCGTCCAGACCGTTTAAAGCTGCGGCCAGGGAACCCAGTTCCCGATTTGTGCGATAGACAAACAAGTCTATTGCCTCCCCGGCTTGCGGATCGTCGCTGTCGAGCAGATCCTGCATATCACTGCTGATTCCGGAAACACCGATCAGACCGGATTGATTATTCAAAAGGTCGCTGACAGTATCAATGTCCATACCTTTTTCTTTCACCAGATAAAATACCACAGCAGGATCGAGCGCGCCGCAGCGCGTTCCCATGGGCAATCCATCCATTGGACTGAAAGACATTGTGGTGGCGATACTTCTGCGTGACTGCATTGCACACATGCTGGCGCCATGGCCAAGATGTGCAACAATGACGCGGCCTTTGGCGGCTGCACTGCCCAGGTATTCAGGTAATACATGGGCGATGTATTCATAAGATAAACCGTGAAAGCCATATCTTAAAATTCCCTGTTGCCGGAGTGTTCCGGGCAATGCAAACTGCTGTGCAACAAACGGTTGATTACGGTGAAAAGCAGTATCGAAACATACAGCCTGCAGCATACCGGGATACTGTTGCGCAAATATTTCAATGGCAGCAGTTTGATAAGGCTGGTGCAGCGGAGCCAGCGGAATAAAACTTTTCAGGTCTGTGAGAATTTCTTCATTCACAATTACCGGTGAAGAAAACTTTTCACCGCCATGAACAACACGATGACCTGCAGCAATGAGCGAAAATTCACTGTTTTGATCATTAAGCCAGTCAAAAATAACAGACAGCGCTTGACCATGATTGCGTATCCTGCTGGTTTTTGTTAACAGCTGCTCTGTGATAGCCGGCGCATCGCCATTACTGTCTGCAAGGACAAAATTGTTCTGATGTCCAACGCCCGCAATCTTTCCACGGTACCGCAAGTCAAGCACATCGCGGGCTAGTGCATACACAGCAAATTTGATGCTGGATGAACCAGCGTTGATGACAACAATTGCTTCATACATATATATCACCTTGGCTTTAAAAGACAGGGTATGAATATTTCTGTATCTGACAGGAGAAGATAGAGGCGTTACTGTTGTTTCTTGATAAAATTCTCGTTTAACAGCCAAATGAAATATGAATTACAGCGTATACCAGATGAACAAACTATTAAACCCAAAATCCTCAGTTGATCGCTACAACCATGGCCAATCTTATGAAATAAAACTAATATTTCTTTATACCTCACTCACCAAAAGGGTCGGTCGCGCTATGATGATTAGGTTAAACTGAATATTGCACCAGTACGCTGGATTTTGACCTGTAATTAGTATGCCTGCCGGCTTTCATGGACTCTAAAGTACAGTTTTTGCCGGTTTTTTTAACTTGCCCTGTCTCGAATTGAATGCATACCTCACATACCAGATTAAATGGACCGCGTTTTGGTGATCGCCTCAAAACCGGATACAACATCCAGCAGCTCCGAAGTAATCACGTTCTGGCGTGCGCGGCGGAACGTCATCGTCACTTCTTCCAGGCGTTCGTCCAGATTGCGTTGTGCGGATTGCATAGCCGTTAACCGGCTGGAATGTTCGCTTGCCTGGGATTCCGCACAGGCACGGAATATCGTCACAAACAGGTATTGCTGCAACAGCCGCTTAAACAATTGTTCGTGATTCATGGTAAAAGTCGGCAGGCTGCGCGAAGGCCAGACTTCTTCCTCGAGACGGTGAAAACGATTCAGGTTGACGGGCAACAGCTCGAAACCGGTCGGGCGACAGCCTTTTTTTCCCGAATGCCGGTTATAAAACAGATAAACATAGCGGACGCCACTGCGCTCGCACCACTCGTCTATTTTGAGCAGTATCTGCTGCACGCTCAGGGTAATTTGCGTGGCCGATCCCGGCACCTGAAAAACATCCTCAACTATTTGTCCTTCATGCTCAAGACTGGCTGCAACGCGTGCGCCGACGGCAAGCAATGCATGATTATCCGGATCAGCAGCTGTCGATTGCATGCGCTCGAGCGCGTAGGCTGTTATATCTTCGTTGAACCGGCCGCACAGGCCGTGATCGGAACCGAAAACAATGCTGCCCAGACGCTGCGGGCGCTGTGAATGTCCCGATCCCAGAGGATGATGGAGATATTGCGCTGCAGGCGGAAACGATGAGGTGTTTTTCAGCGCTACGTGCAGACCACGCTCAACGGTTCGATAGTATCCGTCCAGCGCCTGTACGGCCTGCTCATACTGCCTGACGCTGGCCGCTGATAATGCCTTCATGGTCTTGACGATGGTTCGCAGCTCTTCGAGACTGTCCAGCTGCCTGTGCAATTGTTCCAGAGACTCCATGGCAATCAGTTTTTTCGATGATTATGATCCGTCTTCAACACCGGCTATCGCTTTGCGCGCCACTTCCAGAACCTGTTCCCATTGCGATTCGCTCAGTTTCTTTCCTGTTTCCATTTGTCCGCAAAGATCGGGCAGTTCATCAAGCACATGTTTTTGTATCGCTGTTTCGGCGTCATCAATCTTATCCAGTATCACATGGTCGAGCAAACCTGCACTGACGGCTTTCAATACAACCATTTGTTCGCTGCTTCGCAGCGGATGATGTTCGGCCTGCTTAAGGACTTCCCGTACACGCCGTCCGTGCTCGATGGTAGCGCGCGTTTCTTCGTCCAGACGCGTCGCAAAACGGGCGAATGTTTCCAGTTCTTCAAACTGCGAATATGACAGCCTCAAATCGCCGGAAACGCTGCGAAATGCCGGGAACTGCGCTTTACCGCCCACGCGGGAAATGGATTTTCCGACATCGATGGCAGGCAGCAATCCTTTATGAAACAATGTGGGCGAAAGATAAATCTGGCCGTCTGTGATAGAAATCAGATTGGTCGGAATATAGGCCGAAATGTCCTGAGCCTGGGTTTCAATAATAGGCAGGGCCGTTAGCGAGCCACCGCCGCTGCGCTGGTGCAAGTGCGCCGCCCTTTCCAGCAAACGCGCGTGCAAATAAAAAATATCGCCCGGATACGCTTCCCGTCCCGGCGGGCGCCGCAACAGCAGGGACAGCTCCCGGTAGGCGCGTGCATGCCGTGTCAGATCATCGTAGACAATGAGTACATCCTTTCCCTGTTCCAGGAAATATTCGGCCATCGTTGTGGCCGCATAAGGCGTGATATAACGAAGACCGGGCGGGTCTTCATCCGAGGCCACCACGACAATCGTATTTTCCAGAGCCCGATACTGATGCAGGGTATTGATCACGCGCGCAACAGCCGTTCCGCGCTGGCCGATCGCGCAGTAGACGCATATAACACCCCTGTTCCGCTGATTAATGATGGTATCGACGGCAACGGATGTTTTGCCGGTCTGACGGTCGCCGACGATCAATTCACGCTGGCCACGGCCGATCGGAATAAGGGCATCGATTGCTTTAATGCCGGTTTCCAGCGGCACGGTTACCGGGGCGCGTTCAATAATTGTCGGTGCGGGCCGCTCCACGGGGCGCCGTTCTTTGAAGCGCAGCGGCCCGCCGCTGTCCAGTACACGGCCGGTGGCATCAACTACCCTGCCCAGCAGGCCTTCGCCCACCGGCGCATCCGCTTCACGGCCCGTGGCGCTGACATCGATGCCCGCCGTCAGCCTGTCGCTGTCACCGAGCAGGATAACGCCGACCTCGTGTGGTTCCAGGTTAATCGCCACTCCCAGCACGTCATCTGGAAAACGCACCAGTTCCTCCGAGCGGATACTGGACAGGCCCTTTATGCGTGCAATGCCACCGCCAACATGCGTTACACGGCCTGTTTCCCGCGCACGCAACGGATACGCGCTTTGTTCGACCACCTGATTTAGCGCGATTAGCGTTTCATCCAGCAATTGTTCTAACAAGGACTTATTCCTTTTCCGTTTCAGAGTGCGCGGCTGGCGAAAGCGCCTTCTCGGCATCCTGGCTGAGCCGCTGAATATAATCGGCAAGATTCCAGCTCAGTTGTCCTTCTCCGGCCGTTAATGTGATGCCGCATAACAACTCGGAAGACTCGTCATATTCCACAGCGATGCCATCGGCAAAATGTGTGTGAATGGCATGGGTGAGGCGGTCTCGCGCCGCCGGATCCAGTTTGAATGTACTGGTGATGCGAACCGGTTCGGATGTTTGCTGCGACGCCTTCTGCAGCAAGGCCTGTGATTGCCGGTCCAGTGAGTCCAGGCGGTTGATCAATGAAATAATCATCTGTTCTTCAAGCTTGGCGTTTGCCAGGTCGCCTAAAGCCTTGCGTGCAATATTCTGTATCGTGCTTGAAATTTGATTGCGCATATTGTTCAGGAATTCTTCTTTTTCCTGCTGGACTTGTCTTTGCCAGTTTTCGCGGGTTTCGGTGACTTCCCGGCGCGCTTCATCCAGCAGTTGCCTTTTTTGTTGCTCGGCTTTTTCATACGCCCTGGCCAGAATATCATCGCGCGTGCGCTCCAGTTCTCTGGCCATCGCCTGATACTCCTGCGCCTTATTGTCGGCTTTAAGTTCGCGTGCCTGTGCATCATTCAGCTGCGCGGCAATCCGTTGCTCACGGTGGTCCATCGCCCGGATCACCGGCTGGTATAAAAACCGCTTCAACAGCCAGACGAGGATCAAAAAGTTGACAATTTGCGCCGAGACCGTAATCCAGTCTATGCTCATGCATCAACCCCCTGCAGCTGTTACATGATTCCAGAAAGGGTTGGCAAAAATCAGAATCATCGCCACCACGAAACAATAAATTGCCGTGGATTCGATCATGGCCAGACCGACAAACAATGTTCGTGTAATCGTCGCCGATTCGTCCGGCTGCTGGGCAATCGCGCTTAAGGCCTGAGCCACCGCGCGTGCTTCGCCAAATGCGGGGCCGATGGAGCCAATTGCGATCGTCAGACCTGCTGTGACGATGGATATCATGCCGATAAGTGAAATATTATCCAAGCTGAACCTCCCTGATCAGTTTTGATTTTCTGTTTTGGCCGGAACTTGTTTTTCCGCATGCGCCGAGGTTGCCGAGGCGATATACACCATCGCTAAAATGGCAAAGATGTAAGCCTGAATCATGCCGGTCAGCAGCCCGAGCAGCTGCATCACAACCGGGAAAAAATACGGTGTCAGGCTCAGCAGGATGGCTACAATGACCGTGCCGCTCATGATGTTGCCATAGAGGCGCACGGCCAGCGCAATCGTGCGTGAAATCTCGCCAATGATATTGAAAGGCAGCATAAGCAGTGTCGGCCTGACATAATGCGCAAGATAATTCAAAGGCCCTTCATAGGCAATACCGTAAATCGGCACGGCAACAAAAACACAGATGGCCAGCGCCGTGGTCGTTGAAAGCGAACCGGTTGGCGCCATATAGCCGGGCACTACATTCAGCAGATTGGCCATCGCGATAAATAAAAACAGTGTGCCTACAAACGGCAGATACTTGCCCGGCTGCTGATGGCTGACTTGTTTGATCTGATCACGTATACCGGCCACCAGTACTTCCAGCAAATTCTGCCAGCGTGAAATTTTTGTCCCCGAAGAAAACCGGCGCGTGGCCAGCCAGGAAATCAGTGTCAGCAGTGCCATCACCAGCCAGGTATAGACAATCGTTGCATTCAGCGACGCTGCGCCCCATTGCCAGAAAATAATGCTGTCCGGACTGATTGTCATAGCTGTTTCTCCTTTATGTTGCCGCTTGCCGATATTTGACGGCGCATGCTGCGGACTGAAAGAATGCGTAAAGTTACAAACCCGGCCAGTACTGCTAGTAAATGTCCCCAGTGCCCATAGTGTAGAATCAGATAAAAAGCTACCAGCAAAACAGTCATTCGCAGAATCAAGCTGGCTATCAGCCAAAAAGCCGGATACCTGCCGTTCTGAATATACCTTACTGTAAACCACAGGGCAGAAAAATAAACGGCGCCGAGTATCATGCCACCCGTAAACATCCATATCAGGATAAGCGGATCATCCATGATCATTACTCGCTGAACTTATTTGCGCCCGCTCTCATGTTTGACCCAATACCACGCATTCAAACAACCCAGTGCTATGCCAATAATAAGAAAGGTCAACGTCCATGAGGCCCGGCCAGGCCATTCCCGGTCGAGCCAAAGCCCGATGGCAATCCCGATGATGGTGGGTATCGCCACAGACCAGCCGACGAGGCCAAACATTCCTAATCCGAACCAGACCGTGCGTTCGCTTTGATCGCGCGCACGCAATTTCCGCCTGGCCCGGTGACCAATCTGCTCGCCCAGCTTTTCGGATGCATAAGGTTTTTGCTCCGGTGACTTGTTTCTTTCAGCGGGCTCTTGGTCCATCATTTTTTGTCCTGTAATTCCTTAAAGCCGCGCAACGTGCCTGCTTCAAGCCTGGCCAGTGCCGTGCGCGCCTTGCGTTCATGTTCATCCAAATCAAGAAAACGCTCATCGATTAATGCCTCCAATTGATTCAGATCGGTCCCGCGCACACCGCTTAAGGTCGATACGAAGACTTCGTGACCGCATTTGACCAAAACACCTTCATCCACAGCAGCAAAGCATTCACCGCCATTCGGCGGGTAAAAACTTAAAATACCCGGCACCAGTGCCGCGACAAAATCGATATGTCTGGGCAGCAGGCAAAAAGAGCCGTTTTCTGCTTCGGCAATAATCTTAATTACGCGTTCGTTCACCAGTATCCCGGTTGGCAGCAAGACTTGCAAGCGCATTTCCATGATGGCAGTTTCTTTACCGCTCTCGTCCACTGTTTATCCCTTGCCGTTAATTTCATCGATTGAACCAATCATGTAGAAGGCCTTTTCTTCAATGTCCGCAAACTCTCCGGCCAGAATGCGCTCACAACCTTCAATCGTTTGTTGGAGGGAAACCCGTTTGCCGGCCTGCCCCGTGAATTGCTCGGTTGCATAGAAGGGCTGTGTGAGAAAACGCTCCAGCCGGCGCGCTTTGTTGACCGTCATGCGATCTTCGCGTGAGAGTTCTTCTATGCCAAGCATGGCGATAATGTCTTTAAGATCCTCGTACTCTGCCAGCGTGCTGCGCACACGCTGGGCTGTGCGATAATGCCGTTTGCCGACGACGGTGGGGGTCAGCATTTTGGATTCGGTCTGCAGGGGGTCAATCGCCGGATAAAAACCCTGGCTGGCCCTTTTACGGGAAAGCACGATAGAGGCAGATAAATGCGCAAAAATATGCGTGGCCGAAGGATCCGTCAAATCGTCAGCAGGTACATAAACCGCCTGTACAGATGTAATGCTGCCGTTTCGAGAACTGCAGATCCGTTCTTCCAGTTTGGCCAGTTCGGTCGCCAGTGTCGGCTGATAGCCCACGCGGGACGGGATTCTTCCCATCAAACCAGAGACTTCCGTACCCGATTGCACGAAACGAAACACATTATCGATGAGCAGCAGGACATCGCGCTTGATTACATCGCGAAAATATTCGGCGATAGTCATCGCGGCGTGGCCGACGCGAAAACGCGCACCTGGCGACTCGTTCATTTGCCCATAGATCAGAATCGCTTTTTCCAGTACATTCGATTCTTTCATCGCGCGATACATTTCTTCAGCCTCGCGCATACGCTCACCGATACCGCAGAACAGACTGATACCTTCATACTGTTCAGCCATGTTGTTGATGAGCTCATTGATCAACACCGTTTTTCCAACGCCCGCACCGCCGAACATGCCCGATTTTCCACCGCGCTCCAGCGGCGACAGCAGATCGATGGCCTTGATACCGGTTTCGAATATTTCAGTGCCGGTAGTCCGTTCTGCCAGTGGCAGCAGCGGGCGGTGAATGGGCCAGTATGCCTGTGCTTCAACTGGCGCATCAATTCCGTCAACCGTCTCGCCGAATACATTCAGCATACGCCCGAGCAGTGCCTCGCCGACCGGCACCTGCAGAGTAGCGCCGGTATTGCGTACGGACATTCCCCGTCCCAGGCGCCTTGTGGAATTGAGCGCAATGCAGCGTACAGTAGCGGCATCCAGATGCATTTGCACTTCCAGTACGATCCGTTCGTCGGCGCCTGTCCGCAATTGAAAATTGCGTGCCGGCAGCGGCGGTTTGAAACGCACATCAACCACATTTCCCTGAACAGCGACAACCTCGCCATGCGGCTGATTGCGTTCGGTTGGCATACTTTGATTCATTTTAGGGAGTGCCGTCATGTTTATGTGCATTTATGCGCATGCAGATTTTTGATGCATGTTTGTGAAAAACGCCTGAACATTAAGAAGGAACAGCATAAACGGTTAAAATCAGCTGCACAACTGAAACGATATTAATCGTCTTCATCCAGTTCAGGATTCCAGCCCTTGGCTTTTGCAGTTTGAATGGCGTGGTCATAGACGCGTCTATGCCGAACCTGCAATTCTTCCGGTAAACGGCTTGGCAGGTGACCATAAGGTTCCCATGCGGCATGGACCTTTTCATACAGGTTCTGCATTTGTGAACGATCCCACCCTGCACAAGTCTCAGATTCGGGCAAAATATTAAATACCCACGCATCCCGGACAATGCGGCCAAGATGTGTCAATCCATTGTTTTTGTCTTGATCGACACCAATATACTTTGTTGATTCTGCCATGTTGTATTAAATTATCTGTTTATTGACGTACATCCATTTTATTCAATTACGCAATTTTAGCTTACCCGTGTCAATTGATGGCATGAAAATGGAATCAACACTGGTACTCTGTCCATATGATATTGTCAGATACAGCGTACCATGGTGTTATGCAGCAGGGTATAGTACGCACAGGTTAGGGTTGTTCCTTTTTCAAGTACGGTAGCGCACCTAAGCTGACAATATTAATGGATACCGTTCCAGGAGAATAGATGACGACAGAGCCGACAATTATATGCCCGAACTGTTCCACGGAGATCAAGCTGACGGAGTCTCTCGCAGCCCCGCTCATTCAGACGATACGCAAGGAGTACGAGGCCAGGATTTCGCTGAAAGAAGCTGAAGTTGCTAAAAGGGAGGCAGATATTCGCACACAACAAAAAGCTGTGGAGGATGCTCAAGAAGCCATAGAAGATCAGGTTGCCGAAAAATTGAAGAATGAAAAAGCGGCAATTATTGCGGAGGAAGCCAAAAAGGCAAAGCTGGCGGTGGCAACCGATTTTGAAGAAAAAACAAAGGAAGTCAGCGAACTACAGGCAATACTCAAACTACGGGACGAAAAACTCGCAGCAGCGCAAAAAGCGCAGGTGGATTTACTCCGCAAGCATCGCGAGCTTGACGACGCAAAACGTGAACTTGAACTTACTGTGGAACAGCGCGTTCAGGCATCACTTGAAGATATTCGAAAGCAGGCGCGCCAGGAAGCAGAAGAAGGGCTCAAGCTTAAGGTCACTGAAAAAGAAACGCAAATCTCCTCAATGCAACGCCAGATCGAGGAACTAAAGCGCAAGGCAGAACAAGGATCGCAGCAATTACAGGGCGAAGTCATGGAACTCGAACTGGAAGTAACACTCAGTACAAGGTTTCCGCTTGACAGCATTGAGCCGGTTGCCAAGGGAGAGTTTGGCGGCGATGTTTTACAACGGGTGATTGGACCATTGGGGCAAATGTGCGGCGCAATCCTCTGGGAGTCTAAACGCACAAAAAACTGGAGTGACGGATGGCTGTCGAAGCTTCGAAATGATCAGCGAACAGCTAAAGCAGAAATTGCTGTTCTGGTGTCCAATGCGTTACCAAAAGATATTGAAAGTTTTGGCAATATCGATGGCGTTTGGATAACGCACCCACGCTATGCAGTGCCTCTGGTTATTGCGCTCAGGCAGTCACTTATTGAATTAGCCGGCACGAGAAAAACGCAGGAAGGGCAAGAAACCAAAATGGCGCTGGTGTACAAATATCTGACCGGTCCGAAATTCAGGCATCGTATCGAAGCGATTGTTGAAAAATTTTCCGATATGCAGGCAGACCTGGATAGAGAGCGCAAATCCATGACGCGTTTATGGGCTAAACGAGAAGCGCAGATTCAAGGCGTCATTGAATCAACTGTCGGCATGTATGGCGACCTGCAGGGAATTGCAGGTCACGCGCTTCAGGAAATTGAAGGGCTGGAAACGCCTTTACTGGGAAGCGATGCGCCGGATCCGGAAAATTGAGAGAGAGACTGGAGACTGTCCCACAAACCGTGTAATTGCCTATTATTTGGTAATTATTCAGCGTAAATTCCTCTACACATTAAACCGGAAATGTACCACATCGCCATCCTTGACGATATACTCCTTCCCTTCCAGACGCATTTTGCCGGTTTCTTTGGCGCCTTGTTCGCCGCCGCAGGCAACGAAGTCTTCATAACTGATTATCTCGGCGCGGATAAACCCTTTTTCAAAATCGGTATGGATAACACCGGCAGCCTGGGGCGCAGTATCGCCTTTATGGATAGTCCACGCCCTGACTTCCTTCACCCCTGCCGTAAAATAGGTCTGCAAGCCTAGTAAGTCATAGGCGGCACGCACCAGACGGTTGAGCCCCGGTTCATCGAGACCGATATCCGCTAAAAAAACCTGCTTATCTTCATCGGACAAATCGGCAATTTCCGATTCCAGCGCCGCACATATTGCAACAACCGGCGCTCTTGCGTCTGCCGCATATTCCCTGACCTGCTCCAATAACGGATTATTTTCAAAGCCATTGTCATCGACATTAGCGACGTAAATTGCCGGTTTGGCTGTCAGCAGGCACAACGGTCTGAGCAGCTGTTGTTGATCATAATCAATTTCGAGCGAACGTGCGGGCTTTCCTTGATTCAGGTGCGCCTGCACCAGTTCCAGAAAACCGCACAACTTGATGGCTTCTTTATTACCCGACCTGGCTGTTTTGGACTCACGCAGCAACGCTTTCTCGACTGTGGCCATATCGGCCAGTACGAGTTCTGTCTGTATCACTTCGATATCGGAGGCTGGATCAACCCGGCCTGCAACATGTGTCACGTTATCGTTGGCAAAACAACGCACCATATTGACAATACCATCCGTCTCACGGATATTCGCCAGAAACTTGTTGCCAAGACCTTCTCCTTTGGAAGCACCCGCTACCAGTCCGGCGATGTCGACAAATTCCACAATGGCCGGCTGGATTTTTTGCGGCTTGACGATTTCAGCCAGCTTCTGCAAGCGTGAGTCGGGCACTTCTACAATACCGACATTAGGATCAATAGTACAAAAAGGATAGTTTTCCGCGGCAATGCCCGCCTTGGTCAACGCATTAAATAAAGTCGACTTGCCAACGTTGGGCAAACCCACAATACCGCATTTCAGGCTCATAATCGGGTACTCATTCGAAGTTACTTGATTTCTTAATCTTCAACCGGAAACCGGGTGATTTATTTAGTATGCAGCTTCAACATGGCTGACTGGAAATCGTCTTGTGCGATCATGGGCCATATCTGCAAACTTCGCTCAATTGCCTGATTAATTAACAGGGCATCTTCTTTTCCGGGCGGGCGCAGCACATACCGAACGACTGCATTGCGGTCTCCCGGGTGACCGATACCGATCCGAAGCCGCCAGAAATCGCGGGTTCCGAGCTGCGCTGCGATATCCTTCAGACCGTTATGTCCGCCAAGACCGCCGCCCCATTTGAGTTTAGCCGAACCTGGCAATAAATCCAGCTCGTCATGCACGACAACGATTTCGTCAGGTTGAATTTTGTAAAACCGGCATAGCGCAGCAACTGACTGGCCGCTGCGGTTCATGTATGTCTGCGGCTCAAGCAACCAGAAATCTGCCGCTTCAGCGTTAATACGTGCACACAATCCATGAAAACGCGCCTCGAGATTAAGCGTAACTTTCAGCGTATCGGCCAAACAATTCACCCAAATAAATCCGGCATTATGGCGTGTATGCGCATATTCTTTACCTGGATTACCCAGACCGACAATCAGCTTCATGGCAGTATAAGCGCGTTATTGTATTGTGACGTGGAAAATAAAAATCTGCTGATTTTATAATTAAAACCAGCAGATTTTTTGTATGCCATTGATAAAACAGGTATGTTATTCTTCTGCTGCAGCTTCTCCTTCAGCTTCACCATCCTCTGCTTCAGACCCACTCGACAGAGCCGCGCGTGGAATAGTAATTGTTGCAACGGCTTGATCATCTCCCTTAGCCAGCGCCGTAATTTCAACATTTTCCGGAACTGTAACATCACTGAGATGCAAGGTATGCCCTGCTACAAGATCAATCAGGTCTACGGTGATAAATTCAGGCAGATCTTTCGGCAGACAGGTGACATCCACTTCCGTCAGTACATGACTGACAATACCCCCCGATGTTTTAACGCCCGGCGCAATATCAGCATTGATAAAGTGCAACGGCACTTTCATATGAATTTTGTTCTTTGGATCAATGCGTTGAAAATCAATGTGCAATACCAGTTGCTTATACGGATGCATTTGTACATCGCGTAACAGCACCTGCTCTTTTTTTCCAGATACATTCAGAGTCAAAATAGAAGCATGAAAGGCCTCCATTTTAAGCTTGTAAAACATATCGTTATGATCCATTTCAATGGACTGGGGCGCGTCATCTCCACCATAAATGATTCCCGGCAATCTGCCAGAACCACGCAGGCGGCGGCTCGCACCTTTTCCCTGCACCGAGCGCTTGTCTGCACTGACTTCAATTTTCATTTTATTTCTCCACAATGATGATTTGTCCGCGACCAAACAAATCGATTACAAACGAGCGATACATTCACTCCATAAACAGCGAGCTGAGAGAGCTTTCATTACTGATGCGCACCAATGTCTCAGCCAGCAGACTTGCAATACTGAGTTGACAGATTTTTTCGCATGCTGTCGAATCTTCCTGCAGCGGTATGGTGTCCGTCACCACCAGTTTATCGAGATTCGAATTGTAAATGCGTTCAACGGCATTATCCGACAATACCGGATGAGTTGAATAAGCAATCACCGCAACCGCGCCCTCGTCTTTTAAAGCATCCGCTGCTTTACACAGTGTATTGGCTGTATCGACCAGATCGTCGATTATAACGCAGGTCCTTCCTGCGACTTCGCCAATAATATTCATAATCCTGGCTTCATTGGGCCTTGGACGGCGTTTATCAATAATCGCCAGATCGCACTCCAGACGTTTGGCCATATGCCTGGCCCGGACAACGCCACCCACGTCGGGCGAAACCACCACAAGATCCTGATAGTCATGTTTCCAGACATCGCCCAGCAATATGGGCATACCATAAATGTTATCAACCGGAATATCAAAAAAACCCTGAATCTGATCCGAATGGAGATCCATTGTCAGCACACGGTCTACACCAACGCTGGTCAACATATTGGCGACCACTTTGGCCGTAATCGGCACTCTCACCGAGCGTGGCCTTCTGTCCTGACGCGCATACCCGAAATAAGGAATGGCTGCGGTTATCCTTCCTGCAGAAGCGCGCTTCAACGCATCCACCATAACCAGAATTTCCATCAGACTGTCATTGGTCGGCGCGCAGGTCGACTGCAGAACAAAAACATCCTTGCCACGCACATTTTCGAGGATTTCCACCATGATTTCACCGTCACTGAAACGCCCGATTGTCGCGCGTCCCAGATGGATATTTAGATGTTTCACCACATCATGGGCCAGCTTTGGATGAGCCGTACCGGTGAAAACCATTAAACTGTCATAAGACATTATATCGAATTTGACATAAGTTTGATTGGAAGCTCACAAGCGTGCTTGCGGTTCCTGAAAACCCAAGACCAACGAAGATTGCTGTTCACAATCAGCCGTTTCCGCATGCATTTCTAATGTTTCAAATTGTTAAAATGGCTGGGGAGGTAGGGATCGAACCTACGAATGCCGGAATCAAAATCCGGTGCCTTACCACTTGGCTACTCCCCATTTTTTATTTCACAGAAGCGCGCATTGGATGACAATCCAATCCGCGTGCAATAAACCCTGTCATATTATCCGGCATGCTGGCATAAGCCGCTTGCGCTGCTTGTTCCGTCGCAAACTCAGCAAACACGCAAGCACCAGACCCGCTCATGGCCGCTATTGTAGTATTTTTCAACTGTTTTAGCCACTCCAATCTGACCGCCACTTCCGGATAAAGACGGCAAACCACAGGCTCGAGATCGTTATGTCCCTGCCATATGGAAAAGGGCGGTATTTTGATAGGAATTGTGTTTCGTGTCAATTCTTTACTTGAAAAAATTTCCGCGGTCGATACATGAACGGGCGGAATAATCACCAGATACCATGCCGCTGGCAATTGTACAGCGGACAATTCTTCACCGACACCTTCTGCAAATGCGTTTTTTCCGAAAATAAATACCGGCACATCCGCGCCGAGTTGCAATCCAAGCGCCAGCAGTGTTTCTTTGTCCCAGTTCAGATTCCATAGTGTGTTCAGCGCCATTAATGTTGTTGCCGCATCAGAACTGCCGCCACCCAAACCGCCGCCCATGGGAATTTTTTTTTCCAGCGTTATATCAATACCCAGACCTACCCCGCTCATTGCCTGCAGACATTTTGCCGCGCGCACACACAAGTTCTGCTCCTCGGGCACATTCATTGCTGTTGACGAAAACAGCTTAATCAAACCGTCATCACGCACCGTAAAACGCAACTGATCCGAGAAGTCGAGCAAACGGAAAACAGTCTGCAGCAAATGATAGCCATCCGATCGCCGGCCTACGACATGCAGAAACAGATTTAGCTTGGCGGGCGCGGAGCAGATTAACGTCATCGGATCAGGCTTCGATCCATTTATCCACGACCATGCGGATATTTAAATCCTCAATTCGCAGCTCAAAAATTCTTGGGTGCGCTACCGGCTTGTCCGACAATTTTGCATCGTCTTTGAAATACTGCGTGAACATGATTTCCCAGCCATCCTGCCGGATTGCAATCACACGGTTTTCGCTGTCATAGTCTACAGACGCCTGGCTTAACGGTGAATGCAACCCTTGAACCCAGTACTGCAATCCATTCAGAGGTAGACGCCATCCAAGCAACTCCGCGGTCAGATCTTCCACATTACCCGCGTAAAATGTTTCCTGTTTGGCCGTAGTCAGACTGACACCATCATGATTTCTGACAATCTCAGCAACCGCCTGCCCAAGCGGGGATAGCAATAACACCATGTCCTCAAATCTTGTATGCTGCCAATGCACATTTCCCGAGAATCGCTGGTGTTCGTTGCGTACCGACACCCTGCCAAGCAACTCGAAACTACCGGCCATCGGAACATTGAGCGCCGCCAAAGGTTCAAAAACAACCGTTCGGGCAACCTGCGTAGTAAGGGTTGTCTGTGTTGTCAATGCGGCACAACCCACAAGCATCGGCAGAAAAAGAAACAGCATCCGCCATTTACCATTCGAGAAATTGCAGCTATGCGTGCTTGATGAGAAATCACGTCCCATTTTCGCTAGTCGGGGTATTCCGTGGATGAGGCTGAGCGGCGATAATTTTGATGCAAAAAATAGCTATCCAGCCGCAAACCGTTATTGAACCGTGGCAAACATCTCAGATATTGACGTGTTTGTCTTCCTGCTGAAAATCAGGCAAAACAATATTGAGCTCCAGTGTCTCCTGGTTCTCGTCCTGTTCGAATTTTACCGAAATGGCTTCCTGATCGACATGCACATATTTACGTATCACTTCGAGCAGTTCTTTTTGTAATTGCGGAAGATATGAAGGCCGATTGCGTTCGGTTCGTTCATGCGCAACCAGAATCTGCAGCCTTTCCTTCGCAATGGCTGCTGTCTTCGGCTTGGATGCTCTGAAATAATCCAACAAACTCATAATCTGCCTCCGAAAAGCTTCCTGAAGAATCCTCTTTTGTCATCAATAAACCGATGTGGCCGATCTTCTCCAAGGTAACGCGCGACAACATCCTCATACGCACGGCCTGCTTCACTTTTTTCATCCAATATCACTGGAATACCGGCATTGGAAGCTGTTAACACCGTTTTTGATTCAGGAATAATCCCCAGCAATTGTAACGATAGAATATCCTGCACATCATCAAGCCCAAGCATTTCACCCGATTTCACCCGATTCGGATCATAACGTGTCAACAACAGATATTCTCTGACCGGATCTTCATTGCGTTCAGCCCGGCGCGATTTACTGGCCAGAATACCCAGCATACGGTCTGAATCGCGCACAGATGATACCTCAGGGTTGGTCACGACAAATGCATCATCGGCATAGTAAAGCGCCAGATTCGCACCTTTCTCAATACCGGCAGGCGAATCACAGACAATATATTTAAAATCTTTGGAAAGTTCGTCCAGAACCCTGCCGACGCCCTCCAGCGTCAACGCATCTTTGTCGCGGGTTTGAGATGCTGGCAATATATACAGCTGGCTGCAGTTTTTATCACGAATCAAGGCTTGATTGATGCTCGCTTCACCATTGATTACATTGATGAAATCATAAACGACACGACGCTCGCATCCCATAATCAAATCGAGATTTCGCAACCCCACATCAAAATCAATCACAGCGGTCTTTTGACCTCTTTTTGCCAATCCCATGGCAATCGCCGCACTTGTTGTTGTTTTACCAACACCGCCTTTTCCTGATGTCACAACAATAATTCTTGCCAATTGAGTCTCCTTAGCTAAAATTTAGGCAATTTCATTAATAATTAACGCATGGTCCTGCAAATAAATCTGCACCGGTTTTTTTTGCATTTCTTTAGTGATATGTTCGCTGGTCTTATAGTCTCCTGCAATTGAGACAAGCTCGGCCTGCAAGTCCAAACAGAATATCCGTGCGCTGGTATTTCCCTGCACGCCAGCCAGCGCACGGCCGCGCAACGTATTATAAACATGGATATTACCTTCAGCCATAATCTCGGCACCAGCGCTGACCTGAGACATAACCACCAGATCGCCCTGTGCATAAATACGCTGCCCCGAGCGCACCGGCTGGGTAACCACCATGGATCTGACAGGCACCGCCGGAGCGGCAGACTGGTCTGACAAACCTGCATTTGTTGAAGTTATTGCAACTGCCTCTGACTCAGCATCCGTTTCATCCGCAGCCGGGGTTTCCATACTTGCAGCCGCCACGTCACCGGCACCCCTGCTCTGATGCGCGACACCACTATTATCATGGTCACGCCCGGCATCAACTGGTATCGACAGCTTCTGCGCCTGACTGTTTTGCTGCTCGGTTCCGCCACGCAGGCCAATTGGAAACAAACCAATTCTACGCAGCGTTTCAACAATCTCGGTTACACTGAAATCCAATTCCGACCTATTCAGTTCGCGCACATCGATCACCAACGGAGAATGTTTAAAAAAATCCGGTGCCAGATTGATTTTCTCCTGTAATGACAATTCGATTGCGGCGATATCGTTACTGTTCAGAACCAGGGTGGGTGTAAAAAAAGTCGTGCTTTTAAACTCAAGTACAGACGATGAATTAAGCATTTTCTGTGGGCTCGTCGACATTTCTCATCAAAGTTGGATTGAGGTTGGCAATAGTAATTATACAATAGATCGGTATTGATCATATCGGTACCGTCTTTAATCTATTGCGGCAGTTTTCATCATCACTCCGCTGCCATCGGCCCATCACTTTATACAGGCTAATGCTCTGTTTACAACGCCAATTACTCAAGCAAATGCATGCTGGACAAAACATGTGGGTAATTATACCTTGTTTATAGGCCCATAGTATGCGCATAACCTGGAAAATCTAGTTTTCCTACAACACTCTTTTAATGCTATCGTGGCGCTATTGCAAAATCCTGTTCAAATGATTTTCGTAACAACTATGATTCGCAAACTGATTTTCTTCCTGATCGCCTGCGTATGTACCGTTTCATTATTGCTTGGTTTGTTCATTTTTCTGGTTATCGATGAAAAGCCGTATGTTGAGCAGCAAACGAAGGTTGCGCCCGAACATATCGAGCGCTTAAAACGTACATTTGATCAGCACCGCCGACGTATCCTGAGCAGCCGGCAAAAAGGCATGGCAACAATCAGTATTCATCCTGAAGACGCGGACATCGCAATCAATTATCTGACCAAGCATTTCGTCAACGGCAGTGCACACATGTACATAACGCATGGCAAAGCAAAAATCCGCACAAGCCTGCCGTTGCCATTGCAAACCATAACAGGTTTCATTAACCTTGAAGCCACCTTTGTGGAAACGGATCGTCTGCCACAACCGCATTCGGTCAGTATCGGTCATATCTTAATTCCGGATTTTGTCAGCCAGTTTTTACTTGATCAAACAGTCTGGTGGCTGCAAAACTACTCGAAATACGACAGCATGATATCTGCAATCAAACACATGCATATTACAACCAGCGCACTCAAAGTCCGATACCAGTGGCAAGGCGGATTCAACCTGGCTCGCAGTCACTTCCCCGTACTCAGCAAATCCGAGCAAAAAAAAGTCTATCGCTACTATAATCTACTGGTACAGAACAACCAGCAACAAGCAGCGCTCAGTCTGTCACAGATATTGCAGCCACTCATGAAAATGGCTGCGCGGTATTCTGTCAACAATCCGGCGCAAAAAGAAAACCGCGCCGCCATATTGGCCGCCACATTTTATGTCATGGATTTGCCGCTTAATTATTTAGTACCGAAAGCGGCAAACCGGCCTCTGCGCCATTCCCGTCCAAACATCACCCTGGATGGACGCAAAGATTTTGCGCAGCATTTTATCATTTCAGCAGCCATTACAGCATATGCGGACACTGCTTTGTCCGATGCCATCGGGCTTTACAAGGAAATCGAAGACAAACGCAGCGGCAGCGGTTTCTCATTTAATGACATTGCAGCAGACCGTGCCGGCACCCGGTTCGGGGAGCTTGCCACAGCGAGCCATACAGATGCGGTTCAGTTGCAGCAACTGGTGAATAAGGGAATCAACGACAAGGATCTTATGCCCAGATGGGAAGATCTTCCGGAATCATTATCCAAAACCGTTTTCAGGCAGCATTATGGCAATTTTGATACACCGGCTTATCATAAACTGGTCGATACAATCGAACGACGCGTCGAAGCATTGCCCTTTACATACTGAGTCAGACCCTGTAACAAACAACACGCCTAGCCCTGCCTATTACCCACAAATATCAACAGTGATAATCATAAATCATCTTTCCACAGCATAAATCCCATGCACATATACTGAAATTCCAGATAGCCGC
>NZ_FOGH01000030.1 GCF_900111165.1 Nitrosomonas sp. Nm51
GTGCTCATTTTATCATTTTCTGGTCGATCTGAACAGTACAATTATTGATATTTATAATTAATATCAATCACTTGAATGTATTTAAGCATCGACTATTTAAGATCAAAACGCATATCCGTTTCACGACGGCTCCGAACCAGCTGGAAACCAGCCAATTGATTTATTGTTGTTAGGAATCGTTCATAAATAACTGTAACACTTGGACCGCATCTGGCGGGCACACTGCGGCGTTGTTCGCCGCCGCCATAGCCTCGCTATGACTCATCCCTCCGCCTTGCATTGCATCCCGGCAGCAGCGCCTTGGAAGCCGAGCTGTCACGAGCGGACATAGTCGAACCGGATGCTATCCCACCAGTGGTGGCAACCATGAATTCCACTGTCAGATTCACAGTAGAATCCTCATCGAAAGAATTCTGTATGGCACTGGTTTATCCCGGGGATATCGATAACAGCGGCAATAAAATTTCCGTGCTTGCGCCGGTCAGCAGCGCACTGCTTGGCCTTTCCCAGGGTGACGTTGACCTGGTCAAGTAAAACCGGAAGGTGGCGTACTGCGCGTCAGCTTGAGTGAAATCGCTTACCAGCCCGAATGCGCCGGAATATACCATCGCTGACTCTCAGATAATTTCAGATACCGGCTATCAGCTCATTCCCACATCACGTCGCATCCTGCAGCCGCTGCATCAGTCAGCAGATTAACCAGCGGCAGCCCTCTGTGCGCAGTGCTGATCACTGGCTCATCCTCATCGTCGTTTTCATTGGACGGTGGCGCAGCTTCTTTCTTTTTCAACGCCGCTTTCAATCGGCTGAGTGCCTGTGGAACATCATCAGCCAAAATAGCACCGGGCACGGCTTCGCTGTGTCCCATCATTTTGATCATTTGAAGCGCATCACTCCCAAACATCGAAATGTTGCCAACATCCGTTTTAAAGGTCACCAGCATCTAATTTCCCTCCGTAACCACCAAGCTTATCATGAATCCTGCTTAGGAGCCGCGAATAAATCATGGATGCACCGGTTATTCAATGCTGCGCCACTCAAGGATCTCCCTTTGCGCCTGCTGCCCGGTGTCGTATCATCCGGCTTGCGGTTTGGAAAGATGGAATGCCAGCGTTCTTGTTTGTCTTTGGCGTGAGGCGTTCCTGAAAGATGGACAAGATCAGGTCAATGATCAGCGGCATGCTGTCCATTAAAGCATGCGCTTCCGGTGCTATTTGCCTTGACCGCGCAATTGTTCAAACTCAGCCTTGATAGTGTCGATTTGTTTCCGAACACTGATTTTATCGATATTGGCCATTGAATTTTACCCACCCGGAAACCTGTCAAGTCTTTTTTGGATTTTTTGGGGCAAGTAGTTACTACGCATAAACAATAAATAACAAATCGCGCATCGGCAGCAAAATCAGTCGCCAGAAATCCGCCATTGCCCTGGCCGGTGACTGTAAATGCTGTGGGCGTGTTTCGTTTCTGGCCCACGTATGAATCTGATTCTTGAAATTCAGCTAATCCAGAACGTTCATTCAAACTTATAATCCAGTCCTTCTTCAGCAATTTCGGCTGCACGCAAAATCGCCTTGGCCTTATTCTGCGTTTCAATCCATTCATTTTTCGGCACCGAGTCGGCTACGATCCCCGCACCGGCCTGAATATGTAATTTTCCGTCTTTAATCACGCCGGTACGTATGGCGATTGCCAGATCCATGTCGCCATTAAAACCCAGATAACCGACTGCACCGGCATAGACTCCACGCTTGGATATTTCCAGCTCGTCAATAACTTCCATTGCACGCACTTTCGGTGCGCCACTGACAGTGCCGGCAGGAAATGTTGCACGCAGAACGTCCATGGCATTGAATTCCGGCTTGAGCTTTCCTTCCACATTGGAAACAATGTGCATGACATGGGAGTAATGTTCAATCTGCATGTTTTCTGTGATTTTGATACTTCCGGTTTGCGCCACACGCCCAATATCATTACGGCCAAGATCCATCAGCATGACATGCTCGGCCCTTTCCTTGGGGTCGGCCAGCAGATCGGCAGCGAATTCGACATCTTCCTGCGGATTTTTTCCACGCGGACGGGTGCCCGCAATCGGTCGCACGGTCACAAGGTCGTCTTCCAGGCGCACCAGTATTTCCGGCGAAGCACCGACGACACAAAAGTCATTGAAATGATAATAGAACATGTACGGCGAGGGATTCAGGCTGCGTAAAGCACGGTACAGCGCGAGCGGAGACGCCTGGAAAGGTTTGCTGGTACGCTGTGATAACACAACCTGCATAATGTCACCGTCGTATATATATTGCTTGGCTCGCTCAACAGCCGACAGGAAATCACTTTCGCTGAATTCGGAAATTGTCGCGCCTTTACTGATGGTGCGTTCGGTGGGTATCGTTACCGGTTGACGCAGTTTTTTTAGCAGCGCTTCCAGACGCTCTTTGCCTGCATGATAGGCGTTATCGACAGCCGGATCGACATAAGCAATTAAATAAAGCTTACCGGCAAGATTATCAACAACTGCCAGTTCCTCTGACAGCAACAACAGTATATCCGGCGTATCCAGAACGTCCGGCCGCGCATGTCCGGCCAGCCTGGATTCAATATACCTGACGGTATCATACGCGAAATAACCCACCAGCCCCCCGCTGAATCGGGGCAGCGCCTCAAGCTGCGCAGCGTTAAACTGCGTCATATACTGATTGATGAATGCGAGCGCATCCTCGACTTCCTTTTCTTCGATATGCTGTCCGTTGATTACACGGACAACATTACCGCGCACCTCGATACGCGTACTCGCAGGCAGACCCACAAACGAATAGCGACCGAAACGCTCTCCTCCATGCACAGATTCAAGTAAATAGGAATAAGGACTGTTTGCCAGCTTCAAATACACGGAAAGCGGTGTATCGAGGTCGGCAAAGGTATCCAGTATTACAGGAATGCGATTATAACCCTGCCGTGCAAGTCGATTAAATTCACTTTCAGTCATTCAACAGCTCTTTGCATAATATAAAATCCGCTTTATCCATACTCAGGATACATAACGATTGGCACGCCTTGTCAGGCGACTGATCTCTTTATTTGTGTCATGACTACGGGGCGGCTTTGACGATGAGCCGCGACGCCTCAACCAGCGAAGGCACAATTGCATCGCAATCCAGCTCGTGCACATCGCGACCTTCGTTGTAACCATATGGCACGCAGAAAACATGACATCCTGCAGCACGGGCAGCGGTTGCGTCATTGAGCGAATCTCCCAGTAGTACCGCTTCATGCGGCTGCACATTAAAATGTGCGCAGATATGCGACAACGGCATGGGGTCCGGTTTTCTTTTTGGCAGACTATCGCCCGACAATATGATTTCAAAGCAATCGTGAAAGCCTGCCGCCTGCATCAATGGCAGCGTGAAGCTTTCCGACTTGTTGGTTATACAGGCCAAGCGAAACCCGGCTTGTCGCAGAAACTTGACACCCTCTTTAACACCCGGAAAAGGCTTGGTATGCACATGCACATTCTCGGCATAATGTCTTTTGTAAATCGGCAGCGCCGTTTCGAGTAACCGCGGTTCCGGTTCTCCATTCAAATCACCGGTTAATGCACGCTTTACCAGTCTCTGTATACCTTTGCCAATATAGGATTTGATCGCTGCAACCGACTGTTCCGGTCTACCCAGTTCACGCAACATCAGATTGGCCGCCAGTGCCAGATCCTCAGCCGTATCGAGCAGAGTTCCGTCCAGATCAATCATCACGACCTTGACAGGCAATGGAAAGTTGAGTTTATCAGCCGTACTCTTAGCGTACGAAAAAAGTTGTTTATTCATATTTATGGCAGAAACGCCTGTCTTTATTGTTTTATGCTATCTGGCTTTATACTTTGTCCAGTTCTGCACGTAACGCTGCAACAATAGAGTCATACCGGTGTGGATCATTGTCTTGCCCCGCATGGAAGATCGCAGAGCCCGCAACGAACGTATCGGCACCTGTGCGGGCAATTTCGGCAATGTTATCGGTTTTAACGCCACCATCGATTTCCAGCATAATTTCTTTACCGCTTTCATCAATCCGTCTGCGCACCGCCTTGAGCTTACTCAACGCCTCCGGAATGAATTTCTGCCCGCCAAACCCCGGATTAACCGACATAATCAATACCAGATCAAGTTTATCCAGCACATGGTCAAGATAATGCAGGGGTGTGGCCGGATTAAACACCAGCCCCGCAAGACAGCCCTGATCCTTGATCAAACCGATGGTGCGGTCGATATGTGCGGATGCTTCGGGATGAAAAGAAATAATATTGGCGCCGGCCTTGGCAAAATCAGGCACGATCCGGTCCACGGGCTCAACCATCAGGTGCACATCAATCATTGCGTCAGTCAGCGGTCTGATAGCCTCGCAGACCAGCGGCCCGATAGTCAGATTCGGTACGTAATGATTGTCCATGACATCAAAATGAATAATATCAGCGCCCGAATCAATTACATCTGTAATCTCCTGACCGAGCTTGGCAAAATTTGCTGATAAAATACTGGGAGCTATGCGATACATAGGATAACCTCTCAAAAATCAAATGCGGTATTTTAACCGCATTTGATCTCGCCGCGTTAATGAGAATCACAATGGTTTCAGGATTCGCCGCATTTTGTGCTTGATACAATCAGTAAAATAGTGTGCAATGAGTGCTATGTCAGAAGAAAAAAAATATGAAATCAACGTCAGTGTCCGGACAACATATTTGCCGGATCAATCGGACGAAGCATCCGACCAGCATGTTTTTGCCTATACGATCACCATCGCTAATAAAGGTACAGTCGCGTCGCAGCTGATCAGCCGCCACTGGGTAATCACCAATGGCGACGGCACAGTCCAAGAAGTCCGCGGCTTGGGTGTCGTTGGCGAACAGCCGCTGCTCAAACCAGGCGACACTTTTGAATATACCAGTGGGACCGTCATTTCAACCGCCGCCGGCTCGATGAAAGGCAGCTACCAGATGGCCGCCGAAGACGGCGTACATTTTGACGTGCCGATCCCCGAATTTATTTTGACAGTACCGCGAGTATTGCATTAACAAGCTAGTACTAGCGCTCTATCAATATGATATTGCCGGGCTCAGTGAGTTTGTCAGTGTACATGGAAAGACGTGCCTTGTTATGCACGTTAACAAGCGTACTGAACCCGGCAATATCATGTGGATAGAGTATTAGCTTCCAGGAGTCAAATCATTTTAATTAAAGTGCATTTTTCCGGCATTCTTCTGCGCAACGACGGCAGGCTTCAGCGCATTTTTGACAAAGCTCTTGGTCATGCTTTCCGAACCAATACAACAGTCCACGCATTCCTCGCAAGCTTTAAAGCAAGCCAGACATGCGTCGATACAGTTTGAATATCGTTATTAATCATGGCATTTTCCTCTCTTAGAGTCCAAATGAACCCGTATTTTCAACATACAAAACAAGGACCATACTTCGTTTTGTTACACACGAATTGTTTCAATGAAGCAGTGCAAACCCTTGATTCTAGTTCAGAGTCAAGATGTTTCAGAAATACACTGATAACATTTATCCTTTTTCCAGCGTGGCCATATATTCCAGATTGATGCGGTCAGAAGAATAGCTATACCGACATAATATAGCGGCTGACTTAACAACCAGAATTTGCCATACAAAATAAGTACGGAACCGATGAGCCCGGCAGCAATCGGTCTATAACCCCATCGCTGTCTTGCTTTCCAGACAGGCGGAACAAGGGATATGAGGAGAAGCACGGCTGTAACGGGAAACAAAAATGGCGTGTAGTCAACAAAGTTTAAACCAAGAACGCTGAGCAATCCGGCATAAAGCGGCCAACATGCCGGACATGTAAGTATCGGCAAGGCCGCAAATGCCGAGGCCAGAAAGGGCGGTAATGCCATGATAAACTTTTTCATTGATGCAGGTTTTCTCGCAATGCCACCATAATTGTTTCTACATCCGGCGCATTCTGACCGTCTTCATAAACACGACAGGATTTAGCCTGATGGCACTCACCGGAGCCGCCGGCGACATCCTTTCCTTCTACCAGAATACTGGGGGAACCAAAGTCTTTGACATGTTCTGGAACATTATCGTTATTTTGATCCCATTCTTGCCAGTCAGCTTCAATACCAAGCGCGGAACACGCCTTATGCAGATTTTCCCGAGCGGCGTTCGCATTCGGACATTCCTTAAAATAGATGAATTCAATATTCATTTTCCTTTCTCCTTTTTATCAAGTGAGTCTACAATTGGGCATTCATCAACGGAGGCTGCTGTATCAGCGCATTTGCTTATAAGTGCGGCCAGATCTTTTTTTATAGCTTGCAGGCTTTTGATCTTGGCAATGACATCGGATATTTTCTTCTCAGCCAGTACTTTTACTTCACCGCAAGTCGTGTCGGGATCGTTTTTTAGCCGTAACAGTGTGCAGATTTCTTTGAGTGAAAATCCTAAATCCTTGGCCCGTACCACAAAAAGGATGGCGTCAACAGAGCTTTCATCAAACTCACGGTATCCGGAATCACGTACCGAAACAGGATTGATCAGTCCTTCCCGTTCATAATAGCGAATGGTATCAACACTTACGTCTGCCTTTTCTGCCAGTTCACCGATTAGCATAATTACCTCCTTACATCGTTACTCTAGACTATGGACTACACTCCAGAGTCAAGTATTAAATCTAACGAACAAGATGAGATCGTAAGAGCAGCGCGTTAGCTGATTTGTAAACTTACACAGGATTCTGAACTTATCCCTAAGTTATATTTTTTGTTTCTCCCTGATTTTGGGATAATGCGCTTAAATCGTATACGTATCGGCTACGCCATAATGAAAAAATAGCCGGAAAAACAATCAATACCAGAATCAATGTCGAGCCTGTACCACCCAGCATAGGTGCAGCGATGCGTTTCATCACATCAGCACCACTTCCGCTACTGTACATGATAGGCAGCAGGCCCAAGAACAGCGTCAGGCTGGTCATCAACATTGGACGAATACGTTGACTTGCTCCCTCGGCAATCGTATTTTTCAGGTCTGTCCTGGTTTTAAGCGAACCGTCCGCGACATGCCTGCGCCATGCGAGATCCAAATACAGCATCATCAATAGTCCTAATTCAACCGACAGACCGGCCATCGCAATCATGCCGACCACGACGGCAACGCTCAAATTGTAACCGAGCGCGGCCAGCAGCCAGATACTGCCGATTAACGAAAATGGCAGTGCTGTCATAATGATCAGTGTTTCGGTTATTGATTTCCGATGCATATACAGCATAAAAAAGATTAAGAATATGGTCAGTGGCACCAGAATTGCCAGGCGTGCTTTAGCGCGTTCGAAATACGTAAATTGTCCAGCCCAATCGATACGGTATCCTGGTGTTATTTCCACATTCTCGGTGACAACATCGCGCGCCAGATCAACATAATCGGCAATACCGATCTTGTCACTGACATCAACGAACACAAAACTGACAAGCTGACCATCTTCATTTCTGAGCATCGGCGGCCCCGTACGAAAACGGATATCGGCAACCTGTGTAATCGGTATCTGTGCACCGGTCGGGGTTGCCACGAATACACGCTCAAGCGCTGCAATATTGTCACGGTATTCGCGGGCATAGCGTACAAGAATACCGTAGCGTTCACGCCCTTCAACGGTCTCGCTTACCATGATGCCCCCGATTGCGGATTCGACAACGGACTGTATGTCGTTCACATTAAGGCCAAACCGTGCTGCGGCTTTGCGATCAATGTCGAAATCCAGAAAATATCCACCCGTTGCGCGCTCTGCGAAAGCGCTGCGTGTATAAGGTGCGGTGCGTTCATTATCAATCAGTGCGCGTTCAATATTGATCGCAATGGATTCGACTGTCGCAAGATCGGCCCCAAAAACTTTGATACCGAGTGACGAACGTATGCCGGTTGCCAGCATTTCGGTACGTGTTTGTATCGGCATCCACCAGATATTCGGCATGCCAGGAAATCGCATTGCATTATCCATTTCACCGATCAATGTGTCCCAGGTCACCCCTTCACACCATTCAGCTTCAGGTTTTAGCATAATATTGGCTTCGATCATCGATAATGGAGCCGGATCCGTAGGACTGGTACTGCGGCCAACCTTGCCGAACACCCGCTCGACTTCAGGGAATTTTTTTAACTCGCGATTCATGGTTTGCATGACGCGCGTAGCTTCATCAATCGAAATATTAGGCAGTGTAGTCGGCATATAAAGAATACTGCCTTCATTAAGTGGCGGCATGAATTCAGTGCCGAGGCTACGGTATACGGGTACCGTTGCAGCCAGTGCTAGCACTGCCAGGATTATAACTGGCCAGCGCCAGCGCACTGCAAATTTTACGACCGGTATATAGCATTTCGTTAATCCTTTATTCAGCCTGCTATGATCACCATGAATGCGTCCCTTGATCAGCAGGATAGCCAGTGCCGGGATCAGCGTCACTGACAGCAATGCCGCGAAGAACATCGAATAGGTCTTGGTGTAGGCCAAGGGCTTGAACAAACGGCCTTCAGTACCTTCGAGAGCAAATACGGGAATAAATGAAACAGTAATGATCAATAGTGAAAAGAAAATGCTGGGACCGACTTCCTGCATGGCTTCGATCACAGCACGTATTCTAGCTTCACCCTGGAGAATTTCGTTTTGCAGGCGCTTATGGATATTATCAATAATGACAATTGCGGCATCGACCATGGCGCCAATGGCCACGGCGATACCGCCAAGCGACATGATGTTCGCCGTTAGTCCCTGATAAAACATTGGAATGAACGAAAGCGATATGGCAATGGGCAACGTTACAACCGCTACGATTGCTGACCGTACATGCAGGAGAAATAAACCGATAACTAACGACACGATCAACATTTCATGAATGAGCGTATTTTGTAGTGTCTCAATCGCGCGTTCAATCAAACTGGAACGGTCATAAACAGGAACAATTTCGACGCCAGGCGGCAAGCTGGTTTTGAGAATATTTATTCGATTTTTGACCCGATTAATAACATCAAGGACATTTTCTCCATAGCGTATGACAACAATACCACCGACTGTGACGCCTTCGCCATCCAAATCTGCCTGTCCGCGCTGTAATGCAGGCCCCAGACTAACGGTCGCCACATCGGCAACGCTGATCGGTATGCCGCCATCACCCACACCGATTACAACATCTTTGAGATCCTCAACTGATTTGACATAACCGCGTCCACGAATGAATTGTTCATGTCCGGCGACTTCCAAAACACGCCCGCCGACATCTTTATTGGATGCGCGGACTGCTGCTATCACTTTATCTAGAGAAATACCGTAGGATGACAGCTTATTAGGATCAATATTAATCTGGTATTCCTTGACAAATCCACCTACTGAGGCAATCTCAGCAACGCCTTCTACAGCTTCGAGTGCATAACGCAAATTGAAATCCTGCAAACTGCGCAAATCTGCCAGACTCTGGTTGCCACTTTTATCAACCAGTGCATACTGGTATCCCCAACCAACTCCGGTCGCGTCGGGCCCCAGTGTCGGCTGTACGGCATCCGGCAGTTTGGCGGCAGCTGAGTTCAGATACTCGAGCACGCGTGAGCGCGCCCAATAGATGTCTGTCCCATCTTCAAAGATTACATAGACAAATGATAATCCCATAAAACTTTGTCCGCGAACAAAACGTACCCCAGGTGCAGCAAGCAGCGTCGTTGTCAACGGATATGTAATCTGGTCTTCGATCAAATCCGGACTGCGTCCAGGCCAATTGGTAAATACAATCACCTGCACATCCGATAGATCAGGGATAGCATCGAGTGGCGCACTGATGAATGAACGATAGCCCCATATGGTTGCGACAAGAACCAGCATTACAATGAGAAGCCAATTACGCGCCGAAAAACCAATCACCGTTTCGATCGGACCAAGTTTTCCTTTGTTGTCATTGGTGTTTACCATTGCTCTATCCCCGTTTTCAGGCGTGCCTCCGCTGCGATGAGAAAATTACCCGAAGTAACTACAATGTCACCAACTGACAGGCCATCGAGCACTTCAACAAACCCCTCTGCAGTATGTCCTGTTTTGATGCGAACGGGTTTGAGGCGGCCTTGCCCAAGATCGATAAAAACAACTCGAGTATCTCCGGCCATGATGATGGCTTCCTCCGGAACGCTGAGCCGTTGCCCCAGTCCCGCTTGCAAAAGTACTTCAGCGTACATGTCGGGTTTCAGCTCGCCACCGGGATTTTCCAATGACAGCCGAATACGACCGGTGCGGCTGTCACTCTGAAGATAAGGATAAACATATTCAACGATTGCCGGATATGTCCGTCCTGGCAAATATGGCAATGTAAAGCTTGCAGCCATACCGACCCGCACTAATTCCAGATCAGCTTCAAAAACTTCCGCTTCGATCCATACACGAGAAAGATCGGCAATCTTTAATAATGTTTGATCTTTACGAACTGCGCTACCGTCTGCGATATTACGTTCAATCAAGGTACCGCTGCGTGGCGCATAAATAGCGACATAATCTTGCGGCGATCCACGCTGCTCCAGCGCCTTAATTTCTTTTGGAGACATATCCCACAATGCCAGTCGTTGACGTGCCGCACGTAGCAGGCCATCTTCAGAGCCGTTATTTTGCCGGCGCTTTAGCGTTTCAAGATATTCTTGCTGGGCGGCCAGTAGCTCAGGGCTGTAAACTGTAAATAGTATCTGGTTCTTTGTAACCTTAGCACCGACATAATTGGCTTTTAGATCACCAATATAACCGTCGAATTTTAGCGCAACATGCGACAACAATTGTTCATCAAACATGACTTCACCGACTGCCCGGATAGATTTTATTAATTCCCGGTGAGATACTACGTCCGTCTCAACGCCAATCATTTGTCTACGACGGCTGTCGATTGTGATGATGTCGGCATCGTCAGTTGTTTTTGTTACACCATCTACAGGTGCGGCTCCCGCGACAATTGCAAGGTCTTTACGGTCAGTGGCAAGATCGAATTGAAGACGCTTCTCGCCATGTTGCGGATCTTTGATTACGACGGTTAGCGGCCACTCTCCACGCATGGACAGATGCATTGTTCCCACATAGCGCCCCGGTACGTTCTCTTTGAGATCTACAGGTGCGCGCATCGCCGGCATGGCACCCATGGCAGGCATCTCTGCGTAAGCGTCGATGGCGACAGACACTGGATTCTCGCCAGAGTCGCGAACTTCAATAATCAGTTCATTACTACCCACGCGAGGAATACTAGGCTTAATACCTAGACCAATATTTAATCCGTTTACCTGATAACGAAACAAATTGTCCTCGGCAACCGCAGATGATTCAGGAGACACTTTTGTGCGTGACTCAGATAAAAGAAAATAGGTTCCGCCAGTTAAAATTGCCAATACCGAAATACCGGTTAACCACAAAAATTTCTTTGAATGTTTCATTGTTTTACCCCGATTGAGATTGGTAGCGACAAATTGGTCGATGCGCCTGTCCAACGCTCGAGCTCGGCAAGGCGCCTTACATAATCGGCACGTGCGCGCGCATGTGCAAGGTCAGTGCTGAGTTTGCGTTGCTCAGCGGTAATGACATTGAGAAAACCGCCGGCGCCACTTTGATAGTCCGCAA
The DNA here is from genome assembly GCF_900111165.1 of Nitrosomonas sp. Nm51. Lineage (GTDB taxonomy): Bacteria > Pseudomonadota > Gammaproteobacteria > Burkholderiales > Nitrosomonadaceae > Nitrosomonas. The sequence goes on from NZ_FOGH01000030.1 coordinate 11,647, forward strand.
TTGCCGATTCAAGGTATTCTTCTGCGAGGGGAGTAAGCTTATCCTGGTACAGTACCACTGATGACTGCGCTTCGATTACTTCCGCACGTGTTTGTGCGAGATCTGCCAACAACTCTGCCCGCCGTTCAATCAGCAACCATTCGGCACGACGTGTTTCGGCTCGCGCCTGATTCAAAATAGATCTTCGTTTACCGCGATCAAGTGGTATATTGATCGAAACAGCCAAAATAGGCCGTTTGTCTGCATCATCCCAAAGACTGTTATAGCCCATGCCGACCTGAAAATCAGGTAAAAATGCTTTTTCAGCTAAGGTAATACGGCTTTCACCTGCAGAAATTCGTGCGTTCAATTGAGAAAGTTCAGGGTGATGCGTCAATGCCAAAGCTTGCAATTCTTGAAATGCCGGAAGTTGCTGGCGAGAAACCACAATCGGCTCGGCTTCCGGTAATGAAGCGTCTGGTGCCCGATTAAGTAACGCATTAATACGTGCCTGTATTGCGACCTGTTGTCGGAGAAGGGTTAGTTCCTGATTTTTAAGATTGTTCAGTTCAACTTCTGCTTGCAGTGCATCTTGTTTGGTTGCAAGACCAGTTGCATAGCGTACTTGAGTGGTCGCAGTTAAATCATCAAGTAGCGCTTGCGTTGCATGGTGAATGTTCAATGCCTCATGGATAAAATGCCACTCAGCATACGCTGCTTTGGTTTGGGTGATAACCAGCAGCTGCAGCATGTCAGCTTCACTACTGACTGCGAGTGCATCATTCCGGGCGGCTTCCTTTCGAGCGGCCAATGTGCCTGGCCAGGGAATTTTTTGACTGACGTCGAATCTTTGATTTACACCCCGACCTGCATCATGCGTCAGCGGTGCTATGCCGTAACTCAAAACCGGATCGTCTAGCGCACCAGCGGGATCAATGCGATAAGCAGCCGCTTCTGCGGCCGCTTGTATCGCAGCTAGGCCGGGGTTGACTTCAAGCACCCACGATACCAACTGCTCGGCGGTTAAATATTGACCGGTTTTAAAACCGGCATAAGTTTGTTGTGGAGGATTACTCCACACGGGAACAGCGATTAGTGTTAGAAAAACACTAAAAACAGTGTATCGCAATAATATGGAATGCAATGTTCATCTCCTTGTGTTGGCTCAACTAAATAGGGACGCATTCGTACGCGATTGAACGAAGGTCTAAAGCGGAATCAGGATAAGGAGGTAGAATTAAATACGCAGTCGTTGCGTAATGAGATAAGTGCTAGAGCCAGATGAACCGATAATTGGCTGGGAATTGACTACTAAAACTGAGACAGAATATGGTGAGACAGGAATATCAAAATAATTGACGATAATAGCTTGAGGCGGGTCTACATCAGAACGTATCTCAGCTGGCTTGGCAAATGATGTGTTTTGTTTTGCTTCATCGGCATTGATACTGATTTCAATTGATTTGTCACAGCAGGCCCCTTTATTCGGGCCGAGCATTACATCGCAGCTATGATTCACGCAACTTTTATCAGCGCTATTGCCATCGCAACAACATTCGTGGAATACATCCGTATCCATCATCGCGCAGGTAAAAACGGTTTTTGCTTGCAATGACCCGATAGTCGTCATGAACAAAAACAGCAGTGCAACTAGAAATGAGGATACCCGATAATTCATTAATATGATTGACTTGACGATACGACAAGCTGAGTGTAGCACGTATCAATTAAGAACGAACGAGAAAATCAGGCCGCCAGCGAGCCAAACCAATGCAAGCAGTGCAAGCCAAAATAAGAGTCGCTCGCTGAAAATATCATCACCACTTGAAAATCCGGCCGTGCGCCATTTCCAGATCAGAAAAAAACCGCTCAGACCAATAAACAGAAAGTTCAAAAAGAAAGTCGCGTCAATGGCGAAAAACTCGCGGTCAGTAACGGATTTTACATTTTCAGCACTGGGTAGCAGATCAAAAGCTGAAAACGTGTAATGCAAAATCAGTGCAGTAACGACTAAATAACCAGAAATACACCCATAATGTACATTGCCATTTTCCAGCCGTAGTATTTCGCCTGAATACGCAGTACCGGCAGCACCACCAGATCGCTGAAAATAAATGCCATGACACCCGCAAACCTGACGCCATTGCCGTACAAGACGGCTGCAAGCGGAATGTTGCCCATTGAGCCAATAAAAGTAAAAAAAGCGGCTATCGGACCAACTAAAGTTTGCAGCAATATTTGCCAAAACTGCGGATCATCTGCGCCACTGCCTACAAACAGCATTTGGAAAAAAGATTGCGGAACAAACGCTGCTATTATTCCTGCTACCGTAAAACCCACGGTAACGTCTTTCCATACCATTTTCCATTCCATAATGTACTGGTTAGCCACTTGCCGCCAACCCTCACGGCTGGCAATAAGTTCTTTCCAATCAGGGATATTGTCATCGCCGGAACGCTCCTCTTGCGCGCGCGCATGCTCTCGAGCCTGTTTTACGAGGCGCTTCGACCGGGTAAAACGGACGAATATCCACATCAGCAGAATCAACAACAGGCCAACACGCCGCCAACGTATTCGCCCACGACAAACTGCCAGCCCAGAAAAATTGCAATGACAATACCCAGCTCCACGACAAGATTCGTCGAAGCCAACAGAAACGCAAGTGACGGAATTAGTCCGGCGCCTTTGGTGAACAGTGCGCGCGTGGTGGCCAGTGCTGCAAAGGAGCAAGAACTTGAAATAAAGCCGAAGAAAGTACCCAGGAATACACTTTTGGCGCCGGCATCACCCATGCTTTGCTTCATGCGTTTGCGCGTGACAAATACCTGGATCATGCTCGAAACCAAATAACCGAGCCCAAATGCCCACAAAGCCATCCAGAAAAGACCGAGGGTAGTTGTCACTGCTTCATGCCATGTTTGTATCCATTCATTCATTGCAATCGTGTCATTACTGTCAAATAAAAATAAAGAAATATTGGTATTCAATAAGTTGGACGAAATTCATCACAAAAATCCTAATTCAATCAGTCATCCCTCTTTGCGTAAACGATTCTTCTGATGCAACTTCCGTACAACATGCATAAAATTTAATTTTACAATCTGCTTTATACAATATATTATTCTTACCTGAAGGCCAAAGTATAAAATAATAACCAACACAAACATTCAAAAAAGATTTTACTGAGCAACTACCTGTTATCACGTAAAATCATCACGCCTGTTAAGTATTCAGTAACAAACATAGAATACGCTTGGTATCTGGTTAACTTGAGAATGCTGGATGCATGGTTGACAACATGTATCGATGCCAGCGCGGCACTCGAACACGGAGCTGGGCTGTAATTCTGAAGTAAATGCCTGACGCAGTGGCAAAACTTTCAAGCGGCGCGTTGCGAAAGATTTCTGTACCGTGACCGCGTCAGATTTCAGGGCAAGCATTAATCCTTGTCAAGATAGCCGACTTTAATGAATGAGGTACTGCGCTTAATTAGTTTGAAATTGCTGAATTACAACTTTCATATAGTGTTTAGCTCAACAATCTTTTGACTTATTTTAGTTAGGGAAATGTGACAACAATATGAATAGCTTAAAAAAAATTTTTCTGGCAATAATTGTATTGCCTTTTGTAATTTATCTGGGCCAAACCCATGCAAATGTTCAGGTAATGGACTTAGATCAATATCTGACGAAAATTGCATTATTGGATGATTCAGGTCATGAGCCAACCGAAGGTATTAACAAGCATATTTCGGTTGGCGACAATCCTGGACTGCTAACCGGATATGCAGACGATCAGATGATGACTAAAAAACAGACCTCGGAATTGTTAAATCTAATCGTTTTGACCGAACATCAAACCCCAGACCATACTATTCCGACAGTACCGGAGCCAGAAACTTACGCAATGCTTCTTATCGGCCTTTGTCTAGTAGGGTTAGCAGCAAATCGGCGCAGAACAAATTATTATTATTATTAGAAGTTGTATATATTTTGTGATAAACGGAGGATAACAAATGAAAAGTTTAGTTAACATAGCTGGTGCTGTTACATTGGCAATTTGGCTCGGACTAAGTGGAAGTATTGCAAAAGCATCTACACCCGGCCCGATAGATTCAGATTTTGTTTTAAATACTTCTAGTTATAATGCCAATTTTGGCAACGATTCGATTACAGGCTCATTTGTTGATCATTTCACATTTACAACTGACGCTTTAATGACTGGAAGCGGGGGCTTAAGCATAATCAGCGGATTTGGAGTTAGTGGTTTTGGTTTAAACATACCTGGATTCGAAGTCATTTTTGATTCATTTGGATTATGGGACGTAACCGACAACGCCAATCCGTTTTTAGTCGCGCCAGGAACACTCGTGAACGGACAATTCGCGGGATTCTCTAGTTTTCCAAACCTAACGGGCGACCATGATTACGATCTTATCGTAAGTGGTGACTTGGGAGCCGGCCACTCAAGTGGCGCGTATTCTGGGAACATAAGCATTGCTCCTATTCCGGAACCAAAATTCTATATTATGTTACTTGTTGGTCTTGCATTAGTAGGCATTGCGGTACGGCGCCGCCAAAATTCCATCAACCAGTCTGCTTACGCTTAAAAATCCCGGCGGGAAACTGGCAATTTTCCAGTTTCCACTACAAATAACGTTTCTTTGAAGTTTATCTTGACGAAACTGGCTAGAGGCAAAGTTTGTAAATTGTCCAACGGTGCCCGGTGTCATGTTGACCAGTTGAACGAATCCCTGCCGGTAAATTCCAGCATAAAGTTGATACAAGACGCTGAAATTTGATTGTCAATTAAACATTTTCATTGATAGTTCATCAGGCGGCGGACTCGGGATAGCTCCACTTCAGTCAGTTGTTCGATCGTGTTTCTGCTGGCGCGCACCCCGTATAACGCTGCATCGCCGATTCGATCGTAATAATCCGGGCACTGCGTTGCTGACCAGTTGCATGCGCTTTCGCGCCAGATCGCGCATTGCACGTCTGTTTTTGGGAATGATGTAGCCTTCGGCAACAAGCAAGCCCAGCCGCAACAGATGCGCCAAGTACCTGGCATCCGATTCATCGCAGCGATGTTTCATCCCGTCATATTGCTTGACGCGGCATTGCAGTGTCCTGAGATACTTTTCAGGGTAGTGTCCAGAATACAGGTCTTCAAGATATCCCGTAACGTGGTGCCGGTCAGCCCAGGTTCTCTGGCCAGCAATGGAACCAGTTTCGCCTCCCAGATCGCACCGAAAGGAACACAGCGTGTTCGCCAGTTGCGCTGCTCTTTCTCGGGCCGCTCGTATCGATCAATACGCCGACCACTGCGTATACTGATCCGGATTTCGCTGCCGAATTTTCTTGCACATCCCTGTTTGACGACTTTTCATATAAATAGCCCCCTGTTTCTGTGTGATTTGTTTTCCAGGCAAGTTCTTTCTCCTATCGAGTAGGTAAGAACTCATTCTGGCCTCCACACTCAACCGGTCAAGATAATTGTCGTCTGACCGGACAGGTTAATTGTCTTCTAACGATCATGAGAGCATTGTTTCGCCCCGAATGATGAAAGATCATAATGTTGCGGTGCACAGCTGTCAAAAGTCGTTCAATTTTTTGGAGCTTTGACTCCGCACGTTAATGTGACTTAAGCGACCAACTTGCACCCCAAATTGTCGCCATAGAGCACGCATAGTAAAAAGGCCGTTTTCCAACCGGACTACAGGCAATTTGGTCGCTTCGGCAGCAAATGTGCACCGTAACGTTGCAGTACTTTTTTTATCACCATTCGTAGCCCCTGCTTTTTCGGGGTAAGGGGTGTTATTGTCTTTAGGCTATGTCCTTTCATAGTAAAAGTGGCAAGTTCAAAGATGCAGCTGATATGCCAAAAAAACTAAAGTCGTACATCACTTCTACCGTAACAAAAATCTAATCCGTGACCATTGTCAGAAGTATAAAGTGAATAATTTGGCAATAAATAAAGGCTTTTCTCTTATAGAACTTCTCGTTACCTTAAGTGTAGCAGGTATTTTACTAACCGTGGCGGCGCCAAGTTATCGGGAATTCGTGCAAGAAAGCAGAATAACAGTGCAAAATAACAGTCTTTTGTCATCGATCATGTTGACAAAAAGCGAGGCAATTAAAAGAAACCGTTCTGCCACAATATGTCCAAGCACAAATGGTACTGCCTGTACCGGCGGCACTGTCTGGTCGAACGGATGGATCGTTTTTGCGGATGCAGATGGTAATGGCGCAGTTGATGCCGGTGAAGAAATCATTCAGGTGGGCGCTGCGTTTACAGGCGGAAACACACTTCAAAGTAATGTTAGCGATACGCGGGTGACATTTGCTGCAAACGGTTTTTCTATGGGATTCAATACTAGGTTTTCTTTATGCGACAGTCGCGGCACTGCGCATTCCAGAGTTTTGTTTCTGAATAATCAGGGACGTGTACGTACTGAGAAAGGAACGGCAGCATGCTAAGTCGTGATAGCTTAACCGCACACATACTCAAGTCCAGCGGTTTCAGCATGTTGGAGGTTTTGATTACCGTGCTGGTTCTGTCGCTTGGATTACTTGGCATGGCCGGTTTGATAACAACGGGCATGAAAAGTAACAGTACTGCGCATTTTCGTTCAATTGCCATTCATCAAACACATGACATTGCAGATCGCATGCGCGCCAATCTGGCTGGTGCTCGAGGCGGTTTGTATGATGATCTTACGATTGACATTCCCACCGGCAATGATTGTATAGCAGCCGCTTGTGACGCCGCTCAAATGGCCGTATATGACCATGCGCAGTGGAACGCTGCCAATGCCAATCTGCTGCCAAATGGACGCGGAACGGTGTCTGGCGACTTGGTCAATGGATATGTCATCACGATTATGTGGACTGAAAAAGACAGAGGTGGTGGATGCCAGGGTGCCGTTACGCCAGAAACGCGCTGTTTTCTAACGAGATTCTCGCCATGATGCAATTTAAAAGTTTTGGACAAAGCGGTTTTACACTGGTTGAGATGATGGTAGCGTTAACGCTTGGTCTGATGATATTGCTGGTCATTGGAACCGTATTTGTAAGCAGCAGCCAGACATTCCGTGTGCAGGAAGATAACGCCCGTATTCAGGAAAGCGGCCGTTTTGCACTCGAGATCATCGGCCGCAGCATTAAACAAGCCGGTCATGCTGATATCCCGTTTACAGGATTTAAAGTGGCCTTTTCCGGGGCGCCGATCAACGGTGTCGATGGCGGTGCCGGTGTTGCGGATACATTGACGGTGCAATACGATGGTGTTGTCGGCGACAGCAACTGTGAAGGCACTAATGTAACAGTCGCTAACGTAGCAGCCGCTGACAATATCATTCAGAATCATTTTAATGTGGATACGGCCAATGCGCAATTAAGATGTGATGGTGAAATCGATGCTGCCCCATCTATACCGGGTGCGGCGCCTGTCGGCATTGTCCTGGCCGATAATGTCGAGGATCTTCAGATTCTATACGGCATTGACACCATTGGAGACCAGTCGGCAAACCAGTATGTCGCCACCCCGGCTGATTGGAATCAAGTTATCACAGCACGGGTCTGTGTGCTGGTGCGCTCAGATAAAACCAACACCGCCACCGTCGGAAATAATTACCGGGATTGTAACGGCACTATGGCCGTTGTTCCGGCTGACGGACGATTAAGGCGTGCGTTCACCGCTACATTCAACTTGCGTAACCGTATCAATATACTGCCATGATACCGATTGCTTCAATGCCACAAAAACAAACCGGCGCAACCTTCGCAACAGGTCTGATTTTTTTAGTCGTTCTGACATTGTTTGGAACAACGGCAATGCGCACGGCCGGTATGGAAGAGCGCATGAGCGGCAACCTGCGTGACCGCAATCTGGCGCTTCAGGCTGCGGAAATGACGCTGCGTTATGCCGAACAACATATCCGCGATAACGACCCGGCCACAAATACGCCTAACCCCATCGATGGCGTGACCGGTTTTGATGCTGCCTGCACCAATGGGTTATGTTATTACGGAGCGGGGGTCTCAGCACCGGGAGAAACCGGAAACCCGGGAAACCCGGCCTGGGTTACGTATTGCACCCCGGACTGCCCTATTAGTTATGTGGAAGGAACTGTATTTAATGTGGACGGTGTTAACTATACTGCACCGGCCCTGCCCACAAGCTTGCCTGCACCAACATATATTATCGAAGGAATTAGAAAAACGCCGCCGGGTAATTCGGTCCGTTATTACTACCGTATTACCGTACGTGCGCTGGGCGCAAAACAAGGAACTGAAGTGCAATTACAAGAAATTTTCCGCCCTTAGCGCACGCGTACGGACATTTAACAACCGGGGATTTTAATAGGGTGTCGCAACCATGAATGAAAACTTGATACGTTCGATATTATTTGCGGGTATAGTGTGTTTGCAAGCTGTTATTGCAAAGCCCATCCATGCTTTGCCGCCATTGTCAAACGGCCCACTTTTTTTAGGCGGCAATATCTCACCCAATGTGATGTTTACCCTGGATGATTCAGGGTCGATGCAGTTTGAAATCATGCCGCATCATTTAATCGTCAGCGATGCGCGCTATATGTTTCCTCGTGTGGATTATGTTTATGGCGGCAGCGATTACAACAATTATGTTGTTGATTTTGATCCTACAAATAAATACACAGCTTCTTTGCGTTCCAGTTATGTCAATAAGATTTACTATGATCCCACCGTAAATTATCCGCCCTGGAGCAATCATGACGGCTCGCTTATGAGTAACGCCGATCCAACCTGCGCACCACACAATCCAATGATTACCGGTAAGGGGTGTCGTAATTTAACGACAAATAATAAGCAAAGTGCGAAATGGCTGCAAAATAATGGTAGCCGGTCTTCATCAAAATCGAAAACCTTTTACCCGGCAGTGTATTTCAACTATAACGGTGGCAATATCAATTCAGCCAGCAGTTATACACAGATTGAAATTAAATCTTCGACGCCTTCATATGCCGGGGGAGCCAATCGTCTGGATTGTGCTGCCGTGTTTACATGCACTTATGATGAAGAAATTCAGAACTTTGCAAACTGGTATACGTATTACCGCTCGCGCATATTGCTGGCGCGCGCCGGTATCGGCAGGGCATTCGCCGAACAAGGCAATACTATGCGTGTGGGTTTTGCAGCCATTAACAAAAATTCTGAGTCAATCGACGGCGTATCGACTAAAGTCATTGTCAAGGGCGTCAGACAATTTACCGGCGCAGACAAAACAGGTTTTTTCGAGAATCTTTACGAATACCCACTGTACAAAGCTGGTACGCCGCTGAGAAACTCAGTTGATCGTGTGGGGCAATATTTTCAACGTGATGATGATAAAGGGCCATGGAGCGAAACACCGGGGTCGAACGGCGGTACAGAATATGAATGCCGCCAGAATTATAATATACTGATGACGGATGGATACTACCATGATCGCGACGATCCTTTTTCCGGATTCGGCGGCGATGTTGAAAACAATGTTGATAATACAACCGGTTCCACCATCACTAACCATTCTTCGCCACCTACGCCCTCGACTTATACCTATACGCCGGAACCTCCATTTGCCGATGGTTACAGTAACACACTTGCCGACGTTGCAATGTATTACTGGAAAAATGACCTGCGCACCGACTTGGATAATAATGTACCGACAAATCCTTCAGATCCTGCGTTCTGGCAACATATGGTAACGTTCACCGTAGGTTTGGGTGTTAGTGGTACATTAACTGCATTACCGACTGGCTCGGAGACCTGGCCTGATCCATCCGGTGAAGATGATACGCCGGCAAAGATTGACGATCTCTGGCATGCTGCGGTCAATGGCCGGGGGGAATTTTTCAGCGCCGCAGATCCCAATGCTTTTGCCGGTGCCTTATCAAACACGTTGTCTACCATTATTGCGCGAACAGGTTCGGCATCTGCCGTAGCAGCCAATTCCAATTCCCTGATGACAAACGGCCGGATTTACCAGGCAAAATTTAACAGTGGTGACTGGAGCGGACAGCTTTTATCAATTCCAATTGACGCTGCCGGCAACATAGGCGTTACTGAATGGGAAGCTGGTTCCGTTTCGCTTGCATCAGCATCCATTAATCCGGCATCGCGCGTTGTCATCACAAAAGGCAACTCCGATGGTGTTGCATTTGAATACGCGAATCTAGCATCTGCTCAAAAGGCTCTGTTGGATAAAAACGCAGCAGGTGTGACTGATAACTGCGGCCCTGAGCGAGTCGCTTTTTTGAGGGGAAGCGGTAATAATGAGGGTGCAGGTGGTACATTCAATTGTGCAGGTGCAGCAACAGTAAATAAATTCCGTACTCGTACCACCAGCAAACTCGGCGATATCGTAAACTCAGGGCCTTTTTATGTAGGAAAACCGCATGCAGGTCATTCTGATGTCGATCATCCGGGGTATGCAGCGTTTCACTCTACATATAAAGATCGTTTACCGGCTGTGTATGTAGGTTCAAACGATGGAATTTTGCATGGTTTTAATGCATGCATTCCCAGTGTTACTTCAGGTTGTTCGGCTACCGATGCCGGTAAGGAAATTTTAACGTATATTCCAAGCATGGTTTACGCCAATTTGAGCAGACTGACCGACAAAGACTATAACGCCAATCATCGGTATTATGTTGACGGCTCTCCAATGGTTGCCGACGCGTATACAGGTTCTTCACCGAGTTGGAAAAGTGTGCTGGTCGGCGGCTTGAATGGTGGCGGCAAAGGTTTCTTTGCGCTTGATGTTACCAATCCGTCAGGTATTTCCGGCTCTTCACCCGCCTTCACAACCGGCAACGCCGCAAGCCTGCTTCTGTGGGAATTTTCGGATACGGATGATGTGGATGTAGGCTATAGCTACAATTATCCGCCTGTTCATGCGTTTACCGGTCAGGCTAAACAAATCGCAAAAATGGAAAACGGAAAGTGGGCGGTTATCGTTGGTAACGGCTATAACAGTGATAATGGCAGGGCGGTACTGTATATACTGTTCCTGACTGGCGGTGAAGATGGCAGTTGGACCGCCGGAACGGATTATATCAAGCTTGTCGCTGACACAGGGCCAAACAATGGCTTGTCGACACCAATGCCATTTGATTCAGATGGAAATGGGTTGATTGATGTCATTTATGCGGGCGATATCCAGGGTAATTTGTGGAAATTTGACGTGAACTCCGGCTCTCCTGCAAGCTGGAATGTAGCAATCGGCGGTTTGCCGCTATTTGTTTCCGGCACCAAAAAACCGGTTATTGCGCCACCGGTAATCAGTTTACATCCTGATGGCGGGCAATTAGTCTTGTTTGGCACAGGCAAATACCTTGAAACAGGCGATACGACAAATACCGATACCCAGAGCATCTATGGAGTATGGGACCACAATACTTCTGCGACTGTAACAGTCGGCGACTTGGTGCAGCAAGTAATTACTGATGCTTCCGTGCGGACAGCTACGCAGCATCCGGTTGACTATTCGGCATCTGTAAAAGGTTGGTATTTTGATTTACCGGTAAATGGTGAACGATTAACAGGTATTCCTGCACTGGAAGATGGCCTGTTAACATTTACTACGATTATCCCCTCCGCTTCTCCCTGCGATTTTGGTGGCAGGGGATTTGTAAATACGATAGATTTTATGACAGGTGGAATGTTGTCATTTCCTGCATTTGATATTAATCGAAATAATCGTATTGGCTTTGATGATGGTCTTTCATCAGGTGTTGAGATCGGGTTCTCCGTAGGCGGTGTAACAAGAATTCGAGGGACACTGGAGGATGTGCTGGTTTCTTCCAGGGCCGATGGCACATTAATCAAGACACCTGCTACTAAAGGATTAGCCGGTCTTCGCGGGCGGATTACCTGGCGCGAGCTTATTGAATAAATCTGCAGAAAAATCCATTAAACGCAAAAAAAGAATGAAACGTAATAATGCTATGCATAAAATTTTCAAAATAGAACAGGCTGTAGGTTTTTGTTGGTTTTGTATAGCCATCTTCTGACGCAAATGAAAAGGTACTCAGGACAGTTACTATGAAATTTAAGAGAAAAAATTGTAGGTCATATGGTTTTACGCTGGTGGAACTGCTGGTGGCTGTTGCAATCGTCGGTATTCTCACGGCGGTAGCGCTACCTTCCTATCAAAATTATGTCAGAGACGCCAATCGGGCTGCCGCCAAAGCGATTCTGTATGAAAATGCACAGTTTATGGAACAGTTCTATACTGAAAACAACCGGTATGATCAGGATCTAGCTGGAAATATGGTTGTAATACCTTTAACACAATCACCCAGAACAGGTGCAATACAGTATCAGATCAGACTTCCGGCTGTTGCGAACGCAACATTTACCTTACAAGCTGTGCCTGTCGGGTCGATGGCTGGTGATGTGTGTGGCACGCTGACATTGACAAACACCGGTTTGCAAGGTGCGGGTGGCGATGTTGCCGCATGTTGGAATCGATAACGCCAATCGCATTATAAAAAATGGTACATACAGATTGCTTATTTTCGTATTTCTTTTTCCATTTCTTCTATTGAGACATGTCGGACGTCCTTGCCTTTCACCATATAAACAACGTATTCAGACATATTTTTTGCATGATCACCAATGCGTTCAATAGCTTTGGCAATGAATAGAATTTCGATCGAGGTAGATATCTTACGCGGATCTTCCATCATGAAAGTGATCAGATGACGCATAATGGAGCGGAATTCTTCGTCTACGTATTCATCCTGACGTACAATTTGCGCAGCAGAATTCGGGTCCAGCCGCGCAAATGAATCGAGCGCTTTTTTGACCATATCCATGGCGATACTGGCAACGTGTTTAATTTCAGTAAAGCGTGGCGTCTGCAGACGGTCGGTTGAATAAATTAATCTTGCCATGCGCGCGATTTTCTGCGCTTCATCGCCAATACGCTCCAGATCGGTGATGGTTTTGATAATCATGACTATCATACGCAAATCAACCGCGGTTGGTTGCCTGCGAACAATAATTTGACTGCAGATTTCATCAATGGCGACTTCCATCGCATTAACACGGTGATCATACTCGATAACCTGGTCAATCAATTCTTCATTTCCAGTTGTTAGCGCTTCTATAGCCCGCTCAATTTGTTCTTCTACAAAACCACCCATTTGTAAAACACGCGTACGTGCTTCTTCAAGATCAGCATCAAATTGTTTGGAAATATGTTCTTTGTTCGCCATGAAAAACCTTTGTTGAGTAAGAGCACAAAAAACGAGACATCGTTATCAGTAATCTCCTAGGGTCGTAATGTTTTAACACCTTCATCAGTGCCGAGTAGTAAGATATCGGCAGAACGGCGTGCAAAAAGACCATTCGTTACAATACCGGTTATTTGATTAAGCTTGGTTTCCATTTCGACAGGATTTAAAATTTGTAAACCGTGCACATCCAGAATAACATTTCCATTATCGGTAATAAAATTCTGCCGGAGAGCCGGTTGGCCTCCTAAAAATGTAATCTCCCTGGCAACATAACTTCGCGCCATCGGTATGACTTCGATGGGAAGCGGGAAATTACCCAGAATATCGACAAACTTGGTCTGGTCTGTAATGCAAATAAATTTTTTGGCCACAGCTGCAACAATTTTTTCGCGCGTGAGTGCTCCGCCCCCCCCTTTAGTCATGTGAAGGTGCTCGGTTATTTCATCTGCACCATCGATATATACAGAGAGATCGTCTACATTATTCAGATCAACCACTTCTATACCATGCGACAAAAGCCGCTTTGCCGTTGCATCGGAACTGGCCACGGCGCCATCGATTTTATGCTTTATTTTTGCCAATTCATCAATAAAATAATTCGCTGTTGATCCTGTCCCCACACCAATTAGGCTGCCTATCGGAGCATATTCGATGGCTGCCGCCGCAACGGCACGTTTTTGTTCGTCCTGTGTCATTTGTTTATTATCATCAACTAAAAATTATAATACTTACCTGAAGGTCATTATAATGTTTATGTTTTGCAATTGTACAATTTTATGGTGACAATAAAGCCGCTACCAGAACTCTTGATCAATCAGATTGCAGCCGGTGAAGTTGTAGAGCGCCCGGCCTCGGCACTCAAAGAACTATTAGAAAATAGTATAGATGCCGACGCGACCCGGATTGATATACAACTATTGCATGGTGGTATCAAGCAGCTGCGTATTACAGATAATGGTTTAGGCATTGCTAAAGATGAGTTGATACCAGCTTTAACGCGCCATAGCACGAGTAAAATCAGCACGCTCGAGGACTTACATAAGATTACAAGTTTAGGATTTCGAGGAGAGGCCCTTGCCAGTATTTCGGCTATTTCAACGTTAATATTGACGAGTCATACAGTAGATCAGAATCATGCATGGCAGGTGCAAGTCAACAGCGGATCTATAACCCAGCCACAGCCAGCGGCACTTACCAGGGGCACGATCGTAGATGCGCACGACTTCTATTCCAATATTCCTGCAAGAAGAAAATTTCTAAAAACCGAAGCAACTGAGTACACGCACTGTGAAACTGTATTCAAACGTATGGCGTTAGTGCGGCCTGATATTGAATTTACGTTGCAACATAATGGAAAGCTGCGTCATCAATACCCTGTTACCGGTTTTTCGCAGCGAATTGAAGTTGTTTTGGGCGAAGAATTTATACAATCGGTTACATGTATTAATGAGCAAACCGCCGGTATCCGTCTGCATGGTTACGTTGCTTTACCTGCGTATTCCCGCGCATCGCGTGACACGCAATATTTTTTTGTAAATCACCGATTTGTACGCGACAAACTGATTGCGCATGCGATCAGGGAAGCTTATCGTGATGTGCTCCATTTGGATCGTTATCCAGCTTTTGTCCTGTTTCTGGAAATGGATCCGGCAGAAGTCGACGTCAATGTTCACCCAACCAAATCTGAAATAAAATTTCGCGATCCACGTGCATTGCATCAATTTATTTTTCATGCTGTTCATAAATCTTTGGCTAGGCCTTCAAGAGAAACACAACCGGCTTTGCCGGATAATGTTGTTTCTAAATCAATGCCGCATTACCCTAAGCAACATACCGGAGAGACTGGAAAAATTGAACAACCGACAGGGTTATATCAATCGTTATTTGGTGTTGATAATGAAGATTTAAATAATTCAACTAAAATTGAGGCGGAGGCACAAACAAACCATCTGCCCAGTGGTCTGATAACTGATCACGCAATAGCTGAAGAAAAGCGCGACTATCCACTGCTTGGATTCGCAGTGGGACAATTGCACGGTGTGTACATACTCGCACAGAATAAAAATGGCTTGATTATTGTAGATATGCATGCTGCGCATGAACGGATTCTGTATGAAAAGTTGAAAGCGTCAATGGACAACCATTCATGGTCTACACAATCACTTCTGATTCCTGTGACGCTTCAAGCAGATCGAGGCGATGTTGTTTTCGTTGAAGAACATCTGGCGTTATTTGAACAGATTGGTCTTGAGCTTGCTGTTCTGGCGCCAACAACATTAGCTGTACGCGCCGTACCCGTGATTCTGCAGCAAGCTGATATTGTGAAACTGACTCTGGATTTAATCCAGGAATTCAGACAATATGGGAACAGCCGTGCTTTAGAAGCGAGGCGTAATGAAATCCTGGCCACAATGGCCTGTCATGCTGCGATCCGGGCCAACAGAACGCTGACAATTGCCGAGATGAATGCTTTATTGCGCGAAATGGAAGCGACTGATCGTGCTGATCAGTGTAATCATGGCAGGCCGACTTGGTACGAAATGAGCCTCGCCAGTCTCGATAAATTATTTATGCGTGGAAAATAAGAAACTGCTAGGGGGGCCGTCTGTTGACACCAGAAGCCGGTCAGACTTTTGTGCGGGATTCCGAGTTAAAACGTTTCCTGATTAGTTATCTGACTCAGAAACCCTCAATATACTGAGTGGAAGAGGGTTCGTAGTAACGGCAGCACGCAGCAAGCGTGGTACCATGGCAGCCAAATCAAAGCGGCGATTGAAACGATAAGAAAATTCTGCAAGATAGTGGTGTGCGTACTTGGCGTGATTAAATGCGTGGTATGTTCCGCTGAGCGCAGTCTTGAGATTGCCAAGTAGCGTGTTGACCCAATGAAACTCGGGGCGTTGTACAACGATTTTGCCGTTGCCGACAACATGGCGTTCATGCTGCGCTGCTGTGTGAGTAACAGCCCCGAAACACCATAAACCATCGGATCCACATGTGCAGTAGATGCCAGACATTCAGCTGACCACTGTTTAAGCGCCTCATGCGTAAAACCCGCCACGGGTGCTAAGCGCATAAAATGCGGCCTGCCTTCGCTATTTGTTTGTATCGCTGCCACAAATGGCGCTTGGCGCTTTACTTGCGGCGCCCCGGCCGCGCTTTCCCCGCTTCTCGCCTCCCAAATAAGCATCATCAATCTCTACACGTCCATCCAGGCGACGCTGTTCTTCACGCAACAGCATGGTTTGTAACAACTTGTGTTTGACCAACCGTGCCGTTTTGTAACTTACACCCAACTGGCGTTTAAGCTCCAGCGCACTTACCGCGTTCTTGCTCTGTGCCATCAAATAAATGGCCAGAAACCAAATCGTCAAAGGAAGTTTGGTGTTTTCAAATACGGTGCCTACAATTGAGGATGACTGGTAGCCACAATCCAGGCACTCCCATAGCCTGCGGCCGTTGTGGGTACAGCAATATCGCTTTCCATCGCAGCGCGAACAGTTCCAACCTTGTGGCCATCTCGAAACAGACAACGCCGCTTCGCATTGCTCCTCTGTACCATACTGACGCAAAAATTCATGCAGTGACATGCCCGCCTGAAACTGAATCTTATTCAGCAATTCCCGCTGAGAGCCCAGCACAAGAAAAACAAGGTCATTCAGCGGTTTTTAGAAATAGATTTTCGTAAACTTTACTATGAAAGAACATAGCCTAAAGACAATAACACCCCTTACCCCGAAAAAGCAGGGGCTACGAATGGTGATAAAAAAAGTACTGCAACGTTACGGTGCACATTTGCTGCCGAAGCGACCAAATTGCCTGTAGTCCGGTTGGAAAACGGCCTTTTTACTATGCGTGCTCTATGGCGACAATTTGGGGTGCGAGTTGGTCGCTTAAGTCACATTAACGTGCGGAGTCAAAGCTCCAAAAAATTGAACGACTTTTGACAGCTGTGCACCGCAACATTATGATCTTTCATCATTCTGGGCGAAACAATGCTCTCATGACCATTAACTAAATTACAGTATTATGAGAGCATAAATTAAAGTGATAGGTGAGTATTATGCCAAAATACGCCTTTCGCCGGCATTTAAGCGCGCCCGGTTTAATCAAAGCAGTTCGTGCTTGTTTTGACCGCATAGAAGATAATGGAAATAGCAAAGCATTCTCCCTGAGTGATGTTTGATGTCGGGGTTCGCGGTTTTAGGTGATACCGCTGAATTATTTCTCAACTTCATCACCTTCTCGCGGCGATTCTCCACCTTGACGATAAAGAATGTCTTCAAACATTTTTAAATTAGCACGCTTGGCGCGCTCCCTAAAAAATTCTTCAGTTTCCAGTGCAGATATTTTTTCCGCCACTGCCATCGAAATAAATTGATTAAGGCTTGTACCATCGCGTTTTGCCATTTTTGCGACCTCTTCCTTCAAGGATTTAGGAAGCCGTAAAGGATATGTCGTGGTTTCACTCATTGTCTAAGTCTCCTGATTGCAGTTGATGGTTTTATTACCTCTATATTGAATGTTCCAGGCACAGCTCCATAATCCTTAAGATTAAAAGTTACAATGGCATCTGCACCACCATTTACAGCTATTTCCAACACCATTTCATCATTTGGGTCATGCAACATTGGTCGCCATAAATAATGTGTTTTAACAGGCTGAGCTATTGCTGCAATGCCATCCAAAAACAGTTGAGATTGCAGTTGCGTAAGTCCAGCAGCGGTCAAGTGCTCAGGTTCTGTGCACTTGGCTTCATATTCAATAAAAAGCGGAACACTCGCTAACAGAATAAGCCTTTTCTTGAGTGCTTCTCCTAATAATGCAGCTGATGCCCCTGTTGGGCTTCGCATCGCTGCTACAATAACATCCGTATCCAGAACAAGCTTTGTCATGATATTGTATATAATATCAATCCGTTTGTACTATTACAATCGGGGCTCCCGTCTTCCGATTGTAGAAATTAAAAGAGCCTGTCTTCACCCAGCCTTCACCAACCACGGCAAATGTATTCTAACGCGATTTTGCCGAATTTTTGGTTATTTTCAAATAATCAAACACCATACGCACATCCATCGATAACTTTCTCATTGTCTGCGCGACATCCTTTAAACTAGTACATCGTCCACCTTAAAATGACGGATAAAGATGTTTTAATTTAATGCGGGCATCTTCCGTCGTAAAGCGCCAGTTCATTTCACTGTTTTTCATGTTTCTTTGCTTTACCCATGCGTCTACTTCCTGAGTCAAATATTGCTTGT
>NZ_FOGH01000089.1 GCF_900111165.1 Nitrosomonas sp. Nm51
CGCTGCTCTCGGCTGGCATCCAGGTCCGTCATCGGCGCTTCTTCATGCACCAGATTCTGGTGACAGTCAATACACGTCGCTCCATGCGTCTCCATGCGCTTGTGCGCCGCCTGCGCATCGTCTCCCGGCGGATCCGGGTCCCTGTGGCAATCCCGGCATGTCACACTGTCCCATTTCTTCAGGTTCATCCGCGCATCATGCGCCATGATCAAACGCCGCTCGTTAAACTTCTCCAGCGTCGAGTAATCATTCACCAGCTCCAGCCATAATTCCCGCGCTCCATCCACTACGTGCGTATATACCGCCAAATGAAAATTCCTGAATCCCTGCGGGATATGGCAATCCTTACAGCCAGGGTTCGCTCCCAGCGCGCCATAATGCGTCGATTCTTGCAACTCCTCTTGCGGATAGGTCATCGAATGACAACTGGTACAGAATTCATCCGTCGATAACGCCGCCTCTCCTCCAAATACCACGCCTACCAGCACTATTCCCAGCAACGCGCCCGTCAGCAGAGTGCCTATCGCGCCTTTTTGTAATGCAGTCATTCAGGCCTCCTGTTAATCGTCATCATCGTCATCGTCATCTTCGTCGCCTTTCTCGCCTTCCTCTGCGTTGGCCTGGAATTCGTCGTGATATTTGAATTTCGGCTCGCCTACAAACGCACCATCCAGCTTGTAGTGTGCATGCATCGCCTCGTCGTCTTTCACCATCTTGTCAAAGTCAAAACGGTATTTCTCGTCAATCTCCGGTGTGAACGGAACGTACGGCTCTTTGACGCCTTCCCACCCCGATCCTTCGTAGTTCAGGTGGCATGCCGCACACGCTTCTTCAAAGTGAAAGTCCTGCCCACGATCCGCCAGCCGTTTGCGCGGCATGGTCTTGCCGGCTTTCTCAAAACGCTGCCCGCCTTTACGATGGTCGCCCCGATATTTCTTGCCCGGCCCGTGGCACGATTCACACCCTACCGCCGCCAGCATTTTCTTCGGCCGCTCTATGGTGTAGCCGCCTTTCTGCTTCCATCCATCAACGTGACAGCCTACGCAGTCCTTGTCTTCCGTATAGTCCTTGTCAGGATCCAGTCCCGCTTTTTCTTTGGCTTCAGCGCGTTCGCCAGGCTTTAACGATTCCATCGCCTTCGCATGCGCCGTCTCTTTCCACGACTTAGCCTGTGATTTGTGGCACGAGCTGCATTTCTTGCGCCCTTCAAAGTCTGCCGCGACTGTGCCCGAGAAAAATGCAAACATCGCAACGAGCGCCAGTATATAGGTTATTGGGTGTTTCATCCTTCCTCCTCGTACTTTTTTATTTCATGTGATAAGCCGCGTATTGTACGCGATCACCCGTTTGTGTAAATGGTTATTGTACGCTTCCCGCTTTTTTGTTGGTAGTCTGTTTGTTTTGCATCACCACTACCCGCCGCTTTCCTTACAGGCCTGTTATTCCGGCCCGCCCGGTATCTTGTATAACCAGTAACCCCCTTTCTGATAGAGCAGCTGCAGCGCCTCTAACTCCGTGGGCGCGTCTTTGTCGGTGAACGGCAGCATGCCGGCCAGCAGGGTTTTGCTGCTTTGTTCGTCACTCAGAAAGTAGACCCTGATTTCCATGTCGGTGATCGATTGCAGGGTGTAGGTGTCAAAGTCGTGTTCCTTGAGCTGGACTTTCATGTGGTTGATCATGCCATGGATGTTGCCGGTCAGCGGAAAGTTCTGGTAGGCAACGCCGATTTTCTCCGGATACATGAGCCCCAGTTTGTACAGGTCGGTTACATGTACGATGATGTAGGCTGCCCGCTCCGGACCAATCAGCTCGCGCAGCTGCGCAACGCCCGCTTCAGGCTCGGCTGTCAGCGCCAGCGCGAAACGCTCGAATTGCTCCAGCTCCCGCCGCTCGGGTTTGCTTTGCCAGAATGATTGTTCGTAGGCGTCGATGGCTTCTATGTCCACCTGCCAATGCTGCGGTATGATTAACGGTTCGTTCAGGTGACTGCTAAACAGGGTGTCATGACCGGTCAGCAAGTTGATCTGCTGGGATATGTCCCACCACGCTACGATGAGTGCGTCTTTTTCCGCATACCGGTTGATCGCCGCAGCCAGTGCGCTCAGTTCGGATGATTTCCAGTCCAGCGCATGCAGCACTTCCCTGCTGCTGTTCTCCCATTTGATCAGTACCGGCGCGCCACCGTCCCGTTGCGCTACGGTCGCCTGCGCCACAGGCTTCTCCGCTTCAGGCACGATTACGTCGTACCGCCTGATCTCCAGCTCCGGCCAGGCGTCCAGCTCCAGCTCGGGATAGTCCTGTACACTGCCTGTGGCTATCTGCTGATAATGATACGGCGCTTGCGCCGGCTCAAACCACAGGTACGCAAACCAGCCCAGTAAAACCAAACCTCCCGTCACCAGGAGTATGCCTAATGACGGGAGCAGCTTGCCTCCCGGCCGCCTCACCTGCGTGCCGCGGCCGGTTGTCTCTGCGGGTATCAAGCTTCGGTTTGCTTACGTTTGCGCCATCCCGCCAGGGCTATCGTGCCCGCCAGCAGCATGCCGCCTCCCAAACCACCCAGCGAAATCTTCTCCGCCGTGCCGTCAAGATCCAGTAAGCTGGTGCGCTTGCCTTCCAGTTTCGCAACGCGTTCTTTCAACGCAACCATCTCACGAATCCGGAAGTTCTCGTCCTCGACTTCCACATACGCACGGTTCATCGGACCCCAACCTTCGGTATAGGTCCAGCCGCCCGGATTAACGTGCGCAAGACCAACGTGCATCTTGGCCAGGTCGTTTTCACCCATCTCCAGCACCTTGAGTTCCATCGATGCCGGATTGTTGTCCTGCGACCAGAACAGCTGCGTGAAAATCATGAATCCCGGCTTCTCAGGCTCAGGTGGATTCGGACGGTTGGTCTTCTGCCCAGCCAGCAGCCCTTCGTTGTACAGCTTCTCAACAACGTCATGCGCATCCTGGTATTTCGCCAGACCCTGCAGTGTGCCTTTGTCCATCAGATCCAAATACGAACGCGCAAAACGCTCAGAGTGACATTGCGTGCAGGTGACTACCCACGCGTCCAGCCGCTCTTCCGACCATTCACTGTTGATGTTCTCCGCTATGCCAGGCACAAACGGATAGTTCGCCCAGCGCACTTTCCTGACCATGTTGTGGCTGTACTCGCCTTCATACTCCATGTGACAACCCGCACAGGTCGGCGCTGTCTGCCCGCCTTTGCTGTACGCGTCTTTCAACGGCACGTCCCAGTTCCAGCCGTTGCCCATCATCGCCACCATCTTGCCATGCTTGGACATCGAGTACGCTTCCCAGTTGTTGTGGTCTACACCACTGTGACAGGTCGCGCATGCCTCCGGTTTGCGCGACTCCACCACCGAAAATTCATGCCGGGTATGACAGGTGTCGCATTTGTTCTGGTTCATGTGGCACATGGTGCAGCCTTCCGCTACTTCGCGCTGCGGCATCGCCGCCCATACCGTCGTCTCTACGTTCGCCTTGTAGTCCAGCGCATGAGACGGCCGCCCATCCGGCCATTGTCCATGCGGCCAGATCAGCGTGTCGCGCTCAGATTCTCGTTCGGCAAATTCCTGCAGATGACACTTGCCGCATACATCCGCCGTCGGCATGATCAAGTCCTTGCTGTGATCAATCTTGCCTTCCTGCCCTATGCCCACGTGACAGTCTATACAACCTACTTCCTTCAGCTGCTCGCCTTCCTTCAAATAACCCATCGAACGCAGATTCTTCTCAACGTCCTCAAGCTTGCCTTTCTTGTAGTAGGTCGGATCGCCCGCCTTCAGCGTGCGTATCTTGTCCAGATTGGCATGCGCGCTTTTCTTCCATGCATGCACCCATACCGGCGATTCGTCCGCGTGACACTCCACGCACTCCTTACGATCCGCCTTGTCCCGCATCGATGTCGGCGGCTCGTAGAATGTCGCCGGATCCATGTACGTGCTCAACGGAATCGGCTCCCAGTAATCACCCATCGTCCCCTTGCCAAAACCCTGCTCAGGATCCTTATACCGCTTCACCAGCGCCTCATGCAACTGCTTCGGCGTCGCGCCACGGTCAAGCCCCAATGCCTCGTATGTCTCGTCCGGTACACTCGGTATCGCATGTACCAGCCCCGACAGTGCTAATGCACTTACAAATATGACCACCTTTAGCCATAGCTTGGAAATCATTGCTCTCTCCTTTGTATTTCTGTTAATTCCCAGTTCTCGTTCTTCTCTTGCTTGCTGCCCTTTTCTACTTCTTCTCGTTATCTTAATACCACCCTGTACCGCCCCGGCTTCAAGCACCTCTGCTATCAATTCCCCAGGCAGCCAGAACGCCGCATTTATCCTTGATATAGTCACCTCACCTAACGCACATCCATCACGCACGCCAGCTCAAGACAACACTGCTATCCTACCCAGCAACCAACCATACAGCGCTTGCGCCTCCCCGCATTATCACACTATTCAGCCCGCCTCACCACGTTCAATCCTCTAAAACTCCAACAAAGACTACTCAGTCATGTTCAGACTGTCAAG
>NZ_FOGH01000035.1 GCF_900111165.1 Nitrosomonas sp. Nm51
GCCTCCCCGCATTATCACACTATTCAGCCCGCCTCACCACGTTCAATCCTCTAAAACTCCAACAAAGACTACTCAGTCATGTTCAGACTGTCAAGAGATTTAGCTATTGAAAAGGGCGCAAGCTACATGCACCTGATGACCATCAGAAACATTATGATTTGTTCTCGCCTTTGGCAGCGGTTTTTCGGCGCATAAAATAAAATGCAGCACCTCCAACCACCAGCGCTACTAGACCAATTTCCATCACGCCGAATCCACCCCCATGTCCGGCATGTCCCCCTCCACTGCCGCCAACGGCAAATGGAACGCGCCCTGCCACTACAACTTCATCTGCATCATTTTTTCTTTCAAGCAAAATTTCGTAATGCCCTTTTTGTAGCTCTGCTGAAACGACAATGATTCCTGAATTGTGTGCTGCATAAGGCATATACACAATATCATTTTCACCCGGATCACCCTCAGACTTATCATGAACGCCATGATCGCCATGCATTTCATGTGCATCATGTCCGCTGTGATCAGTTTCTTTTTCAGCAGTTTCACTCGCAGAAGTATTGGCATCATCCGCCTCACCATTCTGATGTTTTTCATGACCACTATGGCCCTGACCACTGTGTCCGGCTTCCACTAATCGTACAGCGAGTGGTATTTCGCGTGAATCCCAGTCTGGCAACTCCACAGTCAGCTGCACTTTGCCAGGTTTCGGAATATTCGAACAATATGAATGCAAAGGTGGAATATCTCCTTCTGGCACTTCATAGCCACTAAACGTCATTGGAAATTCACCATCTTTAATTTCACATCCACCCGCATCATGATGCCCTTCGTGAGCAAGCATTAACTGCGCATATACCGGAAGCGCCAAAACAGAAATCAGTATAATACCAACTAATTTTGCTATCCACCTGCACCCAGAAACTACCTTCATATTTTCTCCAATTTTTGAAATATAAACAGTCGCTTAAATTAAATTTTAATTCTTGTATATAAAAATCACGCTGATCACTAACACGCTAACGAAACGTAGGATTGTATAACAAAAATTTCTGAAGACTAAACGAAACGAATCAAACAAGAGCAATTTCTCAATTTGCAGCCCTCAATTAATCTGACAATTTCCACTACAACCTAATCTTTTGCCGCCTTATTTATTTGCCAGTTTATCCAATCAACCTGTTATTTGACACGAATAATCAGGAAATCTGATTTACTCAAGTCAATCGGTTAAAGACAATTGCGCTATCAATTCACCGAATAATCACCCTCACCGTTAGCTTAAGAACTATTAACAGAAGATCATCACTGGGTATTTTTTCTTCAGCCAGGAATCCTAACAAGTCCCGGATGCTTTAAAATGAACTGAACCCATTGACATCAAAATGAAATTGATATCAAATATTTCTTTGATTTTATACACTTATTTACGCACAGAAAAACAAGCCAGCTCCTGTTATGAATCAAAATAATCACAACCGCGGATCATGCTTCATGACTTTCTCTAAATCAACCCCGACTTCAGATTCACCGAAAAATACCGTACCGACTCTGTTATTAATCAAGTTATCCAAATTCTTTTTGTATATCACAGAAGAAAGCGGGAAATACTTAACTTCGGTCACCAGCTCAGCTGCATTTTCCATAAAGAATTTTACAAGATCCTGAATTTCAGGTTTGTTTCTGGATTCAGCATTCACATAAATAAATACAGGGCGGGACAACGGCTGATAACTGCCGTTTTCTACAGTTTTGGCTGACGGAATCACGCCGCCATCGCCGCTATCAATTGCAACCGCATTAATTTTGTTCTTATTCTCGATATAGTATGCAAAACCGAAAAAACCGAGCGCATACATATCACTTGCAACGCCTTGCACTAAAACATTATCATCTTCCGAAGCTGTAAAATCCCCACGGCTTGATTTTGCCCGGCCCACAATAGCCTCTGTAAAATACTCAAACGTTCCGGAATCTGCGCCCGGACCAAATAATTTAATTTTTTTACCCGGCCACGCAGGATTGACCTGACTCCAGTTATTTATCTTACCCTGAGCCGCCGGTTCCCAAAACCGTTTGAGTTCCTTCACTGTCATTGTCCTACTCCAAGTATTTCTTGGATTAATTACAACCGTTAATGCATCGATTGCGATCGGCATTTCAATATACTGCACGCCCGCTTTTTTACAAGCGTCCATTTCAAGCTCTGTTATGGGGCGGGAAGCATTGACTATATCAAGCTCTCCCCTGCAAAATTTTTTAAAACCGCCACCAGTTCCTGAAATTCCTACGGTGACTCGAACGGCACCGCGTTTAGCAATTTGGAAATCCTCTGCTACAGCTTCAATAATTGGATAAACAGTACTTGAACCATCAATTCTGATAATGGGACTGGCACCAGCATTTGTGCTCATATAAAGCAAACAGCAAACTACAATTAAGACTGCTTGCTTCAAGCGTATCAAACTCAACATTCCTGTACTCCAAAATTTAAATTTCTAGAAACCCTGATATTTGTTTTTAGTAATTTGATATCAGATTTTGAAACATCCTTTCTATTCATAATGAAACCAAGCTTGCACTGAGTAAGCCATCTCGATGTCACAACATGACTTATTCAGCAGTCTGAACACTAACCTTCTGAACTGTTTCTGCAATCTTTTCGGCCCAGAGCTCTACTTTTTGTTCTGATTCTCCTTCCACCATGACGCGTATCAACGGTTCGGTTCCGGAGGCACGCAACAAAACACGTCCCCGTCCATTAAAATCGGATTGCGCTTCTTTAACAACTTTCTGAAGTTCTTTATGCTCCACAAAATTGGATGACCGCGAAACTTTTACATTAATCAGCCTATGCGGATAAAGCGAAATGTTTTGTATTGACTCGGCCAAACTTATCCCACTGTCACACAACGCATGCAATACCTGTAATGCAGAAATTATTCCATCGCCTGTCGTATGCTTATCCAGACAGATAATATGCCCGGAACTCTCCCCGCCAATAAACCAATTTTCTTTACGCAACAATTCCATCACATGACGGTCGCCCACTTTGGACCGCAGAAATGGAATATTCAAGTTTTTAATTCCATTTTCAATCGCCATATTAGTCATCAACGTACCTACTACGCCGCCTTTCATAAAACCGGTCTGTTGTCGATGCTTTGTAATGATATAAATTAACTGGTCGCCATCATAAATAATTCCCTTTTCATCAACCATCATAACGCGATCGCCGTCACCATCAAGTGCAATACCCAGATTAGCCTGATGCAATTTAACCGCATCCTGTAACGTAGAACAGTGTGTTGCGCCACACTCATAATTTATATTCAAGCCATTGGGCTGGTCACCTATAGTCACCACATCTGCACCCAGTTCATGAAACACGTGTCCTGCAATATGGTAAGCCGCACCATGCGCGCAATCCACTACAATCCTCAGTCCGCGCAAATCCAGATGATATGGAAATGTACTTTTGCAAAACTCAATATACCGCCCACTGGCATCTTTAAGCCGCTGCACCTTTCCAAGCTGCGCCGAAGGCATCGTTTTCACTGGGAAATCAATGACCGCCTCTATCTGCCGTTCAATTTCATCGGGTAATTTGGTACCTTCAGCAGAAAAAAATTTAACGCCATTATCTTCAAACAAATTATGCGATGCAGAAATCACAATACCGGCTTGCAGCCTGAGTGCTCGAATCAAATAAGCGATGGCAGAAGTTGGCATCGGGCCAGACAGAAACACATCAACTCCCGCTGCAGACAACCCTGCTTCGAGCGCTGATTCCAGCATATACCCCGATACACGCGTATCTTTTCCGATTAATACCTTGGGCCGCTCACCCTCCATAAGGTGCCAGTCCTTCGCCGCCAGCACTTTTCCCGCTGCAAAACCCAGATTCAGAATTCGATCTGGTGTAATTGGTTCTTCGCCAACACGTCCTCGAATGCCATCAGTTCCAAAAAATTTCTTAGTCAATGATTTAACTTCCGAAATGTGAATGAAAAACAATACTGATAATAAATAATACCATGTGACAACGGTCTAATTTAACTTAATGTTTTTATCGCTGCTTTCCTGTACGGCACTCAAAAAAACCAATGCATCTTTTGTTGCTTTAACATCATGTACACGCAAAATTTTTGCACCATTGTTTACCGCAATTACAGCTGCCGCAACACTTTCATGGATGCGTCGGTCTACAGAATTGCCTGTAACAGCGCCCAACATCGATTTCCGTGACAATCCCACTAGCAGCGGAACTTGTAGTTGGGTTAAATAGCGCAAATTATTCAATAAGGCAAGATTATGTTGCAAAGTTTTTCCAAAACCAAAACCGGGATCAATAATTAGACGATCTCGTGACACACCGATAGCTGTAACTGCTCGAATGCGATCTTCAAGAAAATCATAAATTTCTTGAACAATGTTTTGATACTGTGGATTATCCTGCATACTGGCGGGATTCCCCTGCATATGCATCAAACAGATCAGCACGCGATGATTTTCTACAATTGCTTCCAATGCGCCGGAACCACGCAAAGCTTTGACGTCATTGATGATATCAACTCCCGCATCCATCGCCCGCCGCATCACTTCCGGTTTTGAAGTATCCACTGAGATCAATATTTCTTTGCCTGCAAATGCCTCAATAATTGGCATTACGCGCCGCAACTCTTCACCGACACTAACCGGATCACTACCGGGGCGCGTAGATTCACCGCCGATATCCAATATATCGGCGCCTTCATCAATTAGTTTTCTGGCATGTTTTATGGCATTATCAGTTGAAAAAAACAACCCGCCATCAGAGAACGAATCAGGCGTGACATTAACAACGCCCATTACAAGCGGCTGCCTTGCCGTATGAATTGGATGCAGTTCCGGCAATATCATGACTATCAGTAATGAGAACAAAAAAAGGATACGATTAAGCTAACCGTATCCTAGACGAGTCACTAAGTCGAGAACAAATTAATCCGTTTCTTTAGCAACCCCTTGTGGCGGAATATCAGTTTCCTCTGTTTCTTCGTCAGCAGAAGATGCATCTTCTGTTGCCTGCTCTGACACGGTTTGAGGTGGTTTCGGTGGACGCGGTGGACGACCCTCCATAATATCTTTGATTTGTTCGCTGTCGATGGTTTCCCATTCGAGTAATGCTTGCGTCATCGCTTCGATCTTGTCTTTATTTTCTTCAATCAGCTTGCGTGCAAGCGCATATTGCTCATCAACTATACGCCGGATCTCAGCGTCTACCTTTTGCATGGTTGCTTCACTCATATTTTTATGCGTGGTCACTGAGCGTCCAAGAAAGACCTCACCCTCATTTTCACCATAAACCATGGGACCAAGCGAATCTGTCATTCCCCATTGGGTTACCATCTGACGCGCTAATTCTGTGGCGCGCTCAAAATCATTTGATGCTCCGGTCGTCATTTGATTCATAAAGACTTCTTCAGCGATACGTCCACCAAACATCACCGCCAATCTCTGCAAAATTTCATCCTTTTCCATGCTGAAACGATCTTCGGTCGGCAACTGCATGGTAACACCAAGTGCACGTCCTCTTGGAATAATCGTTACTTTATGAACTGGATCTGTTTTTGGCAGCAGATATGCCACCACAGCATGCCCCGATTCGTGATAAGCAGTATTTTTTCGTTCGCGCTCAGGCATGACAACTGATTTCCTTTCAGCACCCATGAATATCTTGTCTTTGGCATTTTCAAAGTCTTCCATGTCCACAAGGCGCTTGTTTCTGCGCGCTGCAAATAAGGCTGCTTCGTTTACCAAATTGGCCAGATCAGCACCTGACATGCCTGGAGTTCCACGCGCCAATACGTCAGCTTTTACATCTGGAGCCAACGGTACTTTACGCATATGCACATTCAGAATCTGTTCGCGTCCACGAATATCAGGCAACGGAACAGTTACCTGCCGGTCAAAACGGCCTGGACGTAATAATGCGGGGTCAAGGACATCGGGGCGGTTTGTCGCTGCAATCACAATTACGCCCAGTGAACCCTCAAAACCATCCATTTCAACCAGAAGCTGATTAAGCGTCTGTTCGCGTTCGTCATTGCCGCCTCCCAAGCCGGCGCCACGCTGGCGACCAACCGCATCAATCTCATCGATAAAAATAATGCAGGGTGCATGCTTTTTGGCCTGTTCAAACATATCGCGCACTCTCGACGCACCTACACCGACAAACATCTCAACAAAATCAGATCCCGAGATACTGAAGAACGGCACTTGCGCTTCCCCGGCAATAGCACGCGCAAGAAGCGTTTTACCCGTACCCGGACTGCCAACCATGAGCACACCACGCGGGATACGGCCGCCCAGTTTTTGAAACTTGGTCGGATCACGCAAGAACTCCACCAACTCGGCAACCTCTTCCTTGGCTTCCTCACAACCAGCTACATCGTTAAACGTCACCGGGTTCTGAGACTTGTCAAGCATGCGAGCTTTGCTTTTACCAAAAGAAAACGCACCTCCATTACGACCGCCACCCTGCATTTGCCGCATGAAAAATATCCATACCGCAATAAGCAGTAACATCGGGAACCATGAAATGAAAATACTCATTAACATGGATGGTTCTTCCTCTGGTTTCGCTTCAATGACGACTCCGGCTTTCAGCAAATCGCTAACCAGCCAGGGATCTGCAGGGGCGTAAGTGGTAAAACGAGCACCATCCGTATTAGTACCTCTCAACGTCCGGCCGTCGATCACCACTTTTGCAATACGGCCACGATTCAAATCAGAAATAAACTGTGAATAATCAATCGGCACCTGCGCTTGTTGTCGCACGCTGAATTGGTTAAATACCGTCATCAAGATGAGTGCAATCACAAGCCAAATGGCCATATTCTTAAATAAGTTATTCAAAATATCTCCTTGGTTTGCACCTTTCAGAAATTTTCCATTTACACGATACAGACTCTTTTTCAATACACGCACAAAATCAAAGTACTGAACAGTGTAATCTAGAAAAAAATATATAAATTAAGTGCGTTTAATCAATTTTCAAATTATGCCAGACTTTTTATTGTTACCTAAATTTTGCTTTTTTTACAGTTTCTTTTCAAGCCCAAGCAAATAAATTTCGTTACTGCGATCACGAGAAGCCTTTGGTTTTCGCACCAGAACTTTCTTAAATCCGCTTCGCATCGTTTGTAAAAATTGATCGAAACCACTTCCATGAAACACTTTGACCAAAAAATTTCCGCCGTAGTTCAGTTTATCCATTGCAAAATGCAATGCCAGTTCAGCCAAGTACATACTGCGTGCTTGGTCGCTCACGCTTATTCCACTTATGTTAGGTGCCATATCAGAAATAACCGCATCTGCACAACGCTCCGCCAAAATCTTATCCAGCATTTCAACAGCGCTGTCTTCACGAAAGTCATTTTGGATAAACAAAACACCGGGCAATGGTTGCATTTCAAGAATATCCAAAGCAATAACGCTACCTTGACTGCCGACCAGTTGCGCAGCAACCTGCGACCAGCTGCCGGGTGCCGCACCGAGATCAACTACAACCATCCCTTTCTTTAGTATACGATCACGTTCATTAATTTCAAGCAATTTATAAGCGGCACGAGAACGGAAACCATTTTTTTTAGCCAAATTGACGTAACTGTCATTCACGTGCGCTTGCATCCAAGCTTTGCTGGTTTTAGCGCGCGCCATAGCGTAGAATTGCGACTGTTTGTAAATTACTCATATGATGATGCTGACACTAAGTATTACCCGACGCCGCCAATTTTCTGCCCAAGGACATGCGTTGAATCCCACTGTATTCATTGGAAAAGCGGGACTTACAAAAAGTGTACTAAAAGAGCTCGATCACGGATTACTGAGTCACGAATTAATCAAAATCAAGGTACATTTGGGCGACCATGATACGCGAAAAACCATGCTTGAAGCTATTTGCCAAAAACTCAACGCTGCACCTGTTCAACAAATGGGAAAAACTTTTGTGATCTACCGGCCTAAACCCGAAGGTACCGATCAAAAAAAATCTGCTGCAATCAAAACTCAGCGGCACAAACGCGAACCGCGCCGCACCAAACGCAGCTACCAAAACTGACATTGACTGCACCGATAGCACAAAACCGAATGGCACTCAAACATATTTAACACTTATAATTTCATATTCTTGAATTCCGCCGGGCGCCTGAACTTCCGCAATATCCCCCTCGTATTTACCGATCAGTGCGCGCGCAATCGGAGAACTGATAGAAATTTTACCATTTTTGATATTGGCCTCATCATCGCCAACAATTTGATACGTTGTCGATTCACCGGTTTGCAAATTCTCCAATTCTACGGTTGCACCAAACACACACGCCCCATCCGCATTAATAAGCGTCGGATTGATGATTTGCGCATTGGACAATTTGGTTTCTAGTTCGGCAATTCGCCCCTCAATGAAGCCTTGTTTCTCTTTGGCTGCGTCATACTCCGCATTTTCAGAAAGATCACCGTGCGAACGCGCCTCAGCAATTGCCGCAATGACGGCAGGACGATGCACCGTTTTCATTTCATGTAATTCATTACGCAGCGCTTCCGCGCCTGCCACAGTTAAAGGAATTGTATCCATTGTTACTCTTTATCCCTGTTTGTCTTTCAAATTTACCTACAGTAAATACTGATTACACGTGATTACTATGCATGCAATCTCTGCAAATTGTATGCTTTTAATTCCTGCATATTAATCATCCCCATACAGGCAGCCCGCGCGCCTGCCAGGGTCGTATAATAAGTCACTCTGGCCTGCAGCGCCGCATGACGAATCGAGTAGGAATCGCGTATAGCGCTGCTTTTGTTTTTGACGGTGTTGATAATTAAACTGATCTCACCATTTTTGATCATGTCAACAATATGCGGACGCCCTTCTGCCACTTTGTTGACCGTAACGACCTCCAATCCAGCTTCCACCAGCGTTGCTGCCGTACCTCTAGTAGCATAAAGCTTAAAACCTAGCTGCGCAAGATCGCGTGCAATTTCGATTGCATGAAATTTATCCGATTGACGCACGCTGATGAAGGCTTTGCCTGAATTTGGCAGACGGATATCAGATGCCAATTGAGATTTTACAAAAGCTTCAGCAAAGGTATCGCCAACTCCCATCACTTCACCCGTAGACTTCATTTCCGGCCCTAAAATGGTATCGACGCCCGGCAATTTTATAAAGGGAAAAACAGCTTCTTTTACAGAATAAAATGAGGGTGTTATTTCTCGAGAAAAGCCCTGTTGCCGCAAGGTCTTACCCGCCATGCAGCGTGCAGAAATCTTGGCGAGCGGCAAGCCGGTCGCTTTGGATACGAATGGAACCGTCCGGGATGCCCGTGGATTGACTTCCAACACATATACATTTCCATCCTGAATAGCGAACTGCACATTCATTAACCCGACAACTTTCAGCGCACGTGCCATGGCTGCCGTTTGCCGCCGTAATTCAGACTGCATCTCCGGTTGAAGATTAAATGGCGGTAAGGAGCAGGCTGAGTCACCCGAGTGAACACCTGCCTGTTCAATATGCTCCATAATGCCACCGATCAGAACGGTCTCACCATCATGAATTGCATCAATATCAACCTCAGCCGCATTAGTCAAAAAACGGTCAAGCAAAACGGGAGAATCATTGGATACCTTAACCGCCTCTCGCATGTACCGTTCAAGATCCCCCTGTTCATGCACGATTTCCATGGCCCGGCCACCCAGAACATAGCTAGGACGGACAACCAGCGGATAGCCAATTTCCCCCGCAGCAACCAAAGCGGCTTCCGGATTACGCGCAGTACGATTCGGGGGTTGCTTTAACCCCAAATCCTGCAGCATTTTTTGGAAACGCTCGCGATCTTCCGCACAATCAATCATGTCAGGACTGGTTCCAATAATCGGCACACCATTGGCTTCAAGATCGCGCGCAAGTTTAAGCGGAGTCTGGCCGCCGTAATGCACAATCACACCTTGCGGTTTTTCCACCGCCACAATTTCGAGTACATCTTCAAGTGTCAGTGGTTCAAAATATAACCGGTCCGAGGTGTCGTAATCAGTCGATACAGTCTCAGGATTGCAATTGACCATAATCGTTTCATAGCCGTCCTCACGCAATGCAAAAGCCGCGTGCACGCAGCAATAATCGAATTCAATGCCCTGTCCGATCCGGTTCGGTCCGCCGCCTAACACAATAATTTTTTTCCTATCCGTTGGCGAAGCTTCGCACTCTTCTTCATATGTGGAGTACATATATGCAGTACTCGCGGCAAATTCCGCGGCACATGTATCCACACGCTTGTAGACAGGACGAAGATTGAACTGGTGTCGATATATGCGCACCGCAGTTTGATCCGTGTGCAACAATTTAGCCAGTCTGCGATCAGAAAATCCGCTCCGCTTGTACTCCCGAAGCGTTTTCTCTTCGAGTGTTTCCAGCCGCTTCTTGGACAATGCCAGCTCCTGCCGAACCAAATTCTCAATTTGCGCGAGAAACCACGGATCTATGCGGGTTAACTTAAATACTTCCGCTAGCGTCACACCGCAGCGAAACGCATCGGCCACGTACCAGACTCGCTCCGCACCCGGATTAGCCAACTCAGAGCGGATTTTTTCCAAGTTATCGGTTTTCTCATCGAGACCGTCCACGCCGATTTCCAGTCCACGCAGCGCCTTTTGCAAGGATTCCTGAAAGGTTCTGCCAATCGCCATGACTTCCCCAACCGATTTCATTTGCGTGGTTAAACGGTCATTGGCCTGCGGAAATTTTTCAAATGCGAAACGCGGCACCTTGGTTACAACATAATCAATAGTCGGTTCGAATGAAGCCGGTGTAGTGCCTCCGGTAATATCGTTACCCAGTTCGTTCAGGGTATAGCCCACTGCAAGTTTGGCCGCAATTTTAGCTATCGGAAAACCAGTGGCCTTGGAAGCCAGCGCCGAAGAACGCGACACACGCGGATTCATTTCAATAATGAGCATGCGGCCGTCATCCGGATTAATGGCAAACTGCACATTGGAACCCCCCGTCTCAACACCAATTTCACGCAACACCGCGATGGATGCATCACGCATCAGCTGGTATTCCTTGTCAGTCAAGGTTTGAGCCGGAGCAACGGTAATCGAATCACCGGTATGAATACCCATTGGATCGAGGTTTTCGATAGAGCAGATAATGATGCAGTTATCCTGCTTATCACGCACTACTTCCATCTCAAATTCTTTCCAACCGATAACAGATTCTTCAATCAACAGTTCCTTGGTCGGTGAAGCATCCAATCCACGTTCACAAATATCGACAAATTCTTCCCGGTTATAAGCGATACCGCCACCACTGCCGCCCATAGTAAACGAGGGACGGATAATCACGGGGTAACCCATCATTGCCTGCACCTGCATCGCCTCTTCAATACTGTGCGCCACAGCCGAACGTGCTGAGTCAAGCCCGATCCGGGTCATCGCCTGTTTAAATTTCTCGCGATCCTCGGCTTTGTCAATTGCTTCGCGCGATGCACCAATTAATTCCACATGATATTTTTCCAAAACGCCATGCTTGACCAAATCAAGCGCGCAGTTAAGCGACGTCTGGCCACCCATGGTCGGCAATAGCGCATCAGGACGTTCCACATCAATGATTTTTTCTACCATTTTCCAGGTAATAGGTTCGATATACGTTGCATCAGCCATTTCTGGATCGGTCATAATCGTTGCCGGATTGGAATTTACCAGAATGATGCGATAACCTTCCTCACGCAAAGCCTTGCACGCCTGCACACCGGAATAATCAAACTCGCATGCCTGACCAATAATAATCGGCCCGGCACCGATAATAAGAATAGATTGAATGTCGGTACGTTTAGGCATGATCAGTAAAGGAATGGATTTTATTATTTATTATAAGAAAGCTGAACTGTATTAATGTCTGGAACGGCGCATCATGTCAATAAAACGGTCAAACAGATAATCGGCATCATGTGGTCCCGGGCTTGCTTCAGGATGACCCTGAAAGCAGAAAGCAGGTTTGTCAAGCAACTCGAATCCCTGAAGACTGCCGTCAAACAATGAGACATGCGTTACTCGAGCAGTATCGGGAAGCGTATCGACGTCTACGGCAAAGCCATGATTTTGGCTGGTTATAAAAACTTTCAGGTTGTTTACATCCTGAACCGGATGATTGGCGCCATGATGACCGAATTTCATTTTAACGGTACGGGCTCCACTTGCCAGTGCCAACAGCTGATGTCCGAGACATATGCCAAAAATCGGAATATTTTTATCCAGTAACGCACGCGTTGCGGAGACAGCATAATCGCAAGGTTCCGGATCCCCAGGGCCATTTGATAAAAACACGCCATCGGGTTTTAATGCCATTATTGCTTCAGCCGGCGTCTGTGCCGGCATGACAGTTATTTTACAACCACGGTGCGCCAATTTACGCAGAATATTACGCTTAATACCAAAATCAATTGCCACAACATGGAAGCATATTTCGGCTTGTGTCTGATAACCGGATACTAGCGACCATTCGCCTTGATTCCAGGTATATGGACGCTGGCAGGATACAACCTTGGCCAGATCCATGCCTGCCAGACCCGGAAATGCGCGCGCCTGGGCGAGCGCTCGATCGTTATCGATCTGTCCAGCCATGATACATCCGGACTGCACGCCCTTTTCGCGCAAAATACGTGTCAACTTACGCGTATCGATATCGGCAATCGCAACTACTTGCTGGCCTGCAAGAAAATCCGCCAATGATTTCTCGCAGCGCCAGTTACTGGCCATCAGCGGCAAATTACGGATCACCAATCCGGCAGCATGAACCGTATCAACATGACCCGACTCAAAATCCTGCGAATTGGTGCCTGTGTTGCCTATGTGCGGACAAGTCAGTGTAATGATCTGTCGGCAGTAGGAGGGATCGGTCAGTATTTCCTGATAACCTGTC
Source organism: Nitrosomonas sp. Nm51 (assembly GCF_900111165.1). GTDB lineage: Bacteria > Pseudomonadota > Gammaproteobacteria > Burkholderiales > Nitrosomonadaceae > Nitrosomonas. Next base: position 12,953 of record NZ_FOGH01000035.1, read on the forward strand.
ATTGCCGTATTAAAAGCAACCTCCCCTGCCGTGATACCCTCAATGCCAATAGATACGCCATAAAAAACTGTCCCATCTGCGAGTGCAAGAATGGCGGATGGGCGTTGTGACACAAAGAACTCCTCGGGTTTTGACTTGATCGGGAAATTAAGCAGAGAATACTGATATGCCCTGCTTCTTGGGAAGGAAATTATACGTGAAAAATTTTTCAGTTTCTATGTAAATACACGATTACCGGCGTCAATACGAAATAATATTTAACCGATGAAACAGGCCCGCCTGCATTTCTATGCTGAGCTTAATGACTTTCTTGCACCGACCGAACGAAACAAAGCAGTCACGCATTGCTTTAACCACAAGGCATCAATCAAGGATGTCATCGAATCTTATAATGTTCCGCATACCGAGATCGATCTGATTATTGTCAACGGCGTATCGGTTGACTTCAATTATTATGTTCAGCATGGTGATGACATACATGCTTATCCCGCCTATGCTTCAGCCCCGTCAATCGGCCATATTCCGTTAGTGCATCTGGCTCCGCAAATAACCGATAATCCCGGTTTTGTGGTTGACGTCAACTTGGGAAGACTGGCGCGCTATCTGAGATTGCTCGGTTTTGACTGTCTGTATCGCAACCATTTTGCTGATGCCGCCATCGCGGAAATTTCCAGCATATCACGGCGCATCGTACTTACCCGTGACCGCAAACTGCTGCAGCGCAAAATTATCCGTTATGGCTATTTTGTACGCGCTGAAGCACCTAAAATTCAGGTCAAGGAAGTTTTAGCCAAATTCAATCTGCACCCATGGCTAAGGCCGCTGACACGCTGCACGTATTGCAATGGAAAACTAATACAAACCGAAAAGCATTCTATTTCCCATCGTTTGAAACCGCTGACAAAAAAATACTATGACAAATTTCTGATTTGTCCTGATTGCAGCCAGATCTACTGGCAGGGCAGCCATGACATGCGCGTTAAACAATTAATCCAGGAATTTTCCATAAATCACCCTGCGGCCTTATAAACTGCTCAGTCCGCTGCCTGAAATTGAGCGACAAGCCATGATCACATGTGCATTATGAATCCGGCTTATGCAGTATCGATTCAGATTGCGACGCTCTAATCTCATTTTCCAGCGTCTCAATCTGCGATTCCAGTCCGGCAAACATGCCCTTGATTTCCTGCGGCTGATCCTCAGACTGCATTGTGAGCAAGGCAATTTTGCTTTCCAGTGTCTTGATGCGCGCCCGCACCATTTCTATTTCACGCTCGGTTTCCGGGCCGGCCATATGCATAAACTCAACGCTATCTTCATATGGCTCGCGCGTTGTGCCGGTTATTTTAATAACTAATCCAGCGACAAGGCCGCCGACAATCGCAATCCCCAGGGTTATCCCAATACCGGTTAACTGTGCAGTAGCAATACCGGGTATGACCAACAATGCACTGAATCCGCCCAGCAGACCAGGCATGCCATGCAGATTATGCACGCCACAAGTATCCAGAAGCTTAAATTTGTTTTCCAATGTGGGCAGTAAAAAAACATATCCCAGAACCGAGATGGTACCGGCCAGCAAGCCGATACCAAACGCGCCTGCCGGTGATACAACATCACAAACCGATCCAATGCCGACACCTCCAGCCAGTGCAGCATTGGCCATATCGACCATAGATGTTTTACCGCCATTCATTTTGTAACTCAGAAAATACGTTGCAATCGTGGCGCCCGATAGCGCCAGTAATGTATTGGCCACAGTTTGCGGCATATTTTCCAGCGGCACGAGCGCGGTGGCGAAACTGGGCCAGAAAAGCCATAACACCATCGAGCCGATCATGGCAAACCGGTCCGAAGTATGATCAGACTCAACCGGCTTGCCGCGCTGATAGGCCGTAGTCAACACTATCGACATGGCCAAACCGCAATAAGCACCGAATGCATGAATCACAACCGAACCCGCCGTGTCTTGAAATCCCGTCGTCAAACCAAGCGCATCATCTAAAACAATCCACTCATTTAACAAATAAAGCGGCACCACTAACAACGCCAGCAATGCGTATTGGAAAACACGCAGACGGCCAAGCACGGCACCCATCGCAATCAACGCCGTTGCAACCGCCAACTCTGCAAACAAGATTGCATCAAGCGTATGCGGATTTAAAGGATGCCCGAAAACACCGTTGGCGCGCAACAAAATGTAAAGCGGCAATCCAACGGCAACGACCAGGTAGGTTCCTGTAACCGCGCCAAAACCATAGCGGCGCACAAAAACCATTAAAAAACCAAAACCGATTAACAGCATCGCCAGTATATGAATGATGTAATTATACTGCGCAACAGTCCGCGCCTCGCTCGCAACCGCCACAGGCTCCGCACAGACCCAGCCGCCAGTGCCTAGCAGGAACAGACCGAATATCCCAGGCAAGATCCAATGAATGTGCTTTCTCATATGATTTGTCCTTTATGGTCCTTATATGATGATCTTTCGTTTTGAATTATTCTGTGGAATTTTTTGAAGGCAAGCGCCCTTCATAAAGTGTGAGCGTTAATCACACTAAACACAACTGCAAGTTCTCAATAATAAGATACACAAACGTAAAAATGGAAAAGGCCAGTAATGATAATTTCGGTTCTGACTATATGAACATTTTGGCTGAATAGGGGTTGGCCTGGAAACTAATAAAGACAATAAAAAAGCAGAACATAACTATGCGAGGTTACAGCCTAAGGTCGAATAGATGGTTGATCAGGTTGCTTCACAGCATGGAACAAGCAGCGCACAACCTGACCCTAACTGTTTCTATCACATTTTCTCCTAATAAAATACAACAACAAATCAATACATATCTTTCATATCGAATTGAATGCCAGATCCATCAAAATAATCAAGATCATCCAATTCATTCTCGGCAAATTCCATTTCGTCGATGATTCTTGCAACATGGCTGTCCGAGATCATGTCTTCCATCAACTCTTCCGTATCATCAAAATCGTTTATTTCTTCAAAAGAATATTCCATTTCCATTTTGCAGCCCTCCGCCTTTCGTTAACAAGAAATCTTATTAGACATCATGCAGCCTAGCAGTAAAAGCAAAGACAGTTAGTGATTTATCCCACAATTTACTGTTTAAAAGAAACAGGCCCGAACACGTTTTAACGGAAAAAACAGCAAAACAATTCAGGTTGTTGCGAAAAAACCACTATTTCCCGAATTTTTAACCGGCATTGATAGCAACAAACGGCTCTACAAGCCGACTTTACATTTATAAAACTACAATGCTTTGTTTACTCGGCTTGATATCAAATGAAACACGCTGCCGCCGTGCATGCATAGAACGCAGAAGAAATCATAATGCCGCGAGTATTGATACAACACGCAAACAATCCGCTGGAAAAAATCACGAAGTGCATGGCTGATTTACCGATATAAACTTAAACTCGAATAAAGCTGTTTAAGCTTATTCTCACCGGTAAATTCAAAATTAAAAAGTACAGAATCACCCGATTATGTTATGGGCAGCAATTTATTTTAATTCTGTTTGAGAGACGCTACGCAGGCGTTTTATTATGTTTTGTTATTTGTTAACAAACGTTCAAACTGATCAGCAGGTACCGGTTTGCTGTAGTAATAGCCTTGTGCTTCACCACATCCTTGTTCACGCAAAAAAGAAAGTTGTTCGTTTGTTTCCACACCTTCAGCAATAGTCTTCAGACCAAGGCTTTTGGACATACTGATAATAGCGGCAACGATAGCCCTATCTTCTTGGTCTGTAGTAATGTCGCGCACAAATGACCGATCAATCTTGAGTTTATATACTTTGAATTTTTTCAAATAGCTCAATGATGAATAACCAGTGCCGAAATCATCAATTGACATGCGGATACCGAGTTCATGCAGATTGCTCATCACCGATATCGCTCCCAGCGGGTCATGCATCGCTACGCCTTCGGTTAACTCAAGCTCCAAATATTCGGGTGCAACTGCTTCTCCATTGAGAAGGCGTATGATCATATCGAGCAAACTGGCGTGACGAAACTGCACTGCCGATAAATTGACGGCAATAGTAATAGGGGAGTGGCCTCTATTTATCCAGTCTTTTAGCTGTCTCACAGCCGTACGCAACACCCATTCGCCAATCTGCAAAATAACGCCGGAATCTTCAGCAACCGGAATGAATTCATCCGGCGCAACATTTCCCAGTGCCGGATGCCGCCATCGCAATAATGCTTCGCCACCGATGATATGTCCCGTCCTTAGAGATACCTGCGGTTGATAATAAATCATGAATTGTTCTTTTTCTAACGCATGGCGCAAGGCGTTGACCAATTGCAAATTACGCGTTGCCTGAGCCTGCATTTCCGAAGTAAAGAAACGATAACCGTCACGGCCTTCTCGTTTTGCCCGATACATGGCAATATCAGCGTTTTTCGAGAGTGTTTCAATATCCGACCCATCATCAGGGTATAGCGCAATACCGATCGACGCGGTTACAATCAGGTCAAAGTGCTCGTTTCTAAAAGGATCAGAGATTACGCGCAGTATTTTCTGCGCTACTTGCGCCGCGCCGCGAGCTTCATTACCCGGCAGCAACAAAATAAATTCATCGCCGCCCAAACGGGATATTGTATCTTCCGTGCGCAATGCCAGCTTCAAGCGCCTGGATGCTTCGATTAAAAATGCATCGCCGACACTGTGCCCAAGTGTATCGTTGATATCCTTGAACCGGTCAATATCGACGAACATCAGCGCCAGGCGGCCATTGCTGCGTTTTGCCAGATTCAGCGCGTAATTAAGATGATTGTCCAACTGAGTGCGATTGGGCAGACCTGTCAGGGCATCAAAATTTGCCAGGTATTTGATACGTGCTTCGTTACGCTTGCGCTCGCTGACGTCACGGGTAATGCCAAGCAGCGTCACAACGTGCCCATGCTCGTCCCGCATCGGAGCAGCGTGGGTTTCAAGCCAGCGTTTTGTGCCTTTTAGTCCTCGTATTTCGAATTCTAGCGTCTTGTGGCCGCCATTCATTACGTGCTGGTGTAAAGCTTTAAAAGCATCGCGATATTCGGGAAGTATAAAATCAGCGAGATCATGCTGTTTTACAATTTCCAATGAATCCACTTCAAGCATTGCAAGGCCTGCCGCATTCATTTCAAGGATTTTGCCATTTTTGCCGACGACTTTCACACATTCCGGCTCTGTTTCAATAATCGTCCGTAAATACTGCTCGCTTAACCGCAATGCTTCCACGGATTGTGCGCGCTCTTTCTCGATAGCAAAATTATTTAATGCAAAACTGATGTCAGCTGCCATTTCGATGATCAGCTTCTGCACCGCTTCATCAAAAGAAAACGTGTCACCACGAAACAAATTGAAAACGCCCACAACCTCTCCCTTGCAATACAGGGGCAAAGAAGCTGCAGCTCCCCAACCGTATTCTATTGCGTGTGTACGCAAGGTCACAGTCATTGCGTCATTCATAATGTCCTGACACCAGATTGCTTTTTTTTCACGAATAGCAGCTACGGGTATGTCATACCCGGAATTGGAAAAAGCGGTGTCTATTGGAAATTCGAATTCTTGCAGACAGGCAATGCCAGTGCCAAACGAGGCAACTGGCCTGATCAGCTTGTCAGCTTCATCAATCATGCCGATCCATACCATTTTCATTCCGCCGAAATTTACCGCATCACGACAGATCTGAGGTAATAGTTCTACTGTATTGGTACAGCGTACAATCGCCTGGTTACATTGACTGAGTGCCGCATAGAGCTGCGCAAGCTGTTTAAGCCGGAACTCGGTATCCTTTTGTTCTGTGATATCGCGAAACATGCACAGCAAGTTATTGTCAGGCATTGTGGCCGCCATCATTTCAGCCGTAAAATGTGATCCATCCTTACGCTCGAATTGCCACTCCTGCTGATTATTCATCTTGGCTTTAATTGCCTTAAAAGCGGAACCGGGATGTCCGGTCTTGATTTGTTTGATGAAATTAGTAATGCAAAGACCAGTCAATTCATCGCGGTTATAGCCCAACATGCGGCAGGCGCTTGCATTCACGTCGAGACAATAATCCTGATTGTCCACCACTACAATGCCATCAGGCGCGTATTCGAACAGTGAGCGATAACGTGCTTCGCTTCGGCGCAGCACGTTATCGGTCTTGTCACAGTTGATTGCAATGGCAGCGATATGTGTAACGACATCAATGAGTCGCAGATGCTCCGCCTCAGGTAGACCGGGCTTCCGGTAATACATCGCAAAAGTGCCTATCACTTCTTTGTTGACATCAAAAATGGGGATTGACCAACAAGCACGCAATCCATGCGATAACGCAATTGATTTGTAAGGTGCCCAAAGTGGATCAGTTGCAATATTTTCAACGAATACCGCTTCCTTGCGAAAAGCTGCCGTACCGCATGAACCCGCAACAGGGCCAATTGACAGGCTTTCAACCGCAACATTGTATTCGTCAGGCAGATTCGGCGCCGCACCGTGTCGCAAGTGGATACCGTCATCGTCGAGCAGAAGAATGGAGCCCATCATGCCGGGCGCCAGATCTTCAACAATACGAATCAATGCGGTGAGTGTTTCAGAAACCGGCGTACCAGTAGCAATCATCTCCAGTATGCGATTTTGTCCACCAAGCAATATTTCGGCGTGCTTGCGCTGGGTAATGTCATAAGCGATGCCCAGTATCTGACAAACGTGCTCTTCCTCGTTGCATGTAAAAGGGGTTTCATAGCTGACCAGCCAATGCCAGTCGCCTTGCCTAGACGAAACGCGATATTCGATCGAACGCGTTTCTCCTTCGTAAGCATTTCGCCATGCATCTTGACTTTCGGCAATGACGGATCGATCTTCCGGATGAATAATCCTGGTTAATTTTCTTTTTTTTGTCTGAGTTTTTTCAGCCGTATAGCCAAAAGTTGCCACCCATTGCTTGTTGATATATACGTTTTCGCGCTCCAGCAAATCAAAAATGTAAACCATGCCAGGCTCGGTATTCAAAATCCTTTCCAGCATCTGATTTCGACTCTGAAGTTCCGGCACAAAATCTTTACGCATGCTGGTATCACGGACACTCAAAAAAAAGATGCGTTTTTTGTTGTGAATAATTGAGTGTGTATGGATTTCTACCGGAAGCTCACTTCCATCCTTGCAACGGTGTTTCCATTCGTAAATTTCTTTGGATCTTGGGGGCTTATTGAATTTGATCGGTTGCTGACTTTTCATTTCCTGAGCAGCCAACTCCGAAATATTCATTTTTTTTATTTCTTTGAGACTATAACCATAACGTTTTACAGCAGTTCGATTTGCGAAGAGAATTTTGCCTTTTGTATCAACAATAAAAATCGCATCCAGACTTGTGTCGAAAATTTTTCGGCAATTTATATCGGAAAATTCTGAAATATTTTCTTTCATGTGCGTTTTCCTCGAACACCGCTAGTAACTTAGTTACCGAATTCAGTACACTATCCATATGATATCGCCGGGCTCGCAAAGGAATTTTCTTTAATCCGTATTAACTGCCTTTGTTCCCTGTGGAAAAGGAAGGCGTCCATCATTTGGACAAACAAATATTTCAGCGGATTTATCTAGTACTCTATCAATATGATATTGCCAGGTACAGCGTTCGTGGTGTTATGCAACAAGGCACAGCACGCTGGAAAGAGTTACTCCCTTTTCAAATACTGTAACACAGTTGCATAACACCACGGTAACGCCCTGCGGGTGAGCCCGGCAATATCATATTGATAGAGTGCTAGTCTGGAAATTCGATTAAAGCATGATACGAACGAAGCGTTCAAGAAGCTTAGGAGTCATTCAGCATGATTATCCGCTGTTTGCTGCACTAAAAACAGTTTACTTCGCAAGCGTCAGCGGCCAGCCAATCAACAGAACCGTGATAGTAACCACTGCGGTCAGCACATTCATCGGGAGTCCGGCTTTCAGAAAATCCGTAAACCGGTATCCGCCCGGCCCATAGACCATCAGGTTAGTCTGGTATCCCAGGGGGGTTGCGAAGCTCGCCGATGCGGCCATCATGATAGCCAGCACAAACGGCACATGATTTAAATCGGCCTTTTCGGTGATCTCCAGTACGATTGGCAGCATCAGCAATGCCGCGGCATTATTGGTGATTACCTCAGTCAACAGGGAAACCGTCAAATAAGTCAGTATCAATAGCAGCCAGGGCATACCGTCACTTAGGTCGACAATATTTTCAGCGATAAATGCGGCGACACCGGTTTTTTGCAACGCCATGCCCAGCGCGAAAGAGGCTGCAATCGTGATGATAACCGTCAAGTCAAGACTTTTTTCCGCCTGGCTCGCAGAGCAGCAACCTGTGATAATCATCAGTCCCGCGCCGATTAACGACGCGTTGAGCATACTGACAATTTCAAAGCCTGCTGCGGCAATCAAGCCCATCAGTATCGTCCAGGCAAGATAGGCGCGTTCATGACGCGGTGGTTCCGTATTCAAATCGTTAATCAGCAGAAAATCCTTGTTGTAGCGCTGGCGGCTGACAAAGGCCGGCCTTGCTTCGAGCAGCAGGGTATCGCCCGCCTGCAATTTGATGGTACCCAGGTTTCCCTTAATTCGCTCACCATTACGCGCAACCGCCAGCACAACCGCGCCATATTGCGATCTGAACCGCGTATCACGAATGGCGCGCCCGATTGCGGCACAATGGGGCGACACGACGGCTTCCACCAATCGCCTTTCGCCCCGCTCCGCCTTCAATGATTGTATTTGTTCCCCATCCATCGACGGCACAATACCATTGATACGCAGCAAGTCTGAGATCGCATCAGTATCCCCGGCAAAAACCAGTCTGTCTCCACCTTGCAACGTCTCTTCGGACGAAACAGCGGTAATCACAGTACCGTTACGGACAATTTCCACCAGATAGACACGTTGCAAATGCCTTAAACCGGCTTTTACAATCGTTTTGCCGGCGAGCGGACCCTGATGCGCCACGGAAACTTCGAGGGTAAATTCGCGCAAATTTGAAAATACCTCGTTCTGGGTCCGGTCAGGCAGCAATCTCGGAAACCACAGCCACATCAGTAAAAAGCCAGAAAGCGCGACCGGCAAACCAACAGCAGTTATCGAAAACAGCGAAAAGCCGGCTTCACCGGTCAATATCTGATACTGACCATTGACGATTAAATTGGTGCTGGAACCTATCAGCGTCAATGTCCCGCCCAGCATAGCCGTATAGCTCAAAGGAATCATTAGCTTGGATGAAGCGATACCAATTCTGCGCGACCAGGCATAGATTGCCGGAATCATGGTAGCAACAACAGGCGTATTATTTAAGAAACCGCTCAATGACACTACAGGAAAGAAAATTCTGGATAGTGCTGCGCGCGTTGTGCTTGGCCGCCCTAGTATACGGCTGATCAGCAAATCAATCGCGCCCGAAGCATGCATGCCGGCAGCGACAACAAACATCGCCGCCACTGTGATTAATCCAGAATTACTGAATCCGAGCAGCGCCTCTTCACTGGTTAAAATACCGGATACACTTAAAACCGTCAGCGCTGCAATCATAACCAGGTGAGGGCCAATACGTGTAAATATCAGCGTCAATAACACCACCACACACAACCCAAGCGCAAACCAGCCTTGCCACTCCATTATATTGGGATCCTGAAAATAAACCCGACGCGTAATATACAGCAGCCATTAATATAATTGGAAATAATAAATGATGATTAGTATATACTTAGCGGTTATTAGCAATATGCCCAGGATATCTCGTTTCAACGATGTAAACTTTCGCCTGTCGGCATGATTTTAAAAGGCCTGTGTAATTTAGACGAATTGATGGTATGCTTTTACGTATGCTTATATAATATAAAAAACAATGTTTAGATAGCTGTTATTGTCATGTATGCAGTACAGCCTGTTAACTGAGCCTCTAAAGAAATTTTTCAGTTTCTCCCATTAGATGCTCAATCTTTTTAGTAATAATGCGATATGAAAAATTTATTCGTTAGCCTGATGCTTTATGGACTGGCGCTTGTTCTTTATAACCACCTGCTCAATGAAAATTATGACGGGATTAACAGCATTCATCCCGCCGCCAACTGGAATTATAAGGAAAAGCTGGCTGCATATGTCGATCGCGAAAGACCACTTCGTCAGCCCGCTTTACCCGAAGACCAAGAGCGCAGCGTAAACCGCTGAGTTTATCAGTTTTTCATCGCCCAGTTAATCAAATACTTGATTACTAATTTGCATTTCACTTAACTGGTAGCGGCGAAGTCATCGTTACTCAGCGTACGCGGTACCACGTACTGCTGTTGTAAAATTCAGCAATACCGAATCGGTACGCTCCGCGTCAACCCCAACCCCAACCATTTATTTTCCTTTGTTAGTCATTTTTTGACGCCACGCTCTATGCAAATGCCTATCTTTTCGACACCACGAATGATTCCCAGTTTTGCAGCACTGACTTTTACCCAGGGCGATTTAAATTTTTTCATAATGGTCCGGGCTATATGCTCAGCTAGTGCTTCGAGTAGAAAAAAATGGTGCTTCTCAAGAATTTCGTGAATGCTGTGAACGACTTGCGCATAATCGACAGCATCATCGATGCAATCGGTTTTTCCAGCGTGCTTATTAGGCAAGGCGATTTCAAGATCGAGCTGAATCGTCTGGGCAACCTTGCGCTCCCAAGGATAAATGCCGATCCGCGTTTTGGCCCGAAAATTATGTAGAAAGATAATATCCATAATTGAATAAAAATGAAACGTTTAGAGATGTCAATTAGTGAACTGTTGCTGCTGGCGCCATTTCAAGGGCAACATAGATAATTCACTGATTGTTAATACCTCCTTGACACGATATAACAACCGCATTCTTTCATTGAATTTTATATAATATATCCGCATACAGGCATGCAGTTTTCTGGAGTAACGCGAATTCGATGACATTAATGGTTTTTATTTTCGCCGCTTATCTGATCGGCTCCATTCCATTTGCACTGATTTCCAGCTGGATTTTCCGGTTACCTGATCCGCGCACTTACGGTTCTAAAAACCCCGGAGCAACCAACGTCTTGCGCAGCGGCAAAAAAACGGCCGCAATATTAACGTTGGTGGGCGATGCCGGTAAAGGCTGGCTGGCAATTATTCTGGCGCAATTACTGGCTTCCGTCTGGAACATCGGTAACGAAGCTGTCGCCGCCACCGCGCTGGCCGTTTTTCTCGGGCATGTATTTCCGGTATTTTCAGGCTTTCAGGGTGGCAAAGGTGTAGCCACGGCGGTCGGTGTATTGCTCGGTTTGAATCCGTTGCTTGGTCTGCTTGCGACCGTAACCTGGTTAACGGTCGCTTGCATTACCCGCTATTCATCATTGTCGGCAATAGTCGCTGCCACTTTGGCTCCCGTTTATGCATACGTTATTTTCGAGTATTCACTTTATACGCTCGCTGTGCTTTTGATCGCACTCATGTTAATCTGGCGCCACCAGGCAAACATCACAAACCTGATCAACGGCAGAGAAAGCCGTATCGGCCAAAAAAAAACATCCTCCTGAGTCAATTTTCGATATCGGCATATACGCCAAAAATATTTGGCACAAGTTGGTCGCTTTGGTCATAAACGCGACAACAATAGCTGCCTGATTTCCGCATCCTGCAGCACGATGGGATTGGTTTTCATGCTGCTGCCCCGCGAGTTGGCCACAATCTTATCCAATACCGCAGCATCAATACCGTAATCTGACAAGCAAGGCAAACTCAGGTTTTGCGTCCATTCCGTCAGCAGCTGTGTCAATGCCATGTGCGCCACTTTTTCATCATGAAACTGTTGTTGACAAAGTATCTCGGCCGCATAGGCATATTTTGCCAGCGCCTTGTTGTCAGGCTCCCTGCTCTGCATGCTTTTAATATTGGTTTCTGTTGCCGCGGCCACTAATGTGCCGCATACAACACCATGCGGAATTGGATAAAAAGCGCCCAGAGGTGACGCTACCCCATGTACCGATCCCAACCCCACCTGCGCCAGCGTAATTCCAGAAAGCAGCGCGGCATAGGCCATTTTTTCGCGATATATACCAGTTCTCTCGCTAGTTTGCGCGTTGGCGTCAACGCTTGATTGATACAGCGGAATCAGTGCATCGCGGACAGCCTGCAAACCACTGATCGCAAGTGCATCGGTAAAGGCACCGGCCTTTGTCGACACATAAGATTCCAGCAGCTGCGTCAGGGCATCCATACCATTGGCAGCAACAACTTCAGGTGGACAGTTACGCAATAACTCCGGATCAACAATCGCGTACTCTGCCACCAGTTTCTCATGACGGAAAGATTTTTTAAAACCGTGTTCACCTTGCACACTTAATACAGCGTTTTTGGTCGCCTCGCTACCGGTACCAGCAGTTGTCGGTACCGCAATTAGCGGTACCGCCGGCCCTTCATACGGCAACTCCGACCCGACGCCTTCCAGATAATCCATTATCGGGCGCTGCAGTTTTAACAGACCGGCGATCGCTTTTGCTGCATCCAGCGCACTACCGCCGCCGATACCCGCAACCACATCAAAGCCACTGCCGGCAAATTCCCTGACCGCGTCATCGACCAGAGCCGGAGAAGGTTCTCCAGCAACCTTGCACTGTGAATAACGTATTGCCCGGCTATTTAATGTTTGAATGAACGATTGCCAGCCCGGCAGATTCTGATAGGAATGCGCGCCAGTTACCAGCAACACTTTTGCACCGTAGCTGGCAATAACATCCGGCACTCGATTTATCGCTCCCGCACCAAATTCGATGCGCGGCAGTCTCGCTACGGAAAATTCAAACATCAGCTGCAAACTGCCGGATACAATCCATGGTATACAATGCCCTGGCGCGGTGCAGCCATCCAGTCGACCACCACCTCACGCCAGGCCTGGTAATGCCGGGTTTCTTTGTGAGCGGCAGCATCCTGCTGTGTTCTATAGGCTTCATACAGCACGAACTGTGTCGGCTTTTCTGCTGATTGCAAAATGTCAAAGCGCAGATTGCCTGGCTCCCGAACAGAGCCTTCGTGATTTAAACGGCAGGCTTCCTTAAACGCCTCCACATGCTCGGGTTTAACCCAAACATGCACAATGGTCACATACATGGTCCTTTCTCCCTGTGTAAATTTACTCCTCTAGCACTCTATCCATATAACATTGCCGGGTTCAGTGCGCTTGTCAGTATACATGGCAAGGCGCAATGCAGACCATGGCGCTGGCAAGCGCACCCACAGGGCGTTACCATGGTGTCCTGCAACTGCGTTACAGTACTTGAAAAGGGAACAATCCTTCCCTGCGTATCGCGCCTTGCTGCATAACACCATGGTAGCGCTGTACCTGGCAAATCATATGGATAGAGTACTAACAAACAAAGCATACCATCAATTCTTGTCGTTGCAGGAAACCTTGAGCTATAGTAATAATAACGAAAAACCAAGAATAATTTATCATATCGCTTTCCCATAAACTGGAAAGCTTTCAGTCAAAATGGCTATTATCCGAATTAAAAACCTGCTGCTGCGAACCTATATTGGTTTCAACGAGGAAGAAATCAACAAGCTGCAGGATGTTATTATCAATGCGACAATTGAGGTGGATCTGAATCAAGCCATTGTGCATGATTCGGTCGATCATTCCTATAATTACAAAACTGTCACCAAGAATATCATTGCTTTGGTACAGGCGCACCAATTCAAAATGCTGGAAAAATTAACGCAGTCGATTCTCGATGAAATCATGAAAAACAAAAACGTGCGCTTTGCCAGAGTGGAAGTCGACAAACCGCATGCACTGCGTTTTGCCGAATCGGTCTCGGTTGAACTTGAAACCAGGCGGGACAGACCCGCAGAAATCAGTTAGATCATGCCAAACGATACAAATGAGTGCATCATTGGCATCGGATCCAATATCAATCCCGAGAAGCATATTGAATCGGCACTTGCCATACTGCGCCAGGAAGTTATTGTCAACAGTATTTCCGCATGGATTAAAACAACACCTATCGGCATCACCAGCCAGAACGACTTTATCAATGGCGCCATTAAGGTACAAACTCCACTATCCCGCCAGGCATTCAAAACCTACCTAAAGCAACTTGAAAACAGACTCGGCAGAGACCGCACACTGCCTAAATTTGGTCCAAGGGTGATTGATCTTGATATTATTGTCTGGAATAACGAAATTGTTGACGAAGATTACTACGCCAGAGATTTTGTCAGAAGTTCTGTCAACGAACTGTTAACGACACCCAATACTGATTAGCCGGATGTTCAATCTTGCATTATGGTCGAATTATTCCAAAAAAAATGACAAAACGCGTCATGGCGCCATTTTAGGGATAATCGATAACATCATATGGCAATAGTTGGAACAGCATTCAGACAAAAATTAGCGGCGTTCCGCCATTACCTGATCTACCGGCGCCAGCCGGTATTTGAGAACAACTATGACCAAACGGTTACAGTATTATTACTATGAAAGAACATAGCCTAAAGACAATAACACCCCTTACCCCGAAAAATCAGGGGCTACGAATGGTGATAAAAAAAGTACTGCAACGTTACGATGCACATTTGCTGCCGAAGCGACGAAATTGCCTGTAGTCCGGTTGGAAAACGGCATTTTTACTATGCGTGCTCTATGGCGACAATTTGGGGTGCAAGTTGGTCCAGGGCAATCGGGCTTAAAAATACTTGAAAATAGAAATTAGTTGAGGTATTAGGTTTATCATTTTGATTTCAAATGATAGACAAACCAACGGCAACGCCTTCAATCATTCATCATTTTTCAAGTATAAAAGACCCAAGAGTGGATAGGCAAAAGAAACATCAGCTCCAGGATATATTTTTTATCACTCTTTGTTCAGTTATTTGTGGAGCGGACAATTGGGTGGCTATTGAGGAA
>NZ_FOGH01000041.1 GCF_900111165.1 Nitrosomonas sp. Nm51
CCTTGCGGGCAAATTGCTCCAATTCCTTTTTATTCATCGTCTATCCTTTTAAAAATCTAATGATAGACATTTACACAGTTAGTGGGACAGTCTCCCGTGCTGCTGCGGATTCCATGTTCCCGGCCACGCCTGATCCAGCCATATCCAGCAATCAGGTTATGATGCGGATGCGTGGCTCCATGAAATAAACAGCCACCAATCAAAGCTGGTGGGTTAGTGACAATAGCTAAAGTCAGGATACGGGGGTCTTAAGATCCGTTTAGCCTTCGGTTCTGAAATTATCATCACCTTTAGGTTCAAAATGATGTTTCAAATAGTTTTGGATCATTTCTTCCGTCAGTTCTCCTGATGTTACACGAAAGTATCCTGTGCCCAAAAATGGCGACCCCAGTAGCGTTTTTTTAAGCCTGGAAAACTTTCAAACAACTTCGCAGAAGCTTGCCTTTGATGCGCCTCATTATTTCACTAGGCGCCATGTTCGGTGGCGCAGATACCAACATATGTACGTGATCCTGACTAACAACGCCTTTCAGAATCCCTATTTCAAATGCCGTATCAGTTCCCCGACTTTCAGTCCTATGTCACCTTTCAGTACCTTATACCGATGTTTTGTCACAAATACAAAATGATACTGTATCTTGAAAACTGTATGACTGCCATAACGATAGTCCATGATACTCCCCTATTTTTAGTATCATGGTACGTTCAAAATTTTAAAAGATAAATCTTACCGCCTTAAAGACGGTGGCTTTAACTTTACTTCGGGCTAATAACAATTACTTCACTATCAAATTTAGATAATAATGATAATGATAATGATAATCACTTGTACAGCAAAAAAATCTGCTGTATTATGATTCATCTCATAGAGAGTGGTGTTTTTCTAACAATGAATACCACACCAAGTAGCGCAAACATAAGCTATAACGGAATGATTGGAACAGAAATAATCTTTCAGGTGGCTCACCCGGCATATCAGTTAAATTGTCAGTCTCTTTCTTCTTTCCTTTCTTGACTGACTTTTTGATATGCCGGGTTTTTTCTTTGTTTATTTCGAAACGTAGTAATGCATTACCCATTACGACATTTGTTGACACATTGGTTTAGGCTCAACAATACAAACGCTGCAGCCGTGTACAACTCATCAATCATGGCCGATGGAGCGTATACTGGATGTGAGCCTTTGTAAACCCGCATTCGACCAGAAATATGCATTAGCTTAACCATTCCTTGCCGGCACAAACAACACCAGCTCAATGATTTGCAGTTAATCATCAAAGCACTGCATAGACTCAAAAAAACGATCAAGTAACACGGTGAAGTATTGCACACAGGCTTGCGTACATAATTACTGAAATCTTCAAAGTGATTCCAGAAATTTTATTAATGCCGCGCGGTCACTCGCGGGTGACACGCGAAACGACTCTTTCGCTTTTTCGGCTTCCCCTCCATGCCAAAGTATTGCCTCAGCTAAATTACGCGCACGTCCATCATGCAAGAAAAATGTATGATTATGCACTACTTTGGTATATCCAATTCCCCACAATGGCGGCGTTTTCCATTCTTGTCCGCTTGCCAGAAAATCAGGACGTCCATCCGCTAGCCCCGGCCCCATATCGTGCAGTAATAAATCCGTGTAAGGATGAATGACTTGATTAGAAACGGCCGGGACACCTTCCAGCTCACCCGTGATAACCGTTGGTTTATGACAAGCGGCACATCCCACTTGATCGAATAGAATCTGTCCTCTTTTAACGTCAGGGTCGTGAATATTGCGGCGTCCGGGCACTGCAAGCGTCTGAATATAAAAAACGACATCGTCAAGCACACCCGGCTTCAGTTCCGGATCATCGCTTAAACCGTCATTCTGGCTCTGACCCACTGTACTTTCCTGCGGCAACAACTCATTGGTAACGCCGATATCATCACGATACGCACCGGCATTCTGGACCAACACTGAAGGCACGCTGGCTTTGTAGCCAAAACGCCCAATTACTGTTGTTTCACTTACCATATCCCACACATAATTGACGCGACCTGATATACCGTCATTATCCTCGTCGTTTTCATCGGCCCATTCAAGCAAAGTCTGCTCTGGAATGGCCTCGAGCAAACCTCGGCCGAAAACCGGCGGAGCTACCCGTGGGGAAATTAAATATTCACCGGGCAATTCAGTGTAGGGATCTGCAATTGTGAAAACAGGCTGGCGCAGCTGATACGGCTCGCCGTCACCATATTGACCTTCAATTGTGATATATGCCGTTTCTACTCTAGCCTCCGGCTGGACGCCAAAAATCGCACTATCAAGCAGCTGGGTACCAAATCCGGGCACCGGCAGCGGCCCGCCTGTTTTCGGATCCGATCCCGGAACGCTTAGGCGCAGGAAAAAAGTATTTGAAACACCGCCTTCTTCGGGAGGAATTCCCCGGCCATCCTTGGGATGACATGCCACACAACTGTTATTGTTAAATACCGGGCCCAGCCCGCTATTCACCACAGCTGGTGCGGTGACAAATGCCTGCTCAAATTCGTTATCGCCAATGAGATGTCTGGCAAGACCCTCATCATCCAGATTGGGTGCGGGATTGGCAAATGCAGTGCTGCTTTGATCAAACAGCGTTGTATCACCACCGGAAAACTCGTTATTGACAGCAATCACTTCAATGTTCGAAAAGGCGCTTTCACCGTCCTGGTTATAGGCGGCGACTGCGACATAAATCATTGTTCCATTGGCCAGTGTTGTGGAGACATTTGTTTTTAATCCAAGATCGACAACGCTAATCGCATTATCAGAGGCATTGATTGGATACGGCGTCCAATAAAGTTTATAACCATCGACATTTCCTGACAGTGTCCATTGAGCGCTCGCTTGCTGCCCTTCGACTGTGTATGTGACAACGGGCGCTGCTGGCGGCGCCGCCTGAACCGGAAAGACTAAACAAATCAATAATAAAATAAAATAGTACATATCGAATAGACAATAGGTTGACCGGGGGTCTATTTAAGAAATATTTTTATACTGAATAGCCGTAAGCTATTCATTTTAATGAATAATTATCAGGATCAAAATCTGAGGCGCCGGTAAACTGAACAAAAATACATGATGAATTTCCCATTTAATTTTAATGGAAAATCCGGGGCTCATTTAATCATTGCGCGATGGCTGACAATCGGTTCGACAATGTAACCAAAAGTGCATTTACCGCGTTTATAGCTTCCTGCACTTCCGCAGTAAGCAGTGATTCGGCAAACGGCTGGGGAATCGCATCAATGGCGGCAATCGCTGCCTCAATCTGGTTATTGATTGTTTCATCCAAATCCGGATCGACCGACTTGACCAGAGCGTTTATACCGGGTCCTTCGAACAATAAATAGTTTCCGGTGTAAACGTTGCGAATTCCCCGAACATTATCCATAAAATCGGCGCGCGAATTAAAGCTGAATTGCGATTCAACCAGGGTTGCATCGCCAATTCTTTGCGGTTCTTCGAGCTTCACACTTGCCAGTTCGCCCGCAATACCGATTAGACCGTTAACCATTTCTTGGAGTGCAGCCGATTGACTGGTATATATCGCGCTGCCGACACCCGCCTGCGCAAATTCTGCAAGAAAATTCCCATCATTTGGACTCCAGGCTTGCGCCAAGGATTGCGTATCATTAGCCAACACACTCGCTACTGCACCCAAATACATTAATTCTCTCTCTGTAAAGTCCGTACTTGTCTTATTGCCATCCACTCCGTATAACAAAAACTCCAACACATGGAAGCCTTTCAAATCGTCGTTGAATGCACTGACTGTTTCGACGTTTAATGCTGTATCGCTATCCAGCACATTTTGCAAATCGGTTGAATTTACCGGCCAGCTATCCATCGCCGGGTCCAGTCCTGCGGTATCAACAGGACCGAATAAAAAAGCTTCCGATTGTTCCCAGGGTCTCCGCGTCGTAACCCAATGCTTCTGCGCTGCGGCAAGATGATCGTCATTTTGTTCCAAGCGTAGTTTATCTACCGCGGCACTGAGTTCTTTCGCACGATCAGCCAGGTCGCGATAGGTATTGTAAATGACATTGCCTGCATAATTTTGAATCACCTGTTCTAGGGAAGGCGTGCTGGATTCTGCTGAAACTACGAGTCGATGCGGAACTGAATAGGGACTGGGGCCATCCGCATTTTCCGCACGCACAGAAATATAGTAACCGTTCCCTGCCGGAAGGGTTACACTGATACGGTTTGTATTGCCCATGTCAAATTCACCAAGTAGTGCGCCGTCAACAAGACTGGATACAAAAAATGTATAATTATCGGCACCTGGAACTTCATCCCAATAAAAATGTACTCGCGGTCCGTCGGGGGAAATGTATAACGATGGTGTCGCTGGCGGTTTTGCCCACGCAGCTGTTGTTAATAACATACCGGCAATTATGAACATTATTCGATTTTTCATAAAACTCATCATCCTCAAATTTTAGTGAATACTAGTGAATACGTTTAAATGATAAATACCGACCGAAGCACGTCGGCAGACGACCAGACCAGGGAGGCTGTCCATTAGCGAGTTCCCTCATGAGATTCTAAAATGACCCAAAGTCGTCAATTTTTACCCAGAAAACTACAAAATTTTATCCGAAACCATAATTAAACCTGTTTTTATAAACAGAATATCGTTAATTATATTAGCACTTTTTGCGCACAAATAGTAATCAGAATAAGAATCATTTTGATTATTATAAATGAAAAGCACCCCCCCATTTACTAGTGCTCTATCAATATGATATTGCCGGGTTCAGTGCGCTTGTCAGTGTACACGGCAAGGCGTGCCCTGCACGCAACAGTCGTTCTGTTGTCAAAAGGCGCAACGCAGACCATGGACGCTGACAAGCTTACCCACAGGGCGTTACCGTGGTGTTCTGCAACTGCGTTACAGTGCTTGAAAAGGGAACAACCCTGTCCTGTTGTGCTGCGCCTTGCTGCATAACACCATGGTAATGCTGTACCAGGCAATATCATATTGATAGAGCGCTAGGGGATGTAGAAATATACAGCTTTACTTTATCTTTACATATTTATTAGTGATTATTATCATTATCATTATCATTGTCATTTATTTCTATTACTAAACTGCTTGAGACTGATTTTATGAGTGAAAGTGACATGCTATTACTGGGAGAGTTACTGCTAAAAGGAGGCTGGACGATGGTCCCGCTTTATGCGTGCTCAATCGCCGGTCTTGTCGTGTTCGCGCATAAACTCATTGTGTATCGAGCCGCTCGGCTTTCAGACTTAAGCTGGGAGCCGGATGTGATAAAACTGATTCGGTCTGGTAATTTATCTGCCGTTCCAGCCACTCTCAATCATTCCGCGCATCCTGCAGTCAATGTTGTCAATGCGATTGTCTCAGCGTTAAAGGAGCGGCCCGCGCAAGCAAAATCTGAAGCGATCAGGGTCGCCAGCCTGGAACTCCAGAAGCTTGAGAGAAATCTTTCGCTACTGTCGTTTCTTGCGCAGGTTGCACCACTACTGGGTTTACTGGGCACCGTCCTCGGCATGATTGACTTATTTTCGGGTTTTCAGCAAGGAGGCAATTCAAACATCAATCTGGCAGAACTTTCTGCAGGGATCTGGAAAGCATTGATCACAACAGCTGCCGGTTTGGCAATTGCCGTGCCGACACTGGCAGCCCATAGCTATCTGTCGAGCCGGGTCGATAATGTACGCCTTGATTTAAGCGATCTGATCCAGCGCATTTTGTACGCCACACCCCTGACACAGCCGGAAACGGCAAAAAACGATGGAATTTGAAACACGCAAACGGGTAACACCCAACATTAATCTTGCCGCTTTGGTCGATGTCGTCTTCATTCTGGTTATCTTTATTGTGCTGGGCGCAAATTTCCACCGCATTCAAACACTTGATGTTTCAATCCCCGTTGCAGAGTCGACCGGACAGGCAGATAGCAGATCTCTGGTCATAACCATTCCTGCATCAGGTCAGCTTGACCTTCTGGGAAAAAAAATTGATCCGGAAAATCTTAAAAGCGCACTGCGCGCAAAGGTTGCTGATTTTGAGTCAGTATTGCTGGTAGCCGATCAGTCTGCACCGGTTCAGCGGGTTGTACAGATTTTAAGCGATGCCCAGGTGGCGGGATTTGTTTCTGTCAGTATCGCAACCCAGGAACCCGAATAACAACGGACATGAGTTCATTACAAAACTGGGGCATTCCTATATTCACGTCGCTATTGTTTCATACCGTAATTATGCTGCTGCCGGTTCAGCATGGAAACCAGAGAGAAAATAAAGACGTTCGGGAAATGACATTTCGGTTAGTATCACTGCCTCAAAAAACTCAAGCTCCTTCCGTTGAAAAAGCAGTTTATCAACCCAAAAGAAAACCATCTCCGCCAGAAATAACGCACACGCGCCCTAAGCCGCAGAAGTCTGTACCAGCAAAAACGGCCGGAATTCCAATTCAGAAAAAAACCGAGGCCGCATCTGATGAACCTGATCCGGCACCCCAACCGCCTGCTACTGATCTGGCAGCTGTTACGCAATCACTATCGGGCAATTCATCACCAGGCAATATGCCTGCGGATCCGGTAGTATTATCCACGGAATTATCCGTAATCTGCCCCGAATTCAAGGCGCCATCCTATCCCAGAGCCTCCCGGCAGCTTGGTGAATATGGCGATGTAGTATTAAGGCTTGAAGTCAGTAAAGCCGGCGTTGTCAAATCAGTCCAGGTTGTCAATAGCAGTGGTTATCAACGCCTGGACAAGGCTGCCATCGAAGCAACCAGAACCTGGCGTTGCAATCCACCGCATCGGAACGGCCGACCTGTCAGCACTATTGCGCTGCAGCCGTTCAGCTTTGTTTTACAATAAATGCCTTATTTGAAAACCAGACATCATATCTGTGACTGCAGATAATTTTCCAGACCGACCTTTTTAATCAGGCCGAGTTGTTTTTCCAGCCAATAGGCGTGGTCTTCTTCTGTCTCACTCAGCAAACCTTCCAGGATTTCCCTTGTCTGGTAATCCTGCTCCTGCTCACATACTGCGATGGCATTGCGCAGCGCAGTAATTACGCTCCGTTCCAATTCCAGATCATTCTGCAGCATGGCCGGCACGTTCTTGCCAATCTTGAGTGGGCTGCGATTGCCCACAGTCGGGATACCTTCCAGAAGCAAAATTCGTTTAATCAGCAGGTCTGCATGCTGTTTTTCATCGTCCATTTCATGATCAATGCGCTCAAACAGTTTACCGAAACCCCAGTCATCATACATGCGTGAATGCGTAAAATACTGATCCATCGCAGTTAATTCATCAGCAAGCAGTTCATTCAATATGTCAATGATTTTTGTGTTGCCTTTCATGATTTTCTCCTTTTACAGGGCTGCTGTCAGCCTCGTTAGCACTTTTGATCTACCACGTGTCACTGATAACAACATACCCTTCGGTTAATATTTTGAATTTTTGACGAAACAGGTTGCATTATAAATACCAACAATAACAAGAGCAATAGTAACCGTATGATTATAAATAAGAATAATTATCAGCATTGTTTCTGGCACGACTCGAACAATAAATTTTTAACTCATCCGAAGGCCGTTATGTCAACCGCAGCACCGACAAACCCTCCCAAATTTCGTCATTCAATATAACATTTGCAGCATAACATTAATATCTGCTCCAATATCCAAGTCCCAGATTTAATGCGCTACAACAAGCAGTTTAGGTTTATTTTTCCCTCACTTTCTTTAGCAACTCATCCACCGGTGTTGGCAGTGTAATCTGTCCAGCTTGAACAAACCGGTGCGCCTGATCGGACAGCTTGTTCCAGATCCGGCGGGTAATATCACTCCACTTCGCCTCATTGTATTCCGGATGGCCAGCCGCAAAGCCGGATAGATAGTGTTCCAAAAAAACCAATCCGGCAACATCTTCAAGCAGCTGCGCATCGGGATTTGTCTTGAGCGACTGTTTGCCGATGATTTTTTTTACGCGCGCGATGAATGGTTGCTGGTAGCCGGCCTGTTCCAGCAAGCCTGCAGCAGTATCGGCATGAAAGGAATATAGCGTAGCACGCCATTGATGGTAGCCTTTTCGGTTCATTGGGTAGTCGCTGCGAGGCGATTTCCAGCGCTGAATATGCTGCGCCCTGACGGCTATCCTGACGGCGTCATCGGCATCGGGTGCATAGCGTTCCAGCATCTGCGACATGCGGTGCGCGTACAGCAGTTCTTTGGGCCAATCCTTGCCTTCGCAGGTTTCCGTATTCGGGTCTTCGCGATTGGCGGCGTCGATCAGCGCGGTGGCGGTATCGAAACGTTTTTCGGTCATTTCGTCATAATCCCCAAAGAAATTGAATTTTCCAGGTTGCAGCAGTCGCGCATACACCCATATTGCCAAAATTCGACCGTCAGGTTATCGTATCATACGATATTGAACAGTTTACAGTATTCCCGCGCAACACAAGTCATTTACGTGCCGGGGAATCGCAGAGGAAGTATTGATGAATAGACGTACCGTATTAAAAGGCTTTGCGGCAACGACTGTACTGCCGCTAATACCGGGTTGCGCAAAAGTAGTAGGTGAAGCCGCAAGTCCGGTAATACCGTTGAACAAACCGCGCAAGGAATGGCGCGGACTGGTCTCGCCGAGAGCTTATGAAATATTGTTCGAGGAAGCGACGGAACGGCCTGAATCGAGCAATCTGGTGTATGAAACGCGTGAAGGCACCTATTTGTGCGCTGCATGTTACCTACCGCTGTTTAAAAGCGCGTACAAATATGAAAGCTGGACCGGCTGGCCGAGCTTTACCAAACCAATTGACGGTCATATAGCGACCAAGATAGATTTCAAAATGATCTGGCCACGCACCGAATACCACTGTATACGCTGCGGTGGCCATCAGGGCCATGTTTTTAAGGACGGTCCGCCACCGCGTGGCGAGCGCTGGTGCAACAACGGCTATGCGCTAACGTTTGCGCCGATTGAAGAAACATTGCCTGCGCTCAGAAGCTAGTACTCTATCAATATGATATTGCCGGGTTCAGCGAGCTTGTCAGTGCACATGGCAAGACGTGCCTTGCAGGCAGTAGCCGTTCTATTGTCAAAAAGCGCAACGCAGACCATGGACGCCGGCAAACTCACCCACAGGGCGCCACCGTGGTGTTCTGCAACTGTGCTCAGTACTTGAAAAGAGAGTAACCCTTTCCAGCGTGCTGTACCTTGCTGCATAACACCACGGTAACGCTGTACCTGGCAATATCATATTGATAGAGCACTAAGGAGTATTTCACCAATGCCGCGGACGTTATCTGCCCGGCTGGTTCTTCTTCTCACCGCGCCGCCAGGCATGAAACTTTTCAACCCACTGCAGCAGTTTCTCCGGCGCATGCGCGCGTTTCCAGTCGCCCGCAGCGTATTTATTGGCTTCCGGCCAGGTCGGATAAGTATGGATAGTGTCAAGGATTTTGTTGAGCCCCAAACCGTGCTTCATCGCCAGCACATATTCAGCTAATAAATCGCTGGCATGTCTGCCGACTATGGTCACACCCAGAATGCGGTCCTTACCCGGTACCGTCAACACTTTGATGAAACCGTGCGCCGCTTCGTCTGTAATAGCGCGATCAAGGCCGTCAAGATCATAACGTGTTACTTCCACAGCTGTGCCACGTGTGCTGGCTTCATCCTCTGACAGCCCTACCCGGGCGACTTCCGGGTCGGTAAATGTCGTCCACGGAATAACTGAATAATCCGCTTTAAAACGTTTGAAATCGCCAAACAGCGCATTGACCGACGCATACCACGCCTGATGCGCCGCGGTATGGGTAAACTGATATGGTCCCGCAACATCGCCGCAGGTATAAATATTCGGATAAAGCGTCTGCAACCAGGCGTTGGTTTCGATGGTATGCGCTGACGTAACCGGAATGCCCAGTTCTTCCAGGCCGAACCCGGTTGTGCGCGGCATCCGGCCGACTGCACACAAGATGGCGTCAAAAATGATCGTCTGTTCCTGGCCATCCCGATCCTGTACGATGAGCTGCTGGACTTTGCCATCCGGTCCATGTGCAATCTCACAACGCACGGCCTTGGTTTGCGTCAACAACTGCACGCCGTCATCCAGCAAGGCAGTTTTGATCAGCGCCCTGACATCGGCGTCTTCACGTTGCAACAGATCGCCCTGTTCCACCTGGGTCACCTGACAACCGAGCCGTGCAAAAGCCTGTGCCAGCTCGCAGCCGATCGGCCCGCCACCCAGCACCACCAGTCGTTCCGGACGTTCCGTCAGTGACCAGACAGTATCGGAAGTATAATATCGCACCGATTCCAGTCCCGGAATAGCCGGTATCACTGGGCGCGCGCCTGAGGCGATGACGATGGCGCGCGTTGTCAGCACCTGTCCGTTAACCTCCACCGTCCATGGCGAAGTAATACGTGCATAGCCCTGTACGACGTCCACACCCAGCCGGGTGTAGCGTTCGATGGAATCATGCGGCGCCACTGTTTTAATAATGCGATGCACCCGTGCCATCACATCCGTAAAATCATAGTCAACCCGTGTTTGCCTGATACCGAGCGACGCAGATTGTTGCGCTTCTTTCAAAAAGCCAGCCGATCGGATCAGTGCCTTTGATGGCACGCAGCCGTAATTGAGACAATCGCCTCCCATTTTACGGCCTTCAATCAGCGTTACTCTGGCACGCACCGCCGCTGCGATATATGCGGTCACCAGACCAGCGGCACCCGCGCCGATAACGACCAGATTACGGTCGAATGTGTCCGGTTTCGGCCAGCGCGCGTACAAGCGGTGTCTTTTGACCAATCCGACACTCCAGCGCGCCAGCCATGGAAACATGGCCAGCAGCAGAAACGACAGAATTAACGCCGGTGACAGGATATCCGACAGGCTGCCGATTGACGCGATCTGCGTACCCGCATTGACATAGACCGTACTGCCTGGAAACATCCCAACCAGGCTGGCCCAGAAAAACGTCACGCTGCGGATACGGGTCAGCCCCATTAACAAATTGATCAGAAAAAACGGAAAGGCAGGTACCAGACGCAGCGAAAACAGATAAAATGCGCCGTCGCGTTCGAGCCCGCGGTTAATCGTCTCCAGGCGGCCGCCGAAACGGCGCTGCACGCTATCGCGCAGAATATAGCGTGCAGCCCAGAATGCCAATGTCGCACCGGCAGTGGCAGAGACCAGCACAACCGGCACCGCGACCCATAAACCGAACATCGCTCCGCCCGCCAGCGTCATCACCGCGGCACCCGGCAAAGACAACGCAGCCATTACGATATAGGTAATTGAATAAATGCCGATAATGTAGAACGGTTTTTCTTCGTAGGCCTGCAGCAAAGCTTCATGACTGGTTTTCAGCGTATCCAGACTGAAATAGCGCTGCAGATCAAATGCAAAAAACAAAATAACGAGCAGGCCCAGCAGACCCAGTAGCCACCAGCGTTTGTTCATTTGAATGCCCTTTTGTATTAAGACCCGGCTTTATTTCATTTCGCTGCATGAAGCGCCGAATTTAAAACAACTGTAGCAACGGTGATGCTTCATACTGACAGCAATTTTCAGACTCTCGGTCAGCGTTTCGGCCAGCGCATAGTCGGCATCATCGTCAACCAGCGTGCAAGCATATACCCTGCATCGGTTACTCTGTTTGACCACCATGCGGCTGAATGCACACATAAATTCGCGACGTGATGCTTCGGTCTGAAAATCGAGCATGCAGCTTTGGGTAATCTGCGGCGCGGAGACAACGGTTTCAGGGGGATAAAATTCCGGAAATTCAATCCGATGCAGGCTTTCAGGTAATCCGGCTGCGCGGAACACGCTCGCAAAACGCTGCGCGGCCTGCTCCGCAGCCATGTCAGGCAATATCTGGCTGGCCACGGACAACTGAAAACCCATTTCATGCAGCCTGCGCATACCTTCCAAGGCGAGCGCGAACATGCCTTCTCCACGGCCTTTGTCATGTTCAGCAGCGTCAAAATGATCCAGACTAACGCGAAAATGCAGCGGATGCGCGTAATCCAGTAATGACTGGAGCCGGTGCATGCGTCTGATCAGTGGTTCTGTAGCATTGGTCAGCACCAGGCAAGGGCGATGGCGCAATGCATAATCCAAAATACGGACAATATCTTTGTTGATGAAAGGTTCGCCACCGGTAAGTGAAAATTGCTGAACGCCGAGCGTCAGCGCTTCGTCGATATAAGGTTTGGCGTCATCAAAGCGCATCAACTGAAGACGGTTGTCGCCCGGCCTGGAGCCTTCCAGACAAAACGGACATGACAGATTACATGCCGTGCCGGTATGCAGCCACAATTCGTCCAGTCCATGGGCGCGAACAAACCCGCGCGGCTCGCCTTTCGAAGTCACATACCATGCAGGCGAGCGTTTGTACGGTTTCTCTGTGCGCGCAGGCGCAATCGCCATCACCTCTTTAATATCCGTCTTCAACAGCAACCGCCTTTGGATTCGCCGGGCATGCCGTCATCAAACGGAATCCCCATGCCACATCCGGGGAAAATGCCGTAATGGCGGTCGAAATTTCCATAAAAATCAAAATGCGCTGCGAAACGCGTATCATGCAGCATGCGCCAGGTGTTGCCGCAAACCGGAAACTGTCTGCCCGTCTCAATAAAGTGATGTTTATCGAGCATGAATGCGTGTGGATAATGCGGGACGGTGCCACGATAAGCCACCGCCTGCCCGTGATCTTCACAGGCCAGCTCCAGTTCGGGCAGTTTGAATAAACGATAAGTAGCCGAATAAAACTGAATATTTCCAATTTTGTCCCGCAACTGTGGATCATCAATTGTAATCGGCCGGTCCGTGACAAGACGCGGATCGATAAATCCCTGCGCGCGTGCAAGCGGCACAAAATCATTCCAGTATAAAGCGCCGCTTAAGCATTCGCCATAGAGCAGCGAATCGTTGACAAGTGCTTTCGGGATGCGCCGGTCGCTGTAAACATCGGAAAAGTAAAGTTCGCCGCCCGGTTTCAACACCCGGTAAGCCTCGCGCAACACAGCCGCTTTATCCATCGCCAGATTAATCACACAATTCGAGACAATGATATCGATGCTCGAATCTGCCAGATCCAGCTCATCAAGCTGCTCGATGTAACCGTATAAAAAGCGCACGTTACTGCGCCGGTATCCAAAGGCATGCCGGTGAAATTTTTCATGCTTGCGCGCGACGGCAAGCTGTTCCTCGGTCATATCGACGCCGATGACTTTTCCTTTCTCACCGACCAGCTGAGACAGCAGATAAACATCACGTCCCGCGCCACAACCGAGATCGAGAACCGTCAATCCCTGCAGTTGTTCAGGCAGCACAAGGCCGCATCCATAGTAGCGCGACAGCACTTCATCGTGTACTTTGGCCAGCAATGGCTTGATATATTCCGGCAATCTTGCATCGGTGCAGCAGGCATTTGTTTTCAGATCGTGCGTGCCTGACAGTGTTTCCCCATAATATTTTTGTACAACTTCTTGCATAACTGTTCCCCGAATTTAAGGTAATTATCAATACTGTTTCATATGCGGCTGCTTGGCCAGTACCTGCTTTGAATGATAGCGTGCCGCCAGCACATCAGGCGTTACGCCGCACGCAAACTTCAGCGCCAGTTTGCGGTTATACCAGGTCCGCCGCCACCAGCCATCCCGCCGCCAGCGGCGCGAATCGACAAAAATAGGCTCGCTCAACGCAACAAATTTGCCCAATCGCCGCGCACCATGCACCAGTGGCACTTCCTCAAACAACGGCCACGGCGCATGGCCGCCCGCTGCATGGTAACTTTCACGCCGCATAAAAAACCCCTGGTCGCCATACGGCACGCCAAAGCGGCAACGCAATGCGATTGCCGGTTCCAGTATTATGGCAGGCCACTTTCTCGGCACATCAAAACGAAATTTAAAGAAGCCGCCAACTGCTCCCTTATCAATCACATGCCTAATCGCTGCAAAAGCATTTTTCGACAAACGCGTATCCGCATGCAAAAACCACAACACCGCACCTTGCGCCAACGCCGCACCGGCTGACAGCTGCCGCCCCCGGCATGGACGGCTGGGCAACCAGTGCGCATCGTAAAAATTGCTGATATTCCGGCAGACGACACTGCTTGCCCCATCCACCACAATGATTTCATGCGCAAAATCCTGCATGCCCTGCAATTGCAGCAGCAGATTGCGCAACTTTTTTTCATCCCGGTAACAGGGAATAATAATACTGAATTCAGGCATGCGGGATATGATCCATGTTAACGTTCAGGTCTAACGCTATTGTTCTGGCCAGCGCATGCAGCGCACGGCGGGCCGGTCGCCGGTCGGCCTCAAGCAAACGCAGTAATCGAAAAAAATCATCCGGCTCGTCAATATCGTAACCTTCATTCAATATGCTCACTGTTTTCATTTCACTTTCGCACCGGGCGGCCAGCGACACACCAAGACAGTCTGTACTCCAGGGCAACATCGATAAATCCGGCCATGCGCACCGGTTGGCCATTAACACAACGCCACCATCTATAGCAGGCATCAGAACCGCATCGTTTTGATGCAAACGCGACCGTACTGCCGCATAGTCTTTCTCGTTCAAACCTGGCGCATCGCTGCCGATATACACCAGCCGCGTTTTATTCTGCGCGCGCAGCGCGGCGTCTAGCGCATTTAGCCGCTGGCCCAGATTGCCTGAGGTCTGCGGCATCACCCTGCACGGAAAACGAAACTGCATCACCTGTTGTTGCGCCCAACCGCTATCCTGATCACTGGCCGGCGCCAACACCACCGGCCCCGGCCACGTAACCGCGTCCTCCATTGCGCAATTCAATAGCGCCTGTGCAATCTGCAGCGCCCGTTCCTCACCAAAGCTGGCCGCCAGCCTTTGCTTGCCTACACCCAGTTGTGGTTTTTTGTGCACCAGCACAAGTATTGCATCCGTCATGTCCAATTATTGCCATACTATTCTGTTCCTGCATCTTTTTTACTACCGGATGCTTATTAGTTACCGCTTGACTGATGCTGCCCCACTTTTGTCGAAGCGGGCTCGCAAGTCTTACACCTGTTCAAAATACCACCTCGAGTCGCGCTTCTTCACATTTTTTTTATAAGCTTACTTTTATAATGGGTATTGTATTTGCTTATATTAGTGGATTAAAAGGGCAACACATGCGAAGGCATCTTATGATACCGGCTAACCTAGTGTTTAATTGCATTAATTCGATATATACTTTTAAAAAAATATTTTTTTATAAAACAATTGGTTGAATTGGTTGATCTGAAAAATAATACACATTATTTTTACAATTAAACACTAGTATTCTGCCCATATGACATTGCCTGGCACAGCATTATCATGGTAACGCCCTGTGGGCGAGCTTGAAAGTGCCCGTGGTCTGCGTTGCGCCTTTTGAAAATAGAGCGGCTATTTCCTGCAGGACACGCTTTGCCATGCACACCGACAAGCACACTGAACCATGAAATATCATAGGGATAGAGCGCTAGCAGTATTGTTTATTTGCATTTTACTTATATATTCTGTCTAAACAAAAACATTACAATGAACAAAGAGGACAGTAACATGACAAAACGAATCGTACATGTTGATGACGATCCGGATATTCGCGATGCCGTAGCCCGTATTTTGAGAAAAAATGGTTATGCGGTTGAACACTATCTGACCATGAAGGATTTTATCGCTTCACTGGAACAGAACAACAATGCGCCCGATCTGGCCATACTCGATGTAATGGTCGAATCGATGGACGCGGGCCTGACGGCTTATGCCGAAATCCAGAAAAACTATCCGTATATTCAAACCATTTTTTTAACATCACTGGGCGACATGATCCGGCCTTATTTTGACAAGGAATCTGATAAATGGGTCTGCGTAATGGAAAAGCCTGTTGAGCCCGAAAGCTTGCTCAGCATTATCGAAGATCGCCTTGCTCAAAATGCCAATGGGTGAACCGGTCAAGCCAAAAAATTATAATGAGGACCAGTTATGGCCAGTGTTCAATTTGACTGGAAAAAATCCCCAAATTCAGCCGCACTACCTGTCAGCAACAATTACAGCGATTGTGCAGCCAAACTCAGTGATGACATATTAATCAGCAATATCCGCTGGTTTATCATTTTTCGCTGGGGCATCATCAGCGCACTGATCCTGATTCATGTCATAGCACTGCTGACACCGGACACATTAATACAATTTCGCGTTATCGAAGAAAACAACTGGCCGATCACCATTACGTTGATCCTGGGCATAGCCAATCTGTTTTATATCTATGCGCTGAACTACAGCAAACCCGGCAAATTCAATACGCCGTCGATTAATCTCTGGTCGCAGATCATTATCGACCTGATCTGTCTGTCTGTGGTCGTGCATTTTATCGGCAGTACGGCAACACCTGCACCTTTTTTCTATATTTTGCATATCGCGCTGGCCTGTATTTTTTTCTCAACGCTAGAGAGTTTGCTGGTCGCCTTGATTGTCAGCGGCATGTATACCATTGTGCTGTTAATCGAATATTCATTCTCCGGGCAGTTTTCCATGACGATCCCCATTGATCCCGCTGCCGCCCAGAACGGCAAAACCAGAAATCACATGCTTTTCTGGATGATCGCGCTGGATGTGCTGTTTTTTACCGTCTGGTATCTTGTTTCACGGCTGTCACTTGTCGTCAGGGCGCATGAACACCGGCTGGCAGAAGCTTACAAACGCATTAATCAGGCGCAGCATGAAAAAGATCAGTACGCAGTCCTTATGACGCACCAGCTCAAATCGCCTCTGGATGCCATACGCAGCAAAATTAATCTGATCAAAGGCGGCTATTGCGGTGAAGTTCCACAGGAGATCAAGGAAGCGCTGCTCAAAATAGACCGCCGCGCTACAAATATGGCCAGCCTGATCCTGGATTTACTCAGGCTTCAACGCCTCAAGGAAACCTGCTCATGCAACGCCGATAACAAACCGGTCGATATTCGGGAAACTGTGCAGAAATGTATCGAAAAACTGACCCCCGTGATTAATACCAAAGGCATAACCTTCAATGTTTCTATTGAATATTTCTTCTACAAAAGCATACCCGATCAGATGGAAATTCTGATGGAAAACATTATTGCCAACGCTATTACCTATTCGCATGAAAACGGCTCGGTTGAAATTACGTCGAACCTGAATAAACGAGACAACAGTGCGACACTGACCATTACCGACCATGGTATCGGCATCGAAAAAGATGATCTGCCGAATATTTTCAACGAATATTTCTACTCGCCGCGCGCTGCTTTACACAACAAAGCCACCAGCGGCATAGGCCTGTCGATTGTCAAAATTGCGGCCGAGAACAACCATCTGAATATCAATGTCAACAGCGAGCCCGGCAAAGGCACTGCTTTCGCCATTTTCTTTCCTGAAATACAATTTTCCGAAACAAAACAGAAAGCTGCGCTTAATGAAGCCCTTGGCAATTCGCTACAACAGCAGTGAAAGTCCGGAATCTGCGCGTTTAGCAGCGCGATAAAATGCAAGTGTTCCGAAAATGGTATTAAATACCTGTTGCTGAGCAACTTCGCAGAACCCGGCCTGTTCGAAGAATTCTGGCAATCTCCCGGCGACGTTATCACGAGTATTGCCGAAACCGTCAATCAGCTGCACTGGAAAAAACAAACATCGCATTACCGGATTCGCGGCACGTCCCCAGTCCATGACATGCACCTGCCCGTCCGGTTTCAAAACACGCAGCATTTCCGCTGCAGCCCGCCTTTTACTGTCTTGTGTCAAATGATGAAACAACAGGCTTGAAAGTATCCGGTCAAAATGATTATCCGGATATGGTAACCGTTCCGCAAATGCGCGAACGAAATGAATGCCGGTTTGCGCTTGTTTGGCTTTTCGGCTGGCCAAAGACAGTATTTTAGGGTCGCAATCAAGCGCTGAAATTTCAATTCCCGGAAAATGCTGCTTAATCAGAATAGCCAGCGATCCCGTTCCACTGCCAAGATCAAGCACGCGCTGCTCATTAGCCAACTGAGCCTGCATCGTTAGCGTATACCAGCGCCGAAGCCCGTAACCTGCGCATCCTGCAACCCAGTCATATAAGGGAGTCAGCCTGTGAAAGCCCAAAGCTGGCACAAATTTTTTGCTGTCAGTTACAGGTTTTTTCATTATCCGCCGCTGGCACTGCTTGCAGCATCCATTGACCTTCGATTCGGCCGGAGATCATGTGACTGTTAGCCTCTTGCACCAAAAATCATACGCCGCGAAACAAAGCGTTTCATTGGCGGGCAATTGTCCAGTACGATCAGTCCCATACCGCACAGATGTTTCAACAGGGTATTGTCATTGGAAAACAGTTTGATCAATGAGTCTGTAAATATGCGCCCCCCTTGACCGTCAATGCGCCGAAGCTGGCTGTATCTTGCCAGCATTGAGGGGGTGCCTATTTCTCTATTGTCTGAAACAGCAGCGAGCAATACCTGCGCCAGTTCATATGCATCTCTTAAACCAAGATTAAAGCCTTGACCGGCCACTGGATGCAACGTTTGTGCCGCATTGCCTATAAGCGCGATACGTTGTGATGTAGGCGGAATCGCATATTTAAGCGACAAAGGAAAGCCCGCTCGCTTCCCGGCAGCGATAAATCGGCCCAACCGATCGCCAAAATGCGCGTGCAACCGATGAAGAAAGTACTTCTCATCCAGCGCCAGAATAGTGTTTGCCGTTTCGGGGGACGTCGTCCAGACAAGCGCAAAATCACTCCCTGACGGCAACAATGCAACCGGACCATCTGATGTAAACCGCTCGTATGCAATACCGGTCTGAGGAGTTTCTGCTTTAACATTGGCCACAATTGCCCACTGTTCATATGCTTGAGTTTGGAAGGCAATATCTGCAATTTGACCGCCAAGATGACCACCGTCCGCCAGTACCAGTAACTTTGCCGACATGTTATTTTCAATATCTTCATGTGCATATTGAACATGGCCTGATAGCTGGTCCGTTGCAAATGCTTTCACAGTGGCGCCTATTTGATACTGGATTCCGTTTTCCAGTGTTGCGTCATATAAGGCATGATACAAATCGTGATAATTAACAACATAGCCTAATGCCGGCACACCGGCATCTTCGGCTGTCAGTACGGTGCGGCCAAAAAAACCTTTATTGGAAATATGAATGGTTTTAATAGACGTATGCCGGCGCAGCTTGTCCCACACCCCCAATCGTTGCAAAATCAAATAGCTGCCGTGTGACAATGCCAGTGGCCGCTCATCACCCACTTTCTCGGGCAGACCACGTGCCTCCAGGAGCATGACAGTCAGGCAGCTGCCGCGCAGCGCCAGCGCCAAAGCCATTCCCACAGGACCACCCCCTATAATGACAATATCGCAATTCTTATCTTGCATGAATGTTTTTTTAAAGTTTTGCAGTCAAACTTTCAGTGTTCTTGTGTTCTTGTTTCATTAAAAATAAGCCGGTCACTATTGACTGATTACCCAGCAGCTACAAAAACGCATACTAAACATGTTTGCAGAGAAAAACCTGTAAACGAAACATTCTTTTATAGAAGACTGGGCCAAAACACTTGCAACCTAATAGTATTCCTGTTTGGCATAACTCTCAAAGCGCGTATATTCACCCAGAAAGGTTAAATTAACCTTGCCGATCGGCCCGTTGCGCTGCTTTCCAATAATAATTTCAGCGACACCCTTATCCTGCGTTTCAGGATTATAAACTTCATCGCGATAGATAAATAAAATAACATCAGCATCCTGTTCTATAGCGCCTGATTCACGCAGATCAGACATAACCGGACGTTTATTGGGTCGCTGCTCGAGACTACGGTTCAGTTGTGAAAGTGCGATAACCGGTACTTTTAATTCTTTAGCCAAGCTTTTAAGTGCGCGGGATATTTCCGATATCTCAGTTGCTCTATTTTCTCCAGGACTGTTTGATGTCATAAGCTGCAGATAATCGACAACGATCAATCCAAGTTCACCATACTGGCGATAAAGCCTTCTTGCCCTTGCCCTGACTTCCAGCGCACTCAGTGCTGCACTCTCATCAATATGAATAGGCGCATCACTTAGCTTTCCCAAAGCATGCGTTAACTTAGGCCAGTCATCATCATCCAGCCGGCCTGTGCGTACTTTGTGCTGGTCAAGCCGGCCTACTGAACCCAATAAGCGCATAGCCAGTTGCGCACCACCCATTTCCATACTAAATACCGCTACCGGCTTTTCCAGCTCCAACGCTACATGCTCCGCAATATTCAATGAAAACGCCGTCTTTCCCATTGACGGGCGTCCAGCGATGATAATCAGATCACCGGATTGGAAACCAGAAGTTTTCTGGTCCAAATCTTGGAATCCTGAAGCGACACCGGTCACATCATTGGGACTATCCCGGCTATAGAGCAATTCTATTCGTTCGACCACTTCTTTCAATAGCGGTTGAATATCGACAAATCCCTGATTGCTGCGCGCACCTTCTTCTGCAATTTCAAACACTCTTGACTCGGCTTCATCCAGCAGGTCAACAGCCGAACGACCGGCAGGATTAAATGCAGATTCCGTTATTTGAGCGCCCACCTGCGCCAAATTGCGCATAATAGAACGTTCCCGTACGATTTCAGCATACCGTTTGATATTTGCCGCAGAAGGCGTGTTCTGCGCCAGGGCGCCGATATACGGAAGCCCCCCGGCCGTTTCCAGTTCAGCGGACAACTCAAGTGACTCGGCAACTGTTACAACGTCGGCCGGCCTGTTCTGTTCGATTAGTTTGCAAACATGCTGAAAAATCAGCCGGTGGTCATGACGGTAGAAGTCTTCGCCAGTAATGATATCTGCAATCTTATCCCAGGCCTGATTATCCAGCATCAGCCCACCTAGCACCGATTGTTCCGTTTCAACAGAATGCGGCGGCGTTTTATAGGCTTCCAGCACTTCTCTGGCACTGGCATTGACGTTGAATATGGGTTGAGCCATAAATAATTTTTAGCGGATACTAATTCTAAGATACCAAGACCTGATTTTAGCACTTACTGAATTGCTGTTAGCAAAAAGTAAATAAAAAGTATTACCGGTAAACTTGTAAGATACAAGAATTAAGCTGATTAGGGGGTCCGTGGGATTAGATCGGGACGGGCATGCCGGATGGCGTTGTTCCCTCTATTAATTTTGACGAGCGCCGCTATCTTGGAAAATGGTATGGAATTGCCCGGCTGGATCATGAGAATTATCAATACGCATTCGCCTCCGGCCATAACACATCTTTTTTGTGGCTGCTCTCAAGAACGCCCGCGGTCAGTGAAGAGGTGAAAGAACGGTTTATCGCGATGTCGAGGAGTAGACTGGGTTTCGACACGCACGAGCTTATATTTGCACAACACAAATGACTGTTAGGATTGTTGATTCCAAAAAAAAATACAGGATTGGTTCTTTCAGGACGAACGTTTTTTGAT
This sequence comes from Nitrosomonas sp. Nm51, assembly GCF_900111165.1. Lineage (GTDB taxonomy): Bacteria > Pseudomonadota > Gammaproteobacteria > Burkholderiales > Nitrosomonadaceae > Nitrosomonas. Next base: position 21,484 of record NZ_FOGH01000041.1, read on the forward strand.
CAAAACGGACCAGCCATTTTGTTGGTTTGAATCAGCATAAATTACCTGCTTTGCGCCAAGACATAGCGTTGTCGAACCAAATTTTTAGCATATTAGAGGAATGGGAGCACGTATTGCAAGGGCTTAGTGGAGATATTTTTATGGATATGCCTGAGCCTGAATTCTGACCCGAATATCAATTTCAATTTCGTTTTTAAAGCCGGATCATTTTGATCTGGCTTTTTTATTTTCTAGGCGACAATATCTACTGGAAGGCTTGGGGTTCGTGATTTGTTCAAGGCTTAGAAAATTAAAAATCGTCAAAGCCAAGTTGAGTTACTGGATCGTTTATACTTTATGCATAAAGACAACCTTTCAAGGTGCTACCATTTACTTATAACGCGATCTAAAAATATTTATGAATCATATGGTTAATTGTAATAAATGCTTCAAGCATTATAATTCTGTAATTTCTAGAAATTGTTCGTTCTGCCAAAAATATGGGTTTCAAGAAAATATTTTATGTGACCTGGCTCGAAATATTCAAAATAGCAGAGAAATTGAATGTTTTGCTTTTAAACCGAACATATCAGTCGTTGGTGAAAATAAAGAAATTTTTGAATCTGTTCCCAATAGTGAAAATGACAAAGAGTTAGCCGAACGTCATAAATGGTTAAAGGCTTATGCAGTTCAGCAACTAAAATCAAATCCTGACCAAAGAATATGTAATTTAAATTTTCATGTTTGTCTTGTTATAAGAAACCGTGAAAATTTGCTGGTGGATATTGTAGATGAACCCATTGATAATCTCTCTGTATTCCGAAAAGCAGAAGATAAATACGACTGTAAAATAAATCTTTTGTGCGTAGGTTCTGACCATGTACATCTTCACATCAATACAACACCAAATTTATTCCATCGATGAAATCATAAACTATGTTATTGAACATCTGAATTCTGACATCAAAAATGAATTTCCTGACTTGTTTAGCAACAGAAAAGTAATATTTGAAAAGTCGTATTTCGGTGAAACAATTGGCTAAGTTATGTAATTTTGAGATCAAGATATGTTGATTCGTAAAGAACAGGCAGATACGTTTCTAGAAAAATACAAAAGTATCATGGCACATCTTAATGGCGGGGGTATACCTTCAGGAATCAAGGAGTATACCGCATTAAGATCTGAAATTTACAAGCGCATAGAAGGTATTGATAAAAATTGTAAAGAACTTGTCGGTGAACAGTTTATAGAATCTTTAAGGTCAGCAATATGCACCAATTTTGTTTACCTTAAAAAATACCGGAACGGCTATGTTCTGCAAGATACCGAAAGTGGTATTTACTACCAAGTCGCTGCTTTGACGACACCACTTGAAGAATTTCTCCCTGAGTTTTGTTACATAGAAACTGCTATTGTTCCATTTGAAAATCACCTCCTATGTGATGGTTTAGTTTTCTCTAGAAATATATTGATCGGTAAAAATATGGCAAAAGAAATTCGAGATGGCTATTGGGAAGCTAAACGCACTGGGGGGTTAATAGTGAATTCAGCAAGCATGACAAAGTGTTAAATATTATTCTGCTAAAAAACTATGCAAATAATCAGGTGTACACAAAAGCTTCAGAAGGAAATGGGGCTAAAAAAAAGCGATCCAGCAGAATCAGAACCAACATTCTCATTCTTTGGTTCTTGGCATGCTAATTTGTTACACATTGATAGAAAAAATGTGTTCTTTTTGTAAATGAGAAAACGCTATTCAATTTTATCGTTCCTGACATCAATCGTGCTTTAATCAAAGAATTGAACAGATTATTTATTAACCACTTATCTTGTGTTGTAGCGGCAGAAGGGTTGTCCGAAAAAATTCAAGAAGCTATTAGATCAGAGTATGTTGACACCGGTCGAAAATTGACCAGAAAAGGCTAGTTGTACCGGTTGAAAATTGACCAGGTAATTCACGTATCCTGCCTAAATTTTAAGCAGGAGAAATTAAG
>NZ_FOGH01000072.1 GCF_900111165.1 Nitrosomonas sp. Nm51
AATATCGGGACTGCCTTCTTACCCAAAAGAAAATCGCTGATCACAAAAAATCAATGAAATTAGATCGCCACTTCCAAAAAAGCGTGAAACTTTAGAATAATAATTAAACGATTTTTTATATGCCTGTTCCTCGTGTCAATGGGCGTTAAGGTTAGCTACGCCACATTAATGGTCCGGATAACGGATACACCGCTTACAGGTCCACCAACCGTTATAACGGTAACAGACCAGGATGCAATTGGCGGAACAGATGCAGCGCCTGATAATAGCGGAATACCGGGCCTGTTAACCGCATCATTCAGTACGCCGAATTTTTTTCTGTCTCGGACACTGGGGACATCAAAACCGTATCCGCCCAACAGTAATGTTCTGGCCGATCTGTATATCCAGCAGCTCGCCGTATCGTCCGTGAATGGCGGGACGTTAACCATAGAAATTACCGATAATGATTTTGTGCTTGATGGAGATCCTTTCGGTTACTTAACTGCAGGCATTGCCGGAAGGCTGGGCGCGAATCCGTTGAATACGCTAATGGCGGATTATTACTATAACACCTCGAACCAGCTCTTTGATACTGCTGGCGCGACTGCAGTTAGTAGCAGCGTATTTAGCGGTGGTTACGGTTTTGGCCAGGGTTTGGGACGTGTTGAAGTCAGCGGCATAAATCAGCCGTTTTCGGTTACGCAGGTGATTACAATTCAGCTGGAGCCAAATTACCAGATTATGTCTTTTGATTCTGCTTTGCGTGTGGTGCCTGAACCGGGGATATTGTTTTTAATGGGGCTTGGGATTATCGCTGTGCTTAGGAGTCGTTCATAAATAACTGTAACACCCTGGATCGCATCTGGCGGGTACACTGCGGCGTTGTTCGTCGTCGCCATGGCTTGTGCTATGACTCATCCTCCCGCCTTGCATTGCATCCCGCCGGACGCGCCCAATTGTCACACTTATTTATTCGCGGCTCCTTAGCACGGCTTCTTATTCCAGATTAATAGGCAATGCAGATACGGTTGAAAACAATGGCAAGCGGCAGGCATAGCCAGTGCCATTTATGAAAGTGTAAAATATTTCAATTGATAATAAAAACACAAATGATTATAATTCTCATTAATGTGTGGGGCATTTAACGGCAAGCAATGTGCGCAAGTACATCGAATCGTTGCCGGACACAGAAACCGCGCGGATTACCGCGCACGGCAATGAATTAATTAACAATCTATAGGAGTTAAAGCATGACTGAAATAATACGCGGTAGTGGCCTTTTTTTTGGTTCAGATGAAACTGAAGTAATATGGACGTCAGGCCCATCAGTTGTTTTTGCCGGCGACGGTGATGACGGGGTCAGAATGGGTTACCAGAATGATGTTGCTTATCTGGGCGACGGCAATGACGTGGCTTATGCGGAATCCGGCAATGATGTGCTGTTTGGTGAAGATGGCGATGATCTGCTTTATGGCGGTAGAGATAACGACTGGATTGAAGGTGGGCCCGGCGATGATCTGCTGTGGGGTGCCTGGGGTAATGATCAGCTTTTCGGAAACGAGGGCGGCGATACACTCTACGGTGTGACCGGCATCAATGCATTGTATGGTTCGCTGGGTGAGGATATCGTTCTTGGCGGCGATGATTCGGACGTTATATTTGGCGGTGAAGAAAATGACATTATCCTTGGTAATGCGGGTGATGACTGGATCTCCGGCGGCTCGGGTGACAATCAGTTGTACGGCCAGGAAGGTGACGACCAGATTTATGGAACCGGCACGAGAGACGATCGCTCGAATGAAATTTTCTATAGAGGCGATGACGGTAATGACATGGTCCTCAGATTTAACGCCGAGACAGACCAGCTCATGATCGCCGCCGATATTAATGGTACTGGCATCGCAATTGCGGATGATTTTGCCGCGCGCCTGACTGGTTATGGTGATGCAGGCGGTGAAGATCCCTTTGGAACCATCGTTGATCTGGGTGCGGGAAGCACCATTGATCTGGTCGGCGTTGTGATTGACGACGTCACCGCAAATCTTGCTGATTTCTTTACAATAACGGCATAACCCCTAACTAAAAACCCGGCGTATTCCTGTACGCCGGGTTTTGTTCATGGTGCTTCAATAATCCGCGTCTTCAATTGTCTAAGTCATTCGTTCACAAATTGTAACTGTAGTTTATTTTGGCCGGATTGAAGGTTGCGGCTGCCTATGGCTGCGCAATAACAACTGCCCTGCCGTTTTCTTGTTTTCTATACGATGTTCAGTTGTGTCTTATCAATGCTTCCCGCAACTCGGCGCCGGCTGGTATGGCCATCAGTGCAGTTGCTGCAGCAACAAACAGCGGCAGATTTGGCGCAATCTCAAACAGCGGACCGGCAATGCTGACACCCAGAAGATGCCCAAGTATGCGTGCTGTATACAGGCCGGCACTCGCGCGCGTTTGCGTCTGAGGATTATGGTGAATGACAGCACCGGCAGCAGAAGCCGGCAACAGCAGTGCGAATGAAACAGCGACGAATATCAGTCCCGCTGGCAGTGCTGCCGGATAAATGGCCGCAAGCGCAGCACCGCACGCCATGCCGATTGGAGACCAGGCAAGTATTCGCTCGGGCCTGGGGCGAAAATGTAGACTTGCCAGTTGAGCCAGCATCATGCAGGCAGCGATGACGACAAGGAGCAGCGCTGTATAAATTAGCGTGCTGCCAAGTGTAATTTGCCACTCTGACGCCAGGTAAGGACCAATGATAAATTCCGTGAGTCCAAGGCTCATGTGAACAAGCACGGTAGGGATGGCAATGGTGGTTTCCGGCCAGCGGCTAGCGGGCGCTGCGGGTGTCTCATCGTTGTATACGCTGGTTTGACTGGATTCGCCAGGTAACAGTAAAAGCGCTACAAGCGGCAACCCAATCAATAAAACCAGCGCGATCTCCGGGCGGAATATGGCAAGACCTGCCGCCAGCAACGGTACGAAAATGCGCGCAACGCTGACAGTTGCGCTCAGATGCGTCAATACGGTATGGCGCGCGTGCCCGGATTCCGCGCACTCATTGATCAGCCAGGCCTGCGTGATGGGATATATTCCCGAAGCGGCCAGTCCGTAACTGAAACGCGTAACGAATAGCATGGTTATCATAACAGCGGTGCCAAATAATTCAATTGCGCCGGCATATAAGGTGATAATAAATAAAACCTGACTGGCAGTTGCCGCAATCAAAAGTTGTTTCAGAAAGCTGCGCCGGTGACCGGGGACGACCCGTCTTGGCCACACATAACCGCCAGCCAGGAAGGCAAATGCAGCCAATCCAAAAACCGGGCTTATCTGACTGATTTTCAGTCCGGTTAATTCGGTGATTACCGGTAATGTAATGATCAACAGCGTCTGTGTGGCGCCTGTAAGCGCGATGGGTAGCGCATATTTGATCGAAGGCGTAATGAATATTTTTTTTAAGGGCATGATTGTGTCGGAGCACATTAAAAATTTAAAAAATGATAACACAAATACAAATGATTTGCATTTACATAATTTGGCTGTTATCTTATGGGATAAATACTTTATCAAGACAGCCGTGGCGTTTAGCCACTTCTGAATAATGACGGATTGTGGATCAATGAGGAGTCAGCAGAAATCAAGCATGCAGCAGCTTGCGGAAAAGTTTTCAGCCACTGCGCTGATAAATTCACTGTTAAGGGAATGGCGTGATTTTGAGATAAAGAATAATGAAATTGTGTTTAGTCGTGAGCACAAAACATTAAGCGTTGTTTTGGGAAATTATTCGAGCGTTGGGTGTCACGCCCTTGAGGCCGCCTTTTACAGAACTACCGGTACACATAAAGAATGCATAAGTTTCGAAGTGTTTATCCAGGAGCTTTTTGGAATAATAGACAAGCGCAACAAAACTGACGGTATGCACATGCTTTATTCGAGAGTTTTGGAAAGCTGCCGGAATCTGATGGATATTTTGAGATACAGGCAGCCGGATTTTGATGCGCTTATTCGAAAACCGCGCCTGTCTTTTATAGATGCCGAGCAGTCGCTATTGCTGGGGCACAATATTCATCCATGCCCCAAGAGCAAAGCGGAATTTAAAAAGCGTGACCATCAATTGTATACCCCCGAATTTAGAGAGGCATTTTCTCTCAAATGGGGCTTGCTCAGTAAATCATATTTTTTTCAGAACCACTCAAAATACTTTGATGATAAAGACTGGTACGCGGATCTGTTTGAACAGGATCTGGGCTGTAACGCAGACAGAACGTATCTGCCTTTTCCATTTCATCCCTGGCAGTTCAATACACTGGGAAAAAATAAACAGGTCACTGAACTGATAAACAACAGAGAATTAATACCTGTTGAAAAGACAGGCAAGTTAAAGTGGCGTGCAACGAGTTCCTTGCGCACAATTTATTGTGAAGATAGCGATTACATGCTTAAGTTTTCACTTTCTCTCAGAATTACAAATTCAATCAGACATCTGCAAACTGTCGAAGTTGTCAGAGGGCTGCAGGTTCATGAAGTGATGCAATCAACAAACGGCCGGCAGTTTCTTGCGGCGCACGCAAATTTTATGATTCTGAATGAACCATCATTTCTGGCGATTAAACACGCATCGAAACCGATTGTTCTTGAGACCATCGTGCTCATCAGAGAGAATCCCTTCAGTGTGTTTGCAGGAAAGGAATCGATTGTGCTGTCGACGTTAACCCAGCCGAATCCGTATCTGGGTGAAGGATTTTTGTCAGCGCGAAATGTTGATGCCGAACAATGGTTTTCCATGTATCTGGAAAATGTGCTTGATCCGTTCGTCATGGCTCAAGCCAATTACGGCATACTCTTTGGTGCGCATCAGCAGAATATCATTGTTCAACTTGTTGACAGTTACCCCATTGGCGTAATTTTCAGGGATTGTCAGGGTACAGGCTATACCCGGCTTGGCTATGAAAAAATGAAGACGGAGGTTCCATCGCTCAACATAGACAACGGCAACATTCTGGATGGCCATATGGCGCACGCGCTGCTGGGTTACTATCTCATTATCAACTCCACCTTCAGTCTGATCAACGCGTTGGCGACACAGTGCGACTGCGCCGAACAAAAAATGCTGCGCATGCTCTACCAGTATCTGTGCGATAAAAAAAACAGTGCGCTGCTGGACAGCTCATTTGTCGATTATCTGCTGCACTCAAGCACCTTAAAACAGAAAGGAAATTTTTTCTGTTGTTTGCGTGGGGTTAATGAAAATACCGAAAAAAATCCTTTGGATATTTATAACGCAATCGAGAATCCACTGTATAAAATTTCAAAAAATGTCTGCCATGCATGAATTTAATCCGGTACTGAGAAATATATTTCTGAAACAGGAAAAACGCTTAAAAGATCATTTCAGACCTGGCGTATCCAACGTTGATATACAGTTGCAGGATCAGGTAATAAATATCAGACGCAGTGAATTTTTTCAGTTTCCATGTTTCTGGGTTAAATCGCCCGAGCGCGCGCTTTATCCGGTCAGCTGGATGAAAACCAACGATGTTTCCCACCCGGTGAGATACAACCCGGGAAAGAACGCACTGCTTTATGAGCGGTACATTTATGAAATCGACAAAACTGTGACATTCAGAGTAATAGATCCGGGAAAAGATCTGGCGGTATTTTCCTCATGGCATAACAATAAGCGGGTCTCTGTGTACTGGGAGTTGGAAGGCAGCGTTGATAAACACCGTGAATACATAGAAAAAAATTTGGCTGATCCGCATCTGATTCCCGTGATCATGGAAATTAATGGCGAGCCGGCTGGTTATTTCGAATTTTATTGGACAAAGGAAGACAGGCTGGGGCCTTATTATGACAGTCACGATTATGATAGAGGTTTTCATTTTCTAATAGGTAACCGCAAATTTTTAGGTATTAAAAATACAGACGCAGCGCTGAAATGCGTGGTGCACTACCTGTTCCTGGACGATCCGAGAACGATAAAAATCATGGCCGAACCCCGCTGGGATAACCAGAAGGTGCTGCAGTATGTGGATTCCTTTCCAGTCTGGAGAAGAATAAAAGAGTTCGACTTCCCGCATAAGCGCGCTGTGCTTTTAGAGTGCACCCGGGAGAGACTGTTTGTCGGTGAGCACTTATGAATTGGGATGTCGCAAACAGAAACCTGATTGCTAAGGCTATCGGTGAGCTGTACTTTGAAGAAATCTTTACTGATTCAATTATTAAAGAAGGAGGAGAAAACAGCTGCATTCTAAAAATTTGTGACGAAATCATTTACCATTTTCAAGCATTCAAGGGAATTTGGGGCGATCTGGTTATCAAGGCTGATACACTCAGACGAAATGACGGTCAAAAGCCGGACGCAGCACGTTTCTTTAAAGAAACGCAACATCTGACAAAGATGAGCGACATTACACTCGCCAACTTTCTGGAGGAAATGCACCATACGCTTTTTAGTGATCAGATATTGCTTCAAAAGCAAGTTGCAGTGAGCAAGCTTTATCAATTGGATTCCTCTGCATTAGAAACACTTTTGAACGGACATCCCAAGCTGCTATTAAACAAAGGCAGGCTTGGTTGGGCGCCGAACGATTTATTAAGCTTCGCGCCGGAAAATGACAGGGAAACTCAATTCTTACGGATAGCAATCAGAAAGAATCTGCTGACAGTTAACTGCCGGCAGAATAAATCATTCGATGAAATTATCTCTGCCGATCTGACTGAAAGTGAAATTAATTATTTAAAGAAATTATGTAATGATAATAATATTAATTATTATTCATATTTTATTGTGCCGGTGCATGCATGGCAGTGGGAAAATAAAATCCGTTTCTTCTTTCAAAAAGATATCAATTGCAAAAATATTGTTTTTCTCGCACGGGCGGGAGACTGTTACAAACCGCATATATCGATCAGAACTTTTTCAAATTGTCAAAACAAGCAGCAACTGGATATAAAGCTGCCCATTTCGATTTTAAATACTTCCTGTATCAGAGGTATTCCGTCACGTTATATTTCAATCGCTTCGGAAGTCTCAGAAGGAATGGCTTTCATCCTGAAGCAAGATGCGGTCTTTGCTGCCGCCAATACCGATTGTCTAATGGATGTAGCTGCTTTTAGTTATGTTTCGCCGGACTATAGTGACATTCAAGATGCACCATACCGCTACAAAGAATTTCTGGGGGCAATATGGCGGGAATCCAGCCTGACAAAGTTGAAAGGTAATGAGAAATGCCTGATGACCGGCGCATTGTCATATCTGGATGGAGACGGTCATTCCTTGATAGGAACGCTGATAGAAAAGTCGAAGCTGTCTATTGAGCAATGGCTGGCGCATTATTTTAACAAGGTTGTGATACCACTGTATCACCTGCAATCCCAATACGGAATCGGTCTGGTTGCACACGGCCAAAATACGTTGTTGAAACTGGAAAACAATATGCCTTCGGGTTTGATCATTAAAGACTTTCAGGGCGATCTGCGGTTAAATCAAAACCTGCCGTTGGCGACGCGAAAAATATTTACAGACAAGGTATTGAATGCGCTCGATTACCTGCCTTCCGGGCACATTATCTATGATCTGATAACCGGTCATTTTGTTTCAGTACTTAGATTTATTTCGCAGGCGCTTTATATTTCGCATAGTTTTCAGGAAGCATATTTTTACGGGTTACTCGGTTCAATTATTTCTGCCTACGAAAAAAATTATCCAACACAATCCAATACGCCCAGTTTGCTAACGTCCAAAATTCAACGCGTTCTTTTAAATAAGGTACGTTTTGAAATTGGGTATCAGGATTCTGCGCAACGGCCCAAACCGCAGCTTGGAAGTCCGCTTGATAACCCCTTGGTTAATAAGGAAAGCATTTATGGATGATGCACTGGACCTGGCAGGTATAGGTATTGGCCCTTTTAATCTGAGTCTGGCCGCCGTTTCGACAAAGAATCACGCATTAAAAACACATTTTTTTGATGAAAAGCCCGAGTTTCAATGGCATTCGGAAATTATGTTTCCTGATTCGGATATGCAGACTGCGTTTTTGAAAGATCTTGTAACAGGCGTTGATCCGACAAACCCGTACTCTTTTTTAAATTATCTTGTGCAAAACGGTCTTTTTCATGCGTTTATGAATACCAACCGGCAGGTAGTGACAAGAAAGGAATTTGAATTGTATTGTCAATGGGTGACCCGTCAAATGCCTGAGAGATTATCGTTTAATTTCAACGTTGACACACTGGGTTATGATGGCAGATATTTCATTATTGGTAATAGTGCGCAGCAATTCAAGGCAAAAAGCATCTGTATAGGCACTGGTATTAATCCCAGAATACCGGCATGCGCCGAGCCGCATATCAGTGAAACCTGCTTTCATGCAAAATCCGCTTTCTTAAAGCATACTGATATGCGGGATAAAAATGTGGTCATAGTCGGTGGTGGTCAGACGGGTGTGGAAATCTTTAGAAATGTAATGAAAGAAAAATGGGGTTTTGCAAAATCAGTTACACTTGTTTCCAGCAGGCCAAACCTGGAACCTTTAGACGAATCGGCTTTTGTCAATGAGTATTTCAGTCCGAATTATGCAAAAGCGTTTTTTACGATTGACGCCCGGTTGAAGAAAAGAATTGTCGACTACCAGAAGTTAACCAGTGATGGAAATACGCCAAGCTACTTGCAAAATCTTTATAACGAACTTTACTATGTACAAAATGTTGATCAATCACCGGTTAAATTTAGAATTCTTCCTTATCGCAAACTGGAAGGTGTCAGTAATTTCAACAACCGCTACCAGTTGTGCTTTTCAAACTGCTTTACATTGAAACATGAACGCCTGAGTGCAGATATTGTTATTTTATGCACGGGTTTTAGAAACGGCGTGCCATCATTCATCGAAGCTATTAGCCATCTGATTCAATTTGATGAAGACGGCTGCTTTCGCGTTAATCAGGATTTTTCTGTTCAGTGGGACGGTCATGCACAAAACAAAATTTTTGTGCAGAATTTCAGCCGTTACGAACACGGGATTTTTGAGCCGCAAACCAGCCTGATGGCATGGCGTTCAGCTGTAATAACAAATTCGGTTTCTGAGAATGCAATTTATCAGACAGAAAACTTTGCGCCTAATTTTTTAAGCTACGCTTTTGTTGAATGACAACCCAACTATGCTCGGGTTTGAAATAAAATTGGTAACTGTTCAGCGTAATTCCAACCTAAAGGCAGCTTACAGTATAAAGTGAGGCAATTTTCCGTCGAAAAGCAGCATGAATGCCTGGCTGGCAGACACATTGTTTTTTCTGCAAGTAGACAGATAGCCGCGTACCCGGCAGAAGATATCAGCGCCTTCTTTTGAACGAAAGCAACCGGATATTTTCTGATGTACTTTGGCTATTCTGATATCGTTTTCGCCCTGATTGTTTGTGAAGGGGACGATGGGATCGGTCATAAATCTCAGCACATCCTGTTCATAAAGTTGCAATCGTTCCAGTAAATTACGGGCTTTGCTTCGTTTAACCCGCCCGCGCCGAGCGGGTTTTTTATCTGGAAGCGGACATTCTTTTTCTGCCTGTTGCAACAGTGTCCGATAATGCGCCGTATAGTGT
>NZ_FOGH01000028.1 GCF_900111165.1 Nitrosomonas sp. Nm51
CATTTCACCCATTGGGTGACTCCTGTCTTTAGTCCGAAAACCTTGACACTACTACGTTTGAGCTAATTTTTGTAGATCTAACTGAGGAAAATAGGTTAAAAGAGGCGATTACCAGACCCGGCGATTGTAATACTGTTTAAGGAGATGATCATGAAGTTGAAGAACAGCCATAACTTATAGCCAATGGAACCGCCGTGGCGTTTGTGAAAAGGTGATGGAACAATTTTCAGCGCCTATTTAGAGAACCGCTGAACAGCAGTCACAATTTACAACGCCACCTCAGCCAGTCTACCGAAACATTTACATAAAATCAATCAGTTCCAACACGCCTGCTGCGTTCCACATCAAATACCGTCACCCGTCCTGCTTTGTTGCCCCAGGCATTCCTGATATACGATACGATGTATGCAATTTCCCGGTCCCGCAGCATTTGCTGAAATGGCGGCATGCCGTAAGGCCGCGGGTTTTCTTTTGTGGTAGCGGGATAGCCGCCTTCCAGAATGCTGCGAATGGTGTTGAGCGGAGACGCCATAATCACGCTGCGATTTTGCGCCAGCGGTGGATAAATTCCCGGCACACCCTCTCCGGACGCGCCATGGCATTCCTGGCAATGGATTTGATACAGCGATTCGCCCAGCACCAGATCAGGATATGCGCTGACAGGAACTGACGGCGTGGTATCGGCCGCATAATCCGACGCGCTATCCGCAATGGATTGCAGATACACAGCCACCGCCCGAAGATCGCTTTTAGATAAGTATTGCAGACTTTGTCTGATAATTGTCGCCATGGGGCCTGACGCTACCGAGCGTTCTGAAATCCCGACAGACAGCAACGCGACAATTTCATCAACCGTCCAATCGCGGCTGCCGGCTTCAAGATGCGAGGTCAGTGACGGCGCATACCAGTTCATGCCCATAATCTGTCCGCCCGCCAGTTCATCATCTGCTCCGCCCAGCAGGCTGCGGTTAGTATGACAGGCATTGCAGTGTCCCAGCCCCTGAACCAGATAAGCGCCACGATTCCACTGTTCTGTTCTGGCTGGATCGGGGGCATATTCACCAGGCTTGAAATACAAGGCGCGCCAGATATGCAGCAACGGCCTGAAATTGTATGGAAAACGAATAGCGTGCGGCGGATTGGCCTGATTGACTGCCGGCAGCGACTGCAGGTAGGCGAAAATCGCGTCGGCATCCTGCCGCGTTACTTTGGTGTATTCGGTATAGGGAAATGCAGGATAAAGCAACCGGCCGTCCGGTGACTTGCCTTCATGCAGTGCCTGCCAGAAATCCATCTCGGACCAGTTACCGATTCCCGTCTCTTTATCAGGCGTAATATTGGGTGTGACGAAAACACCAAACGAGGTGGTTAACCGGCGTCCGCCTGCAAACGGCTGTCCGCCACGGGCGGTATGGCATCCCATGCAATTACCCGCACGTGTCAGGTACGCACCACGCTGCTGCCGGGAATCGAGTCCGGCTGGATCGAACGGGTCGTTTGCATTACCGGATGCAGCTCTGTCTATTGCCAGGAGTACCAGCGCAATACCTGCAAACAAAAGCACGGTCAGTTTTTTAAGCTTATCGGACAAATGTGTGCAATAACTCATTGTTCTGGCCCGGCCAGGATAACGCCGCTGCACCGGTGTGCCAGTTCGGGCGCCAATGTGTCCGCCGGTCCGGGTTTATCTGAAACAGTCTGAGCCGCCAGCCATTTCGCGACGGCGTTAATTTCTGCGTCCGTCAGTTTCGTGGCAATCTCTGACATGCAATCGGACACCTGCCCCCGGATCAACCCACCGTTACGCCAGCTGCCGAACTGTGCTGACAAGTATGCGCGCGGCAGACCCAGCAACCCCGGAATAAACGGCGCTTTCCCCATTAACGTGCTGCCATGGCAGTCGCCGCAGGCCGGAATATCCCGATCCGCATCGCCTGAAAAGACAAGTCTTTCAGCCAAAATAATTTCATCGGATTGCATGTGATGCCGCTCGGGCTGATAGTCCGGCAACGCCTGCTCGGAAAAATAACGCGCAATATCCATCAGGTAGGCATCAGACATATTTTCAAGAAGAATCGTCATCGGTTGATAGTGGCGCCGCCCGTCCCTGAAGTTGCGCAACTGATTGAAAAGATATCCCTGCGGTTTACCGTCAATACGTGGATAGTAGACATGCTGCCCGGCCCTGCCCGCCTCGCCATGACAAACCGTGCATGCTTTGACCCGTTCCGCCATAGTATCCGGTACGACATTGGAGGCGTTGACTTCAAAGACAATCCAAAGCAGCGTTATCAAAACAAGATGTATCATAAAAAAACCGCAGCTTTTCACGGTTGCCGTCGTGTGAATAAATTGACATATAAACACAGACCCCGCTCTGTTTTAGTCAAATCAATGCAAATGGCGGCAGCGTTCGCAGTCACTGCTCAAATCCGTTGGTAATGGGGCGCCGCCAGGTGGTGCCAAAATCACATTGTGTGACACGGATGCCCGGTGGTGACTGGCGGCGCTTGTATTCGTTAACCTTGATCAGATGTATAACCCGGTGGACATCCGTTTCGCTGAAACCTTTTTCTATAATTTCCGCAGATGACAGATTATTTTCAACATACGCTTCCATCACGGCATCAAGCACCTCATACGCAGGCAGGCTGTCCTGGTCGGTCTGGTTATAACGCAGTTCCGCGGACGGCGCGCGCTCAACAATACGCCGGGGAATAATTTCGGCAATCTGATTACGGTATTTGCACAACTGATAAACCATGGTTTTGCTGATATCTTTTAACACCGCAAAGCCACCGGCCATATCACCATATAAGGTGCAATAACCCACGGCTATTTCGGATTTGTTGCCGGTTGTCAGAACGATATAACCGGTTTGATTCGATAATGCCATCAGCAGCGTACCACGTATACGCGCCTGCAGATTTTCAGGCACAGTACTCACATAATTGTTTCCGGGCGATAACTGAAAATCATTTTCCAGCGCCAGTAGAAAATGATCAAGCAACGGCTTGATCAGGCTCTGACTGTGTTTAACACCCAGTGTTTTTGCCATGATTCCGGCGTCCTCAAGGCTGAAGCTCGATGTATACTGCGTGGGCATCATGGCTGTCCACACCCGCTCAGCGCCCAGCGCATCCACGGCAACCGCCAGCGTTAATGCCGAATCAATACCGCCGGACAAACCAATGAGTACACCGGGAAAATTATTCTTCTCGATATAGTCCCGCACCCCCACGCACAATGCTTGATAAATACTGGCAACCGTCGATAAATGCGGTTCAATATACCCGTTCACCGGTACCTGGTTTTCGATTTCAACCAGAACCACTTCTTCCTTGAACTCGGCAAACTGGTGGGTCAACACGCCTTGCCTGTCCATCACGAAAGAGGCGCCATCAAACACCAGCTCATCTTGTCCGCCCACCAGATTGGCATGAATGATGCTGATACCAGTTTTGTTGATAAACTGCTGGGTTAGCTGGTAACGGGAGACCTGTTTATTAATATGGTATGCGGAAGCGCTCAACACCAGCAAATGATCGGCATCCGCATCGAACAGGGTGGTATCGTCATGTGTATGCGCCTGCCAGAAATCCGCACAGATCAGAATACCGAACTTAACACCGCCCACTTCAAACCGGCAAGGCTCCACACCTTTATCGAAATAATAGTATTCGTTAAAAAAAGGCGCACGATTCAAAATATGCTTATGATGATACGCTATAATTTCGCCGTTCCGGATGACTGATGCGGAGTTATACAGCTTGCCATTGCGAAAATCCGGATGACCGACGACCAGTGTAATCCCGGAAATTTCTTGGACCAGATCGCTCAGCGCATTGGCGCAGTGTTCATAAAATGTTTCTCGCAGCAACAAATCAGCCGGCGGATAACCGGACAAAGCGAGCTCCGGCGTTACAACCAGTTCGGCGCCGGCTTCTTTTGCCTGCTCAGCCGCATCGATTATTTTTGCAGCATTACCGGCAATATCGCCGACAGTAAGATTGAGTTGGGCTATAGCAATCTTCATGTATAGGCGGATTCATCCGTACCGACTAAAAGGGCAATGCAGCATCCGGCAAAACACGCAGGATATTGTCACGAAAATCCTGCTGAATGCGTTCCAGCGCTGCCACATTCTCGGCTTCAAAACGCAAAACAATGACGGGAGTCGTATTGGATGCGCGCGCAAGTCCAAAGCCATCGGCATATTCAACCCGCAATCCGTCAATGGTAATAACCTGCTGCGCGGCGTCAAAGCGTGCACCCCGCTGAAGTTCGGCTATCAGAGCATGGTTTTCGCCTTCCCGCACCCTGATTTGCAACTCCGGCGTATTGACCGAATCTGGAAGACTGTTTAATACGTCATCCATGTTGTCAGCATGACTGAGCAACTCCAGCAGCCGGGCACCGGCGTACAAACCGTCATCGAAACCATACCATCGTTCCCTGATAAAGAAGTGCCCGCTCATTTCACCTGCCAGCAGCGCATTGGTTTCCTTTAATTTGGCCTTGATAAACGAATGTCCTGTTTTCCACATGACAGGCACGCCGCCATGCTGTTCGATCCACGGCGCCAGATTACGCGTACATTTGACATCGAAAATAATCTGCCCTCCAGGATTTCTGGACAATACATCCGCAGCAAATAACATGAGTTGACGATCCGGATAAATAATATTGCCGTCTTTGGTGACGACACCCAGGCGGTCACCATCACCGTCAAAGGCCAGTCCGATTTCAGCATCTGTCGTGGCAAGCGCATGGATCACATCGCGCAGATTGTCTGGCATCGACGGATCGGGATGATGATTGGGAAATGCGCCATCGACATCGCAAAACAGTTCAAGCACATCACAGCCCAGTTGCCGGTAAAGTGCGGGGGCGAAGGCACCTGTAACGCCATTGCCACAATCAACAATAACTTTTATCGGACGATCGAGTCCAACATCATCGACAATGCGCTGAATATAATCATCACCGATATCGCGTTTGGCGTAACTGCCATTACCATGCGCAAGATTCTGATTATCAATACGCAAACGCAGCGCCTGTATGGATTCCGCCGCCAGTGTTTCACCGCCCAGCACGATTTTAAAACCGTTGTATTCCGGGGGATTATGACTGCCTGTTACCATTACGCCGGAAAAATTACAGTGCTCAAACGCAGCGTAATAAAGCATCGGTGTCGCCACCATACCGACATCCAGCACGTCCACACCACTGTTGAGAATACCCCGTATCAATGCTTCAGAAAGCGACGGCCCCGATAGCCGTCCATCCCGGCCAACAGCAATTGAATTCAATCCTCGCGCATGCGCCTCGGAACCAATTGCATGACCGATTGCTTCAACATGTGCCGCAGTCAGACTCTGATCGACGATACCCCGAATATCATAAGCCTTGAATATCTCACGTGGAACGGATTGTTTCGTATCATTCATATCGCTCATCGACTATGTTGTTCAACGCAAAAATTAATCATGTCAGTGATGCCCCGCAAGCGCACCCCCTTTGAGCGTATAATGGGTGCCACAATAGGGACACAGCGCCTCGCCTGATTTTTCTATAGGCAGATAAACCCGCGGATGCGTGTTCCAGAGTTGCATCTCAGGTGTCGGGCAATGCAACGGCAAATCATCGGCCGTAATTTCAATTTCTCTGTTTTTATTATCCGTTTGTTGATTCATAACAATATAATACTCCAATACAGCTTAGCCAACCAATGTAAGCCAATCATCATGACCGGCGCTCTTGCCCTTGACACAATCGAAAAACAAAGCCTGCAACTGCGTCGTGACCGGCCCGCGCTTGCCGCCGCCGATGGCGCGGTTGTCCAGTTCACATATAGGCGTGACCTCCGCAGCTGTACCGGTAAAAAACGCTTCATCGGCGCAATAGACTTCATCACGTGTAATACGTTTCTCCACGACGGGAATACCCAATTCCAGCGCAAGCTCGATGACAGATGCGCGGGTAATGCCTTCAAGGCAGGATGTCAAATCGGGCGTGTAGATCGTACCGTGCTTGACAATAAAAATATTCTCACCGGAGCCTTCTGCGACATAACCGTCAGAATCAAGCAACAATGCTTCATTGTAACCACATAATGCCACTTCCTGGTGGGCAAGGATGGAATTGGCGTAGGTTGTTACCGATTTGGCGCGACACATATTGATGTTGACATGGTGCCGGGTGAACGACGACGTTTTGACACGAATCCCTGTCTCCAGGCTATCGGCACCCAGATACGTGCCCCACGACCAGGCAGCAATGGCGATATGGACCGACAGTGTCGTTGCTGCAAGACCCATGGCTTCGGAACCGTAAAACACAATCGGACGGATATAACCTGATGTCAGGCTATTCTGCTTGACGACATCGCACTGCGCCTGCATGATCGTTGCTTTATCATACGGCATTTTCATCATGAAAATATGCGCCGAATTAAAGAGCCGGTCTGTGTGTTCTTTTAACCGGAATATTGCCGCCCCCTGCGCTGTCTCATAGGCGCGCAACCCTTCAAATACCCCCATTCCATAGTGAAGCGTATGCGTCAGTACATGCGTATTGGCTTCCCGCCAGGGAACCATTTCGCCGTCGTACCAGATAACGCCGTCACGATCAGCCATTGACATCCAGAAACTCCCGAAAAAAGACCAGTAAAAAGCGTATTCTAACTGATTTTTCATGCCGCGTTGAATGCTCTCTGTATAAAAGAGCGCGCCGGATGAAAATTAATCCGCAACCGTCATATAAACGGTTTTACGGATATATAAACACCCGGCATCCACCCCATTGGCCAAAGGGGGGGGTGTCGTCTGTGTTATGTGCAATTCTGTTTGTTCAAAGCGCTTGAGCATAATTGCACATAACACATGACGGCACCCCTAGATATCCCGGCTGTCGTACGCCCAATTCAGCAGCGCCTGTCTTTGTCTGCGGCGGCAACCCAGATCACCTTTCAAACAATGTTTTTTGATTTGCGCGGCATGCCGCTTCATCGCTTTCCAACGCTTGATCTGGCGCATATCGTCGGAACATCTGCGCCCCATATAGTAGCGGCAATACCATTGAAACCAGCCCCGCGGGTCATCCGCATGAATCCATCCTTTCTCACGCCAGACTGCCAGCGATTGCGACGCATTGACACCAAAAAAATTCAGTTCGGGCACATGCCGCTCATGGCACAACCGGGCATTGTCAAACCAATCGGCAGGAAACTCATCAACACAGTCTGTCATATATTTGCCACCGAACACACCCATTTGCAGCATCTGCCTGGGCGCCAGATCAGGCCTGAATTCAGAGTGAAAATGCTTTCCCACCGGCTCGGTCAGATAATACGCAAACCGCTGTTGCATTAAATCATTGACGACTACCCGATGTTTTTTCATAACAGCTTAACTTCTTGCATCGCAACCCATCATGACCGGGTTTTCAGCCGGTGCCAGCGAGCGGCGCCAGCGGACTTAGGAGCCGCGAATAAATAAGTGTGACAATTGGGCGCGTCTGGCGGGATGCAATGCAATGCAATGCGGGAGGATGAGCATAGCACAAGCTATGGCGGCGGCGACGAACAACGCCGCAGTGTGCCCGCCGGACGCGATCCAGGTGTTACAGTTATTTATGAACGACTCCTTAGTGAACCGTAGGCCCTGCATCGCGAAAAATAGCGTCGATCGCCAATGCATCAAAATGATATTCCCGATTGCAGATATCATCATGGACGATAACTTCGCCGCGTTCGCGCAAAATGGCATTCACCTCTTCACGCCCCAGTGACTGCAGCATTTCACAGATTTTTGCGGTATTTTCCTGACATCCATAGCTGATTGACTGCGCTTCAAAAATACGTACGGTTTCTTCAAAAAACAGACGCCTGAGTATTTCTTCAGCGGTACACGCAAACATAGCTGCGCCGCAGCTAGTTGCCGCAAGTGTTTCTATTCGCGTCCAGCCGTCGGGGTCGCGTGCATCGGTCAATGGCATTTTCTGCAGCATAATGCCCAGAACGGCAGCATTCGACGTTGTTAAAAACAGGCGTGACGACAGCTGCTCGGACTGCCTGAAATAATGCTCAAAAATTTCACCTATGGTGCCGCCGTCCAGCGGCACGATGCTTTGGTAGGCCTCTCGCATGGAATCCTTGTCCAGTGTCAGCACCAGCCGGCCATGACCCAGCAGGTCAGGCACCGGCTGCGCACTGATTTTTGAGGCATATTTTGCCATACCCCGCAAATGCAGGCTTTCGTCGCAATCGATGACCAGCATCGAAACGGGACCGCCGCCCTGCAGCTGTACGGTCAATCGTCCAGGTTGTTTAAGCTGATCGCTCAGCAACAATGTGACGGCACTCATCTCGCCAAGTAACTGCATCACAGGTTCAGGATATTTCCGGTCTTTCACCATTTGCCGCCAGACACTGTCCAGATGCACGACTGCGCCACGAATATCCAGATCCTCCAGTAAAAAACGTTGTACATAATTATTCATTGAATGCTCAGACCTTTCTTTTTTTGTATTGCAACCCATGCCTGCCCCGAAGCGATGGCGCTGTCATCAGGAGGTATATTCCGGGCTGTGAAAATAGATAACGCGCTGCTTTTAAGCCTGTTCATCAGCCCCTGCAGCTAAGCTCTATTATGAAAGCAGCCACCTCCTGTTGCAAGCCGTGTTATACCATACCGTTGCGGGGCCTGCCTCACCCACTCTGCCAGCCCCATGCACAATGTCGCATAAAACAATGCAGTGGCCCTGGCGACATCCCTGGTGACAGTCTAGTTGTTCATCAAATCCGAAAGCAATGGCAAAAAACCCAATGTATTATCGCTGGTGATCTGGCAGCTGTTTTCCAGTGCGTTTTCCGTACCGTTTTGCTCATTTTGTTCAGCAAGCTATTGCAGGGCACGCTGCCTGAGCCTCATTCGACTGAATCAGGTTCACACCCAATAGCCCGGCAACGCCAGCGGTGCCAAATGGCCGATACGCCGGAAATCAGCACCATCCACACACAACAATTCACCACCCCATGGCGTCATGTCCGCACCCAGTCCCAGTACGGGTTCTGTGATCCGATGCTCGGCGTACACGGCGACGATATGTGCATGATGATGCTGCACAACGATAACAGGAACGCACCGTTGCGCCGCAAAGCTGCGGGCAAACGTAGTGCTGTAGAAATCAGGATGCAGGTCGTGTACCGTTATTTCCGGTTCGATCTTCAGCCGCCGGCACATTTGTGCAACAACAACGTCCGGCTTTTTTCTGGCTTGCGCACTACTCAGATCCCCTATAATGGCTGAAAGGATTGCTATAGCCGAAAACAAGCAGATATTCCATTCTGTTTGAGAATATAAAAACCGTTTGCTAGTATTCTATCAATATGATTGCCGGGCTCAGTGAGCTTGTCAGTGTTCATGGCAAGGCGTGTCTTGCAGACAATGGCGTTCTATTACCAAAAAACACAACGCAGTCCATAGACTGCTAACAAGTTCACCCACTGGGCGTTACCGTGGTGCTCTGCAGCCGCGTCACACTGCTTGAAAAGGGAATAACCCTTTCCTGTGCACTGTGCCTTACTGCAAAGCACTACGGTAATACTGTACACGACAATATCATATTGATAGAGTACCGGTATATCGCTATGTTTTCTCATATTAATAGAATCAATGCAACAACTGCTCATTACTCTCGGGATCATTCTTTTAATTATCGGCCTGGCCTGGCCGTTGCTGTCCAGACTACCGTTCGGCCGCCTGCCGGGCGATATTTATATTCAGAAGGAAAATTTTACGTTTTATTTTCCTCTGACAACGGGCCTGCTGATATCGATCATTCTGTCTGTACTACTGTGGTTATGGATGCGAAAATAAATCATGTAACGCAGTATATTTTCCAATTGTTATTTTGCTTTTTGAAACGGCAATCCGATAAAATCATGGGCTTTGGCCGTGCTCTGGTCAATACCTGGCATATAAACTATCCGGCTGGCGTTATCGCCCCGGCCGCTGTCTGCCTTATTTGACGAATAAGATTTGATACAGATATTTGGCGACAAGTTTAGCCTGCGTTGCTGACGACGGCCACTCAAACAAATTTTTACAATTCAGAAGGAGGAACGTAATGACGACAGTAACTTTCGAAGTCAAAACTTACGAAATAAAAATTTCCCGCGAACTCACCGCTACGTCAAGCGGGGTAACATCTAAATTTCCTGCATACATTTTATGCAGAGGAAACGATTATCATCTCGTGATTTATATTCTGGACGACAGCAGTCCGGTACCGCCTAACACATTCATCCCTGAACGTAAACGCGGCACTCTTTTTGTTCCGAAATGGCAATATGAATGGTTTATCGATCTGTTACGCAATGAAAAACCGGTTTATTGCTATTTGAACAGCCAGTCGCCAGACTGGAATGCGCTTTATACGGGTCAAGAACCCGTTGGTGAGCATGAAATGTGAGTTTACGCTGCTGGGATCAACCTTTGCTTTGCAAACGCTGCAAACAAATATAAATCTGCAGCGATCAAACAATGCAACATTGATAATGTGCTTTATCGCATATTATGCGTTGACTGCAAAAGAGAGATGATATCGTGGTTACTACTGTTTAGCGCAATGGATAATGCATTCTGGCCCAGCACATTCCGGGCATGGATATTGACCCCTTTTCCGAGTATTGCCTCGACGATAGCCGGTTGGTTCTTCTGGACGGCGAGCATGAGCGCGTTCGAGCCGTTTCGATCGCTGATGTTGATATCGACTGCCTGATTGAGCAAGACAAAGACAATATCATATTGTTCAAAAACGATGGCGTTCATCAGTGCGGTTCGTCCGATACGGTTTTGTTTATTGACATCGGCTTTTCGCTTCAGCATCAGCCTTACGGCATCCAGATGTCCGTAAGAAGCTGCTTTCATTAATGCGGTATCTCCCAGAGAATCATCCTGCGCGTCGACAGGTATACTTGCATCCAGAAATAACGCAATCAGGTCTGTTTTACCCTGCTCGGCCTGCAGAAAAAAATTCGTCAGATCAAAATCAATGCCTTTTTCATTGAGCCTATAGCGCGCATTTGCTCTTTTTTTGGCCGCAAGTTCCTGTTGATCGACAGTCTGGCTAAGACTGATCTTCATAGCCTGCACTTGTTGCGCCCTGACATCGGCTAACAGGGTATCAATAGCATGATCGCCGGCGGCAATCTGCTTTGCTTTGATCAGGTTGGACTTCGCTGTTTTCCAGCGTGATTGCGCCATGGCTTGTTTTGCCTGTTGTATGAATTGTTGCTGAATACGCTCAATTCCCTGAATCGCCTCGATATTATCCGGCTGAATATCAAGAATCTGCAGATACGTCGTTACCGCATTATTCTCTTTTGGCAATGTCAAATGATTGTTTTGCGCCAGCACATCGGCCTTAGCAAGCAGAATCTGAACCGCCTCATCTGGGAGATAAGCCCGTAATTCGGTGGATTGATCCAGTATATTTCCGTTATCGTCAGCATCAACGGCATTGAAAGTCACACCCGCAGCTTTGAACTCGTCGGCAGCTTGATGTTCATTCAACGCACCATGATGGCCAGGATGCAATTCAGTAGCAGAAACCCAGGTTTCAGACTGCGCGTCCATAACAGGTTTTTCAATGCTTTCGGCAGATTGTGGCGCTGAAAACCACTGGAATGCAATTACTGTGGCTATGGCCGCAATTGCGGAAACAGCACCTAGCCGTATAAACGAAAGCCAGTTGCGACTGCGTCTTGTAATACCCGCATGACTTTGCGCAGCCACAGGCGCTTGCGCCAAATGCGAGGCCGATGCAAAAGCCGATACCGGATCAGGGCTGACGGACTTTTGCATGCTGCCCAGCAAGGGAAAAGATTCATTGTTATCTTCGAGCATGCAGAGTTCAGCGGCGTCAGCAATCTTTTGCTCTGTTACAGTCAATTGGTGTTCTTTATCCGCCTGAAACAGCGTCATTCCGCAAATCGTATTGATATGCCGCGGAATACCGCATGATAACGCGGCGACTGCGCGGATCGCGCCGTCGGTAAATATCGGCTCCCCGGTATAATGCACAACGCAAAATCGATGGACAATATAATCCCCAACCTCAACATCGCCAAAGGCATCCAGATAATAGATTCCTTGAAACAGGTTGCCGCCCAGCATCTGTTGCGCTGCGTTGAGCGGCTGCTCCAGGCTGTTACGCCCGGCCAGAATCAGCAAAGCGGAATTATTGCCGGCATTTTGCTGCACTATGGTCTTTAACAGTTTTTCCAGCGCATTTTCATCGATGTTGTCGGTGACGTCCATTACATAAACAGTTTTTCGGCAACCGCCCGCAGAAAGCTCACTGTCTTCATGAACAGCTGCAATAATATTGGAAAAATCATATTGAGACGCTTCAGACCATTCCTGGGCGTCGACAAAAGCAGATAAATCTTTATGAATAATATCCGCCCCATCCTGCACGGTTGTTTTTACCGCGTGCGTGATCAGAGTTGACTTGCCCACGCCCGCCGGTCCCAGCAAGCAGACAACGCCTGCCGATTGTGCTATGCATTCGGTTAACCGGTTGAATACCAACTGATGACTGTCGGGCAGATAAATGTTTTTTTGCCGGATCAGCTGACTAAAGGGATTTTTTTGCAACTTAAAAAACTGGCTATACATATCAATAGTCTCTCAGTGTTTTTCAACTGTTGTCAACGGGCAGCACAATAACCGAAGACTGCGCAATTACCGGCATTTCTCTTTTGTGAACGCGTTTATTTAAGGTCGACATCAATTGGTGTCCACAACAACGATTTCCACTCTGCGGTTCTGAGCACGCCCTTCAGGATTATCCCGCCCGTCTGGCATGGTATTAGGCGCTATCGGATATTTTTTACCATAGCCGCGCCGGGTGACTCTCTGGTTATCGACACCGTTGATCACCAAAGCGTCTGCGACCGCATTGGCGCGATTCAAGGACAATGTTTCGTTATAAGCACCGCTACCGATTGCGTCCGTATGCCCTTCAACCAGAATCCGTCTGTTAGATGCTCTGGGATCAGTCAAAACGGAGCTGATGTCTGACAGCTTTCCCTGTGCAACGGCGGTTAACCGGCTGCTGTCAAACTCAAAATATACCTCGGGTAAAAACACAACCACACCCTTATCGTGCTGCGCCGTACGGAAACCCATGCCGTCAAGCAGTTCAAGCAATTGTCTGTTGCTATACTGACTTGCGCACCCGGCGACCAGCAGCACCAATAAAAACACAATATACGCAGTTTTCTTCATCATTGCCGTTCCATCTGCAAACAAAACTAAAACTCCCCAATCCAGAAATTACCCGAGGTGTTGAGCGCTCATAGCGGTCAACCGGACACAAGCAAGCTCCAAGTGCCATTTTTGACACAAACTGCTGGCGGCTGGCACCTCAGCCCTTATAGTCGGTCCTGACTTTTATCCAGAGTCTTTGAAATCGTAAATGCACCGCGCAACTTCCCCGGCTTGTAGCCGGTAGCCGCATCCTGAGGATATTTTTCTGCCAGCGCGGCCAGCTGTTTTGATTTTTCTTCAAGCTGTACCGTGTTAGCATTTTCCGCAGCCAGGTCAGCGGATAATAACAATAGCAGGATTGCAAAATTAATGTTGCGCATGATTCCTCCCAACATTTAAAAAATATAACCCAAACGCGCACCCAGGGTGTCCATTCCCTCGTTTTCCCGTGCCGTATAGGCATTGGAAATATGGTCAAAATAAACGGAAAAAGTTGTTCTCGGCGTCAGAAAATAACCGATTTCAAGTGGTATGTGAAAAAGTACACGCGAGCCCAGCGCTTTTCTATCGACATGCGACGCATGAAGTTTTCCATCATGAACGGCAGCGCCGACACCGGTAACAACAAAAATACCCGAACTGAAATTATATTGCCACAAAATGTCGAGATATCCTTTAGAGGTATCGCCGTTCGTATTGATTGAGCCGCCCAGCGCAGGCCGCAGCGTGCCGCCCAATACATCCATGGATGGGGCCAGCACGACTTCAATATTCAGATCGACACCGTTCTCGCGGTGAAACCCGCTCCAAAGATCACCCACATCATGCGCCAGCACACCGAATTTCAATTGATGAATCAGCCCGGCACCCGGCAGCTTTCCGTTCTCGCCGGCAAGTGACGCCTGCATCAAGAACACAGTCAAACACAACACAATCAATATCTGCCGCACAGACGAAACCGACATACCACATCACCACCCGATTTTTAACAGCCAGTAAATACTGTTTATTCAAATATGTTACCGTTTTTAACAGACCGATAACCTGAACAGCCAATACAGTTACAGCTTCGCCGATTCGCCGGCGTGAGTCAATCCTGACGGACTCATAGCCGCCGCTGTGTACAGCATTTTATTATAATAAGGAGCCGCGAATAAACAAGTGTGACAATTGGGCGCGTCTGGCGGGATGCAATGCAAGTTTGGAATTAAAAAAACCGGCCAATGCTAGCGCGGTTGCTTTGCTGCAGAATCTGTTAATTTCTGTCCATATTATTTTCTTTGTACAAATTCACTAATTCAGGCCAGGGCAAGGGTTGGCTGAAATAATATCCTTGCGCCATATCACAGTTGTGGGTACGCATAAACCTTAATTGTTTCGCGGTTTCAACGCCTTCTGCAATCACCTCAAGATCGAGCTTGTGTGCCAGCGAGATGCTTGCTTCAACGATTGCAGCATCGCTTGGATCATTGGCAAGATCGCTCACAAAAGTCTGGTCGATTTTCAACACATCGAGCGGAAAACGTTTTAAGTAGGCAAGAGATGAGTATCCGGTTCCAAAATCATCAATCGCGACCCTGACTCCCAGTGCGTTTATTGCTCGCAGCACTTCTGCGGCGCTCACCGGATCCTTCATGAGGATATTTTCCGTGATTTCCAGTTCCAGCATTTGCTGAGGCATTTGTTCATCCTGCAATATACGGTTCACTCTTTCGAACAAATAATCATCATTAAATTGCGCAGCTGAAACATTAATAGAGACGCGAAAATTATCAAAACCCGCTTCACGCAAGGTACGGTGTGCGCTGCAAGCTTGGCGCAATACCCACTCACCGACAGGAATAATCATGCCTGAATTTTCCAGCAAAGGCACAAAATCAGCAGGTGATATGAGCCCACGTACCGGATGCTGCCAGCGGATCAATCCTTCTATGCCGATAATACGGTCACTGCGTAAATCCAGCTGGGGCTGGTAATACAGTAAGAATTGCTCATGCTCTAAAGCAAGACGCAAATCTGACTCTAGCGCCAATAATTCATGGCTGCGCGCGTTCATATCGGATGCATAAAAACGATATTGGTTCGGCCCACTCGATTTGGCCCGGTACATGGCAATGTCGGCATGATGCAGCAGTTCCTCTATCTGGTCCCCGTCGTGCGGATACAAGGCAATACCGATACTCAAAGTGATATAGATGTTTTGTGCGTTGATAACCACGGGGCGTTCGAACACCGCATGCAGTTTTTGCAACAAAACAAGCACGTCTTCCGAATTTTTTATCGCGCTTGCCACAACGGTGAATTCATCGCCGCCATGCCGCGCAACCGTATCATTTGATCGAAAGCAGCTTTTTAACCGTTGCGCCACTTGCCGCAACAGGGAATCGCCAGCTGAATGACCCAGATTATCATTGATTCGTTTAAAATTATTTAGATCGAGAAACAGTACTGCGACATATTCGCCATGCCGTTTTGCATATTCCAGCGCTGAAGTTAAACGGTCCATAAGATAAAACCGGTTCGGCAAGTCGGTGAGGCGGTCATGGGTGCTCTGATATTGCAGCTGCGCCTCGTAATGCTTGCGCTCAGAAATATCCCGCATGATAGTCGACAGATACTCGATCGCACCGTCGGTATTCCGGTGCGCCAGCACGACCTGTGAAACAGGCAATTCTTTTTCTTCAGCAATCCGTAAAACAGTTTCTCCGTGCCAGACACCGTGCTCGCGCACAGCTGACAGCGCTTGAGACATGCGCTGCCGGGCGGAGCCTTCAACAACCAGGTCGTGCATATAACGCGCACTGACTTCCTCTCCGGCGTTTATACCGAGAAGCCGGCGTCCCGCCTGGTTCAGATAGCGAAGAAGACCTTCCTGCCCAAAAATAGCAACCAGATCAGGCGTAGCCTCCAGAATGGAGACGAGGCGGGTATTTGCTTCCTCGGCACGCACGCGCGCAGTGACATCTCTGCCGGTAGACACAAAATGTGTAATGCGCCCATCTGCATCCTTCAAAGGCGTAATCACCTTTTCTTCAAAAAACAATTCTCCGTTTTTGCGGCGGTTGATCAACGTGCCTTTGAAAAGGTCGCCACGGGTAATAGTGCGCCATAGTTGCTGAAAAAAAACGGCGTCATGTCTGCCGGAACTGAATACGGCCGATGTGCGTCCTTTGATCTCA
Organism: Nitrosomonas sp. Nm51; assembly: GCF_900111165.1. Classification (GTDB taxonomy): domain Bacteria; phylum Pseudomonadota; class Gammaproteobacteria; order Burkholderiales; family Nitrosomonadaceae; genus Nitrosomonas. The sequence continues at coordinate 16,460 of NZ_FOGH01000028.1, forward strand.
TCGGCCGTATAGCCGGTAAGCTCTTCAAAAGCCGGATTGACATATTCGATGCACCCACTGGCGTCTGTAATAAAGACACTGTCAGTAGTCTGCCTGACAGCTAACGACAGTTTGCGCAGGATTTGCTCTGCATGACGGCGTTCCCGGCGCACATGCGCATCACGGAGCTCGCGCTCGATCGCCGGCAGCAGGCGGGCCAGATTGTCCTTCATGATATAATCCTGTGCGCCGCTTTTCATGGCTTTCACAGCAATTTCTTCACCGATCGTTGCCGAAACGAAAATAAAAGGTATATCGGGGTCGTGCTGACGAACGATCTCAAGCGCGCGAGTACCGCTCAAATTGGGCATGGAAAAATCCGAGACAACAATATCCCACGATTCCTGCAGCCCCGCAATCACATCGCGTTCGGTGTCAATCCGCCGCCAGTCAAGCGCCAATCCTTCTGACTCGAGGTGGTCTACCAGCAATTGCGCATCGTCTTCCACATCTTCAATGAGCAATACACGCAAAGGCGTTGCATGATTTTGCCTATTCGACATAAATTTAACCCCTGTTTTCTGTCAGACCGGCGGCGGTTCATTCAGCAACAACCAGTAGAGCCCCAGTTGTCCCGCTGCTTTGATAAATTGATCAAAATCCACAGGCTTGCGTACATAGCTGTTGGCGCCGAATGTATAGCCTTTGATCCGGTCTTCTTCCTCATCGGACGATGTCAGAATGACTACCGGCAGCAACCGGGTGCGCTCATCCGCACGAATACGGCGCAACACTTCCAGGCCGCTTATCTTGGGCAGTTTTAAATCCAGCAGCACGACTGCCGGCCAATCCATCATTTTGCGTCCGGCATAAGCACCTTCGCCAAACAGATAATCGAGCGCTTCAACACCGTTACGCGCCACAATTATCTCGTTATTGACTCGATTCGCCACTAACGCATCCAGCATGAGTAATTCATCATCCGGGTTGTCTTCCACCAGCAGTATTATCTTTTTTCGCATTCGTTTTTTGCTCATTCAATGTAAAATAGAAAACAGCGCCCTGATCCACGGCACTTCTGGCCCAGATGCGTCCGCCGTGCTTGTGGATTACACGCTGTACAGTTGCCAGCCCGATGCCGGTGCCTGAAAATTCGCTGGCATCGTGCAGCCGCTGAAAAGCGCCGAACAATTTATCAGCATAAGCCATATCAAATCCGGCGCCGTTATCACGCACAAAATACGTTAACGTTTCATCAGGATTACAGCCAACTTCAATCGCAGCTTCGGCACGGTGATTGGTAAATTTCCAGGCATTGCCCAGCAGATTATCCATAACCACGCGCAGCAAACGCGCATCGCCGTGCGCAATCATTCCGGGCTGTATCGAAAACCTTACGGTTCGTTCCGGCTCGTCCTCGCGCAACAGCGCGATTACTTCGCCGGCAAGCTGTGATAGATCGACCGATTCCCGTTTAAGTTCCGCACGGGTAATGCGCGACAGCTTGAGCAAATCATCAATAAGATTCGCCATACGCTGCGCGGCGGCGCGGACCCTGCAAAGCCGGTCCCGTCCTTTTTCATCCAGGCGATCGGTATATTCATTGAGCAATGTACGGCTGAAACCATCGATCGCCCGCAACGGTGCGCGCAAATCATGGGAAACAGAATAGCTGAAAGCTTCGAGTTCCTGGTTTATTGTTTCCAGCGCCACAGAGCGGGCGCGCAAACCGTCATTTAACTGCCGGATCTTGCGTTCAGCTTCCTTGCGTTCGCTGACGTCTTCCAAAATACCGTCGAAATAGATCTCATCGGTGACATCTTTCTTCATCACGGCAGTTAGCGCAGCATGAAACTCGCGTCCCCGCAATGTCTTCAAACGGACCTCATGATTGTGAACATGTCCCTGGCCCATTACCGTATCGATGAAAGTTTTTCGATCGGCAGGATCACAATACAATTCGCTGAAAGGATATGCGAGCAATTGCTCAATAGACTCCGCTTCTAAAATATCCGCCATGGCCTGATTCGCTTCCAGAAATCTCCCCGTCTGATCGGGTTTGTTGCGATACACGCCCACAGGCAGATTATTGACCAGCTTCTGGTAGCGCATCCATGTCTGTTCCTGCGCTTCTTCAGCATGTTTGCGTGCCGTAATATCACGAATGATACTGGTCACCAGCACACCCTGATCCGTCTGCAACGGACTTAAGCTGATTTCCACCGGAAATTCACTACCGTCCTTGCGTCTGCCATACAGTTCAAGGCCAGCGCCCATGGGGCGGACAACTGGGCTGGCAAGATAATTTTGCCGGTGAGCGGGATGTGCTGCACGAAACCGATCGGGCACCAGTTTCTCTATTGGTTGCCCGATCAAATCATCACGGTTATAACCAAACCACTTTTCAGTCTGAGCGTTAGCCATGGTAACACGCCCTTTACTATTCGCGATGACAATAGCGTCTGGTGCCGACTCGAGCAGGCCGCGATACCGTTCTTCGCTGGCTTGCGCTTTGGCTTCTGCCTGCCGGCGGCGCATACCATGATAGGTAATGATGCCGCTCAACAGTACCAGCAAAGGGGTTAATACCATAAATGCAATGGTAAGATTGCGAACCTGTCCGGCTGTACTTGCGTTAATAGTTGCACGCGGCACATGCGCAACCGCTATCCACTGCTCTCCACCAGCATAATCCTCTGATTCTGTCGATGCTATCTGTGGTTTCTTTGGCATTATTCTGCGATAGGTAAACAATCCTTGTTCGTTTGACCGTTGACCGATCTGAGGCCCGTGCAGCATCGACAACCAAACAGCCTCCCCGTATTCATGATCAAAGCGCATCGTTTCCCGGTCTGGATACATAAAGCCCCACTCCACTTCCGGGCGCGGGCCGAGCAACCAGTAGCTTTTTTCGTTGAGGAGCCAAAGACCGCCAGGATTGTTTTCGCCGATAGCGCGCAGACGATCCAGCAGGCGCTGCCCACGGTAGTTCAGCACGACAATACCGCGTTTTAGACCCTCGCTGTCGAAAACCGGCGTGCTTAAACGTATCGTCGGCTTGATGGGCTGTTCAATGACGCCATTTTCAACATTAAGATCAAATGCCGATAAAAAAACGGTTCCTTTGTTAAGGACAAGAGTATTTCTCACATAATAACGACCCTGTTTGGTTTGCAGCTGCTCCCTTGCAATCACCTCAGGCCGGCCGTCATTCCAGTTAACACGTACTACCTCTTGACCCTGTCCATCCAGAAAACGGACCTGATCATAGAGACGCCGGTGGCGCACAAATGCCAGAAAATCCGCATGGAGATGTGATCGGGCCGCTTGAGTTGCAGTATCGAGCCATTGCTGTAACGACGAGCTTTCCGCAAGATACAGCGCGTCACCGCGTAATACACCGAAAACAGCATCGATAGTCTGGCTGGCAAGCTGTATCGATTGCTGTTCGTTGATTTCCATAACGATCAGTGTGGCAGCCGTCTGGGTTCGATAAATAAGCCATAGCACAACGGCCAACACTAAAACTAACGGTACCGACAACCGCAAGAAGCGCCCTGTGAATTGCCAGCTCAATGTGCTTCTTAATGCGCTTCTTAAATTCGATGTCATAAATGTCCACCCTCAATACCGTGACGACAGTGTTGTCTCCCTTGAAACTTGTTCAGGCTTTCAAAAATTAAAGCGAAAAGCTTGGATACGGCCATTGCCGGAGGTGCGTGTAAGAAACGCTCTCAGCTTAAATAGCACCTCCGGCATTTTCCAACCAGGATAAGATATCGTATAAAGAACAAGTAAACTACCCAGCGCATTGCTATCATTCCATAATTAGTCGATTCAGAATCCAGGTGCAGGCCGTCATCCATGACAGCCGAATAAGCGCTAAGTACATCAGCGCTCTTGATCTCATAACCATGACCAAGCGATAGCCATTTCAACGCAGCCAGTCCAGATTCAATAGCAAAGACGGGGTTTTCATCGCGAAAATCTTGAACTGCCCGGGTTAACGTGCGGGGATCAGTTGGACTGGATGTGACCAGTTCAATTGCCAAATTGAATAAACTGGCGATCAAGTCCTGCAGAATTTCTTCAGCTGGTTTGTGTGGATATTTCTTAACAATTGCGCGAAACTTGGCAAGATTGGTCGTAGTTTGATTAGCTGCAATAGCATAACGACGATAGGCTTCTTCAGTCATACCGGATGAAAGCAGGATCGCTTCCGCTTTTTTGTTTATGGCGACCAGAACTTTAACACCCCATTGGCGATCGTGCCATCATTTGTATGGCGCCTTGTCAATTAGCGTCGTAAGCAGTTCATCGTATCGGCCTGCAGAATATAATGAAAACAGACACTCGTGCCTTTAAAATAACCATGGCCGGTCGATGCAGGACCCCAGTTATTTTCGAGAAAGGGCAACAGCTCATCAGCCAAGGAAGATGCCATTTCCTTGGTCACACATAATTCACCCCAGTAATCGCCCAAACACTCGAGATACGGAATTTCATCATCCTGAAATGCAGTCCAAAGCCGGTCAAGCCAACGTTTTCGAGCTTTAATGCCCACATCTGCTTTTGCGATAATTGGAACCAGCGTATCGATTGCGCGATTGACAGCAGTGCCTATCGCACCCGATGAGCTATCCACTGTTCCAATGCCGGTGACAGTTTTTCCAGTAGCATTACTGCGCCTTCTGCCGCAAGAATTGGATCTTTTCGAGTAAACGATTTAATTTCAGATAAAGCTTCCTTTATCCGTTGAATTGGCAGTTTTGAATTCCAGCCAAATGCATGGTAGCGGAATCTGGATGTGAATTGCCATTTGTGCGTGGACATAGGTGATATCAACTATAAATTGACAATCATCCCAGATTTTGAACGCACATACATTAAAGCAGTGCAATTTTTACAGCGATACGACTATTTTTTCTTTTGAAAAAATAGTCGTATCGGTTTATAAATGCGCACAAAAATTGTGCAAAAAACGTCGCTAAATGCTGACCAATCTATCCCAAAATATGGGCAGTATTAATTTTATAAGTTAATGATATATAACTAAATTATGGCGAAGGCGTCATTCATATTGGCAATGTAACCCATTGTTTTATATATATATTTATTTTCATATATTTGAAAGTTACCCCTAAAGTTACCCCTGTTTTTGTTTTATTGCCTAATTTTTAATCACTGAATCTACCCTGACGAAATATGGCCTGATCCATTTTTTTGTGGATCAGATAACAGGTAAGTTGCATATGTTCAGAAACAACAAACTAAAAAATAACTACGGTTCGAATTACCCTCACAGGTTTAATGCCTGGAAGTACCTGCACAGTCCAAAAGAAGGGGTGTACCCCCCCTCAAAAATTACACTCCACAAAAATCTATCTAGGCAGTCGGTCTCTCGGCTGTAACCTACAGACTTTTTACCCGCCCTCCCTGTTGATCCCTGACCACTATTTAATAATTTTATTAAATAGTCTTTCTCTTACCAGATTGATCACCGTTCACTTGACCACCCCCCTATTTAATTACGCGGTTTTGCACGCCTCTCTAGGCGATCGGTCTCTTGGCTATGAGCTGTAGACTTTTAACCCGCCCCCTGGTCTGTCAACTGGTTGATAGTTTCTGGTAGTCGGTGCACTCAACAGGTGCAATCAATACACGTTCACGCAAGTGGTAGGCTTCAAGTATCGGGTGTTGTTTCTTGCATTGCCACTGATACACCTTACGGCTTTTACCGGGTTGTCCGGCGTAGGTCATGTCCAGGTGCTGACATCCCGTGCAGTCATTACCCTTGCCGGGTGATTGGATGAATGGATAAATTATACGGTATGGATCAATTCCGCTTTCTACTGCATACTTTGCCCATGTCTTAACCTGTTCTATCGGTAACATGGTTTCAAGTCTAATCAGTTCATGAAATATTTCTTCGTCTTCACACTGTATCTTTTTTGCAACAGAAAGTAATAAACAAACCGCTATTGGATGCAAATTTGCTGCGCGTAATTTTCTTGCTGCAAACCCCTCCGGGGCGGGTGATTGATCGTTAAAAATTCCACCCCCTTCATTTTTTGGTCGGGCAAGTCGGGCAAGTCGGGCGGAAGCTTTATTATTATTTTTATTCATATTATTACGATTGCCCGACTTTGTACAATCGGTCGGAAACTGGTCGGGCACTGCCCGACTTTTTGCCTGGTTCGGGGTATTTTCAGCTATTTTCCGATCATCTTCTGGCTGTTTGATTAGCACAGTGAAGTCTATTTTTCCCATGATTCAAGCCCGACAAAATGACAAAAAAAGACACGCTGAATTTTTCGGAATGAAAACTTGAGCGTGTCATTTACACAACAAAATACAATCAAACAATCAGCCGTCATCGTCATTGCTCCATATACTAGGCAAGATATGAAACGCCCGAACGCGCCCTTCATGCGGCAAATCGACTTTAGGGCACAGGTTCTTGCCATCACCCGGCCGCATATAACCTCTTTCAATTAGCAGCCTGGCCACATTACGATAATCCACACCCTTGCAAATTTCCTTTTTGAACGATTCAGACAACACATAATATTCTGTTGTCCCGTCATTGGCGGCCTTACGATACCCGCAGCGCTGCAAGGTTTTGGGTGCGTGCGTATCATCGGCACGGTCGTACAAGACAAACCGGCCTTCACTGTGAAGCTCAAGGAAGTGGCGCACCTGTGCCAGCATGTCCCGTTCTTCCTTGTTGCCTTCGCCGCCATAACCGGCAAGCCATGCCTTAAAGCAAGTGACGGCATTGTTTATGGCCTCCCCTTGCTTCCAGCCTGTCACACCCCACAGTGTGGCCAGTTCACCACCGGCAGCAGCCAGGGCGAACCGTGCAGCAACACGGCGGGTTTGTCCGCTGGCCTTTTCGGTCAGCACTGACTCGGCAAATACTTTTTCACACTCTCTGAGCATTTCGGGTATTGCTTCCTTATTCTTCAAAACATGGCGTATAAATTCAAGCAGTGCCGTACCATAGTATTTACCGGCGCTGGCGGCCAGCGCTTCGGCCAGCTTTGCCGGTGATTCATAGCCGTGAATATTCTCGAATATACCCATGCCTGTTCCCGCATCTACTGGCAGATCGCACAACCGTATTTCCATTCCGGTATTCACACGTTTGCCCGCATCATTCACATGCTGGCTTAATGACAGTTCACCGGATGATAAAAACAATATCCGCCAAGTGGCCAGATTACGCGCCCCGCCGTTTGCATTTGAACGTACCTTACCGCTGCTATTGGCAAGCATGTAGGCCGCTTCAGCCGCAATCTTTCCATCAAGCTGCTTGACTTCATCGAGTACCAGCAGGGAATCGCTTCTTGATTGCGCCAGTGCTTCCAAACCGTTATCTGTCGATCGCCACCGTTGCAAATAATCCCGCCCGCCGCAGACCGAACTGGCAACAAATAATGCCGTGCTTTTGCCCGTGCTGGAATTGCCGGTCAGCTGGAAACCGCCACTTTCAGCACCAAGCAGGTGCAGTAATGGCGATGCAAACGCAGTGCATACCGAAAACACCAGGCGGCTGTTACCGGCGCACAGTGCGGCCACATTATCGCGCCATTGCGCTAACGATCCTTTTTGCCGGTATGGATTAGAATCGGGCAGTTGATTAGCATAAAGCCATTTTTCCTGACTCTCTCCAACCACCTTTTCAGGCAAGACAAAAACCATTTCATCATCCACACCATGCCAGCCGGTTTTATTTGTAGTCACGGCACGCTTATCGGGAGTAGCAGTTTGCAGGTATTCAATAACCAGCTTACGGGCGTTACCCGTGCCAATGCGCAGCCCGGCATCCAGCAATTCACCGGAAGCGCCCAATGCATCACCGTTAAACTGGCGCATACCCAGGACAATTCTTTTTTCCTTGGCATCAGGATCGATCAGCCACACCAACAAACCCCATTCCAGCCCCTGTTCGGTACGCACCATTGCCAGCGGTTTGATAGGCGAGCATACCCAACGAATGCGGCTTGATCCGTCCCTGTGCTGCTCATTAACGTACAGCCCCCTATCAAACAGCGTGAAACGCTCGATTGCTTCAGCGTCTTCAGGTTGCTTGCTGGTTTGTTCGTCGCTGTCTTTGTCGGTATTGCCGACAAACTCGGGCGCATCGATCATCACACCGTCACGCTGCAATAAATCGGCGAACTGTTCAGCAGTCCAGCCAGCGGCCACCAAATCATCGGCATCGTCACCAGGCTGCAACGGCTGACCGGGCGCACGCTCAAGTTTTGAAATATCCAGAGCCCGGACGCTGGCCGCATTGACCGCTTGCAATTGCTGAATCACCGTTTTGCAAGCCTTCATACCTGCTGCATCATTATCCTGGAAGATGATACAATTGCGGTTCTTAAGTGGTCTGAAGTCGGCTTTGGCGGTGGCATTGCTGCCGCCTTGCCAAGTCAAAACGGGGTGATTAGGCAGCAGCTTTTCCAGGGCGATAGCTGCCTTTTCACCCTCTACAATCCAACAATCCGCATCAGGGAAAGCAGCCAACCCCGGCAAGCCATATAGCGGCCTTGGTTCCGGTGGAGATTTATACAGCCATTTGAACGCTGATCCTTTTTGCCACAGGGTTAAAGGGCTGAATTGCTTCTTTTCCCCGTTTGGCTTGTTGTACCGATCATGATAAAAATTCAGCTTACCGTTAATGTTCAGGTAATCGTAACGGGCTGAAGGCTTGCCGTGTCTCGGGTGTGTCTGCGGTGGCTTTGGTGCGTTATCCGGGACGGGCATAACACACACCCAGCCGTAATCCTTGCCGCCTTCCTGCTTTTCGTTGCTAACCGCTAATGCCTTACCATTGCCTCTGTCGTTTTGCGGCCTTGTAGCGCGTTCTGATGGGTCGTTTTTTTCAATCTGAATATTTAAAAATCCGGCCAGGCTTTTGGCGGCTTCGCTTTGAGTGCAATCGTTCAGATAAGCGAATAGCGACACAAGATCATTACCCTTTGCGCCGTCTGCGAAGTCCGCCCATTTGCCGTTATTCAGATTGATGCTGAACGAACCGGGGGAACTGTCCGACCGCTTAGGGTTCAGGGGCAGATACTCATGCCCCTCCCGTTTGCCGTCAGGCAGATACCGGCTCAATAAGCCATCGACTGAAGACAGCGCATGAGCGGCGACAAGTTTTATTTTTTCCGGGGTCAATGAGTACCCCCTGATTTATTGCGCTCTTGCTTCAACAATCCGGTGAGCGCGTAACCGTAATTGTCTTTCGCGTCTTCTAGTATTCTGGAAAAAACGGCGAGATCATTTTGATCAATAATCAAACCCTCTGTAATAAAACAGCAAAACACGTGAAACAGGTCATTATGGGCGCGGTCCAAACGCTGGCCTTCTTTATTTTCAAGCGGTACCGCTTGAATCAATGTCCAGGCGGATAAACACAACCGTTTCAATTTTTTTGCTGTTTTTTTGCGATTCCGTAAAACTTCTACTTTACTTTCTTGATCCCCAGAAAACCGCTTGATCAATATATCCAGTTTATTAATGACATCGGGAATGCTTGTGATTACGCTGAATTTGTCTTTGTATAAATCAGCATCAACACTAAAATTGTATTGAGCAAATTTCTCTATCTGCTTATATGCCTTCCCTAACGTATCCCTGATACTTTCCAGATTTAAACAAATGCTGCGAATATCACCACTGTAGAATTCTCGTGACTCACCGTCTTCCAGCGTAAAATAACGCAGCAAGAACGAGAATTCATCTCCGGCCTGCGCTATATTGTTGATAACCGGTTGCATCACTTCGACTTCATTGGCAGTCAACAATGTTTGTCTAACATCATCCATTTCCTGACAAATGGAAAAAATGGCTGCGTCAAGACCAAAAGTCTGATCAGAAGTTAAAGCAACGTCTTCTAGGATTTCTAGCCGCGCCAAATCGTTTGATAAAAAGCCAAGCGCATTAATCATGGTCTTCAGTTTCCAGAGCGCTTTATAGCCAGAAGGTGGACTGATCAGCCGGTGATCGCCGCCGTTAGCTGATTCATCAATAGAATTGTGAATGCTGGTTTCGTTTGCTGTGGCTACAGCTTTATTGATTTGATTCATGGTATTGCTCCTTTGTTTAACGGTTGAATTACCGCCACCCATGCGAGACACGGGCGGAGGCTGTTATAAGGCTGGAAAGACCGAAACAGGTCGGCAGGGCGCAAGCCCTCCTTAAAACAACCCCCATTAAACAAAAAGACGCAATAAGGGCTTTTCGGATGCAAATAAAAAAACCGCCACTATTGGCGGTTACACCCGCCTGTTTTCGAGCTTTCCAGTTCCCGGTCAATGATTTTGCATTGACAGCGCAAGTATGCCGCCAATGCATAGAAATTGTCAACATCATCACCGCCCACCTTTTTTATTTCCATTTTTTGCAGCGCTCAACAAATCGCCAATCCTCTCAAGGGCTTCAGCTTGTCGCTCCATAAGGCGCAATTGTTCACGCCACAAAAGGCGATTCTTTTGACCGGTGTTTGCAATCGATTCAGATACGGTTAAGGCCGAAATAACCACCGGACATTCCTTGACGCCATCATTAATACTTCCGCCAGTTAAGTTATCTGCTGCTGCGGCAAGGTAGGTAAATGATTCAAAGCCTGGCCTTATGCCGATTTCCCTGAGAAGTTCTTCCTCACTCAGGGTTTTGAAATAGTCTTTTCCTGACATATTAAGCGCCCCCCTGAATCTGTTTTTTGATCCAAGCCTGCACCTCCGATTCACGCCAGCGGCTGGCTGTACCGATCTTTAAAGGTTTCGGAAATGTCCCTTGTTGGATTTTGAGATATATGCTTGAAGATTTGAAACCGACACTAGCCGCAACCTCTGCTATAGTTAGCAGCCTTTCTGACGGTTGTGTGTGTTGATGGTGTTGCGGAGTTACCGCAGTTGATAGTGACATCTTGTCGCCTCCGTTTCAGTTGAAAACAAACCGTGTCAACCGACACAGTGGAAGCGAGAATAACGGAATGATTTTATGAAAAAAATTCCCGTAAAGGCTCAAAAACTATTTTTTTAGAACAAGACGGGTATTTTTTAACAAACAATGTGATTGATCAAATGTGGAAATATTTATTTTGAAAAAAATGAAATAATTTTATGAACGGGTATTTTTTACTTGTTTTGAAGGTCGACCACGCTTTTCACCTTTTCTTGGGTCAACATCACTTGCCCAATCACGTAGCGTGTTTTTCCCTCTATATTTCTCCTTATAGTATTTAACGTCTGGATGATTTTTTATTTCTTCAATATTCATTTCGCTTTTTTCTTCCCATAACCGCACGGCAATTTCTTTAAATTTGATTTTATCCATTTGATCACTGCGCAATTTGTTTGTGCCCGATGGTTGCCTATTTGTCGAATTCTTACTGCGTTCCTGTTTAGGTGACGCAAGATAATCACTCAATAATTGTCTTAATTCTTTATCACGGATGCCAATTGTTTTATAGCTGATTTTAATAATGGGGAGCAAAGGAATATCCAGTGGATCCCCATAAGACCACATAAGTGGTTTTAATACACAATAAACAATCACTGGGTCTGCTTTACCTTCATTTGCATATGGTTCATCAGAGGATACATAAAGCAATTCACTTTTTCCGCTGATTTTTAGTTCCTCAAGGTTTTCTCTAAATAAATATGTTCCTGTTTTTTCGATTCCCTCATTTTTGATATTTTTACAAACATATCCTCGGTTTTGTACACCATCTTCTTTTGGTAATGCCACCCACGTCAACAGTGTTCGCATTGTGTCGGGTATGATTGACAGCAAATAGGATGGATATTTGTGATCTTCCACTACATCATCAGGCTTGCATTGATCTATTGAAAAATCAATAATTCTTTCAGCACCCCACTGTTCACTTGTCTTTCCAGATAACCATTCAGCCGCTTGATCGAGCGTGCTCCATTTCAATGGTATAGCCATATACCCCCTTCAAAGGCTGCCTTCAGGAAAGGTAGCCAACCAACGGGCTGAAGGTTTCCCGCTTTCGCCTGGCCGGGCTAGATTGGCATTAAGGGATTATAACGAAATTTTTCTTTAAACCGGTTATGTACCTTCATCCTGTAAACGCCTGGCCGCACGCGCAGCGCGTGTCGGTGGTGCTATGTGCTTATGCATTGCCATCAATAATTCAAGGTGCGCTATTGCCCACTGTGGCAATGGTGTGACCGATTTCACCCAATGATTGACAGTAACCGGGGTCGTACCCATTGCCCTTGCAAAATCGATTTGCCGCCACCCGATTTGCTTTAAACCGTTTTCGAATTCCTGCGGGGTCATTTTCGCTTCCATTTCATCGCCTCTTTGAGCATTTGAACATCAAAGCAAAAGAATAACCGAATCAATAAATTAAATCAACTATAATAAAAAGTGGGGAATTATTATCATAAATTATAATAATTTTAATAAATAGTGGGGAAAACTTAAAATCAATAATTTTACATAATACACATTTTGTTAAATTCACGTTCGAAGTGAAGACGTCGTCCCATTTTCTTTTTATTCAATAAGTTGCAAAGGATTTTCGTAATTTTTGCGGTTTTTTGCATAATTTTGCAAATTATTTGGAAAGTATTTTTTCCGCTTTGTTGCGCAAAAACCACAATAAAACAGCCTGAATAATTGTTAAAGACAGGGGAAAATATGCCGCTATATGCAAAAAAATATTCGTAACATCTTCAGGCTGGCCGGGATTGCATCAGATACCGGCCGGTTTATTTTTGTGTCCAAGATATTTTTCACAATAAGCCAATTGGCATTCTAATGCATCAGAATTGAAGTTAAAGTACCCAATTATTTCACTTGCTCAGTATGTAAACTAAAGTGTAAACTTGCTGCCTAATATACTCAAACATCCAAACATAAGTCATGGGAAATGTAATGAGCAAGAAAATGTCCAATGCACCAGTTTACTATGCACTTGCCCAAGCTAAATTCAATCCAGTTGCCGCCATGGGAAACAAGTACATAAAAGATGTGCAAGACGCTTTTCGTCTCATGGGATATACACTTTTCGAACCCCAAGAAAGAAAACAACTTCAATTCTCAGCAAACTTGGGCCAATTACCTGCTGAACCTAAAATCGAAACCAAGTTATTCTGGCTAATCACAGAAATGAATAGGAAATCCGGCTTCATTTTAGATCAATCATCATTGGTTTTTCACACTACACACTACGAGACCAATGAGAAATTTATTCCAGAGCTTCTTGAAGGGCTAGAAGCAGTTCACCAAATAGTTAGACTCGAACATGTAAGTAGGCTTGGACTTCGTTATCTTAACGCCGTTATTCCAGGCAACAAAGAACACGTTGAACAGTATTTATCTAGCGGGCTTCATGGCATCAAATTTGGGAGTCATCCAAAATATTCACTTTATGAGTCTGTATTTGAAACTAGCAAGAATCCTAAAAGCACACTAATCGCTCGAATTCATTGCTCAACTGATGTACTTGGCTATCCTCCTGACATGGCACCGAATGGGCTTTTGCCAATGGAACGTTTTAATAGAAATGAGAAGATCACTCATGCCGTAATTGATACAGATCACTATTTAGAAGATCGTATGAAAATCGATTTTAAACAATTAAAATCTCAGTTAAAAACATTACACACGGGCATAAAGCATGTTTTTGCTGCTATCAGCACTGAACACGCAACCAATATCTGGAAAAAATAATGGGAAGGAATAACAATGTATAGCTTATTTACACCACAAGACGAGATTCAAATTGCACATACTAATTATTCTAAACATACAAAAACATTCGTAGTCTTAAGCACTGTCCTTTTTGGCACTGGAAGTGCATATGCTATGGATAGCCTTGAAAAATGGCGCTCACATTTACAACCACGTGTTACATTATCCCTTGATCAGAATGAAACTCCGTCCGATAATTCACAACAAATAGATACACGCACTGTAATTGAACACATTGAAAATATTCGCTCAATACTTGACCCATCGATTTCTGATCTGGCAAACCTATTCAACGTCTCCAGGCAATCCGTATACAAATGGCTATCTGGCAAATATACACCCGAGTCAGAAAATTTGAAACAACTATACACACTGAGTCATATTGCTGACAAATTCAAAGTTGCTGAAATTTCTCGAGCAAATTTTATTCTGAAAATGAAAGCTTTTAATGGATTATCTCTGCTCGACATGCTCAAATCCGGTGAAGATTGTAGCGTCCAAGTGGATATGTTAATTTCAGAAGCAAAAGCTATGGAGGAATCTTACAGCAGATCAGGGATTGCGTCATCAAAAACAAAACCTACCAATGATTGGAAAGCATCTATTTCTATACCTAGTTCCGACGAAGAAATCTGACAAGGAAATGTTGCATGCTTGGGCGTGATACAAATTGGCGCCAAGGGTGTATTCTAAACACCAAAGATGCAATCGCTATCGGTCTACTCGATCAAAATGAATCAAAAAAATACGTGGTGGTTATATCTCATGATTGTGATCTACCAAATGAAAAAGAAGAAATAATTGAAGTTATTGTTGGCACAAAAATATCTAAAGTTAATTCGCTGTTTACCAACGCACGCAACCCCCGGCTTCTACATCTTAATTTTTCTTTACTAAACTCGGGAGATAACATATGTATCGAACTCTCGCACTCCCACCGGCATACTTTAGACAAAAATAAATTTACTAAACTAGCCCCAAACAATGAATTAAAACTAGAAACAAATGAAAAACAAACATTGAAGCAATGGCTTGCCGCTCGGTATGGACGACCAGCGTTCCCTAATACATTTGAAAACAGGTTACGAAAAAAATACAAAAAAAGAACAGTAGAACAACATATTAGCGATATACTTAAACCAGTAAGCGAACATTTGATAGGTGTTTTTCTTGACTTAGGCGATGAACTTGCATGTGAATTGGAACCAGATGAATCATATTTCCTGAAAATTTTTCTAGTCTACGATGCAATCGAAGGTGGAACAAGTGCAAGAAAAATTGCCGAGGAAACAGCAACTAAAATTAATGTCCTTTTTTTTAATGTATATCAATCCAAGAACCCATCAGAAAATCAAGAAATCGTCCTAGAAAAGTGCGATGCTATAGCAGATACTCATATGACATTAGCAGACCTCAGAAAAGTATCTCAGTGGCGAGTAGAATATATAAGCCTACGCAATAACCCACCCGACCCATTCATAGCAGCTGGAGAATGAATAAAGCGATTGATACATGACGTTGATTTTTACTAATTAGATATTTGCGTAGCACTTTTCATCTTTAATTGGCTATTATTTTTCTCCGATATAGAAAGCAACAGGAAGATTCCCGCGCGGTATTTTCGGGAAAATCAGCCAAAATTATGCAAAAAGTCGGGCACGGCCCGACCAATTATCGACCGGTTCCGCAAAGTCGGGCAACGATAACACATTGAATATTATATTTAATAATCGTTCCGCCCGACTTGCCCGACTTGCCCGACCAAAAAATGAAGGGTGTGGAATTATTCATCACAAAATTACTACAAAAAACGTTTACTAAAAATTTAGTATCCGCCCATTTTGGCGAAAACCAGTTACCCGGATTTTTTGAACATAGGGATGACGCTGGCACCCTTCTCCAAACCCTCAAGAAAGTCACTCCACCACGCCATCATTTTTATACGCTCCGGCAAATATTTTGCCCGGTTGTATGCGCCCCTTACTTCATTACTTTCACAGTGCGCTAGCTGGCGTTCAATTGCATCGGGATTGAATCCGGTCTCATTTAAAACAGTGGACGCTACCGCCCTGAATCCGTGCCCGGTCATCTTGCCTTTATATCCCAGGCGATACAGGGCAAACAGTAGCGTGTTATTGCTGACCGGTTTATTAGGGTTACGCCCAGGCAACAGGTAACGGCTATTGCCTGCCATGGTTTTTAATTCAGTGATTATTTTTAATGCCTGACTGGATAATGGAACAACATGTTCATTGCGCATTTTCATGCGCTCAGCCGGCACGATCCACAAAGCATTATCCAGGTCGAATTCTGTCCAGACTGCGCCTATCAGTTCATTGGTACGAACAAAAGTTAATGCCAGTAATTGCAAAGCTAGCTGTGTCTGTCTGTCACCAATCGTTTCATAGGTTGATATTGCCCGTAACAGTTCCGGCAGTTCATCAGACTTTACCGCTGCCTGATTCTTTTTCTTGTGCGG
>NZ_FOGH01000064.1 GCF_900111165.1 Nitrosomonas sp. Nm51
GCGATGCGCTGCCTTCTTTAGCCGAAATCGGCAAAACACAGAATCATACCGCACGCGTGACCCCGCCAGACAAAGCTGGTGAGTGGTTGCCATGGGTGCATATCGCCATTGGCAACCTTAAAACATTCTTGCTGGGAACGTATCATGGTGTGTCATCAGGCTACTTGCAAGAATATCTCAATGAGTTTTGCTACCGTTTTAATCGGCGAGCATGGGAAGCTGAATTACCTTCCCGTCTTCTAAATGCGTGTTTGTGTCATACTCAAATTAAACTGAAAATAGTTTAGAGGCATATATTTTTTTGTGTTATTCGAGGATGGATGCAACGATTGCCAACCGGGTGGTGGAACGGTTGCAGGCGGAAGGCTGGTCGGTATTTATCGACCGGAACACGCATGTCGGCCGCCGCTGGCATAAGGAAATCGAACGGGAACTGCATGCCGCCAGTGCAGTAGTTGTGCTCTGGTCGGCCAAGTCGCGTGACAGCGATTACGTGCTTGAGGAAGCTGAGTACGGCAAGCGCAAGGATATTCTGTTCCCGGCGTTTATCGAGAGGGTTGAATTTCCCTATGGATTTGGCCGCATCCAGACGGCCGACCTGATCGGTTGGGAAAACGGCCAGGATCATTCCGGATTGACGCAGTTGTTAATTCCATTGCGGCTGCATTTGAATGGCCAAGATTCTATTTCAACGTCTGCATCAGAGCCAATGCCGATTGCTGTCAAACCCAAACAAAGCATCACACCATCATTGCCCGCGCCGGGTCAGACGTTCCGCGACAAGCTGAAAACCAGCGGCGAAGGGCCATTGATGGTGGTTATTCCACCCGGGCGTGTTCTCATGGGGTCGCCGGAAGATGAGCCGAAGCGATCTAGTCGTGAGGTGCCGCAACACGAAGTTCGGATTGCACAACCGTTTGCGATAGGTGTTTATACGGTGACGTTTGATGACTACGATTACTTTTGTAAGCATGCTGGTCGGGAAATGCCGGAGGACAAAGGCTGGGGACGGGGAAACCGGCCTGTAATCAACGTTTCCTGGCGCGATGCGCAGGATTACTGTGCATGGCTCAGTGAACAGACTGGCCGTCATTACCGGCTGCCGAGTGAAGCCGAATGGGAATATGCCTGCCGTGCGGGCAAACAAACGCCGTACTATACAGGTGCTGATATTTCCTTAGGCCAGGCAAACTTTAACAGGAATGTTGGCAAGACAACACCGGTAGGCAGCTATCCCCCGAATGATTTCGGTTTGTACGATATGCATGGCAATGTCTGGGAATGGTGCCAGGATAGATGGCATGAAAATTATAAAGGCGCGCCATCTGATGGCTCGTCCTGGGAAAAAGGAAACAGCGAGGCTCGTGTGCTGCGTGGCGGTTCCTGGGACGATGGTCCGGAGCTCGTGCGTTCGTCGGCGCGTGTCAGCTTCCATCCAGTCCTCCGTTACGGCGCTATCGGTTTTCGGGTGTTGTGTTCGTCCCCCATCGAATAGTCGGTAGGATGTGCCGGCAAGGCGCATCAAATCGTGAACGATGCGCCTCCTGTCGTCGGCACATCCTACCCGATTATTGTTTGTAAAGTCGGGGTGAGGAACGACCCTCAACACCCTATCGAACACTGAAACGCCGGATGACTGTTCACGGATCATGGCTGACTATACCATGTGGAACGGCCACCGCCATGGCGAACCAGGAAGCCTTTCGCTACCAGCGAACCAAAGGTTGCTTTCAGCGTATTCGGGCTTGCCCCTGTCCCGCGCACCATGTCACGGGTTGTGACACGGCCATGATCCTGCACATAATCCAGGATTTTAACAGCCAGGTCTGACAAAGCAGACAAGGCGTTTTTCTCTCGTTCCACTTTCGTGGCAAGTCGGCGCTTCTGCTGCTGCAAAGCGCGCATGAAAAACATCAGCCAGGGTTGCCAGTTCGGTGTTTCGGTGCGGATGCTGCCCTGGGTCTGACGCAAGGCCAGATAGTAGCTTTCCTTGCTATTCTCAATGACGCTTTCAAGAGAGCTGTAAGGTACATAGGCATATCCGGCCTGCAACAGCAACAACGTGGTGAGTGCACGGCTCAAACGGCCATTGCCGTCCTGGAAAGGGTGAATTTCCAGGAACACGACGACAAAGATAGCGATCATCAACAGCGAATGCAGCCTGCCGGTTTCGCGGGTATCGCGCAGCCAATTGGCAAGCTCGGTCATCCGGCGCGGCGTATCAAAAGGCGTTGCCGTTTCGAATACAACGCCGATCATTTTTCCATCAGCGTCAAATGCACCGACATCATTGCGCACGGTTTTGTATTCACCGCGATGCCGCTCGTCTTTCTCGCTGTAGCGCAAAAGGTCACGGTGGAGTTGCTTGATATGGTTTTCGGTAACAGGAATGTCCTGCCAGGCTTGGAAGATCGTCTCCATGACTTCGGCATAACCGGCAACCTCCTGCTCATCACGTGTTTCAAATTTTTTGATTTTCAGCCGGCCTAACAGGCGTTCCACTTCACGATCGCTGAGCTTGCTTCCTTCGATACGGGTGGAAGAGCCGATGCTCTTAATCGTCGCGATGCGGCGCAAAGCCTTCAGCCGATCAGGCGCCAGCGTGCCAAGGGCGCGCCATGCGCCCTTGAACTCGTCAATCTCGGATAGCAAGGCGAGCAGTTCGTGGGTAAGCGGGATAGCGTCGGTTTTGATCATACCCGAATATATACCGGATTATACCGGAATGGCAACCGGGATAATGACCGGATCATACCGGAATAAATGAAGCGTGCGGCGCACAGTGGACTGTGGCACAGCACTTCAGTGTTCAGTGCGCCAGCGAACCGCTATTCGATGGGGGACGAACACAACACCCGAAAACCGAAAAGGCCGAGATGGTTGGCTGGATGGTAGTCGCTACGCGCCGACGAACGCACGAACCCCGGATTATCGAACCAGGAACCGCCGCGCAGCACACGATACTGTGTATCGTTGATATCGTCATTACAGCTTTGTTCGCTGCCGTCAAACTGTTCGCGCCAGTTTGAGCAGGTCCATTCCCAGACATTGCCCGACATGTCGTAGAGTCCGAATGCATTTGCAGCAAAACTGCCAACCGGCGCCGATTCTTTTTTATCCCATTGACTGCCGCAGCCATCGCAATTGGCATTGTTTTTGCTCACATCATCGCCCCAGGGATAAACTGTCTGCGTGCCGCCACGCGCAGCATATTCCCATTCCGCTTCGGTCGGTAAACGGCATTGCATATGTATTTGTTCACCAAGCCAGCTTACATACGCGGTGGCTTCAAACCAATTGATATTGACCACCGGCCGGTTGCCGCGCCCGCCTTTGGCGGTATTTGGAAATGCGACTTGCGTGTTATTTTGACGGTGCTGCTGCCAGACATAATAATCGTACTGCTTATAGGTCACTTCGGTGGCGCCGAGGTGAAAGGGCGCGGTGATCTGTACTGTTTTTCCGGGTACGCCAAAGTATTCCCCGTTTTCTCCCAGATTCGTGCTGAACGCGGTGCCCAGTTCACCCATGTCAAAGGTGCCGGCCGGGATCGGTTTGTCTGTCAGTACAGGCAGTACGGGATTACCAAAACGAAAACGCTGCAATGTCCAGATCATTTCCAGCGACAGATCATGCTTTTCAACCCACCAGAGTGACTCTGCGGCGTATAAGGCAACGCCTGAAAATATGGCAACAAGCGCGGCCTGCGTGCGCCTGCTCCAGGCAAGAAAACTGCCTTCGATACTGTCACGGGGAATCCGCAGTGCGCGGTATTTGTTGAGCCCCCAATAAGTCAGGTTCCACAAACGGCCGATACCCTTGCTCTGCTGCCAGCGTTTGCTCTCAAAGGCCAGCTGTTGGCGGTAAATGTCACGGTCACGGTTATTTTCAATATAGTCAAACAAGGCAGGCCAGTAACCTGTTTGTTTGCTTGTATATTCGTCCTTGCTATGCGCGCGGATCAGCGTTTCGTGAATCAAGTCGACATAGTGCTGTCCCGACTCCGTATTCAGTGTAATCAGCCGCAGCACGTTTTGATATTTGGTTTCCAGCTTGTCGATGTCGCGTTGTCCTGAAAGCATTTCGATGATACGTTTGCCGGATGCATCATCGCCATTACCCGCCACAAAGATGGCTTCATCCAGCGTAATGCGCTGGCGCGTGTGCCGCCCCTGGCCGTTAATGCGCGTCAGGCGCAGTAACAATTCGAGTGCTGCCAGCTTACCCTTGGGGACAGCCCGGTCAATACGCGCCAGCAGTCTGTCAGCCGCTTCACTGAGCATCCCTGCGATACCGCCCAATTGCCGGTAATAATCGCCGCTGAGTTTGTTGGGTTGCTGCTGATGCTGATACAACAATGTCAATGCATTTTCCACGAGCGGCAATGCGCCGATTTCATTCTCGGCATCTTTTAAAATAGCGGCCGAGACTTCCTGAACGTCCAGTCCGGCAAGGCGGGCGGGTTGTTCAATGACTTCCCGCAATCCTTTGATCGATATGGTTGGTAAAAAATAGCGTTTGCATTGGCGATTATAAATCGCTTGCAGATTCGGCAGATACTCAAAACGATCTAGAAAATCAGCGCGTACCGTGCTGACCAGAAACAGTGGGCAGTTGGTATCCTGTAATGCGTTAGCCAGCAGACTGTCAAATTGTTTGCGTAATGACGCTTCGGAAAAAGTAAACAGTTCTTCGAACTGATCGACGATCAAGAGGTAAGCGGTTTGCGCCGATGCTGTGTGATACGCTTTGATGGCGGAAGCCAGCGCATCCGGCTTTTCGAGTTGAATTTTGTTCGCCAACGCAATGCGTTCCAGCGGCGCACCGGTCAATCCATTGATGATCGCTTCCTGAAGGCTTTTTACCGGGTTTTTACCAGGCATCATGGGCCCCAGGATGCGCCAGTGATCATAGCCGGTACGCCCCCATAAGGCACCCTGTTCAATCATCGGCAGCATGCCCGCCTGAACCAGCGACGATTTACCCGAACCGCTGTTACCTTCAACCTGTAGCCAGCGATGATAAACTGACCCGCCGCTTTTGTTGAGTGCTTCCGGGTTGGTTCCCTGCTGATCACCGAGACAGGAAAGGGCTTCCAAAATTTCCTGGCGTCGTCCGAAGAATAACCCGGCGTCATTTCGGGTAAATGCGCTAAGCCCGAGGTAAGGACAGCGATCTTCCAGGATATGCCGGGAATCGATACGGATGCTGTGAGACAGAATGGCCGAAACCAAATCATCTGGTAGTGGATTTTGCGGTGTCCAGTGATCCGCTTGGAACAATTTTAGAAAAGGCGGCAATGCATCCGGTTGTGCCGCATCAAGCAGAATGGGAAAAATGGGCAGCCGTTGAGCATCGTCGTGTGGCGACAGATGCCGTGACAAAGCGACCTGGACTTCAGCGCCCACCCAGCGCTGAATGCCATCACGCCCGGCCAATAACACAAAAGCAGTACACTGCTGCAAGGCTTGTTCAAGCCGTGTTACCCAACGGTCACCGACACGAATGGAATCTTCATCCTGAAATACGCTGAGACCGGCCTGTTCTAACGCCATGCGCAAGGCAATGCATGCTTCACGGTCGGTGCGGTTGTAGCTGATGAAAACCTGTTTGCCTGGATTGGATTTTTCCTGCAGCATGGTTTGGTGATCAATTTAACGTAATGCTGATTGTATCCCGAATTGTCAATGTTCGTTCTTGATTACGGTAAATTTCTTCACCGAGAATCCTTTGTTATCTTGATAAGTTATGTGGCCATCTGTTCGCAATAGATTGGCGCATAGTCATTCATTTTTTGCCG
The DNA here is from genome assembly GCF_900111165.1 of Nitrosomonas sp. Nm51. Classification (GTDB taxonomy): domain Bacteria; phylum Pseudomonadota; class Gammaproteobacteria; order Burkholderiales; family Nitrosomonadaceae; genus Nitrosomonas. The sequence goes on from NZ_FOGH01000064.1 coordinate 5,801, forward strand.
TTAACGCATACAATCCGCAGCCAGTTGTTTCAGAACAGCGCGTAGCGCGTAGGTTGGGGTGAGGAACGAACCCCAACGCACAGCCAGCCTCAATCAAAGCCGTTGGCGCTCCTGCGTCACGCCAACCTACGGGTAGCTTTATAAACGTAAAGCGAGGCAGATGCGTAAAGCGTCATTCGTTTGATTATGTATTAGCGGAAACAGGTTTCAGCCAACAATTTCAGAGTAGTACGTTCCGGCTTACTGTAATGCAACCGGTATTTATCCTTGACACGCTGCCAGCGGTGGCCGTATTCGCACCAGAACGACTCGTTCGGCGGCAGCCATTCATGCGGGGCCTGGTCGGACTTGGCCTGGTTGGTGGCGTCATCGACGACGAGCAGGTTGTCATAATCGTTGGCGAAGGTGCGGCGTTGCGCGCGTGTCCATTTGTCCGCGCCATGCCGGTGTGCATGTGCGAGCGGTACGATATGATCGATGTCGACGTCGGCGGCGTTGGTAAATTTTTTGCCGGTATACGGGCCGATCCACAGCCCGGCTTTGACCGTACACCGGCGTGCATCTTTGAACTGTACAGGTATCCGGCTGGCTGCGATGAGCAGTTCCTGCCGCGTGTTCTGGCAATCCCTGTCTGCATCGATCCAGTGCGGCCAGTCTTTGCGTTGGTAGGGAGTTTTTATTGTCTGTACGCTGTCGGCCTGCTGTGCCTGCTTGCCAAGCTGCCGGCAACCGGACAGTGCGAGCAGTGTGAGCAAAATCAGCACGATAGCAAGTCTGACTGAAATTATAGTTTCGTTGTGATGGCGGCGCATGCGCAGTGTTCGAACAGTATTTGAATTTTTTCCGTGGATGGATTTAACAAAACATATGGGGTATGCTTGACCGCCAGTAAGACCATGCCGCAATTTAACACCGTCAATTAAGCATGCCGATGGTGAATCATCAATTTGAGTGTTTCCCGGAATAGATCTGAACCCATGAATGTATATCAAACACGTCTGTTATTAATCATTTTTCTTGCCGGCCTGTTTTGCAGCGCGGCTGCGCAGGGCGGTACTGAAATATTTCATCACCAGATGGATGTATCAATCAAGCCTGACACATCGGAAATCAGAGTTGTCGACCGGATTAAAGTCCCGCAGCATTATCTTGAAAGCGCATCAACGGAAATCCGCTTCAGCCTGCATGCGCATCTGACGATAGACGCCGTGAGCGGCGGCCAGATAGTGCCTGCTGTTGCAGGCACGCTGAAAGATGCACCTGTGCCTTTGCGGCATTATTTGCTGATGCCTGAATCCCTGTCTGAGCCGGTGACGCTGCATTACAGCGGCACCATTCATCACGCGGTACAGGAACCGGGACAGGAATACGCGCGCAGCTTCAGCTACACGCCGGGTGTGATTTCATCCGCAGGGGTTTTTCTGGCCAACTCGAGCGCCTGGTATCCACAGTTTAACGATCCGATGGTGTCGTTTCGTTTGAGTGTGCGTCTGCCTGCCGGATGGGATGCAGTCAGCCAGGGCTCGCTGGTCAGCGAACATGTCAGTGAATCGGGTACTGCCGTTACCTGGGAGGAGCAGAGTCCGCAGGATGACATTTATCTCGTTGCCGGGCGTTACCAGCGTTACAGCCAGCCTGCCGGCGCGGTGCAGGCGCTTGTGTATTTGCGCGAAGCCGATAAACCGCTTGCGCAAAAATATCTTGATGTCACCGCGCAGTATATCGGCATGTATAGCAAATTGATCGGGCCCTATCCCTATACCAAATTCGCGCTGGTCGAGAATTTCTGGGAAACCGGCTACGGCATGCCTTCGTTTACTCTGCTCGGGCCGAAGGTGATCCGCTTTCCGTTTATCCTGCATTCGTCGTATCCGCATGAAATTCTGCATAACTACTGGGGCAACGGTGTGTTCGTCGATTACGCAAAAGGCAACTGGGCGGAAGGGCTGACGGCGTATCTTGCCGATCATCTGGTCAACGAACAGCGCGGCAAGGGAGAGGAATACCGGCGCGATGTGCTGCAGAAATACGCCGATTTCGTCGGCAAGGAAAAGGACTTTCCGATCGCGCATTTCGTTGCGCGCCACAGTTCAAGCTCGGAGGCGGTGGGTTACGGCAAGACCATGATGTTTTTTCATATGCTGCGAAGACAAGTCGGCGATGAAACGTTTGCGCGAATGATGCGGCGGCTGTACAGCCAGTTCAAATTCAAGCAGGCGGGTTTTGACGATCTGCAAAATCTGTTCGACGAAATTGAACCGCATGATTTTTCATCATTCTTTGAGCAATGGGTGCATCGCACCGGTGCGCCTGAACTGGCATTGCAGGATGCTGTCGTAAATAAAACACCGGAGGGTTACACGCTAAAAGCCACGCTCAAACAAACTCAGCGTGACGGGGTTTACCGCTTGCGGGTGCCGGTTGCGGTTCATCTGCAGGGTCAAGCGCAGGCCTATCAGACGCAGGTGGATATGAACCGGCGCGAACATGAGATCGAGCTGGATTTTCAGGCACGGCCGTTACGTGTGGAAGCCGATCCGCAGTTTGATGTATTCCGGCGCCTGGACAGCCGTGAAATACCGCCGGCACTCTCACAGGGCTTTGGCGCCGAGACACCATTGCTGATTCTGCCCGCCGATGATGATGTTTCCACGATTCAGGCATATGAGCGACTGGCCGAAACCTGGCAGCGGACGCAACCGGGCCGGTTTGAAGTGAAGCGGGACGATCAGCTCGATCGTCTGCCGTCAGACCGCATGGTCTGGATCCTGGGCTGGCACAACCGTTTTGCCGGACGGGCGGCGGGCGCGTTGAATGAGCATGCGGTACAGTTTGAAGGAACGCAGTTGACACTGAATGAGCAGGTGTTTACGGATGATGCACATACAGTTGTGTTGACCGCGCGGCAGCCGTCCATGCCGGATAAAACAATACTGTGGGTGGCGGCGAACAGTCCGCTGGCCGTTAACGAGCTGGCCCGGAAGCTGCCGCATTACCGTAAGTACAGTTATCTGGCGTTCGCGGGTAATGAAGGCGAGGCTCTGGTGAATATCCATAAAGGCCAGTGGCCGGTCATTGAATCGCCGCTGTCAGTGGTTGTCCGGCAACCCGGTGGTGAATCCGCCGATGTCACATATACGGCCAGGCTGGAAAAACGTGCGGCGCTGGCGCAGCTGCCGCCGGTTTTTTCGGCCAGCCGTATGATGACGGACATTACGCATCTGGCCAGCGAGGCGTTGATGGGGCGCGAGCTGGGCAGCACCGAACTTGACGAGGCTGCAGAGTATATTGCACAGCAGTTTCAGCAGGCAGGTCTGCAACCCGGCGGTGATGGGGACGGCTATTTTCAGACCTGGCAGCAGGATGTCGGCGCGCCCAAAGGTGTAATCACTTTGCGCAATGTAGTCGGCATTCTGCCCGGCAGAAATCCGCAATTGTCGAAAGAAAGCATTGTGATCGGCGCGCATTACGATCATCTCGGCACGGGGTGGCCGGACGTGCGCAGCGGTAATCAGGGAAAAATTCATTATGGCGCGGACGATAACGCCAGCGGTGTGGCAGTTATGCTGGAACTGGCGCGTCAGGTTGCTGCAACATGGCAACCCGAACGCAGTATCGTATTTGTTGCTTTTACCGGCGAAGAATCGGGATTGCTGGGATCGAAGCGTTACATTCACCATATGCAAAGCTACCCGGCTGAAAAAATAACAGCCATGTTGAACCTCGACACCGTAGGCCGTCTGGATGCACACCCGGTGACAGTACTGGGCGCGGGCAGCGCGCAAGAACTGGTGCATGTTTTGCGCGGCGCAGGTTTTGTAACGGGTATTCCTGTTAATGCAGTGCTTGACGACTTCGGATCCAGCGACCAGACTGCGTTTATCGAAGCAGGCATACCAGCGGTGCAGTTTTTTGCGCGGGCGCATGAAGATTATCATGCGCCAGGCGATACAGCAGATAAAATCGATGACGCCGGACTTATCAAAATCGCGGCTGTGCTCAAGGAGACGGCTGAATATCTGGCCAGCCGAATCGAGCCGTTGACTGTGACGCTGCAATCCGGCAATGCACGGAGCGCGCAACAGACGGACGAACCCAAAGTCAGGCGTCGCGCTCGGCTGGGTACCGTGCCTGATTTTGCGTACCGGGGTCAGGGTGTCCGTGTCGACAGCGTAATAGCCGGTACGCCTGCTTACCACGCTCGGCTGCAAACAGGCGACATTCTCATGCAACTTGCTGACCGGCAGATCAGCGATTTGGCTTCCTATTCCGAAATTTTGAAAACGCTGGAAGCAAGGCAGGCTGTCGAATTACACTATCAGCGCGAAGGGCAGGCGCATATGGTTGAAATTATTCTGGATGCGCGTTGATTGCTTGTTTTACAGCTGCCTATGTTAGGGGGTGCCGTCATGTGTTATGTGCAATTATGCACGTGTAGAATATAGCCATAGCTATGTTCAAGTGCCTTGGACAAACAGAATTGTACATAACGCATGACGGCACCCTCTGATGAGCTTTCGTAAAACAATTTTGCTCCCGGATAAAACAGCGCAAGATAAATCAGATTATTGATTTTAAAAGGTATAAATACTGCTCTGCGTACGAAATGTATCAGCATCAGGTGGCGACAGAAGCCAAAAAAACCGTATTTATTAACAGAATGAACCGATCTGGCGCCGATTGCAGCTGCCGGTGGGGCAGATGCGTTTACGTGTTTTGATTGTGATTTTAAATTAAAGCGTATATGTTTGCCGTGTTTTATTCAGTGAAAAGTAAAACAGAATCCATTAAAATAACGAGAAACAAACAAATTGTTCATCCAGCCTGTCGAGGGGAAACGTTGCCAGCATACCGTTTTTTTATTTTTATTGTCTCTGGATTTTTCATGAAACTTAACATTCTTGTTTTTCTACTGGTACTTGGTCTGACTGCGTGCGCCCAGCTTTCCATGCGGGATGGTGGTGAGCAAGCGGGAAAATCCAGCCAATCTGCAAAAGCCGCTGATTCCGGCAATTCCAGTCCTGATGACGAAGACGAACAAATCGATGAAACGAAACTTCCCAAGCTGGAACTGACCGCACCAATTTTATTTGATTTTCTGCTTGCCGAAGCTGCATTACAGCGCGCCAATCTCGAGATCGCTGTCAGCCGTTACCTGAAACTCGCGCATACTACACGCGATCCGCGCATTGCCAAACGTGCCAGTGAAATTGCCTTGCATGCGCGTCAGCCGTTTGCCGCGGAGAAAGCAGCTTCGATGTGGGTCGAGTTTGATCCGGATTCGCTTGATGCGCGCCAGACGCTTGCTGCGATGCTGGTTAACCTCGGTAAACTGGATGCGGCTTTTCCGCATCTGGAGATGTTACTGGCTTCGGACAGGAAAAATGTCGGCAATGCGTTCATGCAGCTTAATCAACTGTTATCCCGTAATTCGAATAAAAGCGAAATATTGCGGTTGATAGAGAAGCTGGCGGTGCCGTATCCAAAGTTACCGGAAGTGCATTTTGCCATTTCTCAGGCGGCTTGGTTTGCCGGGGAATATGAGACCGCGCAAACCGAAATGGAGCAGGCGCTTTCCCTGCGTCCAGACTGGGAGATTGCCGCCGTGCAGAACGGCAGGATGCTGCAGCGTCATTCCAATATTGATGCCGCGAATTTTTACCGCGCTTATCTCAAAAAATATCCCGAAACAACTGAAGTGCGTATCGCTTATACACGGCTTTTGGTTGAATTGAACGAAAAGGAACTGGCGCGCAAGCAGTTGCGGGATTTGTTTGAAAAGAATCAGAAAGATGCCGAAGTCATGGTGGCAATTGGATTGATTTCAACAGAGTTGTACGACTTTGACATGACCGAGATCAGTCTAAAGAGAGCGCTGGCTCTGGGATATAAGGATACCAGCGCCATTTATTTTCATCTGGCCAGAGTTTACGAGGAAATGCAGCAGACTGATCTGGCGATGGAGTTTTACCGCCAGATCAGGCGGGGCGGCCGTTATCTGCCGGCACAGATTCGCTATGCTGATTTGCTGGCGCAAAAGGGGCAGCTGGATGATGCGCGTTTGCATATCCAGCAGTTGCCGGCAGCCAACGACCAGCAAACTGCACATTTGATTCTGGCTGAAGCGCAGATCTTGCGGCGGGCAGGGTCGCATCAGGAAGTGTTCAGGATACTCGACCGTGGACTTGAAAAACTGCCCGATTATCCTGAGCTGCTGTATGACCGTGCGCTGGCGGCGGACAAAATCGGCAAATTCGAAATTCTTGAAAAGGATTTGCGAAAACTGATCGAACTCAAGCCGGATAACGCGCATGCCTATAATGCGCTGGGATACAGTTTTGCTGAGCGCGGGCTGCACTTGCCCGAGGCTTTGCAACTGATTAAAAAAGCGGTTGAATTATCTCCGGATGATCCGTATATCATGGACAGTCTGGGCTGGGTTTATTACCGTATGGGTAATATTTCAGACGGACTGAATTATTTAACCCGCGCTTTCGCGATCAGCCGGGATAGTGAAATTGCGGCGCATCTGGGCGAAGTGCTGTGGACGCAGGGTGCGCGCGAAGACGCTGAAGATGTCTGGCGGTCCGCGCTTGAAAGAGATCCGGGAAATGAAGTTTTGCTGGAAACCATAGAGCGCCTGAAAAAGTGACCTGCGCGAGATTACGGGAACGCTTCGTGGAGAGCTTGTCAGCATCCATGGATTGCGTTGTGCCCGCTGCGCCTCCAGGACAATACAAACAGTTCAGCGTTTAAACTCCAGCAATTGATGCAACATCCGGCTAGGCCTGCCTATTACCCGTAATTATTGACTGGACATTTAATCTGTTTTCATGCAGGATGAGTAGCATGAAAACACAAAACCTAATAAAAAGCACTTTAT
>NZ_FOGH01000042.1 GCF_900111165.1 Nitrosomonas sp. Nm51
ATGGAGACGCATGGAGCGACGTGTATTGACTGTCACCAGAATCTGGTGCATGAAGAAGCGCCGATGACGGACCTGGATGCCAGCCGAGAGCAGCGAAAACTGGTGCTCAAAGAGGATGACTGGGATGACTGGGACGAGGAAGATGATGACGACGATGACGAGGATTATTGATCGGTTGTCATAATTTTAGCAACTCTGAGGTTCACAGTGGAAGTAAGCTGTGGCTTCGGAGTTGTCTTTGCGCTTGTCAATAAAAATACGCTTCAAGAGAATTCATTTCAGAAGCCGTGTCTTCTGTTAATTGCTTGTCTGTGCTGCCTGATTGAAGCGCAAAGCAAGAGTTCGTGCATTTTGCTAATAAAATATCTGTTGGTGAAATGCTTCAATCAATCAGATTATACAAAACCTTGTGCCAAAAGAATTGCCGAGTAAAAAAAATCATGTAGGTGAATTGGGTTATAGCTATCGCCGTAAACTACATGAGCGGTTGATTGAATCAATTTTATTTCTGTCCGCACTTCTTTCCGTTGTTATCATGTTGGCTATTATCGTGATGCTGGTGAAAGAGTCAGTTGTTTTTTTTCAACACGTTTCAATCTGGGAGTTTTTGACAGATACACAGTGGACGCCACTGTTTGATGATGCGCATTACGGTATTCTGCCTCTCGTGGCTGGTACGGTTGTAAGTTCTGCGGTTGCATTGCTGGTTGCTTTACCATTGGGCACTATTATTGCCATATATCTTTCCGAGTTTGCACCTTTCACAGTACGTGAAATTGCTAAGCCATTTTTGGAGTTGCTAGGTGGAATACCGACAGTAGTTTACGGGTATTTTGCTTTATTGTTTGTAACACCGCTGCTGCAAATAATTTTTCCGGAGTTGCCGGGTTTTAGCTTGTTGTCAGCTGGTTTAGTGATGGGAATTATGATCATCCCTTATGTCAGTTCAATGACTGAAGATGCAATGCGAGCCGTACCAATGCATTTGCGTGAAGGTTCATATGCAATGGGAGCTACTCGGTTTCAGACTGCGATACGGGTCGTGACTCCAGCAGCATTTTCTGGCATTGCTGCTGCATATATTCTCGGCATTTCACGAGCAGTCGGAGAAACGATGGTTGTTGCAATCGCGGCAGGGATGCAGCCCAATTTGACGTGGAATCCTATGGAGCCAGCGGCGACTATTACAGCGTATATCGTTCAGGTCAGTTTAGGGGATTTGCCGCATGGCAGTGTCGGTTATCAAACGATCTTTGCAGCAGGCCTGACACTGTTACTTATCACGCTAGTATTCAATATTATTGGTCATCTATTGCGCAAACGGTATCGTGAAATTTATTAAAAATAAAGCTTGGCAATCTGGCCGTGCGAAAAATGTGAATGATCTGGATGATCTACGAAAAATAATAAGTCATCACAAACGCTGGGATTTGTTGTTTATGATTACCGGCATTGTCGCGCTTATGATTGCAATTCTGACATTTATTTCATTATTTGCGCAGATGTTGATTGATGGTATGCCCAGACTGTCTTGGGATTTCTTTACATCTTTTCCTTCGCGTCGCCCGGAATCGGCGGGGATACTGTCGGCATGGGTTGGAACGACTTTAGTCATGCTGGTAACTGCTGTCTCTGCGGTACCCTTGGGTGTCGGGGCGGGTGTTTATCTTGAAGAATATGCGCCGAAAAATCTCTTTACTGAAATTATCGAAATCAATGTAACAAATCTCGCGGGTGTGCCATCCATCATATATGGCTTGCTGGCCCTGGGGCTATTTGTTTATCAGTTGGGCATTGGTCAAAGCATTCTGGCGGCGGGTCTGGCGCTTGCGCTTCTTATTCTGCCGGTAGTCATTGTTGCTACAAGAGAAGCGATTAGATCAATACCAGTAGCGATTCGTGAGGGTGCGTACGCTTTAGGTGCGACCAAATGGCAAACAGTATCAGACCACTTGCTGCCATATTCGTCGGCCGGTATATTGACGGGAATTATTATCGGCTTGGCTCGCGCTATCGGCGAGACTGCGCCAATTATAACCATAGGGGCATTGACTTTTATCGCATTTTTGCCGCCTTCGCCAGTTACTGATGAGTTTCCATATATATCATTTGAGTGGTTGACAGCGCCTTTTACTGTAATGCCGATCCAAATGTTTAATTGGGTATCGCGGCCTGAGGAAGCATTTCAGTTGAATGCGGCTGCTGCCGGTCTGGTGTTGGTTGTCATGACGTTGGCTATGAATGGGCTGGCAATTTATTTGCGGTACCGTATGCGCAAGAACATTAAATGGTAAAAAAATGCAGAAAATTGCAGAGATAAATCAGTATAAATCAGAGGTGAAAAATCTGAGCTTTTATTATGGTACATTTAATGCGTTAAAAAATATTGACATGGCGCTGCATGACAAAAAAATTACAGCACTTATTGGGCCATCCGGATGCGGCAAATCGACTTTTTTGAGATGCTTTAACCGTATGCACGATTTGTATCCGGGTAACCGTTATGAAGGCGATATTATGCTATATCCGGACAATGTTAATATTTTGCAGCCAAAAGTTGACCCAATCGAAGTGCGTATGCGCATCAGCATGGTATTTCAAAAACCTAACCCTTTTCCGAAATCAATTTACGAAAATGTTGCATATGGTTTAAGGGTTAGGGGAATCAAACAACGGGCCATTCTCGATGAAAAAATTGAGGATGCTTTGCGTAATGCGGCTTTATGGGATGAAGTTAAAGACCGGTTAAATGATTTAGCTTTTAATCTTTCCGGCGGACAGCAGCAGCGCTTATGTATTGCGCGCGCATTGGCAACGGATCCGGAAATATTGTTATTTGATGAACCCACCTCGGCATTGGATCCGATTGCAACCGCGAGTATCGAGGAATTAATTGCCGATCTTAAAGATAAAGTAACTATTCTAATAGTAACACATAATATGCAGCAAGCTGCCAGAGTGTCAGATTACACAGCATACATGTATCTCGGAGAATTAATTGAGTTCGGTGAAACAGATACCATTTTTATCAAACCAAGAAATAAACAGACTGAGGATTATATTACCGGCAGGTTCGGTTAAAAGTACTGTTTTATCGTCAAAAAAACCAAAGTATATGAATTAGGCTTTTGATTTCGTAATAATCTACTTCTGGTTTGTCCGCTTGTTGGATATCAAAAGCAATATTTCGAATGATTATCAGAACCGATCCAGCAATACGCAATATAATTGACTCGTTAGTCAATCAAGGGTAGCATCGCCCCTTTTGAGAAAGCAAGGAATAGAAGGAATGCGAAAAAAACTGGTTGCTGGTAACTGGAAAATGCATGGTAATCTAAATGAAAACGACGCGCTGTTGAGTGCATTGGTTCCGGGTATTTCCGCGCTTGATAATAAAACCGGTTATGCCGTTTGCGTACCTTATCCTTATCTAGCGACAGTTCAGGCAAAACTGCAGAATGCAAATATCAAATGGGGAGCGCAGAATGTCAGTCAACATGAGAAAGGTGCCTATACTGGGGAAGTATCTGCGGACATGTTAAATGATTTTGGTTGTTCATATGTCATTGTGGGGCATTCAGAAAGAAGAATGCTTTACGGAGAAAGTAATCAGGCTGTAGCGGAAAAGTATCTCGCCGCCCAAAAACATGGGCTTGTGCCGATTTTATGTGTGGGAGAAACGCTCGAGCAACGTGATTCTGATACAACTGAACAAGTCATCGATGAACAATTAAAGGCTATATTGACATTGGCAGGCGTGGATTCAATGAGAAACGCAGTGATAGCATATGAACCTGTCTGGGCTATTGGAACAGGTAAAACAGCGACACCTCAACAAGCGCAGGATATACATCGCTTTATTCGGCAAGGCATAGCAAAGCAAAATTCGGAATTAGCCGCAGACGTGACGATACTGTATGGCGGCAGTGTAAAGGCAAGTAATGCTGAGGAATTGTTTGCAATGCCGGATATTGATGGCGGTTTAATAGGCGGCGCGTCACTCGTTGCTGATGATTTTATCGCTATTTGCAAGGCGGCACACAGTTAGAAAAATATTGGAGTTAAACTTTGGAAACCTTGGTTTGGTCTATTCATGTTATATTGGCAATTGTATTAATCGTGTTGGTGCTTTTGCAACAGGGCAAGGGTGCCGATATGGGAGCTGCTTTTGGTGGCGGTTCGGCAGGAAGTTTGTTCGGAGCAAGTGGTTCTGCTACATTTTTAAGTAGAACGACAGGTATTATTGCGACTATGTTTTTTATCACAAGCATGAGTTTGACTTATCTTACGATGCATCAGACAGAAGACTTGGGAATAATGGGTCTAATGGATGAGGTTGAAGAAAAACGGGATGAAGCAGCGCTGACTGATAAGCAAGGAAAGATACCTGATGTCGATGAAATTGCGGTGCCAGGTGTTTCTGAAGTGGAAAGTCCATCGAAAGCAGATCAAATACCTGATTGATTTTGCCTGGGGTTTTGTCGAAACCGTTGGCATAATGGTTCAAGGTTACCGCCGACGTGGTGGAACTGGTAGACACGCCGTCTTGAGGGGGCGGTGGCGAAAGTCGTGCGAGTTCGAGTCTCGCCGTCGGCACCATTACTCGACCGTAATTTGTTTAACAGTTCTGTGTTCATGCCTGAAGATTTATAGCAGCTTTGAATAATTCATTGGTAAATAAAGTAGAATAGATAAATGCTTGAAAATTATTTTCCAATTTTGTTGTTTTTGATTATTGGCTTTGTTGTTGGTGCCGGATGTATGGTCGGAGGATGGTTGTTGGCACCTAATCGCCCTGATAAGGAGAAACTTTCAGCATACGAGTGTGGTTTTGATGCATTTGAAGATGCGCGTATAAAGTTTGATGTGCGCTATTACCTTGTTGCGATATTGTTTATTTTATTTGACTTGGAAATTGCGTTCTTATTTCCCTGGGCAATTGTGCTAGAGGAAATAGGTCTTTTCGGTTTTGTCGCGATGATGATATTCCTTGGCATTCTGGTCGTTGGGTTCATCTACGAATGGGTGCGGGGCGCACTGGAGTGGGATTAAAATTATGAGCATTGAAGGCGCTTTAGAAAAAGGTTTTATTACAACAAGTCTGGATTCGGTGATCAACTGGGGTCGGACAGGTTCCATGTGGCCCATGACTTTCGGGCTGGCTTGCTGTGCGGTGGAAATGATGCAAACCGGTGCATCGCGTTACGATCTTGATCGTTTCGGCGTAGTTTTTCGGCCGAGTCCACGGCAATCGGATGTAATGATTGTCGCGGGTACATTGTGCAATAAAATGGCTCCGGCGCTGAGAAAGGTATATGACCAAATGGCGGAGCCGCGCTGGGTAATTTCTATGGGATCATGCGCCAACGGAGGAGGGTATTATCATTATTCCTATTCTGTTGTTCGTGGATGCGATCGTATTGTGCCGGTTGATATTTATGTGCCTGGTTGTCCTCCAACTGCTGAAGCGCTACTGTATGGCATCATTCAGCTGCAAAACAAGATAAGCCGCACAAACACAATTGCGCGGTCATAGGTGTATGGATAAAAATCGACAAGAAGTATTGACTGAAGCGTTAACGCATATTTTGGCGGAACGCTTGGTTAGTCTGCACTGGCTTTTTGATGAGCTGACAATCGTGATTCGAGCTAATGATGTGTGTTCGATCAGTGGAATTTTGCGTGATCATAAAGATTTGGGTTTTGATACCTTGATTGACCTGTGCGGAATGGATTATTCGACATATGGCGATGAAACAAATGCTTTGGGACAATCAGAAGGCAGACGCTTTGCTGTGATTTATCACTTGTTATCAGTTAGTCATAATCAGCGTTTACGGATGAAAGTTTTCGCAGAAAATAATGATTTTCCAGCTGTGGACTCGGTTACGGATATCTGGCCGGCGGCGAATTGGTTTGAGCGTGAGGCATTTGATCTTTTTGGCATCGTATTCCCAGGCCATTCTGATCTTAGAAGAATACTGACCGACTATGGTTTTGTTGGGAATCCGTTTCGTAAAGATTTTCCAATTTCAGGTTATGTTGAGATGCGTTACGATGAGAAACAAAAGCGCGTTATTTATCAGCCAGTCAGCATCGAGCCGCGCGAAGTAATACCATATGTTATTCGTGAACAAAACTATGGCGACAGCCATGTGGATTAGTGTCAGGTACGATTGATAAAAGAGTAAGTGATTAGAAACAAAATATGGCAGAAATAAGAAATTACACCATGAATTTCGGGCCGCAACACCCGGCGGCACATGGGGTATTGCGACTGGTTCTGGAGTTGGATGGCGAGGTGGTTCGACGCGCAGATCCGCATATTGGGTTGTTGCATCGCGCAACTGAGAAACTCGCGGAAAATAAGACGTACCTGCAGTCTGTTCCCTACATGGACCGACTGGACTATGTCTCTATGATGGTCAATGAACATGCATATGTCATGGCTATCGAGAAATTGCTGCAAATTGATGTGCCGTTACGGGCGCAGTATATCCGCGTGATGTTTGACGAAATAACGCGTATTCTAAATCATCTGTTGTGGATAGGTGCACATGCGCTGGATGTCGGGGCAATGACTATGTTTCTTTATGCATTCCGCGAACGTGAAGATCTGATGGATTGTTATGAGGCCGTTTCCGGTGCGAGATTACACGCTGCTTATTATCGACCGGGCGGCGTATATCGTGATTTGCCGGATGCCATGCCACAGTACCAGCCGTCAGCCATTCACAATGATAAGCAAACGCGTATAAGAAACCAGAACCGGAAAGGATCCTTGCTGGATTTTATTGAAGATTTTACAGAACGTTTTCCGGCTTATGTAGATGAATATGAAACGCTGTTGACAGATAATCGTATTTGGAAGCAGCGGCTTGTTGATGTTGGCGTAGTCTCGCCAGAGAGGGCAAAAGCACTTGGGTTTACCGGACCTATGTTACGAGGGTCTGGGGTTGAATGGGACCTAAGAAAAAAACAACCTTATGAAGTCTATGATCAGGTCGATTTTGATATTCCCGTAGGCGTAAACGGCGACTGCTATGACCGTTATTTGGTTCGTATGGAGGAATTTCGTCAATCCAATCGAATTATCAAGCAGTGCGTCGACTGGCTGCGCAAAAATCCGGGTCCGGTGATAACGGATAATCATAAAGTTGCACCGCCGTCACGCATCGACATGAAGCAGAATATGGAGGAAATGATTCATCATTTCAAACTGTTCTCTGAAGGATTTCATGTGCCTCCGGGTGAAGCTTATGTTGGTGTTGAGCACCCCAAAGGAGAGTTCGGAATATATTTGGTATCCAACGGCGCGAACAAGCCTTATCGATTGAAAATCAGGGCACCGGGCTTTGCCCATTTGGCCGCGCTTGATGAAATGTCGCGTGGACATATGATCGCTGATGTGGTGGCAATTATTGGAACACAAGATATAGTATTTGGTGAAATTGATAGATAATCAAGATGTTAAGTGCTGAATCCCTGAAAAAGATTGATTATGAAATAGCAAAGTATCCTGCCGATCAAAAGCAATCTGCAGTCATGTCTGCCTTGGCAATTGCGCAAGATGAAAAAGGCTGGCTAGCTAGCGAGACAATGAATTTTGTCGCGGATTATTTGGGCATGCCTGCCATAGCTGTCTACGAGGTTGCAACGTTTTACAACATGTATAATCTTGAGCCTTTAGGCCAATACAAGATTACCGTTTGTACAAATTTGCCATGTGCGCTATCCGGTGGAAACAACGCGGCGGAGTACTTGAAACAGAAATTGGAAATAGGATTCAATCAAACGACAGCGGATGGTAAATTTACATTGAAGGAAGGTGAATGTATGGGTGCGTGTGGCGATGCGCCGGTTATGCTGGTGAATAACAAGCGCATGTGCAGTTTTATGTCCAACGAAAAGATAGATGAAATGTTGGAGGAAATGCGCAAATGAAACAATACCCGCTCACTTTACTCAATGGTGTTGATCCGTCTGACCCGGATAACTGGTGTTTGAGAAGTTATGAGGCGCGCGAAGGTTATGCAGCACTGAAAAAAATTCTCTCACAAAAGATAACCCCAGAAGCACTCATTGAAGAGGTCAAGGTATCCGCGTTACGTGGGCGTGGCGGTGCGGGTTTTCCAACTGGTTTGAAATGGAGTTTTATGCCCAAGGATTATCAGGGGGATAAATTTATCGTTTGTAATTCGGATGAAGGGGAACCCGGGACATTTAAAGATCGCGATATACTTCGTTATAACCCGCATATCCTCATTGAGGGTATGATCATTGCTGCATATGCAATGGGTGCAAAAGCGGGCTATAATTACATCCACGGCGAAATCTGGGAGACCTACGAACGAATGGAGGAAGCTGTCGAACAGGCGAGAACGGCAGGATATCTCGGTGAAAATATTCTAGGATCGTCTTTTAGTTTTCAATTGTATAACCATCACGGGTATGGTGCATATATTTGTGGCGAGGAAACGGCTCTGCTTGAGTCTATAGAGGGTAAAAAAGGTCAGCCACGTTTTAAGCCGCCTTTCCCGGCAAATTTTGGCTTGTATGGAAAGCCGACTACGATTAACAATACTGAAACTTTTGCATCGGTTCCGTGGATTATTCGGAATGGCGGTGAGCAATATTTAAAGCTAGGAAAACCAAATAATGGCGGTACAAAAATCTTCTCAGTTTCCGGGCATGTGAACAAGCCGGGAAATTATGAGGTACCAATGGGCACGCCGTTTGCAGAACTTTTGGAACTGGCCGGAGGAATGCGTGGCGGTCGTAAGCTTAAGGGCTGTATACCGGGGGGGTCGTCGATGCCGGTGCTTCCTGGTGATGTGATGATGGAAACAGATATGGATTACGATTCCATCGCTAAGGCAGGATCCATGCTGGGATCTGGTGCTGTCATTATTATGGATGAAACAACCTGCATGGTTAGAGCGCTTGAGCGTTTATCTTATTTTTATTTTGAAGAGTCTTGCGGTCAGTGCACCCCCTGTCGGGAAGGTACAGGTTGGCTCTATCGAATTATCAATCGTATCGAGCATGGCAAGGGGCGTCAGGAAGACCTTGATTTGCTGGATGATATTGCTGATAACATTCAGGGTCGCACGATTTGTGCTCTAGGAGATGCTGCAGCCATGCCGGTCCGCGCCATGATTCAGCATTTTAGAGATGAGTTCGTCTATCACATTGAACATAAGAAATGTATGGTATAGGCGTGTGAACGTATTAATTGCATTTGATTGAAAATTAATTAAATGCTCTGATCTTTTTGCACGAAAATTTTAAAAAATAAGAATGTTAGCTGATGGTCAATATTGAAATCGACGGTAAACAGGTTTCTGTCCCCAAAGGCAGTACCATTATGGATGGTGCCAAGGAGGTCGGGATCTATATCCCTCATTTTTGCTATCACAAGAAATTGTCTATAGCAGCAAATTGTCGTATGTGCTTGGTTCAAGTGGAAAAAGCTCCCAAGCCGTTACCCGCTTGTGCTACACCGGTAATGGATGGCATGAAAGTTTATACGCATTCCAAGCAGGCAGTGACAGCACAAAAAGGCGTCATGGAATTTTTGTTGATTAATCATCCGCTCGACTGTCCGATTTGTGACCAGGGAGGAGAGTGTCAGTTGCAGGATCTTGCTGTTGGTTATGGTTCCAGTGGTTCGCGATACCAAGAAGCTAAACGGGTGGTTTCCAATAAAAATCTTGGTCCGTTGATTTCAACTGACATGACTCGATGTATACACTGCACACGCTGCGTTCGCTTTGGCCAGGAAATTGCGGGCATTATGGAACTGGGTATGGCCGGTCGCGGAGAACACGCTGAAATCCTGTCTTTTGTGGGTAAAACAGTGGATTCAGAGCTGTCGGGTAATGTCATTGATCTTTGTCCGGTAGGTGCATTGGTCAGTAAGCCGTTTCGTTATACTGCGCGTACATGGGAATTGTCGCGCAGAAAATCGATCAGTCCGCATTGCGGATTAGGTTCCAATTTGATTGTCCAAGTAAAACAAAACCGTGTTATGCGTGTTCTGCCGCGGGATAACGAGGCAATCAATGAATGCTGGCTTTCCGACAAGGATCGTTTTTCCTACGAAGGATTAAATTCGGAAGATCGTTTAACGCAGCCGATGATCAGGCAGGATGGAACATGGCAGGAATGCAGCTGGCAGGAAGCGCTGGAGTATACGGCAAGCAATCTGCTCGCAGTTAAAGAAAAATACGGCACCCAAGGTTTGGGTGCGCTAGGGTCTGCGCATAGTACGACCGAAGAGTTGTATCTGTTGCAAAAATTGATGCGCGGACTTGGAAGCGGCAATATTGATCACCGTTTACGTCAATCAGACTTTAGCGCGGATAAACAATTGCATGGAATTCCATGGTTGGGTACGAGTATTGCAGAAATATCCAAATTGAAGTCAATTTTAATAGTTGGCAGTACCCTGCGTAAGGATCATCCGCTGATAGCGCAAAGAATTAGACAGGCAGTAAAAAAAGGAGCGCAGCTCAACCTGGTGAATCCTGTTGATGATGACCTGTTGACAAAAGTCAGTAACAAGGTCATAGCCGCTCCCGATCTGATTGCGAAAGTGCTTGCCGGAATACTGAAATCAGCGTTAACCATGAAGGGTACTGATTTTCCACAGGAACTCAGGGATATACTGGCGCCGCTACCTGATACAGATCAGGCGCGATCTATTGCCGCAAGTTTGATTGAAAGTGCGCCGGCTGCGGTTTATCTGGGTAACTTGGCGCAGCATCATCCAGATTATACAAAAATTCATATTTTATTGAATGCAATTGCTGAAGCGACCGGCGCAGCTTTTGGCGTTCTGGGTGAGGCGGCGAATAGTGTGGGCGCTTATATGGCGGGTGCCATTCCTGATTTGACCGGTTTGTCATCTGCGGTCGGCTTATACTCGGGCATGCCTGTCGGGCTTAATGCCGCACAAATGCTGGGCGGAGCTGTTGAAAACAAGTGCCGTGGTTTTATACTCATGAACGTTGAGCCTGAGTTTGATACGTATAATGCACAGCAGGCAATGAACGCGATGAAAGCATCAGACTTTGTAGTGTCGCTTAGTGTCTATAAAGGTAGTGTGCATGAGTACGCAGATGTTATGCTTCCTATTGTACCATTTACTGAAACCGCCGGAACTTTCGTTAACACGGAAGGACGTGTTCAAAATTTTAATGGCGTGGTAGCGCCACTGGGTGAATCCAGGCCGGCATGGAAAGTATTGCGTGTCTTGGCCAATATATTAAATTTGAATGGTTTTGGGTATGAAACGGTAGAGCAGATTCGCGATGATGTTTTTTCAGAAGACGCTAAATTGGATAAATACCTGAGTAATAGCATTAGAGGTTCTGTATTGGATCTTGGCATTCGTCAGGAAAATGTCATTCAGCGCATTGGCGAGGTCCCTATTTACCATGCTGATCCAGTTGTACGCAGAGCAGAGTCATTGCAACAGACCCGGGACGCGACCAGTATCTGCGCCTGGATGCCGTTATCTTTAATGGAAAAACTAGGCGTAAATGCCGGGGACCAAATTCGTGCCGCACAGGATGAAGATACAGTGCAGTTGGAGGCTGCTTGTGATGACAAATTACCTGTCAATTGTGTACGCATACCCGGTGCTCATCCGAAAACATTCGCGTTAGGCGCATTATTCGGAGAGATAACAGTTGAAAAGCTGTAACGCTTAAGAAGGATTTTAGGATTTACCAATGGAGTCTATAGGTCAGTTGTTTGAGCAAATTTTTGGGGCCGAATGGGGTCCCATGCTGTTTACGCTCTCAACCAATGTAACATTTATTTTTGCAATTGTTGTTCCGTTGCTGCTGGGGGTGGCATATCTTACATTTGCAGAACGTAAAATTATAGCGTACATGCAGCACCGTGTCGGGCCCAATCGTGTCACGTTTTTTGGTATTTCCTGGTTACGTGGTTGGGGACAACCGATAGCAGATGCTGTGAAAGCACTGATGAAAGAGATTGTTATTCCGACAGGAGCTAACAAATTTCTGTTTGTCCTTGCGCCGATACTGACGATTATGCCGGCTTTGGCTGCGTGGGCGGTCGTGCCGTTTTCTGCGGAACTGGTGCTTGCAGATATCAATGCGGGGCTTTTGTATATTCTTGCAATGACATCCATGGGTGTTTACGGCGTGATTATAGCCGGATGGGCGTCAAATTCTAAATATGCTTTTCTAGGTGCAATGCGCTCTGCCGCCCAGGTGGTTTCTTACGAACTGGCCATGGGGTTTGCGCTGGTGTGTGTGTTGATGATGTCGCAGAGTTTGAATCTGGGCGATATCGTAAATGGTCAACAAGGTGAAAGCTGGGCCAGTTTTATGCATTGGTTTTGGATACCGCTATTTCCTATGTTCCTTGTGTATTTTATATCAGGTGTAGCTGAAACGAATCGCGCGCCATTTGATGTGGCGGAAGGCGAATCCGAGATAGTTGCTGGTTTTCATGTGGATTATTCGGGCATGGCGTTTACTGTATTTTTTCTGGCCGAATATGCCAATATGATATTGGTAGCCACTCTGACAGCGATCTTGTTTCTGGGTGGCTGGCTGCCGCCGCTGGATATCGCGCCACTGAACATGATACCGGGATTTATTTGGTTACTATTCAAAATAGGATTTTTATTATTCTTTTTTCTCTGGTTCCGCGCTACATTTCCGCGGTATCGATATGATCAAATTATGAGACTGGGTTGGAAAGTATTCATTCCGATAACGATCATTTGGATAGTTGTATTAGGTGTTGTTATGCAGTTGCCTGAATCCCTTCGAAACAGTTTTCCACTTAACCTTTGGTTCTAGAAAAGAGTGTGTATTATGAATCGAATCAAGAAATTTTTTAGTACTTTTCTGTTACTGGAACTATGGAAAGGTCTAATGGTTACGGGCCGGTATTTGTTCAAGCCCAAAATCACAGTACATTATCCTGAAGAGAAAACGCCGCAGTCTCCACGTTTTCGCGGATTGCATGCGTTGAGGCGTTACCCAAACGGTGAAGAACGGTGCATTGCCTGTAAATTGTGTGAGGCTGTGTGCCCGGCTATGGCAATTACCATCGATTCAGAGCAGCGTGAGGATGGGACACGAAGAACAACGCGATACGATATTGATCTCGCAAAGTGTATTTTCTGCGGGTTTTGCGAAGAGTCTTGCCCAGTCGATTCAATCGTTGAAACGCGTATTCTTGAATACCATGGCGAAAAAAGAGGTGATTTGATTTATACCAAAGAAATGCTGCTCGCTATTGGGGACCGCTACGAAGAGCAAATTGCCAAAGATAGAGAAGCGGACGCACAGTATCGTTGATGCAGACAGGTGAAAACGAATGATTTTTCAGGATATTATTTTTTATTTTTTTTCAACTGTACTAATAGCGTCAGCGCTCGGTGTTATCACTGTTCGTAATCCAGTATATTCAGCCTTGTTACTAGTTCTGGCATTTGTTACCTGCGCAGGTTTATGGTTGTTGCTGGAGGCCGAATTCTTGGCTATAACTCTTGTCCTCGTATATGTAGGCGCTGTAATGGTGCTATTTTTGTTTGTCGTGATGATGCTGGATATTAATCTGGATAAATTACGGGAAGGATTCTGGAAATGGTTTCCACTCGGTGGTCTGGTGGCGCTGGTGATGGTTGTCGAGATTGCCATGATTATGTTTGGGCAATATTTCAGTCTGGAGGATATGCCGGCACCCGAGCCCAAAGCTGCAGATTACAGCAACACTAAAGAGTTGGGGCGATTATTGTACACAGAATATGTGTATGCCTTCGAACTGGCTGCGGTGCTACTGTTGGTTGCAATGATCGCTGCTATTGCCTTAACGTTGCGTCATCGTGAAGACAAAAAATCGTTGGATATTGCTAAACAGGTTAGTGTGAAAAAAGAAGACCGCTTGCGCGTCGTCTCGATGCAAGCAAATAAAAAAAATTAAAAACTGCGTATAGCTTGTTGTCGCAGCGTTTATTGAATTAAAAAAAAGAGGTAGTTACTTGGTATCGCTATCGCATTATCTGGTACTTGGTGCAATTTTGTTTTCGATCGGTATTGTCGGCATTTTTCTTAATAGAAAAAATGTCATTATTATTTTGATGTCGATCGAGTTGATGCTGCTTGCAGTTAATATGAATTTTATTGCTTTTTCGCACTATCTACAGGATATATCAGGGCAGGTGTTTGTCTTTTTTATTCTGACGGTTGCAGCAGCTGAAGCGGCTATTGGTTTGGCGATATTGGTCGTATTGTTCCGTAACCTGCGAACAATTAATGTAGATGATTTAGATCGATTGAAGGGTTAGTTAAATTTCAATACGTATTTGAATAAAAAACAAATAACCGACATTTAGATAAGTAGATTGAAATGCAGACACTTTATTTGCTGGTACCAATAGCCCCATTGATAGGGGCTATTGTCGCTGGATTATTTGGCCGCTATATAGGTACGGTGTGGAGTCACCGAGTCACTATCTCCCTGGTATTTGTTTCGTTTATTGCATCTCTTATCATTTTCAGGGATGTTTTGAATGGCAATGTATTTAATGGGACTGTCTATACTTGGCTTGTAACGGGCGATACAAGTTTTGAGATTGGTTTTTTGATTGACCAATTATCCGCCACCATGATGGTGGTCGTTAGCCTGGTTTCACTCATGGTGCATATTTATACAATCGGCTATATGCAAGGAGATCCGGGCTACCAGCGTTTCTTCAGTTATATTTCACTATTTACATTTTCGATGATGATGCTGGTCATGTCGAATAACTTTCTGCAGCTTTTTTTTGGGTGGGAAGCTGTCGGGCTGGTATCGTACTTATTGATTGGTTTCTGGTATACGCGTCCGACAGCGGTTTATGCCAATTTAAAAGCTTTTCTGGTTAACAGAGTTGGAGATTTCGGGTTTTTGTTGGGTATGGCTCTGATTCTGATGCATTTCGGCACATTGGATTATGCTGGCGTGTTTGCGCAAGCGCCGGAAATAGCTGAAAAAACCGTAGAGCTTGTTCCCGGTTCATCATGGCTGATCATAACCGTTATCTGCATCTTATTATTCATTGGTGCAATGGGAAAATCTGCGCAGTTTCCTTTGCACGTATGGTTGCCGGATTCAATGGAAGGCCCAACACCCATTTCTGCATTAATTCATGCCGCAACAATGGTGACCGCCGGCATTTTCATGGTGGCGCGCATGTCGCCATTATTTGAGCTTTCCGATGTGGCGCTCTCGACAATTTTGGTTGTTGGCGGCATTACAACACTGTTTATGGCGCTTGTGGCGATAGTGCAGAATGATATCAAGCGTGTAGTGGCTTATTCAACGCTGTCACAATTGGGTTATATGACCGTCGCTCTCGGTGCATCCGCATATTCAGCAGCAATTTTCCACTTGATGACGCATGCATTTTTTAAAGCTGTACTGTTTCTGGGAGCGGGTTCAGTAATTATTGCAATGCATCACGAACAGAATATGGAAAAAATGGGCGGATTGAAACAATACATGCCCATAACCTATTGGACAATGTTTATTGCAGCATTGGCCAACGCAGGTGTGCTTGGATTTTCCGGCTTCTTTTCCAAAGACGCTATTATCGAAGCAGTTGCATTTGCTGACATTCCTTTGGCTGGCTTCGCTTATTTTTGTGCGCTGGCCGCCGTGTTTGTTAGCGCACTCTATACATTCAGATTGCTCTTTATGACGTTTCACGGAAAGCCGAGAATGGACGAGCACACCAAGTCACATTTGCACGAATCACCCTGGGTGGTGACGTTACCGCTGATAATACTGGCTATTCCGGCGGTCGGGGCGGGCTGGCTTATCGGTCCGATAGTGTTTGGTGATTATTTCAGCAATGCCATTTACGTGTTGCCTGAACATTCGGCAATTGAAAAACTGGGCGCTGAATTTACAGGTGTTGGCGGGATGATGATACATGCATTATCGACCGCACCTTTCTGGCTATCACTAGCCGGCATTCTGACTGCCTGGTATTTGTATACGGTCAGGACCGACATTCCGGGGAAAATTAAAACGGTCTGCGGTCCGATTTACACTGTTTTGGATAAAAAATACTATATCGATGAGCTGTATTCATGGTTGTTTGCAGGTGGTACACGCGCAATCAGTACAGGACTCTGGAAATTTGGAGACATGAAAATTATAGACGGGTTAATCGTTAATGGATCGGCTAAGCTTGTTGCATGGACTGCTTCGCTGGTTAGGCGCTTTCAGACTGGTTATATCTACCATTATGCGTTTACGATGATAGTTGGCGTTTTTGCAATTCTGACCCTGTGGCTATATTAAGTTCCGGCATTGATGAACAATCAAAATTTTGAAACTCACAACGCATAAACACTAACAAATAGAACGGAAAAAACATGTTGTTTGGTTTCCCGCTTTTAAGTCTGATTATATGGTTGCCAATCCTGGCTGGTATCGCAGTGTTAGCGACAGGAAGTGATCGCAATGCACAACTGGCCCGCTGGATAGCGCTAGCCGGATCAATTTTAGGGTTTTTGGTGGCAATCCCGCTTTATACAGGATTTGATCCTGCAACAAGTGCGATGCAATTTGTTGAAAATCGAAGTTGGTTTGAACGTTTTAATGTCTATTATCATATCGGCGTTGATGGTATATCGATGCCGCTTATTTTGCTCAACTGTATTACAACGCCACTGATCGTCATTGCCGGATGGCAGGTAATACAGGAGCGCGTTTCCCAATATATGGGCACATTTCTAATCATGTCCGGCATTATCAATGGTGTTTTCGCATCATTGGATGCCATGCTTTTCTATGTTTTCTGGGAAGCGTCATTAATACCGATGTTTCTGATTATCGGTATTTGGGGCGGTCCAAACAGAGTTTATGCTGCGATAAAATTTTTCTTGTACACCCTGCTAGGTTCGCTATTGATGCTGGTCGCCTTTATTTATCTGTATCAACTGGCTGGGGGCAGCTTCTCAATTGAAGATTACCATCAATTGCCCATACCATTTAACGCACAAGTCCTGATTTTTATTGCATTCTTGCTGGCATTTGCAGTGAAAGTCCCAATGTGGCCGGTACATACCTGGTTGCCGGACGCGCATGTGGAAGCGCCTACAGGCGGTTCGGTGGTATTGGCAGCGATTTTGCTCAAGCTGGGTGGTTACGGTTTTCTGAGATTTTCGTTACCGATAGTGCCCGATGCAAGCCATTACCTGGCGGAAATGATGATTGTGTTGTCGTTAATTGCAGTAGTGTACATCTACTTTGTTGCTTTAATGCAACCCGATATGAAAAAACTGGTCGCATATTCGTCAGTTACACACATGGGGTTTGTAACGCTAGGATTCTTTTTGTTTAATGCTTATGGAATAGAAGGCGCCATGGTACAGATGATTTCTCATGGATTCATTTCCGGCGCCATGTTTTTGTGTATCGGCGTGTTATACGACAGGCTGCATTCAAGGCAGATTGCAGATTATGGTGGCGTTGTCAATAAAATGCCGGTGTTTGCGGCATTCTTTATGCTGTTTGCAATGGCAAATGCAGGTCTTCCGGGAACCAGTGGATTTGTCGGTGAATTCTTGGTTATCATGGGAGCAGTGAAGGTTAACTTCTGGTATGCATTCCTCGCAGCGACCACACTTATATTTGGAGCAGCTTATACACTATGGATGTATAAGCGCGTTATATTTGGAGCGGTTGCCAGCCCCGCCGTCGAAGGTATGCAGGATATCTCCAGGCGCGAATTTATTGTGCTTGCCATACTGGCGGCAGCGGTATTATGGTTGGGGGTCTATCCATTCCCGTTAACAGATGTCATGCATGTTACTGTCGATAATTTGCTGGATCATGTCGGCAACAGCAAACTGTAGCGCGATACTAGAATAATAAATTTCTCGAGATGAGGATGAGCAATTAATGAATTTTTTACCACCAGATTTTACACCAGCTTATTCTGAAATTTTTTTGCTGATCATGGTGTGTGTGATTATGCTGGCAGATCTCGCGGCTGGTGAGAAAAGACGCTACATCATTTACCTACTTGCGCAGGCCGCATTGATTGGGTGCGGTTTATTAACTTTTGTTTCATTCTCGGCAGAAACGACCTATACATTTTCTGGTATGTTTGTTGATGATGCGATGGCTGATATCCTGAAAATTATGGTATATGTCACCGTATCCGCAGTTTTGATTTATTCGTATAGTTATGTCAGCGAACGTGGAATCTTGACAGGTGAGTTTTTTAGCCTGATTCTGTTTGCGACGCTAGGCATGATGGTCATGATTTCAGCCAGTCATTTCTTGTCGCTTTATATTGGTCTTGAGCTGCTGTCCTTGTCGTTATACGCGCTGGTTGCGCTGCGCCGGGATTCCTTCGCGGCAACTGAAGCTGCCATGAAGTTTTTTGTTCTCGGTGCATTGGCTTCGGGTTTTTTACTTTACGGTATGTCCATGGTTTACGGCGCCACTGGGTCTTTGCATATCCTAAACGTATCAGAGGCAATACAAGATGGTGTGGGAAATCATGAGGTACTTGTTGTTGGATTGGTCTTTATTGTCGCAGGCATTAGCTTCAAGCTGAGTGCGGCACCATTTCATATGTGGGCGCCAGACGTATACGAGGGTGCGCCGACGGCCATCACCTTGTTTATCGGTTCCGCTCCAAAATTTGCCGCATTTGCTTTTGTAATGCGCCTGCTCGTAGAAGGCATGGGTGAAATGGCCGCCGACTGGCAGGGTATGCTCATAATTCTTGCTGTGTTGTCAATGGCTATTGGCAATATTGCTGCAATTGCACAAAACAATATTAAACGCATGCTCGCCTATTCGACAATCTCACATATGGGTTTTCTGATCCTCGGTTTTATTAGTGCTGACTGGAATGGATACAGTTCTTCCTTGTTTTATGTAATCACGTATGTGTTGATGACATTAGGTATCTTTGCCATGATTATGATTCTTTCGCGCAGCGGGTTTGAAGCAGAGAATATCAGTGACTTTAAGGGGCTCAATAAAAGAAATGCATGGTATGCATTGATGACGTTGCTACTGATGTTTTCATTAACCGGCATCCCGCCCATGGTCGGGTTTTATGCAAAGCTGGCTGTATTGCAGGCTGTCGTAAACGCTGGATTTGTCTGGTTAGCAGTTGCCGCTGTTATTTTTTCACTAATCGGTGCATTTTATTATTTGCGCATTGTCAAATTCATGTATTTTGATGCGCCTGAAACAGATGAGCCGCTGACTGTCAAAAGTGACGTTAAAGTGCTGATCAGTGCAAACTGTCTGGCTGTTCTTGCTCTCGGCATATTTCCGCAATCATTAATGGGATTAAGTCTTTATGCCATTCAAAATTCTATGTAAATGCAATTAGTGTAATAAAAACGCTGAGTTTTAATTTTCTGGATCTACATTAATTTTTTTTACAAAATTAATGTAGTCGAATATATGCCATTTGTAGTGTGCTGTTTATTCCGCAGGAGCTTCAAGACACTTGAATTGCGTATGCATATACTTGAAATTCATCAATGTATCCCCATTGTTTTTCACCTGAATTATTGAAGGAGAGAACCGTGCAAACTGAAGCAACAAAAGAACATTTAAGTTTTCAGGCAGAAGCCAAGCAATTACTCAAATTGATGATTCATTCCTTATATAGCAATAAGGAAATATTTTTACGAGAATTGATATCCAATGCATCGGATGCAGCAGATAAATTGCGTTTTGAAGGTTTAACCGATGCCGCTCTATACGAATCCGATTCAGATCTGAAAATTCGAGTCAGCTATGATGCTGACGCTCAAACAATTACTGTAGCGGATAATGGTATTGGAATGTCCAGGCAGGAGGTCATTGATCATATTGGCACAATTGCTAAATCTGGTACACGCGAGTTTTTTGATTCCTTGACCGGTGATCAGGTCAAGGATGCGCATTTGATCGGTCAGTTCGGCGTTGGTTTTTATTCAGCGTTTATTGTGGCAGACAGAGTAACAATCAATACCCGGCGTGCAGGTCTGACAGCAGAACATGGTGTACGTTGGGAATCCAACGGTGAAGGTGACTATAGTCTGGAAACAATCCATAAGGAAACGCGCGGTACGGAGGTTGTTCTTCATTTACGCGAGGGAGAGGATGATCTGCTAAATGGTATGCGTCTGCGAAATATTATTCGGAAATATTCGGACCACATTACCTTGCCGATTCTGATGAAGAAGGAAGAATGGTCGGACGATGAAAAGAAAAATAAAATTACTGACGAAGACGAAACCATCAATCAGGCAAGCGCATTATGGGCGCGTGCTAAAAATGAAATCACAGAAGAGCAGTATCATGAATTTTACAAGCATGTCGCGCATGACTTTGAACCGCCGTTGACATATGTTCATGCGCGGGTGGAAGGTCGGCAGGAATATACACAATTGCTCTATATTCCGTCACGAGCGCCATTCGATTTGTTCGACCGTGAACATCGTCATGGTCTAAAATTGTATGTTCAGCGTGTTTTCATTATGGATGACGCAGAAAAACTGATGCCTAATTATTTGCGCTTTGTTCGTGGTATTATCGATTCAAACAGTTTGCCGCTGAATGTGTCGCGTGAAATTTTGCAGGAATCAAAAGATATAGAGGCTATTAGGGCCGGATCGATCAAAAAGGTGTTGGGAATGATAGAAGACCTCGCCAAAAGTAATTCAAATGAAGAAAAGGAAAAATTCAGTACATTCTACCGTGAATTTGGTCAAGTATTAAAGGAGGGAGTGGGTGAAGATTTTACCAATCGCGACCGGATAGCCAGATTGCTTCGTTTTGTAACAACAGTAAGTGATACCGATGAGCCTGCAGTTTCACTTAGCGATTATATTGGCCGCATGAAAGATGGCCAGGAGAAAATTTATTTTATAACGGCTGACAGCCTTAGAGCGGCAAAAAGCAGTCCGCATCTTGAAGTATTCCGCAAAAAAGGCATTGAAGTGCTGTTGCTCGCCGACAGGGTTGATGAATGGCTTGTCAGCCACCTGACAGAGTTTGATGGTAAACAGTTGCAATCCGTAGCTAAAGGCGGTCTTGACCTTGGCAGCCTGGAAGATGAGGCGGAAAAAGAAGAACAGAAAAAAGAAGCGGATGATTATCAAGATCTCGTTGAACGAATGAAAAAAACGTTGGAAGAAAAAGTAAAGGATGTCCGCGTGACTTTGCGCTTGACCGATTCACCCGCCTGTCTGGTTGCCGATACTTTCGACATGGGCGGCAATTTGGAACGGCTGTTAAAACAGGCTGGACAGAAAGTAAGTCATGCAAAACCGATTCTTGAAATTAATCCGCATCATCCGATGGTAAAACGGCTCAAAACCGAAGAAAACCGCTTCGAGGATTGGAGCCATATTCTTTTCGATCAGGCATTATTAGCCGAAGGCGGCCTGCCTGAAGACCCAGCGGTTTTTGTAAAACGACTCAATGAATTATTGCTATCGGTTTCATTGAGCGGACGCTAAATTCAATCTATTCTGTTCATACCAAAATAAGCTTCCATCAGATTATTCGGTATCTGTTGGAAGCTGTCAGAGAGCATCTAAGATAAGCAGGCCGTGCTGGCCGCGGTCAATTTGGTTCTGATGATTTATCATCGAAAAAGTACAGACCGATATGTAGAACCAGTGCAGCAACATTCGTGCTGAGAGCAACTTCACTCAGATCAAGCCAAATACATCTCTAATTAGCTGCTATAGTTGTTGAAAAATTGAAATGATTTACATTTTGATTTTGCAGTAAATGCGCAAGTGCAACTTTAGTACAATTCCAGAGTCTATAGCTTTTATGCTAAAAAGCTTTTTTTCGGAATTTCAAAAAATTAGAATAAAAAGTGTGAATAAATCCAACAACCATCAAAAAATTAATCCAGTTAATTCTTTCTATCAGGCAAAGATACGTGCGCCTTTCGCTGTTCTAGGGATCCGTACGGAAGAAGACTGGTTGACTGAGATTGATTATTTGCCGCTAAATACATCGCTTAAGACTCCGATAACATCTTTAGCTAGAGAAGTTTGCGCACAATTAGAAGCATATTTGACCGATCCCCGTTATACCTTTGATCTTTCTTTGCATATCAACGGAACCGCGCATCAACGGCGCGTTTGGGAAAAAATTCAACAGATTCCGTGCGGTCAGACTTGCAGTTATGCTGAGATTGCTACGAAGATCCATTCGGCGCCTAGGGCTGTTGGACGGGCCTGTGGCGCTAATAAAATTCCAATCGTTATACCTTGTCACAGGATTATCGCAAAAAATGGTGGCTTAGGAGGTTTTATGAATACTAGAGAAGGAGAACCATTGGAAATTAAACGGTGGTTATTGCAGCATGAGAGTATCTGAACAAAACGCCGAAATACTCGATGAATTTTTCGATGTATTGTGGTTGGAGGATGGCTTGTCGCGTAATACGCTGCAAAGTTATCGAAATGATCTGCAGCTTTTTGCAGACTGGTTGAGTAAACAGCCACATCAAAAGCGGGAATCGCTGATTGATGCAAGCCATTCGGATTTACTTGATTTTCTGGCTGGCAGAGTGTCGGCTAAAGTAAAAGCAAGTACAACGAGCCGGGAGTTGTCGAGTTTAAAACGGTTCTATCGGTATTTGCTGCGTCAAGGAAAAATACAGATCGACCCAAGCCTAAATATTGAAACACCCAAATTGCTGCGTAACCTCCCTGAGAGTTTGACGGAAGCGGAAGTTGAGCAACTCTTGAATGCGCCCAATTTGAACAATCCATTGGGATTGCGAGATAAAGCCATGCTTGAGGTACTTTACGCCAGCGGATTACGCGTCTCTGAACTTATCAATTTGAAGTACTCCCAGGTCAGTCAGGATATGGGCGTAGTCCGGGTGATGGGGAAGGGCAGAAAAGAGCGCTTGACACCTTTGGGTGAAGAATCGCTCGATTGGTTGAACCGGTACACACGCCAATCCAGGCCTTTGTTGCTTCAGGGTATTGTGGCCGACACTGTTTTTGTCACATCGCGCGGTGGGGCGATGACTCGCCAGGCTTTCTGGTATTTGATCAAAAGACATGCGCATACGGTAGGGATTAAAAAACATCTTTCACCCCATACGTTACGGCATGCATTTGCTACGCATCTACTCAATCATGGCGCAGATTTGAGGGTGGTGCAGCTGCTGCTTGGTCACGCGGATATATCGACGACACAAATCTATACACATATTGCCCGAGAGCGCTTGAAGCAGCTACACAGCAAACATCATCCCCGAGGATAATCTGTAAACCTATTTTCCTCAGTTAGATCTACAAAAATTAGCTCAAACGTAGTAGTGTCAAGGTTTTCGGACTAAAGACAGGAGTCACCCAATGGGTGAAATG
>NZ_FOGH01000065.1 GCF_900111165.1 Nitrosomonas sp. Nm51
CTGATTGCGCCGATTGCAATGGACGAAGGGCTGCGGTTTGCGATCCGTGAAGGCGGCAGAACAGTTGGCGCAGGCGTGGTTGCTAAGATCATAGAGTAGTTCGAGTTAAAAGGTATTAATTAGGTAGTTTAGGTAGTTGAGTTGATCTGAGAGATTGGTTTAGAATTTAGTCATAGTCGACTGTAGTGAATTGTATCCCATGTTAAGAAGGCCAGTAGCTCAATTGGCAGAGCGTCGGTCTCCAAAACCGAAGGTTGGGGGTTCGATGCCCTCCTGGCCTGCCAAATTTAACCACATGTTTTTCTCTCAAGTCTGCTTCATAATTAAATAAAGAACGTGAAGGGTTCTTAAGCGTGAACAAATTAAAGCTTGGACTGGTATTTATTTTTATTTTAACCGGTATCGTCGGATTTACCTACTTGAGTGAAAGTGCGATGGTGATTCGTGTGTTATCGGTGCTAACAGGACTATTGTTAGCAGCATTTGTGGGACGCTATACAACGCAAGGACAGAATTTTTACGCGTTTTGTAGGGAATCATCCGAAGAGACAAAAAAAGTTGTATGGCCGAATCGCAAGGAAACATTGCAAACATCAGGTATAGTTTTTGCGTTTGTAGTTGCAATGGCGTTGTTTCTGTGGCTAATTGATGCGGCGCTGATGTCTATCGTTAGGTTGATGATGGACCAGGATGTCTGATTGCGCATTCTTCAGAGAATAAAATGAGTAAAAAATGGTATGTGGTGCATGCGTATTCTGGGTTCGAGAAGAGTGTGCAGCGCGCGTTGGTCGACCGCATAAACAGAGCGGGTATGCAGGATAATTTTGGACGTATACTGGTCCCGGTTGAAGAGGTGGTTGAAATGAAGGGCGGCCAGAAAAACATCAGTGAGCGAAAATTTTTTCCCGGTTATGTGTTGGTTGAAATGGAAATGTCAGATGAAACATGGCATCTAGTCAAAAATACCGACAAAGTGACTGGCTTTGTTGGTGGTTCCGTAATGAAACCGACACCAATCAGTCAAAAGGAAGTTGATAACATACTTCATCAGATTCAGGAAGGTATTGAAAAACCCAAACCCAAGATTCTGTTTGAGATGGGAGAGGCAGTGCGTGTTAAAGACGGTCCGTTTACAGATTTTCACGGTAATGTGGAAGACGTGAATTATGAAAAGAACAAGCTCAGGGTGTCTGTTTCCATTTTTGGGAGGCCAACGCCGGTTGAACTGGATTTTAATCAGGTGGAAAAGTCTTAGCACATTGGTACAGCGGCGCAAGTTACCATATATCATCGTTGTTTCAACATATCAAATTAAATAAATAGTATTAACAGGGGAGAGTTCTTTGCTCGTAAGCACCCAATTAGGAGAACGTCAGTGGCAAAAAAAATTGTAGGTTATATTAAATTGCAGGTTCCGGCAGGAAAAGCCAATCCGAGTCCACCCATCGGTCCGGCACTTGGGCAACGACAATTGAATATAATGGAGTTCTGTAAGGCATTTAATGCGGCAACCCAGAAATTAGAACCGGGTTTGCCAGTTCCCGTTGTGATTACGGCGTATGCAGATAAAAGCTTTACTTTTGTAATGAAAACGACGCCTGCATCCGTGCTTATTAAGAAAGCAGCTGGAATAGGAAAAGGCAGCGCCAGGCCACATGTAGATAAGGTGGGCAAATTAAGCAGAAGTCAGGCTGAGGAAATCGCTAAGACCAAAATGCCTGATTTAACTGCAGCAGACATGGATGCTGCAGTGCGAACAGTTGCAGGCAGTGCGAGAAGTATGGGCATTGAGGTCGAGGGTATATAAAAATGGCGCGTACATCCAATCGTTATAAAGGTATTTCAGATAAAGTGGACCGTAATAAGCTTTACATGCTTGATGAAGCATTAGGTTTGATTAAAAAAACGGCCAATGCGAAATTTGATGAATCAATCGACGTTGCGGTCAATCTGGGAATTGACGTAAAAAAATCAGATCAAGCGGTGCGCGGTGCTGTTGTTCTGCCGGCTGGAACGGGGAAAACTGTCAGGGTTGCGGTTTTTACGCAAGGTGATAATGCAAAAGCAGCAGAAGAAGCGGGTGCGGATATTGTTGGATTTGATGATTTGGCTGCTGAAGTTAAAGCAGGGAACATAAATTTTGATGTAGCCATTGCAACACCAGATGCCATGCGTGTTGTAGGACAGCTTGGACAGATTCTCGGTCCGCGCAGTTTAATGCCTAATCCGAAAGTTGGCACTGTAACAACAGATGTGGCTGCAGCAGTAAAAAATGCGAAAGCAGGACAGGTACAGTTTCGCGCAGATAAGACTGGTATCGTACATTGTACAATCGGTCGAGCATCGTTTGATATCGAAGCATTAAAGAAGAATCTTGCTGCATTGGTTGACGCCTTGAACAAAGCTAAGCCGGCAACTTCAAAGGGCGCTTATCTTAGGCGTGTTTCAGTGTCCAGCACTATGGGTATTGGTGTGCGCGTGGATCAAACTACTATAGTGCAGCAATAACTAACTTTGGGTCACCTGATTGTTTTTATTTAAAAATAAAACTGTCGGGTGGATTATCAAAGACCGTTGGGGCGAATATTTGTAAATGCTTAAATTCGAATGAGCATGGTGTTGTTAAACCAAGTTTATCGGGCCCAACGCAGATGGTGTCCCAAAACAGGAACATTTCCTGGTTAAAGGTCGCCAGTGTGGTAGTCAGATGTCAATCACAATAGTGCTTGATTGAATCTGAACACCGCTTTTACTGATGGAGAATAAACCTTGAGTCTTAATCTTGAAGAAAAAAAAGCCATCGTGGCAGAAGTCAGCGCGCAAGTTGCAAACGCGCAGGCTATTATCATGGCTGAGTATCGAGGAATGGAAGTTGGACAAATGACGCAATTGCGAGCGAAAGCACGTGAGGCAAACATTTATTTCCGTGTTATTAAAAATTCATTGGTTCGACGTGCGGTAGCAGATACACCTTATGCAGAACTTGCAGAACATATGGTTGGTCCGCTTGCGTATGGTATCAGTACGGATCCGGTTGCTGCCGCCAAGGTTTTGCATGAATTTTCAAAAGAAAATGAAAAGTTCGTGATAAAAATTGGCGCAATGGGTGAGAATGTTATGTCTCGAGAAGAGGTTACTGCATTGGCAGCACTTCCAAGTCGCGAAGAACTGCTCTCCAAATTGTTGGGCACAATGCAAGCGCCAATTGCCAAGTTTGTACAAACACTGAATGAAGTGCCTGCAAAATTTGTACGTGGTCTGGCAGCAGTTCGTGACAATAAATAACTTTTCAACTTCCTATCTAAATACCCACAGTTAAAAATTTATCAGCTTATAACCAGGAGAAAATAATGGCAGTAACCAAAGATGAAATTTTAGATGCAATAGCAAACATGACGGTGCTCGAATTGTCGGAATTAATTAAAGAAATGGAAGAAAAGTTCGGTGTTTCAGCTGCTGCAGCCGTTGCAGTAGCTGCGCCAGCTGGCGGTGGTGACGGCGGAGGAGCGGCGGCCGCAGAGCAAACCGAATTCACCGTTGTACTGACTGCCGCAGGCTCAAGCAAAGTGAATGTAATTAAAGTTGTAAGAGCGGTAACGGGTCTGGGATTGAAAGAGGCTAAAGACTTGGTTGACGGTGCGCCAAAACCGGTCAAGGAAAGTATCTCGAAAGAAGATGCTGAAGCTATTCAAAAACAATTGACCGAAGCGGGTGCAACCTGCGAAATCAAATAATACGATTGTTTGACGTAACGAGGCTGGCAGCAATTTCCGCTGTCAGCCTTTAG
Source organism: Nitrosomonas sp. Nm51 (assembly GCF_900111165.1). Classification (GTDB taxonomy): domain Bacteria; phylum Pseudomonadota; class Gammaproteobacteria; order Burkholderiales; family Nitrosomonadaceae; genus Nitrosomonas. The sequence continues at coordinate 3,788 of NZ_FOGH01000065.1, forward strand.
TGTTTCATTTGTCTGGTGTTTTAAAATTCGTCAACTAAAGAGTTTTCCATAGTTCTTTATTCTTCTCCCGGAGAAAATTAATGGGTTATTCGTTTACTGAGAAAAAGCGTATCCGTAAAAGTTTTGCTAAACGGGATAGTGTATTGCCTATTCCCTTTCTTCTCTCAACTCAGCTCGAATCCTATGCCTCTTTTTTACAAGAGCATACGCCAATTAATAAACGAAAAGATCAGGGCCTGCAGGCTGCATTTAATTCAATTTTTCCTATTGAGAGCCACACCAAAAATGCGCGCCTGGATTTTATTAGTTACGAACTAGGCGCGCCGGTATTTGATGTAAAAGAATGTCAGCAGCGCGGATTGACCTATGCATCATCATTACGTGCAAAAGTAAGATTGACGATCATGGATAAGGAAACATCCAAACCAACTGTCAAGGAAGTAAAAGAACAGGAGGTTTATATGGGTGAAATCCCTTTGATGACCAATACGGGATCGTTTGTCATTAATGGAACAGAGCGTGTTATTGTCTCTCAGCTTCACCGTTCGCCAGGCGTGTTTTTTGAGCATGATCGCGGAAAAACCCATTCCTCGGGGAAACTGCTATTTTCGGCGCGCATTATTCCCTACCGTGGATCATGGCTTGATTTCGAGTTTGATCCGAAGGATTGTCTGTATTTCAGAATCGACCGTCGCCGCAAAATGCCTGTGACCACGTTGCTTAAAGCAATTGGTTACACGGTTGAAGAAATCCTTCAGGAGTTTTTTATTTTTGATGGTTTTTCTTTCAGTAAAAATACCATTTCGTTTGATCTTGTGCCCGAACGTTTGCGTGGTGAAGTGGCCAGCTTTGATATAAAAACCAGCGATAATAAGGTTATCGTTCAAAAGAATAAAAGAATAACGGCAAGGCATATACGTGAATTGCAGGAAGCCAAGTTGAACCAACTCCAAGTGCCAGAAGAATTTTTACTTGGCAGGATACTTGCACATAACGTTGTTGACCAAAAAACTGGTGAAATCATCGCATCAGTCAATGATGAGATTACGGATGTCCTGCTGGAAAAATTCAGGGAAGAGAATGTTCGTAAAATCAATACATTGTATGTCAATGACCTGAACTATGGTCCCTATATTTCTCAGACGCTTAAGATCGACGAAACAATAGACGAAACAACTGCGCAGGTTGCTATCTACCGAATGATGCGCCCAGGAGAGCCGCCCACTGAAGATGCCGTTAAGGCATTGTTCGGAGGGTTGTTTTATTCGCCAGAACGGTATGATTTATCTGTTGTGGGTAGAATGAAATTTAACCGGCGTGTAGGGCGTGATGAACTGACTGGGCCGCAAACATTATCAAATGAAGATATCGTTGCAGTAATTAAAATTCTTGTAGAGTTGCGCAATGGCCGGGGAGAAATTGATGATATCGACCATTTAGGCAATCGTCGTGTTCGATCAGTAGGTGAATTGGCTGAAAACCAGTTCAGATCTGGTTTGGTGCGTGTTGAACGTGCCGTGAAAGAGCGGTTGAGTCAGGCCGAATCAGAAAATTTAATGCCGCATGATCTAATCAATGCTAAGCCGGTATCTGCTGCTGCACGTGAATTTTTTGGCTCCAGTCAATTATCACAATTTATGGATCAGACGAACCCGCTATCTGAAATCACGCACAAACGCCGGATATCGGCTTTGGGTCCGGGTGGTTTGACGCGTGAGCGCGCTGGTTTTGAAGTGCGAGACGTGCATCCCACGCATTATGGCCGGGTTTGTCCAATTGAGACACCTGAAGGGCCTAATATCGGCTTGATCAATTCGCTCGCATTGTATGCGCGCACCAACGAGTACGGGTTTATAGAAACCCCTTATCGGAAGGTTCTAGACAGTCGTGTTACCGATGAAATTCATTATCTCTCGGCGATTGAAGAAGGCAAGTTTATCATAGCGCAGGCTAATGCAGAGCTTGATAAAGACGGCAAGTTTATCAGTGAAATGATATCTTGCCGGCATAAAAATGAATTCACGCTTTCTTCTCCCGAACGTATCGAGCACGTCGATGTGGCACCAGCGCAAATTGTGTCAGTGGCGGCATCTCTCATACCGTTCCTGGAGCATGATGATGCAAACCGGGCATTAATGGGGTCTAATATGCAGCGTCAGGCTGTACCTTGTTTGCGTGCAGAGAAGCCATTAGTCGGCACGGGAATTGAACGAGTCGTGGCAGTTCATTCTGGCACAACCGTGCGTGCAGATCGTGGTGGTATTGTCGACTATGTGGATGCAAGTCGGATCGTTGTGCGTGTTCATGATGCAGAAACGAGCGTTGGGGAAGTCGGTGTCGATATCTACAATTTGATCAAGTATACGCGCTCCAATCAAAATACAAATATTAATCAACGTCCTCTTGTTAATACCGGCGACCAAATTAAAAAAGGCGATGTAATTGCGGATGGAGCTTCGACTGATATGGGCGAATTGGCATTGGGTCAGAATATGCTCGTGGCTTTTATGCCATGGAATGGGTATAACTTTGAGGATTCAATTCTGATTTCAGAACGAATTGTATCAGAAGACCGTTTCACTTCGATACATATCGAAGAGCTCTCTGTTGTCAGCCGGGACACCAAATTAGGTACTGAAGAGATTACATCTGACATTCCGAATTTATCTGAGCAACAGTTAAGCCGTCTAGATGGATCCGGTATTGTTTATATCGGTGCGGAGGTTGAAGCAGGTGATGTTCTGGTTGGCAAAGTCACGCCTAAGGGCGAAACGCAATTAACACCTGAAGAAAAATTGTTGCGCGCGATTTTTGGTGAGAAAGCTTCGGATGTAAAGGATACGTCCTTACGGGTACCTTCAGGTATTTCAGGAACAGTTATTGATGTTCAGGTATTTACCCGGGAAGGTATCGAACGCGATAAACGTGCTCAGCAGATTATTGATGATGAACTCGATCGGTATAAGAAAGATCTGGCTGATCAAATGCGGATTGTCGAGGAAGATGCATTTGAACGAATAGAACGATTGCTTACCGGTAAAGCAGCTACGGGTGGCCCGCAGAAAATTAAAAAAGGAACAGCAATCACAACTGAATATTTAAGAAGTATTGATCCTCATTTTTGGTTTGATATCCGTTTGTCAGACGAAGATGCCAGTGTTCAACTAGAACAGATGCGTGAAAGTATGGCGCTAAAGCGCAAAGCATTTGATGAGGCATTCGAGGAGAAAAAGAAAAAACTCACACAAGGCGATGAACTGCCGCCTGGTGTACAGAAAATGGTGAAGATATACATTGCCGTGAAAAGACGCTTGCAACCAGGGGATAAAATGGCTGGCCGGCATGGTAATAAAGGTGTTATTTCCAAAATAGTACCGTTGGAAGACATGCCTTACATGGCTGACGGAACACCGGTGGATGTTGTCTTAAATCCGTTAGGCGTGCCATCACGTATGAATGTTGGGCAGATTCTAGAAGTCCATTTAGGATGGGCGGCTAAAGGATTGGGTAAGAAGATTGAAGAAATGCTGCAGGAACAAAAAAGCGCAGCTGAGTTAAAAGCATTTTTGGATAGAATTTATAATAAAAGCGGGAAACAGGAAGCAATTGATTCTTTAAACAGTGAGGAAGTTATTTCGCTGGCACAAAATTTAACGCAAGGTGTTCCGTTTGCAACGCCTGTCTTTGACGGGGCGACTGAGGATGAAATCAAAAACATGCTCGAACTCGCTGATTTGCCAAGATCGGGTCAAATAGCACTTTTTGATGGACGAACCGGAGAAGCGTTTGACCGACCTGTGACAGTTGGGTATATGCATGTCTTGAAGCTTCACCATCTGGTTGACGATAAAATGCATGCACGCTCGACAGGGCCATATAGCCTGGTTACGCAACAGCCGTTAGGCGGTAAAGCACAATTTGGTGGCCAGCGGTTCGGTGAGATGGAAGTCTGGGCGTTGGAGGCTTATGGTGCTGCCTATACATTACAGGAAATGCTCACTGTCAAATCTGATGATGTGACGGGGCGAACAAAAGTTTATGAAAGCATCGTCAAAGGAGATCATAAAATTGATGCAGGCATGCCGGAATCATTTAATGTGCTGGTAAAAGAAATACGCTCGTTGGGAATGGATATTGATCTGGAACAAGATTAATCGCTAAAACTTCTGAAGGAGCAGCATCCTGAAAATTAAGTTTTTTCCATAAGTGTGAAAGCTGCAAGTATCCAATAATTGTTATTGCCCCCTGAAAAACAGGAGTGACAAATGAAAGCACTGCTAGATTTATTTAAACAGGTTAGCCACAAAGAAGAATTCGATGCAATACGGATCGGCCTTGCATCGCCGGAGAAAATTCGTTCATGGTCATATGGTGAAGTTAAAAAGCCTGAGACTATTAATTATCGTACATTCAAGCCCGAAAGAGACGGTCTTTTTTGTGCCAAGATCTTTGGCCCTATTAAAGATTATGAATGCTTATGTGGCAAATATAAGCGGCTCAAACATCGCGGTGTAATTTGTGAAAAATGTGGTGTTGAAGTGACATTATCCAAAGTACGGCGTGAGCGTATGGGTCATATTGAACTGGCATCGCCCGTTGCGCATATATGGTTTTTAAAGTCATTGCCTTCCCGTCTGGGTATGGTCTTGGACATGACACTACGTGACATTGAGCGCATTCTTTATTTTGAAGCGTACGTCGTAACAGATCCAGGCATGACGTCATTGACGCGCTGTCAACTGTTGACTGAAGATGACTATTTGGCGAAAACTGAAGAATACGGTGATGATTTCAGTGCCGCTATGGGTGCTGAAGCCGTGCGGAATTTATTGGCGAGTCTTGATATTAATGAAGAAATTGAAAACCTGCGCCGTGAGATGGAGAGTACAGGTTCAGAAACCAAAATAAAAAAAATATCGAAACGTCTGAAAGTTCTGGAGGCATTTAATAAATCGGGCATTAAACCTCAATGGATGATTTTATCCGTTTTGCCCGTATTGCCTCCAGATCTACGGCCGCTGGTACCATTAGATGGCGGTCGATTTGCAACATCGGATTTAAATGATCTTTACCGGCGAGTGATTAACCGGAACAATCGTTTAAAGCGCCTGCTGGAGTTAAAGGCGCCCGAGATTATTGTCAGAAACGAAAAGCGCATGCTGCAGGAATCTGTTGATTCATTGCTGGATAATGGCCGAAGGGGTAAAGCAATGACTGGCGCAAACAAGCGTGCGTTGAAGTCGCTGGCTGATATGATCAAAGGCAAGGGTGGCCGCTTCCGCCAAAATTTGCTGGGCAAACGTGTGGATTATTCCGGCCGTTCTGTTATTGTTGTTGGACCGCAGCTCAAACTGCATCAATGTGGTCTGCCCAAGAAAATGGCGCTTGAATTATTTAAGCCTTTTATATTCAATAGGCTGGAAGTGATGGGTATTGCCAGCACGATCAAAGCAGCTAAGCGTGAGGTGGAAAGTGAGAGTCCTGTCGTTTGGGATATTCTCGAAGAAGTAATCCGCGAACACCCAGTGATGCTCAATCGCGCACCGACACTTCATCGTCTTGGGATTCAGGCGTTTGAACCAGTATTGATAGAAGGTAAAGCCATTCAATTGCATCCTTTAGTCTGCGCAGCATTTAATGCCGATTTTGACGGGGATCAAATGGCGGTACATGTGCCATTATCGCTAGAAGCACAAATGGAATGCCGTACCCTAATGATGTCAACCAATAATGTATTATCGCCTGCAAATGGCGAGCCCATTATTGTCCCTTCTCAGGATATTGTGTTGGGACTGTATTACACAACACGTGAAAAAATTGGTGCCCGAGGAGAAGGTATGTTCTTTTCCGATATCAGTGAAGTGTCACGCGCCTATGAAAGTAGACAGGTGGAATTAAATGCAAAAATTAATGTGCGTATTAAGGAAATGGTTACGGATGCTGATGGTGAACAACGCGAAAAAATAACACGTTATGAGACAACTGTGGGGCGTACGCTGTTGTTTGAAAATTTTCCACCTGGACTACCCTTTTCATTATTGAACAAAACGCTTAAGAAAAAGGAAATATCCAAACTTATCAACGCTAGCTTTCGTCGCAGTGGATTGCGGGAAACTGTTATTTTTGCGGATAAGCTCATGTATGCCGGTTTTAGCTACGCTACCAAAGCCGGTATTTCAATTTGTGCGGATGACATGCTGATACCTAAGCAGAAAAGTGATCTGATTGCTGCTGCAGAGCAGGAAGTGAAGGAAATTGAAGGACAGTATACATCCGGTTTAGTAACCCAAGGAGAGCGTTATAACAAAGTTGTAGACATCTGGGGGCGTGCCGGAGATCAAGTTGCCAAAGCCATGATGGAACAATTGGGAGTTGAGCGAGTGTTTGATCAGCAAGCAGGCAAGATGAAAGTCGACAAGTTTGGTAATGAAGTGCTGCAGGAATCGTTTAATTCGATCTATATGATGGCTGATTCCGGGGCTCGGGGTTCGGCTGCCCAGATACGACAGCTGTCCGGTATGCGTGGTTTAATGGCAAAACCTGATGGTTCTATTATTGAGACGCCCATTACGGCAAATTTCCGCGAAGGCTTGAATGTTTTACAGTATTTTATTTCTACGCACGGTGCGCGTAAAGGGCTGGCGGATACCGCGCTTAAAACAGCAAACTCTGGTTATTTAACGCGTCGCTTAGTTGATGTCACGCAAGATCTGGTGGTAACAGAGGAAGATTGTAATACGGTTGACGGTGTCAATATGAAAGCACTCATTGAAGGCGGTGAAATCATAGAAGCGCTTCGTGAGCGCATACTCGGGCGTGTTCTTGTAAACGATGTGGTCAATCCTGAAAATCAGGAACTACTCTATCCTACCGGGACTCTGCTGGACGAAATAGCCGTTGACCTTATTGAATCATATGGAATTGATGAAGTAAAAGTACGTACGCCGTTGACATGTGAAACACGTTATGGTTTATGTGCGAAATGTTATGGCAGAGACTTGGGTCGTGGATCACTTGTAAATGTCGGTGAGGCTGTTGGTGTAATAGCGGCACAATCTATTGGTGAGCCAGGTACGCAATTAACCATGCGCACATTCCATATTGGTGGTGCTGCATCAAGAACAGCAGTTGCGAGCCAAGTGGAAAGTAAATCAAGTGGCATCGTGCAATATTCTTCCACAATGCGTTATGTTACCAACGCCCAGAATGAACTGATCGCAATTTCACGAAGCGGCGAAGTAATTATTACCGATGAAAACGGCCGTGAACGTGAACGCCATCGGGCACCTTATGGGGCAACTTTGCTGGTGCGTGATGGTGAAAGTATCAAAGCGGGGCAGACATTGACAACCTGGGATCCGCATACACGTCCAATCATCACAGAATATACTGGTAAAGTACGCTTTGAAAATGTTGAAGAAGGCGTTACGGTTGCAAAGCAAATTGACGAAGTGACTGGTTTATCAACACTTGTTGTTATTGATCCAAAAAGACGGGGTGTTATGCAATCCAAGGGATTACGACCATTGGTTAAGTTTCTTGACGATGATAGTCAGGAAATCAAAATTGCGGGAAGTAATCAACCGGTCAGTATTACTTTCCAAATTGGCTGTATTATCACAGTTCGCGATGGTCAACAAGTGAGTGTGGGTGAAGTTATCGCACGTATTCCGCAAGAAACTTCTAAGACCAGAGATATTACGGGTGGTTTGCCACGTGTTGCAGAATTGTTTGAAGCTCGCTCGCCAAAAGATGCAGGCGTGCTGGCAGAAGTGACTGGTAATGTTTCATTCGGAAAGGATACTAAAGGTAAGCAACGTCTCGTTATAACTGACCTGGAAGGTATTGCTCATGAATACTTGATTCCCAAAGACAAACATGTGATGGCGCATGATGGACAGGTTGTAAACAAAGGAGAAGTGATTGTTGATGGGCCTGCAGATCCACGTGATATTCTGAGGCTGCAGGGTGTTGAGGCGCTAGCACGTTATATCACTGACGAAGTGCAAGATGTTTACCGGTTACAAGGTGTAAAAATCAATGACAAACATATTGAGGTGATCGTGCGTCAAATGCTTAGAAGAGTGCAAGTCATGAACTCAGGTGATTCGTCTTTCATACAGGGAGAACAGGTTGAACGCGCAGACTTGCTAAATGAAAATGAGCGGTTGATTGTTGAGAAAAAAATGTCGGCAACATATGAATATATGCTTCTTGGCATTACAAAAGCTTCTTTGTCGACCGACTCGTTCATATCTGCGGCTTCATTCCAGGAAACGACACGAGTCCTGACTGAAGCTGCTATTATGGGTAAAAAAGATGAATTAAGAGGGTTAAAGGAGAATGTAATCGTTGGTCGGCTAATTCCCGCAGGAACAGGGCTTTCATTCCACAATACACGAAAAAAACAAAATGTGCTTCCTGATTTGGCTGAAGATGTAACTATAACAAGCGAAAGTAATGAACAGACTATTTAATATGCTTAAAATAGTAAATGAACCTTTCCAAATCGCTTAAGGAGTTGTTCATAAATAACTGTAACACCTGGATCGCATCCGGCGAGCACACTGCGGCGTTGTTCGTCGTCGCCGCCATAGCTTGTGCTATGGCTCATTCTCCCGCCTTGCATTGCATTCCGTCAGACGCGTCCAATTGTCACACTTATTTATTCGCGGCTCCTAACTTGACAGTCTGAACATGACTGAGTAGTCTTTGTTGGAGTTTTAGAGGATTGAACGTGGTGAGGCGGGCTGAATAGTGTGATAATGCGGGGAGGC
>NZ_FOGH01000122.1 GCF_900111165.1 Nitrosomonas sp. Nm51
TACTTACCGGAGAACGCAATTGCATAGTCAGCCGGGATCAATGGTACCGGTGACGATTACACCGGCTGTGCCGGTTACAGATTACTTGAGGCTGCGTTGTTCAGGCGGTCAAACACTTGAAGTACCGGCGAATGTATCGCCGCAATGGCTGGGCGAATTGTTGAAATGTTTGGACTGATTGCTCATGTTGGACAAATCTGGATGGTCGTTGAGCCGGTGGACATGCGCCGGGGCATCGATGGTTTGTCGATGATTGTACAGCAGACGTTAGGCCATTCACCCTGCGCGGGTTCTGCGTTTGTGTTTTGTAATCGCGCCAGGAATCGTATCAAGGTACTGTTATGGGATGGTACGGGCGTCTGGCTGTGCCATCGCCGATTGCATCAGGGCCGGTTTGTGTGGTCACAGCTGGAAGCGTGTTGTTTTGAATTGACCCAATCACATTGGGAATGGCTGACAGCGGGCGTGGACTGGCAACGATTGTCGGCATTGCCACCTGCCCATCTTCGGGCATGAAAGTTTGTTAATAATCTATTATTAACAGTCGGTTAGTGTCGTTCCGTGGTATAATAACGGGCATGAAACCACTGGCGCAACTCGATCAATTGAACCTTGATGCCGATACCAAACAGCAGGTAGCCGGTATTGTCCAGACGCTGCTGGATCAGGCTCAGCAAGCACAACAAGAAATCCGCGCACAGGAACTCAAGATCCAGGCACTCACTATGGAACTGGCGCATTTGCGCCGCATTCGTTTCGGTAAAAAGAACGAATCACTGTCATCCATACAGCCCAGCCTGTTTGAAGAATCCGTATTGGTCGACATCGCGGCCGTTCATGCTGAAATTGAGCAAATCGATACGACTGCTAAAACTGCAACAGCCAGATCGACACGCAGCCGTGCAGGCCGTCAACCACTGCCCGATCACCTGCCGCGAATCGAACACCGTCATGAACCGGCATCCTGCCAGTGCGGACAATGTGGCAAGGCACTGGTCAAAATCGGCGAAGACGTCACCGAACAGTTCGATGTTGAACCGGCCAGGTTCTTTGTCCACCGTCACATCCGGCCGCAGTATGCGTGCAAGACCTGCGAAACCGTCACCGCAGAACCGGTGCCACCGGCAGTCATCGACGGCGGCATGGCCGCACCTGGTTTGCTGGCCTGGGTGATCATCAGCAAATATCTCAATCACTTGCCGCTCTATCGTCTGGAACAGATCGCTGCGCGCGAGCAGGTCACGCTTTCGCGTTCCACGCTGGCTGAATGGGTCGGCCGTACCGGTGTAGCGCTGCAACCTCTGGCAGATCAATTAAAGTGGCATCTTTTGCAGGGAAACACCCTGCATGCGGATGAATCGCCGGTAGCGCAACTGGAACCCGGCAACGGCAAAACCCGCAA
>NZ_FOGH01000026.1 GCF_900111165.1 Nitrosomonas sp. Nm51
TTTCGCGGTATTTGGTCAATGCAGCTGGCCATTTACCGCAGGCTGACTCTCTCAAAGAACTACTGGCAGTGAGTCAGTGATATTGTCGGCAATCAATCATAACCTGTATTAGTGCGATTAACAATTGATTTTTAAACAATCAGACATTGATTGACTGCATTCGACCCGAAGCGGACGGTGGGATAGGGAAAGTCCATCTTCAACAGAGATAACGCTTTAATTACCAGGCCGAACGGGGTGGAACAAATTTGCATAAAATGAGCATGGCGAATGCAAATTTGAGGAACGCAGTTCGAGTCTGGTGCAATAATTTGTTAGAGCGCTCGCTGAGCAGTCTGCTCTAGTCATGATTCTTTAATAAAAACTCTGTGCGAGGTCGCATTTGTAGCAGCAGTTCAATAAACGTGACCGCCACAAGCAACGCACATTTAAGCTCTGATCTACCCCATGGGTTCATCTCAAGGCGTAATGGGTTCTGCTCAAAATGCGACCTTAGTTTGTCTCTTTCTTTACGTACATACATCCCGGCAGGATATTGCCGGTACACAGCCGAACATAACAATGATGGTGTTTGTCGATTTTGGATGAAACGGCGGCATGGTCATGATTGAAATGCCGGTTGCAGGCCAGACAGGTTTTGCCGCGCCGGATCACATCCTCATGAAACACTCTGTTCCTGAGAGCACCTTCAGCGAATAATCGCCATTGCGTTTCATGATCTTTGAAAATAGGCAGCACATGACGCTTGCGGATTTTGGGGATAAGGAAAAGCGGAATATGTTTTTTCATGGCACGGTCTTTCTCTTGATGTTGAACGGCAAAAAAACACCGCCGAAACCATGCGGTTACCGACGGTGGATCAAATAATGAGATGTCAAGCAGGAGGTGATACGTTATGATTGACAATAATTGACATTTATTGCTATCGTATACTGTACAGAAATTTTTGGAGATTTTGCGTTATGACTCTGCATGTATCCCTACCGAAAGAACTGGAAAATCTCGTTCATAGTCAGGTTGAATCCGGCATGTACGGAAGTGCCAGCGAAGTTGTTCGTCAGGCGTTACGGGACTTTTTTAGTCAGGATCGCGACCTGTCTTTTTTGCGTCAGGAGGTTGAAGACATTCAGAAACGGCTAAACTCCGGCAAGGAGAAACTTATTAACGGTGAGGCGTTTTTCTCTGAAATGGAGGAGAAATACGGTCAGGATGAATGACCGAATACCGTTATCAGCTCTCAGAAACAGCCGCGAAAAAACTGGAACATGAGATTGCATATTCCCGCAAGAAATGGGGTGCGAAACATGCGGCACAATACCGTCGCGAACTTTTGGCAGTGGTGCGTAAAATCAGTCAGTCACCGACACTTTTTGCCGAAAGACCGGAAATAGGGCCGGGTATTCGTTGTGTGCGGTTCAAGGGCAATTATATTGTCTATCAGCTTAATGAGAACGAGGGTGGAATTATTGTTCTGAATTTCCCCAGTGTGAACCAATCCAGCAAAATTTAAAAGGCTCCAGACCTTCGCCTATAGGATAATCGTGCGGCGTTCGAAGGTAGGTCGGGCAATGGAATGTCGATTGAGAAGAACGGCGTTACGTATGCTCTTTATTATCACGCAAGGCTTGCAACATGCTTGGACGGTGGGTTAAACGTTCTCTCGCGGAAGATGATGGGCAGGCGTTTCGCGGCAATGGAAAACTGACACCCGAACAACAGGAAATCAGAAGCCTGAAATCGCAGGTCAAGCAACTAAAGCTGGAGCGCCAGATATATAAAGGAGGCGGCAGTCTTCTTCGCGAAAGAAACGAATTGAAATATTCGTTCATCACCCAAAAGAAGAAGACTTACCCGGTCGTCCTGATGTGCCGGCTATTGGGTGTCAGTCGTAGCGCTTATTATGAATATGCAAAACGCCAAAGAAATCAACCTGATGATTTGTATCACAGAGAACTGCTTGATGCAACGCAGAATATTGCTCAGTCATGCAATTATGCCTGTGGCAGCCGCAGGATGAAGCAGGCGCTGAATGCACGGGGTTATCCGGTTGGTCGCTGGAAAACGAGAAGGCTCATGCGAGAAGCTGGTATAAAAGTACGTTATCGGAAGAAGTACAAAGTGACGGCAAATAGTAATAACAAACAGCCGGTGTTTGATAACATACTGAATCGTCAATTTAATGTTGATAGGCCGGATCAGGTTTATGTCTGTGATATCATGTATATTTGGACTCAGGAAGGCTGGCTGTATCTGGCAATCGCCGTCGATTTATTTTCCAGAAAAGTGGTTGGCTGGAGCATGCGCTCACGAATGAAAGCGCAGCTGGTTTGCGATGCGCTGAGGATGGCCATCTGGCAGCGCCGACCACCTCCTGGCCTGATCGTCCACTCGGATCGTGGGTCACAGTATGCCAGCAAAGCCTATCGTAAGTTACTAAAAGCATATGGTTTGTAGGCAGCATGAGTCGTTTGAGAGATTGCTGAGCGTCAACGCGGTTGCCGAAAGCTTCTTTGGCTACCTTAAGCGGGAACGTTGCCAATGGCGACACCACCAGACCCGTCACGAAGCTCAGCAGGATGTTCTGCAGTATATCGCTGTGTTTTATAACAGCCAAAGATTGTATTCGTACCTGGATTACAAAAGCCCAAATCAATATGAAGCCGAATATGTAAAAACAATGAACGTTGCTTAACTGATGTGTCCGGTTTTACTTGACCAGATCATCTATATGTGGCGGTATCTCTACAAACATATGGAGATGATTGGTTGACAGGACACCTCTGACAATTTTTACACCCGGTTCATTGCAAACCTGCCTTACAATAGTCCTTATCCTTTCACGAATTTTCCCTCGTAATACTTTGTACCTATATTTGGGTGTCCAAACAATATGATACCGATGATGAAAAATTGTGTGACAACCTGTTGTATATCTCATACTCTATCCTTTTAAAATGAGGGTTTCACCCCTCACGGGGCCCTCATTTTAAAAGGATAGAGTATGAGATAACTTCTACGGCTAAAGCCATTTTCCGTCTGAAGACGGAGATTTTATACCAAAAAAACGGGACAATAAAAATGGCATGAATATGAAACGAGGAACAATTATTGTTGGCGCAGGTATTATCGGCCTGGCAACTGCTGAATGTCTGCTTAGACTGGGCTTTAAAGTACTACTTCTGGAGCAAGGAAAAGTTGGGCAGGAGTCTTCGTGGGCTGGAGGCGGCATACTGTCACCGCTCATGCCGTGGCACTATCCTGAGGCCGTTACGCGCCTGACACAATACAGCGCAAACTTATTTTCAGAATGGGCGTCAGCACTGCATACATCCACGGGGATCGATCCAGAATATAGTCAATGTGGCATGATTGTCTTACCGCCATATGATATTAAAACGGCAATACATTGGTGTTCAAAAAATGATATCCATATAAATCAGTTGAAATTGCCCCGATTCATACCCTCTAACAGAAACGGAACAATTAAACAATGCGATACTATGCAGCAAACAATCTTGCTACCCGATATCGCTCAAATCCGCACGCCGAGATTATTACAAGCACTTCGTCAGCGCGTAATTCAACTTGGTGGAGAAATCATTGAAAACTGCACAGTCCAACGTTTAATTGTCAAACGAAACAGTGTGAGCACACTTGAAACATCATCTGGTCAATTCGCAGCAGATCACTATGTCATTGCTGCAGGGGCATGGAGCGCAAAGATTTTAGGGCAATACGCCTTTGGTTTGACTATCAAGCCTATTTGCGGACAAATGTTATTGTTTAAATTTGAGCATCCACCAATACCTGCTATTTTGACACAAAGCAGTACATACCTTGTTCCTCGTAAGGACGGTCATCTTTTGATCGGGAGTACATCAGAAGACAAAGGATTTAATAAACGAATTACAGTTTCCGCACGAAAGCAACTTTTAAAAAGTGCGCTTGCCATTCTACCGCAATTATATAAAATGCCCGTCATACGTCAATGGTCTGGACTTCGCCCTGCATCTCCGCTAAATATTCCTACGATCGGTCAACATCCTGATTTAACGAACCTGTATATAAACAGCGGACACTTCCGATATGGCGTGACAATGGCTCCAGCCAGTGCCGAAATTTTGACAAACACCATGATTGGCGCGCCTCAACCATTTGACGTTAACCCGTATCAATATTGACGCCTTGCTATAACAGAGCGTTACCGAACACTTATCGTATTCAAAAATCGAATCGGTCTTCCTGCCGTCATATTACACCCAATCCAAATCTGATTGCGTGCCAAAATTTGAAGTACAGCAAGTATATAACCGGCAACAGCTATTTTTTGGGTGAACAAATGTTGTTCAGCAGTGTAATAGCAGATACTTGTTTAACCTGAGCGCGCCCACGTCTTGCCTGATCGTAGATCTCGTTAATTTGTAATGTATCTTCTTGTATACTGGCATCAATGGTATAGGCATCAAAACCGAAATCCTCACCGAAATTAATCCAGCCGAGCGGCATCGTAAATTCCGTTCCCCGATCTATGCGCCTGACGCTAAAGCCTGCATGCTCTCTATTAATCCGGGATTCCTTAAAGGTGATCGCAATCAACTGATTTTCCGGCTGAAGCGCAGCCTCATAGACCCTAACTGTTTCGTCCGCTCCCCTGTTTAACGGGATAATCAGTGCATACGCTTTTTCATGCTGAATATGAAGCATGACATAATCGCTATCCTCCCCACTAGCCCGCTCCCCCTTGGTTTGCACCTGGAATATCAAACGATTATTCTCAGACACATCGGCCGTTACGCGCAGAATATCCAACTCTGGCGGCAGTGATTTATCCATAAAGGAGATAATAATGCGCGGATCGGCCTCGAGCTGCATAGCTGAAACCGGCCCGGTTGTCAGGAATAGCGGAAGAAGCAACAAGACGGTTCTGATTATCATCAAAATAACTCCCTTTTTCCTTTGAATAGTTCCGCAACGCTTGCAGCATCTTTCACAGCATCAAACATCACTTTGATTCTACCCTCCGGATCGATCAGAAATGCGGTCGTACTGTGATCAACCTGATAATTTTCCATATTACCCGCGTTTTTTGTATAGAAAGCGACTTCAACACCGAAATTATCTTTAAATTGCGCCAGTTCCTCTCCCTCAAAACGCAGATAAGAAATATCGGATCCGAACCGTTGCGTATAGCTCGATAACGCATCAACCGAATCCCGGTCAGGGTCAATTGAAACGAAAGTACCGTTCATTGGAATATTTTCAGCAGAAGCAGCCTGAATCAGCATATACAGGTTACCGAGGGAGGTCGGACAAACATCCTTGCAACGGGTAAAACCGAAAACCACCAGTTGCCATTGACTATCTTCGTTCGCATGCGCGTGCTTCAGATGCGCGATGGTTTCTGCCTGTAGCGGGACGGGGCGCGGCAGAACAAGTGGTGCCGCCGCAAGACTCGTCTGCATGAAAAAATACATTGCAACTACCATAGCAAACACATTGTATTTATGAAAAAGAATCATTCTCAATTTAGACCTCCTCACATACTGAGCATAACGAATATGTACAGAAATTCAAAAGCCCACCAGCCAGAGACCAGTATATGCATCTGCCTGCGCAGCTGACGGGTTTTGATTTGCACTAAAAACGCTGAGAATCAGCGGGTCCCTCCTGCTGCAAAAATACCATGCGGCTGTACCAGACCATCTTCAGGACCCCATTGTTTAACAACCCGGTCCGTCACCGTATCTATCTTCAACACATAGCCGGAAACCCAGCTTGCCACGATCAGATACCGGTTATCCGGCGTCGGGCTGATGGTGTGCGCAACGGAGTAACCCTGCGGCAGCTCGTGACCCGGCTTCATCCGTTTAATGAAACGCGGATTGTAGCGATCGGTCAAATCCCAGACTGAAATATAACCGTCTTCACCAAAGTTATAATCCAGTGTATCTTCCTCAGCCAAA
Organism: Nitrosomonas sp. Nm51; assembly: GCF_900111165.1. GTDB lineage: Bacteria > Pseudomonadota > Gammaproteobacteria > Burkholderiales > Nitrosomonadaceae > Nitrosomonas. The sequence goes on from NZ_FOGH01000026.1 coordinate 5,964, forward strand.
TAAAGTTTGCCGTTGACAACCGCCAGATCGGAAGGCGAGCGGAATACGCCACGGCCGTTCACACGTTTTGTGTGGCGGATGATTTTCGTTGCAGTCCCTTCAACGGTATCCAGCAACCATACGCTCGGCGGAATTATCCTTTTGGTGGTGTCTGGCGTCAACGACGTCTTATCAAACTGCATGGAGGCCGTTACAGCGAAACGCTCGTCCAGCCAGTAGACAAAATGCGTAAAGGCAGCATGTCTTTTCTCATTTCCCAACATGATCTGGCCAGCCACATGCAGTTCGCCTGTCTCTCTGTTTGGCTTGTATACATCGATTACGCTATTATCGAAAAAATAACCGGTACCAAGACCGACAGTGCCTGAGCGATTGAAGTTAATGCCGTGCGTTTGCTCCGTATAACCCGGTATTGCTATTGGATCGACGCTGGCCAGCTGATTTGTTTTGAGATCGACGACACGCACTCTGTCCGAAGTAAATTCGGTCATATACATGAAATCCGAATAAGGCAGCAACGTATTGCCATGAATCTGCGTTCCTCTGCCGATCAGCCAGTTGGGTATATTCTGAACATCATTGACCGGCTCGACGAAAGGCAGTTCAGCCGGCGTATTCGGATTGTCAGCCGCCATCAGCGATTCCAGATTCAATGACACGGTTCCCGCATTCCAGTCAATATCGAGTACTTTCAATGCAATCACATAAGATGGGTGGTTTTCTGTGTTGTCAGACGTGATATAGATCATATCACCCTCTGGCAGCACCGCGGTATGCTGCAGCGGTATATCACCCGGCCAGCCGTTAATACTGGTCAGCGGATCAACGATAATCAGTTTGTCATTATCATAATTAAACAGATAAATTACACGGGTGTGGTAATCGATTGCAGTTACGACGGGCTGCAAATATTCATTGTAAACAGCCTGACTGTGGTTGCCTGAATAGTTGTTACTGCGAAAATGCACTTCATCATCACCGTCGAACTCAGTTTCTTCAGCGCTAAGCGTACCGGCTGAAAATGCCAGCATACAGGCTGCTGTTAGCGAAGCCATATGGCCAAGCTTTATTTTTGAAATCATTTAAATTCCCTCCAAGATTGACATGAAATCCTAAGCCATTGAGCAAAAGCGTTTAAATGGCTTAAGAAACCGAATCGAAAGTCGCATATGCAACGCCTTTCGATTAAACCCCGGAACTGAACAAAAAACCAATCCAGCTCCGGGGCAAAACGTAACGTAAAACGCCCGGCATCATAATCTGAAACAAACGTCACTCCCTGTGAGTTTTCCCACATTATTCTGAACAATTTATCGTTTATGGACAGTCAATCCGGGATGTGAGGATCCACGCATCATTCGCAGTCCGATTGCTATATCGTTCGGCTCCGGTTTCATCAAAATGAAACGATGCAGCTGTATCTTTCCGCTTGCGCAATTCGGCACGAGTTTAAAAGCTGTTTATTACATATGTAGAACACTATTATATAATAATATAAATGATTATTGTTATCATTTATATTATTGTTATATAAGAAGGCTATCATGAGTAAGCATTGGATCACTATCATCCTGACCGGTCTTTTCACTTCAATCTCCGCAACACCCACTTTCGGGTCTCAAATTTCTATCGTTGGCAGAATTCAATCCGAGTACAGCCACATCGAGATTGAAGATTTTTCCAGCCAGTCCACAATAAATAATCCGACTTTTTTCTCTATCGGCGACTCGCCATCGCATGTTATGACAATACCGAACAATGACAATATCACCGTGGCCATTAATGGCGAAAACAGGGTGGTGACCATTCCGGCTGGCACGACGACGCCGGTGTCAAGCATCTCCACGCAAATGCCTGGCCAGATTCCAGCAAACCCACATGGTCACTGGATTACGCCGGAAGGAAAAATCGTTACACCGAACATCAACACATCGGATACCGGTTTCTATGACGGCAATTCCGGACAGATCCTGGCACGTCCGGCCGCTGGTGGAAATTTCCCGCACGGGCCGCATCCAATTGCGATTGGCGTCGGTAATAACAGAGTTTACGCTGCTAACCTGCTGGATCATTCTTTGAATGTTTATGACTTTGACGGTAACCCGGTTCCGGTAGCTACAAACGGCGGCAAGCCGTACATCAACCTGATTGCTGGTTATAATCCCGTAACAGGCGAAGGCGCGGCAAATTCCGGAATTTTACCGATTCAGACACCAGTTGATCCGACCGGTCGAGTCGTGGTCACGGCAAATACAGGCGGCACCATCACCGTTGTCGACACCAGCTCTGATACGGTCGTGGCCATATTACCTTGCGACCCCGGCTGTCATGGCGTCAATTTCGGTGCCAAAGCCGGTGGAGGTTATTATGCCTATGTCAGCAGTAAATTTTCCAACAGGCTGATTGTGGTCGACACTGACCCTAATGGCGACGGCAATTTCTCCGATGCTACTGTTGCCGGCACAATCTCCATGGCAGACAACACTGCAGCTACGGATGACGCTGTAGTAAGCCTGGCAGGCATGGGGGGCCAGGGTGTGTTGGCAATTCCCAACGTGTATAACGGCTGGGTACAGAACCTGCCGTCAGGATGGCAGGCCGGCCTGACAGATGCGCAAAAAAATGCTGCGCCTTAAACAAACTGACCGTAAATTGCGTCATCAGATAATAATCTGGCATTTCTGATAAAAAACTGTGCATCAACACAGATGCACGGTTTTTTATCAACAACGGGGATCAGCACTACTACCAAACCGGTCCAACCAGCCCTTATATTCCGTTTAATCCATCAATGCATGAATACAAACCGCATAATCAGTCTTATTCGTAGCGCAAAAATTCCTCGGCCAATGCATCGTCCCCATGCCGGTCAATCAATGCTTCGATTTCCTCGAGCAACGCATCGTCCTCGTCTTCATCCAGCACCCCATCTCCTACCAGTCTTGCCGGCAGACCCATTGCGATTGCTTCTCTGATTGTTTCCAGTGTCGGCGGATTGTCCTGATCCCTGCTGTTAATCACCGCCTCGATCACCCGTGTCATGGGCTCGCTGGCGCTGTTTTGCACGAAATCATTTGCCAATGCCGTTTCGCCAAATTCTTCAATCAATGCATCCAGTTCGTCGAGCAATGAGTCATTAATATCAAAGTGGTGGATGTGTTCCGTCTCGGTAAATGCCGCTGAAAGCATGTCGGTCAAATAATCCCGCACCAAAGCCAGCGTGACATATTCGTCGGGCTCTACCATATTCAAACGGTTTTCAATCAAAGCGGAGAGATTGGGACTTACGCGTGTAGATACATCAATTGGATTACGGATCATGGCTTTTCCTTACAGTTAGTAGATAAGCATTCGAGTGTTATCAGGTTATCGGACAATGTACATAAGAACGAATCTGCCGAATAAAATAATTATAAAAAACATGGTCTGCGGCAAGCTACAAAAAAACAATCGCCGATGGAGACACTGTGCATACACGCCACTTTCTCACTTGTATTTACCTTTTTTTGTATTTACCTTTTTATCAGCCTTGACTGTCTCGAAAACGTTTTCAGCGACCTGTAAAAGCTTCATGCTGTCGTTATCCTGGCAAATTTCCGCTTGCCGACCTGCACGACAATTGTTTCTTTAAGCTGTATTTCTCTCGATTTATCCTCGACCTTTTCCCCATTCACTCGGACAGCGCCCTGATCTATCATACGCAGCGACTCGCTCGTGCTTGCGGTAAGCCCGGCCTGTTTCATGAGTAATGTCAGCCGGACAGCCTCGCCATCGATCCGGACAGTTTTTTCTGGCATATCGTCAGGAAGTGCACCGCGTTTAAACCGCGTTTCAAAATCAACCAATGCCGACTCCGCCGCATTCCTGCTGTGAAAGCGGGCGACAATTTCCTGTGCAAAGATAACTTTGATATCTCTTGGATTCCGTCCTGCTGCAACTTCCTGCCGCCATTTCCGAACAGTTTCTGGCGGTTCGGATGACAATAATTCAATATAACGCCACATCAACTGATCTGAAACCGACATCAATTTACCAAAAATTTCTTTTGGGTTTTCTGTAATGCCGACATAGTTCTTAAGCGACTTGGACATTTTATTGATACCATCCAGACCTTCCAGCAAGGGCATGGTGAGAATGCATTGCTGGGACTGGCCAAAATGCTTTTGCAGTTCGCGCCCCACCAGCAGATTAAATTTCTGATCCGTTCCGCCCAATTCCAGATCGGCTTTCAGCGCGACTGAATCGTAACCCTGAACCAGCGGATATAAGAACTCGTGAATTGCAATGGACTGATTGCCATGATAACGCTTTTCGAAATCATCACGTTCCAGCATCCGCGCTACGGTATAAGCCGATGCCAGCCGGATCAGATCTGCTGCACCGAACTTGTCCATCCAAACGGAATTAAACACGATTTCTGTCTGTTCAGGATGCAGTATCTTGAATACCTGGTCTGTATAAGACCGGGCGTTTTCAGCTACTTCTTCACGTGTCAGCGGCGGGCGCGTGGTATTTTTACCGCTGGGATCACCGATCATACCGGTAAAGTCACCGATTAAAAACAACACATGATGTCCAAGTTCTTGCAATTGCCGCATTTTATTCAGCAAAACTGCATGGCCAAGATGCAGATCCGGCGCAGTGGGATCAAATCCTGCCTTTACCCGTAACGGCTTGCCAGTACCCAGTTTGCTTTCCAGTTCCTTTTCTATCAATAACTCATGGCTACCGTACTTGATTTTTTCTATCTGCTGATTGACTGTTTTATTCACAACTTAATTTTTAACAAATAATTTCAATCTGGTCTCACAACCCCCTAAATGCTTAATTCTACTACACCTGTATAGTGTACTTAGGTACAATGTTTTTAATTTATCGTGTTAGAATTAACATTAATAGGCAACATGATGTGAATTGAATCAATATGAACGAAAGGGAGGAACCGTCCCATATGCGATTTATGCCGATACGCAACAAATCAAGGATTCTAGCTCAAAAATCATCCGGACTGACCAAAAAAACGCTCCGCTGGCTAATTACCATATCAACCATACCATTATTTGGATTTGTCACCGCATTCGGCATCGCGCCTCATTCACCCTCACTTCACGACGTCGAGATTAAAGAAGTCGTGCGCGATTTGTATCTGCCCGAGGTATTGCCTGAATTAAACGCCACCTCAGAACAGTCATTCTGGCGGCAGGAGACCATACGCCGCGGCGACACCATTGCCGCCATCCTGGGCCGTCTCGATGTCAATCAGCATGATAAGCAGGATTTTCTGCGCACGGCACGCGACAGCCGTGCAATGCGCCGGTTACAGCCCGGCAAAACCATTTACGCACAAACAACTGCAGATGGCGGTTTGTTAACGCTGCGCTATTTCTTCGGCAAGGAAGAACTGTTTCTGATGGAAAAAACGGAACAGGCGTTCAAGATGTCCGAGCAGAAAATTGAACTTGAATCGCAGATACAGATGAAATCAGGTACTGTCAACAGCTCGCTGTTTGCCGCAACTGACAAAGCGGGTATTCCCAACAATATCGCCGCTCAAATGATCGATATTCTGGCGTCCGAGATTGATTTTCACCGCGATCTGCGCCAGGGGGACCGTTTTACCGTTGTTTATGAAACGTTAATCGACGGCGGTGGCGGAACCGCCAAAACAGGCAAGGTCGTCGCTGTCGAATTCACCAATCAGCGCAAAACTTACCAGGCAATTTATTTCCAGTCATCCAATGGCGACTCCGGTTATTATACGCCCGAAGGGGAAAGTCTGCGCAAAGCCTTTTTAAAAGCGCCGCTTGAGTTTTCACGCATCAGTTCCGGTTTCACGAATGCGCGCTTTCATCCTGTACTTAAAAAATGGCGCGCGCACAAGGGTATTGATTATGCAGCCCCAACCGGAACACCGGTGAAGGCAACCGCCAATGGCAAAGTAACATTCGCCGGTACCCAGCGAGGATATGGCAAGCTCATCATCATTAAGCATGATGACCAATACGAAACCGCTTATGGACATTTATCAGGCTTTGCCAAAAGACTTGGCAACGGCACGCGCGTCAGCCAAGGTGACGTTATTGATTACGTGGGCATGACTGGCATGGCAACCGGCCCGCATCTGCATTACGAATTACGCGTCAATGGCGTGCAACGTGATCCGTCAAAAATAGCCTTGCCGACAGCAACGCCAATCGCAAAAAAAGATTTGCCCGCTTTTCAGAATCAGGCCGAATCGTTACTTTCCCGTCTGGATATCATGCGAAATCTTCATCTCGCTTCGAACGACTAGCTGATTGTTGCAGCAGCTATACAAAATATATACAAGTTCAGGGAAGATTAAGTGGCAAAAACATCGCATTGCTAGCGTCTGCTTAAAATGCTGTTAGGACTTATATATATATGTTATGCCCATGCTTTTTAGGATGAGCTAATTCTTGGAGTCTGCTTATTATATCGGCATTATGTCCGGCACCAGTCTGGATGGCGTCGATGCCGTACTGATTGATTTCGGAACGGAAAAGCATTCGCTTGTAAAAACCTTTTTTCTTCCTTACGATAATGCAATTAAATCAAAATTACTCGCGCTACATCATTCCAGCAACGATGAGTTGAATACAGCTGCATTGCTTAGCAACCAGCTGGCACGCATTTACGTAACCGCGGTCGAGAGTCTTCTACGAGACAGCACCGTATCAGCGCAGGATATAATGGCAATCGGATGCCATGGACAAACAGTCCGGCATTGCCCCGAAATCAACGGGGGCTACACTATACAGCTTGTCAATGCCGCGTTATTAACCGAGTTGACCGGCATTACCGTTGTTTCCGACTTCAGAAACCGCGATCTCGCCGCTGGAGGTCAGGGCGCACCGCTGGTCCCCGCCTTTCATCAGGCAGCGTTTATGCATTCGGATCAACGTCGTGTCATTGTCAATATTGGCGGCATCGCCAACTTGACCTATCTCGACCCATTTGGAGAAGTTAGTGGATTTGACTGCGGTCCGGGTAACATGCTCATGGACGCATGGTGTCAGCTGCATACAGGAAAACCCTATGATGATAATGGCAATTGGGCGGCAACGGGCCGTTTCATTCCGTCTCTACTCGAGAAGTTTCTTTCTGAAGACTTCTTTTCCACCCCTCCGCCAAAAAGCACAGGTAGAGACCTGTTCAATTTTAAATGGCTGGAAAGCCATTTACAGGACGAACAGCCTGAAGATGTGCAAGCAACGCTGATGCAGTTATCAGTAACGTCTATTTCACAAGCGATACAGACATTTTATCCGGAAACAGACGAAGCCTACTTATGCGGTGGCGGTGCGCACAATTTATATTTGGTAAATCAATTGAAAAAAAATCTTTCCGTCAAGAAAATTGCGTTGACCGATGAACTTGGCATACCTGCAGACTGGGTCGAAGCAAGCGCTTTTGCCTGGCTGGCCCGCCAAACAATTTTGAAGCAACCGGGAAACTTACCCGCTGCCACCGGTGCAAAAGGACAACGGATTCTGGGTGCCATCCATCCCGCATGATTGACGTGGAGTGTATAGATGAAAAAGATTAAATCCTAAACAGAAAACGAAGAACCGCACCCACACGTACTGGATGCACCCGGATTCTTGATGACAAACTGAGCTCCCTGTATGTTTTCCTCATAATCAATTTCAGCTCCCATCAGATACTGGAAACTCATTGAATCGACGAGCAACTGCACGCCATTTTTTTCCATAACCATATCGTCTTCGTTGACCGACTCATCGAATGTGAAACCATACTGAAACCCGGAACAACCACCGCCACTAACAAAGACTCTTAATTTAAGCGCCTGATTACCTTCTTCTATAATTAACTGTTTGACCTTGTTTGCAGCGTTCTCGGTGAACAGGATGGGTGAATTTTCTGTAGTACTAGACATACCAGCTTCAGCAATCATTTTTGCTCATACAAAGTTATTTGTTTATCAGATTGATAAGGAATCATCCTCACCTGGAAATTTTTCATTTCTTTATTTTTTTTGTTGATCATTCGTATATTTTCAGCATTTGTTTTCAGTTTAAGTCCACTTGAATTGTTGCAATCCACTATTCAGATGCAGCCGGTATTAATGTGACCAGTTTCTCGGACTGAAGTTTATCTTGATGAATCATTTTTCCATCGACAGAAGCGCCCAGTTTGACTTCGATTGAACCATAATACACATCTCCATGAATTTGTGCATTTTCCTGCAATTCGAGATATCTGGACGCATGGATAGGTCCTTTTACTGTTCCATTAATGACTACATTAGCGGCTTGTATTTTCCCTTCAATATAACCGGCATTACTGAGTATTAATGTGTGCTGCTCTCCATCTTCTGAGACAATATTTCCTTTGATATTCCCGTCTACCCGCAAACCGCCACTAAAACAGATATCACCCGTGATTTGTGTTTGCGCACCGATCAATGTATCAATGTGACTATGAAGTTTGGCTTTCTTTTTTTTTCCAAACATAATTTTCTCCCTCACTACGTAGGCTCAACAGTCTGGGTCAACTTTGCCTGTGCATCGTTCTGTTCAAAAACCTGTACTTTCATGCTTTCTACAATCGCATCGGGCGGCACTTTAAACGATTCTTCTATTCTATGATAAAACTTAAAGCTTATCGAAAAACTTTGTTCAGCTTCTTTATTCGTCAACGATACCGTTTTTCTCTGATCATTTTGCCGAAGATTCACAAAAAATTTCAGGCTTCCTTTAAAATCTTGGGGCCGCTGTCCGCCCTGTACCATTGACACAGAATACCGATATACGCCGGATTTCGCATCTTTTTTCAGACTGAACTGGTGTATTGAAATTCCATTGTCAATCTTTGTATTACCGGACATCACATGCTCGAAAAAATCGAGCTCTTCTTTCAATCTGTTATTTTCTTTACTAAGTGACCGGGTTTGCTTGGTCAAGTCTTCATTAGTCGTCTGAACAATCTGGAACTGCCTTGTCAATTCGGCAAGCTGCGTACATAATTGCGTCCGTTTTTTTTGCAAACATGTCGCCACATGGTACGGCTCGCTCAGCTTTGTCAATGATCCGGCATCGATTATACCTGCCGTTCTTCTGCCCGTTTCATACATACCCCAAGAGAGCATTAATATCAGCAAGCAGACCAGAACGATAGTCAGCAAACGAGCCCGCCATGGCACATAAGGACGAATAACTACACGTTCAGGCAATAATCCAGAGCTTGTTTTGAACCGTTTACTCACATTCAACACTTACCGTCGAGCTGACAATGTATTAAGGTATCAGTGGAATCTGGCTGATGCCCATTGTTTCTGGAAATCCAAACATAATATTCATATTCTGCACTGCTTGTCCCGCTGCTCCTTTGACCAGATTGTCGGTAACCGACAGAATGACAACAGTATCACTATTTTGTGGTCTGTGCACAGCAATACGACAGATATTCGAGCCGCGCACCGATCTTGTCTCGGGGTGCTTTCCAGCCGGCAGTATATCCACAAACATCTCTTTCGCGTACCGTTCTTCAAATAAGGCCTGCAGATCGATTTTGCGCTTTTTGGTAAGCTTCGCATACAATGTCGCATGAATACCACGAATCATCGGCACCAGATGTGGCACAAATGTAAGACCGACCGGCTTACCGGCGACTCTGTCTAATCCTTGTGTGATTTCGGGAAGATGCCGATGACCCGGAACACCATACGCTTTAAAATTATCGGATACCTCCGCCAGCAGCGTATGGACTTCCGCCTTCCTGCCTGCGCCGGACACACCTGATTTTACATCGGCAATCAGATGATTGATATCAACAATCCCGGCCTCAACCACTGGTAAAAAACCCAATTGCACAGCCGTTGGATAACACCCTGGATTAGCGACCAGATACGCATCTTTTACTTCGTCTCGATTTACCTCCGGCAAACCGTATACAGCCTGCGCCGCCAATTCGGGACACGCATGTTGCATGCCATACCATTTCTCCCACACAGGGATATCTTTTATGCGAAAATCCGCAGCCAGATCGATTATCTTCACACCCGCATCTATTAATGCCTCAGCTTGTTGCATCGCAATCCCATTGGGCGTTGCAAAGAAAACAAGGTCGCACTGATTGAGTTTTGATTCGGACAGATCGCTGAATTTCAGATCAATATACCCTCTTAGGCTTGCAAAAAGTTCTGCAACTTCCAAGCCCGCCTCACTGCGCGATGTAATAGCAGTTATATTCACTTCAGGATGTTGGGCCAGAAACCGCAACAACTCCACACCTGTATAGCCTGTCCCGCCAACAATACCGACTTTAATCATTTGATTCCAAATTTTCTTATTTAAATTCCCTGTAAATATGATAAAACAAAAAAGCCGCCATGAGCGGCGGCTTTTTTGCAATCAATATGATAAGACCTTAACGTTTGGAGAACTGCTTACGCCGCCTTGCTTTTCGCAAACCAACCTTTTTTCTCTCAACTTCACGTGCATCACGCGTAACAAGCCCGGCTTTACTTAACACTGGTTTAAGTTCAGCATCATAATCAATCAAAGCACGGGTAATACCATGACGCACCGCACCCGCCTGCCCTGATTCGCCACCACCATGTATATTCACCATAATATCAAATGTTGCCAGGTGTTCTGTCAATTCCAGCGGCTGGCGAATGATCATTCGCCCTGTCTTGCGTGAAAAATACTCATCGACAGGCTTGCTATTAACAATAATCGAGCCTGTACCAGACTTTATAAAAACACGGGCTACAGCACTTTTACGCCGGCCGGTTCCATAATTATATTGTGTAGTCATCGTTTAAACTATGCCCTGATTTCAAGGGATTGAGGTTGTTGAGCCGCATGTGGATGAACATCACCCACATACAGCTTTAGCTTTTTAATCATGGCATATCCCAGTGGTCCTTTAGGCAGCATGCCTTTGACTGCTTTTTCAAGGGGTCTGCCGGGAAAACGCGCATGCAGTTTCCTAAAGTTGGTTTCATATAATCCACCCGGATAACCTGTATGCCTGTAATATTTTTTGTCATCCGCTTTGTTACCGGTCACACGCAACTTATCGACATTAATGACGATGATATAATCACCGGTATCAACATGCGGTGTATAAATGGCTTTATGCTTGCCACGCAAGCGATGTGCTATCGCAGAAGCAAGGCGCCCCAACACTTTATCTGTTGCATCGACAACATACCAATCATGCTTAACTTCATGCGGTTTTGCTGAGAATGTTTTCACGAAAAAATCTATCCTGCAAATTCAAAAAGAGCCGGGAATTCTATTCGAGACGGCGCAAAAAGTCAAACAAATAACGGCTGAAAAATGCCTAGTTTCAGATGGATTTTCAAATATTCGAAGTTATAATTAAGAAGACGGATGGCTTGGCAGTTGTTTTTACTGGCCTGCGTCACAAGCTGCAAAACCAATTACCAATTGTTTATTAGTTAGTACACAATCCTAGCGCTCTATCCATATGATATTGCCGGGTTCAGTGAGCTTGTCAGTGACTATGGCAAGACGTGCCTTGCAGGCAACAGTCGTTCTATTGTCAAAAGACGCAACGCAGACCATGGACGCTGACTAGCTCGCCCACAGGGCGTTACCGTGGTGTTCTGCAACTGTGTTACAGTACTTGAGAAAAGGAAGCAGCCCTTTCCTGCGTGCTGCGCCTGTTGCACAACGCCACGGCAACGCCGTACCTGGCAATATCATATTGATAGCGCACTAGCAACCACACACCTGAATATGACAGATCCATTACATTCCATGAAAAACCCATCCTCTGAAGAAACAATTGCTTCCAATTTTATCCGCAACATTATTAACGAAGACAACCGCACAGGCAAATGGCAGGGACGCGTCGAGACCCGCTTCCCGCCAGAACCCAATGGGTATCTGCATATCGGACACGCAAAAAGCATCTGTTTGAATTTCGGTATTGCTGAAGAATACAGCGGTGTTTGCCATCTGCGCTTTGATGATACCAACCCCGAAAAGGAAGCGCAGGAATTCGTGGATGCCATATGTGACAATGTACGATGGCTGGGTTTTGACTGGGGGAAATATCTATATTTTTCTTCGGACTACTTTGACCAGCTGTATACGCTTGCGGAATATTTGATTACCCAGAACAAAGCGTATGTCGACAGTCAATCTACCGAAAAAATACGCGAACGGCGCGGCACATTAACCACGCCGGGCGAAAATAGCCCATACCGCGACCGTACTGCGGAAGAGAGTCTCGATTTGTTTCGGCGCATGAAAAATGGTGAGTTTGCTGAAGGTACGCATGTGTTACGCGCCAAAATTGATATGGCATCGCCAAATATCAACTTGCGTGATCCGGTCATTTACCGTATCCGGTATGCACATCACCAGCGTACAGGCGGCAAATGGTGTATATACCCCATGTATGACTATACACATTGTATTTCCGATGCGCTTGAAAATATTACGCACTCACTGTGCACACTCGAGTTCGAGGACCACCGCCCCCTTTATGATTGGGTACTTGATCAATTGCAAGAAAAATTACCGTGCCACCCGCAACAAATTGAATTTGCAAGATTAAATTTAACCTACACTGTTATGAGCAAGCGCAAACTCATCGAGCTGGTTGAACAAAAACTTGTCGATGGCTGGGATGATCCGCGTCTTAGTACATTGGCCGGGGTGCGCCGGCGCGGCTATACGCCACGCTCAATTCATATGTTTGTAGAACGCATCGGCGTCAGTAAAGCCGATTCCTGGATCGATATGAGTGTACTGGAAGATTGCCTGCGGGAAGACCTAAACGAGCATGCTCCACGCCGTATTGCGGTCTTGAATCCTGTGAAACTGATTATCGACAATTATCCAGATGACCAGGAAGAGAATTGCTTCGCGCCCAATCATCCGCAAAAAACTGAATGGGGTAAACGCACCATACCGTTTACCAAAGTTTTATATATAGAACAAGATGATTTTATGGAAGAACCGATTAAAGGTTTTTTTCGTCTCAAGCCTGGTGGAGAAGTACGCCTGCGCTATGCATACATTGTAAAATGCGTTCGAATTGAAAAAAATGCACTAGGCAGTGTGGTCGCGATCCATTGTACCTACGACCCTGAAACCAAAAGTGGAACTGATGGCGCTGCAAAACGTAAGGTAAAGGGGAATATACACTGGCTGTCGGCCCGACATGCCTTAAACGCAGAAATCCGTCTGTATGACCGTTTGTTTACAGATCCTTATCCTGACAGCAGTGATAAGGATTATAAAAATGCACTCAACCCGGATTCAAAAACAACCATTCAAGCTTACGTAGAGCCAGCACTGCATAAAACGGAACCAGAACAATGTTTTCAATTTGAACGCAATGGCTACTTTATCGCGGACAACGTTGACAGCCAGCCCGGCAGGCCCGTATTTAATCGGACAGTCACACTACGTGATTCCTGGGGAAAGGTTGCAGGCATGTAAATTGTTTCTTTTGTGCAAAGTAAAGAACGAACGCGACCTATCTGTTAAGCCAGTATATTCACATCGTTTCTCAACAAAGCGGGCGACCCAGGGCAATAACTATACCAGTTGTACGAGCAACATGATAAATAACAAAATCACCAGTATCGGCACAATGAAACCCATCCAGTCAGAAGATGAACCTTTAGGGCTATTTTCCATCATATGACGGGCTCTTGGAAATAAAAAGATGATGAACATGATCAGGGCCATTGCTGCAACTATTTTCATCCAGTCCATATCGATATCACTTTCCATTCTTTAGTCATTTAACCCAAAACAAAACCCCGGCTTGCCGGGGTTTTGTTTACAATCAGAGCATGTAAAAATCAATCGTCCCCGCCCATAATACCCAGAATCTGCAGCAGGCTGATAAAGATGTTAAAGATCGTCATATACAATCCGATGGTTGCCAGAATATAATTGGTTTCGCCACCATGAATAATACGGCTGGTATCGTGCAGAATAAAACCGCTCATCAGCATAATCACAACTGCAGATATCATCAGCGACATGGCCGGTATTGCCAGAAAGATATTTGCAACTGCGGCGACCAACACCAGTAAAAAACCCACCATCAAAAAACCACCGAGAAAGCTGAAATCTTTTCGTGTCGCTAAAACATACGCTGACAGACCCATAAAGATAACGCCTGTTCCACCCAGAGACAGCATGATGATATTGCTGCCATTAGGCACCGAAGCATACATGCTTAGTATCGGCCCCAGTCCGAATCCTAAAAGACCGGTAATCAGAAAAACAATACCGATACCTGCTGTAGAATGCGCGAATCTCGGCAACACGAACATGGCAATCACCATACCGCCGATCACCGATAATAAATAAGTCATCGGCGGCATATTCATCATCATTGAAACGGTTGCCGTAAATCCGCTGAACAACAACGTCATTGCCAGCAACATATAGGTATTACGCAATACCTTATTAATTTCTATAGCTTGCCTTGTTTGTGAACCTCTGCCAATACTTGAGTAGTTTTGATCCATATTAAAAAACCTCCTCTTGAGAATTAAATATCAGACATCTCTGCCAAAATACTGAGACATACTACCATTTTGTTTAGTTCAAGCATATCACACAAAACCCTATCACCAACAGGTCATTAGTTAACTGCACAACGAACTACCCATATAACCAATATAATTAATTTGGTTTTATACTATACAAGTTTGCGTGTGCTTTACTTTTGCATCCAACGTCCACCAGTCTGATACCACCAACCTTTTCTTGCCAAATCTATCCAGCGTTGACCAAATGTTGACTGTATCTTGGACTCCCATTCAGGGTGATTATTCGCGCGCGCGATTTCACGATAAAGCGCGCTCCTGTCCTGATTTTCTACTGAGACAAGTGAATTGACCTGCTGACGCTTAGCCAAAGAGACAGCACTCGCGTCGCGAACAGTAATCATACCATCCTGGGTCAAACCGATAGCCCCGCTATTGTAATATTCAACAAGTTCGGCATGCCTGCTTTGCATTCGCTGTTTGATACTGGTAATGGCCGGTGTATTGACTTCGAGATTGGCCTCTGCATGGCCAAGCATTGGTGCTGAAGCAAACCATAAACAAAGCCACAGCAGCAAAAAATATTTCGTGCGACTGTTCATAACTATTTCAAAAAAATTAACTGGCTTATTTAATATCCGCCTGCTTACAAATTCAGTAAGGCAGCTATTCCTGTTTTTTCTCACCTTCCAACTGCCAGACTTCTTCAATAATTTTGTCAGCAGCCTTTTCAGCAGCTGCAGCGGGGAAATAAATATTGATCGTAACACATGCCGATAACAATATGATCGCAAATACGAACTGTGCCACCCAAATTAATTTTCTTTGCATGCCTAAGCTACAGTGTCAACAATTTATTGAATAATCGGTTCATTCTCACTTGTAATGCGTTGCAATCGACTGATCAGTTCCTGCCATCCAACTTCCCGATTATAGCCCATTACTGTAATCGCGGGGATACCTCCACCCTTCACTAGCGTATAGCGGGGCGCCGGCTCGGATTCGATGCCACCCATATAACATATATTAAGCCGCAATTTGCAACGCCAGCCGATTTCCGCGTAACGAAATTCCTCGAAAAAACGCAATATGCTGCGCTGGATCGCAACAACCGCACCCTCTCCTCCCAACGCTGAAATATTTTCAATCGCTGCCTGACTGATACGACGGGAATAGTCGCCCGGACTGCTGAACAACCGTGCATCAAAGTGAACGGGCATCCAATCGGCAAGCTCAAGATTCTGCACATCTACATCCACCCGTCCCTCTACCTTTCCAAATGAAAACGTTCCGGTCAGCAATTCCAAATCCAGATCACGCATTGCAGCATCAGCCTTTAGATGCGGCGTTAATCCCATGGGTTCAATCAACTTGAGATTGTGTATTACGACACTGCCGTCAAAAACCCTGAGTTGCAGCACTCCATTTACTGAAATGCTGTTACCAGCATAACGGACCTCAGGTATATAACCCGACAAAGTGCCGCGCATATGCTGGATTTGCAATGCATCAGTTAACGCTTCCATCGAAACAGGCAATAATCCTCCGCTAAACTTCCAGCGCCATCCTTTTTCTGCATACGCCGCATTAAAATTTTCCAGTTTTAATAGTCCATCAAGCACAGGTAAAGCAAGCTGTGGTAAAAACACTTTGAACCGGTTTAGTTCCAGCGGCACACGTACCGCTCCCAAAGGAATTTGTAATATGTGACCGTTTTGAATACTAATGTCGGCAACCGTGGCACCTTCATGCAACCATGGAATGTGCGCATTAATGCGGTAAAACGCAAATCGATCACGCGTATCGACGATGCTCACTTCATCCAAATCGAGCTGTATCGATTGCACTACATCGTCACGCAGATGCACGACCCAATCAGCATGCCCTGTAAATTCCATTTCAGCAAATGCAGTATCCTGCAGAAATGGCCGTAGCACCTGTTCGTACAATGCTGATAATTGAATATTATCAGCTTTCAGCTCAAAAGCGTTTAACTGTCTGTCCAAAATATTGAAATTCCCTGAAAATTGAAATGTTCCCAGACCCGCTAACATCAAAGTACCATCCAACAACCGCACGGCTTCGTCGTCAATTATGCCCTGCAAACTTAAATGTTGATCCGCCGCCGCCATATAAATCGGCTGCCAAAAAACTTCACCCTGCTGCCAGTATATTTCGCTATGCCAATGCCACTGGTTCGGGTTCGTGTACGAAGATCGGTTTAAACCGGCTTTAAATGCTATCTGGATATTTTCTCCCGCGTGCAGTCCGGCCTGATCAGAAAATGACAACGCTTTTATCGACAAATCTATTCCAGCAGACTTCAGATCCGTCTCATCTCCGGAAAATAATACGGTCCCGTTCACTCGGCCACTTCCGGGCTTTGGTATCCGTTCATGATCCGGCAGCCAAGCCGCAACTGAATCCAAGGGGACATTATGAATTGTTACAATACCCTGCCAAGACGTATCATGCCACTGTAAAGTAATCTCCCAGTTTTCATTTCTTGCAGGATGACTCTTGATTTTAATCGTTTTCTGATCGGAAAAAAAATACAGCGTAACTGGAAACGAGATCAATTCAGGAATCTTTACATATCCGTCCTGACATGTAATTGCTGTACTATTGTACTGAAATACACTGCACGCCAATTGAACGTTTTTCCAGACATAATCCTGTACCTTAATTTTGGCAATGACGATTTTTAGTTGTTCTGATCCGTTGCGCACGTCACTAAATCGAATCTGGATTGACTGCGCTTTAAAAACCGGATGCTCGATGTCATCGATTAGTAACGCAATCCTGGAAAAGGCTGTTGAGGCGCATAACATCAACAGACAAAATATTATTAAGGTAAGTAAAAAGAATATGGCCTGTCTGTTAAACATGTCGGATAGCCGATATTAACGCATATACAAGCTTTATGCAGGAAAAACATCCGTAGACAAATAGCGGTCACCCCGATCGCAAACTATGAACGCAATTACAGCATTTTCAAGCTGAGTAGATAACTTAAGCGCAGCAACCAGCGCCCCGCCTGACGAAATACCAGAAAAAATTCCTTCTTCCCGCGCCAGGCGCCGCGTCATCTCTTCCGCCTCCGGCTGAGAAACATAAATCATGTCATCTATTTGTGCAGCATTATAAATTTTTGGCAAATAAGCTGTAGGCCACTTGCGTATGCCCGGTATTTGCGCACCCTCTTCCGGCTGAACACCGA
Organism: Nitrosomonas sp. Nm51; assembly: GCF_900111165.1. Lineage (GTDB taxonomy): Bacteria > Pseudomonadota > Gammaproteobacteria > Burkholderiales > Nitrosomonadaceae > Nitrosomonas. Next base: position 23,720 of record NZ_FOGH01000026.1, read on the forward strand.
TAATCTTGATGGCTGGCTGCTGCTCTTTGAAAAAACGCGAACAACCCATTATCGTACCAGTCGTTCCCATACTGCCGACGAAATGTGTTAACTTGCCTTCTGTATCACGCCAGATTTCAGGGGCAGTACCTTCGTAATGCGCAAGCGGGTTATCCGGATTAGCAAATTGATCCAGAATAATACCTTTACCTTCATCGCGCATTTTTTCTGCCAGATCTCTGGCCTGTTCCATACTGCCTGCCTGCGGCGTCAGGATAATTTCAGCACCATAAGCACGCATCGTCTGTCGCCGCTCAATACTCAGGTTTTCAGGCATGATAAGTATCATGCGGTATCCCATGACTGCAGCAGCCATTGCCAGCGCAATACCGGTATTTCCACTCGTGGCTTCTATCAGTGTATCTCCCGGTTTAATATCACCGCGTAGCTGTGCATGCTTAATCATGGACAATGCAGGCCTGTCTTTTACTGAGCCTGCCGGATTGTTTCCTTCAAGTTTGGCAAGAACTATGTTGCTGGTTTTACCGGGCAAATGTCTCAACCTCACCAACGGCGTGTTACCGACAAAATTTTCTATTGTTTTGAACATATGCATGCGTTTCATGATTAATATTTTTACATTATCTCACATGCTGTCCACTTGAAAATCCTGGTATCGATAAATGAAAAAAGCCCTCCGGTTAGTTACTATCCGGAGGGCTTTTTTATGATGGAGTACGCATCTAGTCTTGTTTAACTGCCATGGCAGCTGTCGTAGCACTATCAGGCATATCGCCTACCGTAATACTGTCGCGAAGCTGATTCATGGTACCTTGACCAATCCCATCGACATCAATCAGATGTTCTGCAGAAACGAACAAACCTTTTTGTTCACGATGCGCTATGATCGCTTTTGCCTTGGCGGGCCCGATACCTTGTAGCGCTTCGAGCTCTGCCTGATTTGCCGTATTGATATTAACAACGGCAAACGCAGGTCCAACAAAAACAAACATTAACAATGCTGAAATTAACAATAATTTCATTTTATCTCCTTTTAAAATGCAAAAAACGGGTAGAGCTAGTACCGCCAGTTCACCCCGCTTTTCATCTGTCGATTAAAAGTTGTCTTACAGCAGAAAGCTTAAAAAAGTACTGCTTTCAGACACTACTTACATCGGACGTTTTATATTTTCATTGAGAATATTTTGCATCGATACATATAAAACGGCTTCAACACTGTTAGCCATATTACGGTCATTTGCTGTAATACTAGTCGATGTCTGATCCTGCGGGCTGTCCCTTAAATGGCGACGGACAAGACGTGTCCGCCACAAATACGCTCTATTTATTGCCGAAAGATACAGTACTTGAAAAGGGGTCCTTTTCAAGTACTGTAACGCGAGTGTAGGACACTACAATAACGCTGTACCTGACAGTATTATCTGGATAGAACGCTAGCTTAATAAGAAATCTTTGACAATAGAAATCTGTTTTTCATCAAGCAATATTGGCGCGTGCCCAATTCCGGGAAAATTAATAACTGTAGCGTGTGGGCCACGTTGCTGCATCTGCGCAGCAGTTTCAGCAAGCAAAACATCTGACTTATCCCCTCTGATCACTAAAGTAGGGGTTTGCAGTATGTCCCAGTACTGCCATAAGTCAACGTCATTCTGCAACGCATGCTCTTTAAAACTTGCGGAAATTTTGGGGTCATAATAAAAAGTGTAAGTACCGTCACCAAGCAGACGCGCGCTGTGTATCGTCAAATGACGCCACTGTGCATCAGTCAAAGGACCAAATGGTGCAGAAATCTTTCGGATATAGGCCTCAAATGACTCCAGGTCCTTGAAACAAATCCCTTTTCCAACATACTCAGACATCCTTTTCAGCGCAGCTACCGGAATTAATGGTCCAATATCGCTGATAACCATTCTGCGAATCGCATCTTTAAGGTCTATGGCTGTCATCATGCCGATTAATCCGCCCATAGAAATACCCACCCAGTCAATAGTTATAGTCGAACTATACTGACCTTGGATATGTCTAACGAGCGCAGCTGCGTCCGAAAGATATACCGGATAATAGTCATAGTCCCTTTCATCTTCAAGCCAATCGCTTTGGCCGCGCCCGACAACATCAGGGCAAATGATACGACACTGTGATGATAAATCAGACGCCAGATAGTCAAAATCCCTGCAATTGCGCGTCAAACCATGCACACAAAACACAATGTGCTGATTACTCATATCACCCCAATCCATATAAGCAATATGGTGCGGTTTTTTATGTGTACCGTCAGCCGACAGTGTTGGAACAAGGAGCTTTTTAAAGTGTTTGCCCATACCTATCTCTAATTAAGATATGACAGCCATAATTGTTTTGCAGCATTCAAATGAAAAACAAATAACATGCTGATGACCAGATATCACTATATATTTTCGCTGATGACAACGCGCTTATTCGAAATAGATAGCTATTTGTTTTACGATGTTGACTTCAATCACGAAACAATTAATGAACTGTTGCCGCTGGCACTCATTTTAGTGCTCAGCAAGGCATATTAACAACACAAAAACTTAAATTAACCATGTGAACGGACAACCATACAATCTATACCGTTACGCGACAGGTTTTGGCATGCAGTATGCGCCTGATTTTTCCGCAATCCCACAAGCCGTGCCCGATAAAATGTCCGGTTGCTGATTTCGACCTCAACTACAGCAACTTCCCCGGCCACCCAGCGGGTAGCCGCTTGGGCCTGAGCACGCGCGCGGCCTGGTTCGAAATATGAGCCAATCTGAACCGCCCAACTGTTGTTTTTTGGTAAATAGGTATTTACAGATACGTTGCTGACAGGGGTTAACCGACCCTGCAGTATTGCTGCAGGGTCTGGCTTGCCAGCCAATGTCAGGATGGGCTTAGCGGCAGGAATCGGTGCATCAGCGCGCAAATAACCTCGGGCAATCAGTTTATCACCTGTATTAATGCTGGAAGCAGCAATTTGGGTAACCGTTACCTGTTTAAAGCTACGATCTAGTAATTTTGCTGTGTGCTGATCCCGGGAAGAAGCAGTTTTCCCTCCCATAACGACCGCAATTAACCTGCGTTCACCACGTTTTGCGGAGGTGGCTACGTTGAATCCGGAAGCCCGAATAAAGCCGGTTTTTAATCCATCCACGCCCCGTGTAGTGCGCACCATGCGGTTATGACTGTTATATGTGGTTCCTTTATAATGGAACGACTGTGTTGAAAAATAATGATAATACTGGGGAAAATCTTTCATCAGGCGCACGGACAATATTGCCATGTCTCGTGCAGTTGTTTTTTGTGTGCGATTGGGCAGCCCGGAGGCATTGCGAAAAGTAGTCGAGTGCATTCTCATTTCACGTGCCTTGTCAGTCATCATTCGGCCAAAATTAGTTTCAGTTTTTCCCAACGCTTCGGCTACAACAGCAGCCGCGTCATTCGCCGAACGTACAATTAATGCTGGTATCGCATCACGCACATGCAGCATTTCACCAGCCCGCAAGCCGATATTCGTCTGCGGCATTGATGCAGCATGAGCAGAAACAGGCATACGGGTATCCAGCGTCATTTTACCTAATCGCATCGCCTCGAACAGCATGTACAGCGTCATCATCTTTGTCAAAGACGCGGGGTAACGGCTGGCATCCGCATTGGACTCATGTAGCACTGTGCCAGTATCGGCATTGATTACAATCGAGGCATAACGGGGATTTGCATGCACTCGACCGGCTACAGCCATTGATATCAATACCACCAAAACAACAAACCCTTTTATTCCGGTAAATTTTAAATCGAACATGCACTTACCCCGTTTAATGTGTCTGAAGTCTGCCAAAAACACAGATACTCAAATACGATAAATATATTTTGTCAACGATATTCGGACGCTTTACCAAAAGCGTTTATACACGCGTTTACATACGATCATGTACCGGCAATAACAATTATGTATCTGTTTTTATTGTTTACTATTTCATGCGGATACACACTATTGCTTAAATACAATTTCTTTGAACTTCATATCACTATTCTAATTGTATTGATCGCTATGCATAATTAAAAAAAACCATAAATAATGATGTTTTTTCTTGTATTATAAAAATTGGAAAATATTAATAATTTTTTTAAGTTCACACTGTAATATAATGATTATAATTAAACAAATATTTTTACAATTCTAGCGGCTGCACATAACCTGTTAACTCAAGATACCCTTTGCCGACATTTTCTCCATTTTGAAAAACAATTACAGCCCCTTCCCAGTACACAGCCCCTGCCGATCCGCGTGAATCCAATTCCTGATCATCTAATAACGGCACCAATCGCCATTCCATTTTCCCGGTACGAACGCGCATTTCAACCGGATAGGTAGCCTTGGTATGCGGGGATTCCCAGGTCCGTTCCGGAATAAACTCGACTTGGCCTGGGTTAAATTGCGTGACACGCCCCGCTGCATCACGCCGCGTACCATAGGCCCACAGTTTTGAACCTTGCTTACCGCGAATTCTGAATGCCATGAGAGCGGAGCCATCATTCAGATTTGCACTCATCCAGTCCCATCCATCTGCGCGCGGGTCAAGGATTTCCGATGACCATTCATGATCAAGCCAGGCCTGTCCATGCACAGCCAGAGATTTGCCTTCCTGAATCACCGTACCGGATACATCAAGGTGTGGTTCACTGTAGTAATAACTTGCCTGTTCTGTGTTAGGTCCTTTACGCGAAAAACCGCGTTCGCCTTGCAGCATGATTGCTTGCGTCGGCGTCAACGAAAGCTGGAAACTGAATTCTTCAGCCTGTACTTCAGTAACATACCGCCCATCTGGTTCGCGCTTGAAATACCAGTCATCCAACTTCACATCTGTATTCCCCTTACGGGCATAAGCCAGATCAAATCCTGCTCGCGCGGTCTTTTCACCATAAAGGAGCCTTCCCAATTCAGGATCGGACAATGCGGCATGCGCAATGATCAGTTGCCGGGGTGCAAAACGGCTGGGATTATCCAAATGATGACGGGTTGCGGTGCGAAAAAAAGTCACCTGAAAACCAAGTGCTTTATTTTCAGCGGTTTCCAGCCAGCCCGTAACATACCACCATTCGATACGAAAATCTGGATGCGCACCATAGTCCTGTGGAAATACCAGGGCATTGCCAGGGATAACCGGCGCATATTCTCGATCACCCGCTTGCAACTGTGAATGCAGTGTTGCGAACAAAAACATCGCCAAAGCTGCCGCTATTGGCATACATAACCTGTTACCTTTTTTTTGCATTACCAGTCTTCCCTAACAGCGCGGACAACGCTGCCGGAAACAGCACGGCGTCCGGCAATTAAGGCTGTAATGGATGCTGAAATCAGCATAATGCCCGCTATCAAAAGCAACCAGTTCCACGGCATATAAAGCTGCATGGTCCAATGAAATGATTGCGGATTAACGATGAAAATCAATATCAAGCTGATACACCATCCCAAAACAAATCCCAGCGCAACACCAAGCGCCGTCAAAAGACCGCCTTCAGCAGCCAGCAAGGTCAGCACCTGAGTACGGGTTACGCCAATATGGCGCAGCATGCCAAACTCTTTCGAGCGCGCCAGCATCTGCACAGAAAAACTGGCAGCAACACCGAGCAAGCCAATAATTACAGCGATAATTTCCAGCAGATACGTGACGGCAAAACTGCGATCGAAAATTTTTAAACTTGTATCGCGTATCGATTGCGATTGCGTGATTTCCAGCATATCGCCGTACGGTAATCGACGTAACGCGTCATACGCTTCATCCATGGTGACCGGTGAATGAAGCCATGCCGCCGCAGTATTTATGCTCATATCATTGGATAATTCCTGATAATCAGACAACTGAATCTGCACAGCACCAAACTGACGACCGTAATCCCGCCAGACACCAGCGACGATAAATGAATGCAATTCATTACCGACCGGTATCATAATTTGTTTACCCACGTTGTAACCGTATAAATCAACCATTGCTTCAGAAACCCATACTGGTCTTTCATGGTTTGATAACTGTCCAGGCGCAATATATTCACCTATGATTGGCAAAGTATTTCTGGGATCCATTGAATCGACAGGCCTTGCAATAAGCGTAATTTCAGGCCGATGCGGATCGAGAACCATTTTCTGATAACGTAAGAATTCAATACGCGAGAATTCGGACAATTCAGTCAATGATTTTTGCTCGCTTGGAGAAAAACCGCCCTGCCTGCCGCTATCTGCCGCGCGGACATAAAGATCCGCCGGTAAAACATGCTCCAGCCAGTTATCAACCGACACGCGAAAACTGAGCACCATAATAGCCATGGCTACCATCAGACTGAAACTTGCCAGCACACCGCTCAAAGCAACCGAAGCCTGGCCGGGCACATTCGCCAAACGCGCCAGCACCATCAGTACAGTTGCATGCAATTTACCGCAGTTGAACCTTTTATTGACCGTGGACAACGCAAAAGAAAAAAACCGTGCCGCAAAATACGGCATCAGTGCAAGGCCGCCAATCAACAGCAACGCAATGGCCAGATAGCCAAAAACCGGCAATCCGTAAACAGGCGGCAACTGCGCCAGCAACAACGCAAGAGACAAACACACAATTGCTGGCCAGGGTACAGACAAACAATCTATGGCATTGCTTTCTTGGCTTGACTTCAAGGCAATGGCTGGCTTGATCCGCATCGCGTCCCTGGCGGGTAAAACAGTTCCGAGCATGGTTACACCTAACCCTACGGAAAAATAAAGCATTGCAACAACAGAATCCATATACAAACCTGGCTGTATGTCCGAAAAAAAACCGCTGCCCAGATCGCCACCGAAAAACCGAATAACGAGTGCCGCAAATCCATACCCTAAAGCCAGCCCCAAAAAAGAGCCGACAACACCCAGCACAACACCTTCCGTCACAACTAGTCGCAACAGATGCAGCCGTGTAAAACCTAGCACGCGCAGTAATGCAAATTGGCTGCGGCGGCGGGCCACGGACAATGCCTGCGTGGAAAACACCAGGAAGGCCCCGGTAAATAACGCCACCAATGCAAGCATATTGAGATTAACACGGTAAGCACGAGACATACTGGCTAAACGCGCTTCCTGTTCAACAACTTCAGTAATAAAAAATTGTGCTCCCAGTTCTTTTTCCAGTTCTGCTTTAAACGCTGCATGATGAATCCCGGTGTCAAGCTTTAACTCAATACGTGATAGTAGTCCCAAATAGTTGAAGCGCCACTGCGCTGCACCTATATCCATAACTCCAATCCGTTGCCCTGCACGCGCCCGCGTGACGCCGCCAGCCACGCGCAATTCTATGGTTTGCGTGCCAACATTGAACTGCAGCATATCGCCTTGTTTAACCTGCAGCCATTTCATTGCCGCAGGGGAAAGAAAAATCGCATCATCTGACAAGCTGTCCATTGGTTGACCTTCTACCGGCACACCCAGCAAGTCTGGCGATATATCTGCAGCCCGAAACATGTCGATACCAAGTATTCTTAACTTGCGATCATATTCAACCCCATGCTCACCTGGTACTGGAACTGTGAACTCAAGCACGGGATTAATCAGCTCGATACCCTTGAACTGCGCAAGCTTTGGATAAAGCAGCTCATCAAAGTAGCCCTGTTTACTATAGACTTGTAAATCCGACTGCCCCGACAGATTTTTACTCGCTGCGGAAAATTCATTGAAAGCCGCCGTATTTATCAGATGAATTGAGAACCCCAGTGCCACACCGATCGCGATTGCCATTACGGCAACAATGACCTGCACAAAACGCGCACGCCATTCTCCTAACAGCAACCAACGGGACAGAGTCGAAGTATTCATCCGCTCCTGACTGACTCGGCTTTTCTCAAGCCATGCTTGGTCATTATCAGAACGGCATCTGCAGTAGCTGCGGCGGTATGTGAATGTGTAACAAGTATGCCCGATGCTCCATTTTTCTTGATTTCGGTACGTATGAGTTGCAAAATATCATGAGCGGTATCAGGATCGAGATTACCCGTTGGCTCGTCCGCCAGCACGAGTCTGGGACGATGCACCAATGCACGTGCGATTGCTACCCGTTGCAACTCTCCGCCTGACAGCTGATGCGGGAAATGATCCCCTCGGCCACTTAGTCCGACTTCGGCCAACATCAGCTCAATACGATGAGCCGGCATATTATTTAACAATAAAGGCAGTGCAATATTTTGTTTAAGCGTTAAATGCGGCAGGATATGGAATGCCTGAAAAATAAAACCCAGTGTTTTACGCCGCAATAGTGTTGCGTCATCATCATTGAGTTTTGAAATCACAACACCGTCAATCACCACTTCACCCGAATCCGGTGTGTCCAACCCTGCAACAAGATTGAGCAAAGTCGATTTCCCTACACCGGATTCACCCATAACTGCAACATATTCACCGGCTTTCAGTGTATAAGTTAGGTTAGACAGTACTTGCCTCTCCTCCGCATAGGCTTTACTGACATGATGTAATTCAAGCATAAATCGAAATTTTATTACCTATATAATATGCAGGGAAAGTCCCTGTCATGGTTCTGCATGTAAAGTTAAAGTTCCTCTACAGCTTGACGCAATGGATCTGAGTTACCCTATGACTCTGATTCTAGAAAATTAAATCATTCTTGGGTACACTTTGTCATTAGCAGTTTGTAAAAACATAAATAGTTAAATTATAGAGAATAGCATTCTTCCGTGGCGCAGTATCGAAATCAACACCGTTCATTTGCAACAGCATATGTTTAGTTTAGCTGGAGAAAAAATTGCTCAAAATCAATAACCTTTATATACCCAAAGTTTCCATCTTAATCATCAGCATTGATTTTTTATTGCTTTTGCTTGCTTTTTTTGGAGGAATTTACCTGCGGTTTGCCGAAGGGCAGGGATTTACCATATCCTTTTTCAAGGATTCATTTTTTGAAGCCTGTATTTTCATTTTTGCCATGATATTCAGTATGGCGGCCATGGGCATGTATCTCCCCGAAACACAACGCGATTTCAATACAACGTTATTTCGTCTGATGCCATCGGTTGCACTGTGCTTTGGATTAATGGCGTTCATCTTTTATATTTTCCCGGAAACTTATTTAGGTCGTGGCGCATTATTTAATGTTATGGTCCTCTCCTTTGTAGAAATTTTAATCGCCAGAGCCATCCTGCATAAAGGCGCCAGCGTGGACATTTTCAGGTCACGCACGTTGGTGCTGGGAACAGGTAAAAATGCAAATGACCTGATTAACACGGACGGCAAAATACCCGCACATCATCAACCCAAAATTGTCGGATTTATACCGTTTCCCGGAGAAGAGCACCGTGTGCCCGCTTCCTTAATTGTTACCGGCAAAGACTCACTGATGACATTAGCCGATACATACAGAGCTGAAGAAATAATTATTGCCCCCCAGGAAAGAAGGGGCGGTTACTTTCCCATACAAGAATTGCTTGAATGCAAAATGCGCGGTATCCGCGTCATGGACATCGCTACCTATTACGAACGTGAAAACGGTCATATCCGTATGGATTCATTATATCCAAGTTGGTTTGTTTTTGGAGGTGGATTTGATCAAAGTCTATTAAGGTCAACAATTAAACGGGCTTTTGATTTAATAGCCAGCCTTACGCTGCTAGCGCTGCCTATTACCCGTAATTATTGACTGGACATTTAATCTGTTTTCATGCAGGATGAGTAGCATGAAAACACAAAACCTAATAAAAAGCACTTTAT
>NZ_FOGH01000025.1 GCF_900111165.1 Nitrosomonas sp. Nm51
ATGGAGACGCATGGAGCGACGTGTATTGACTGTCACCAGAATCTGGTGCATGAAGAAGCGCCGATGACGGACCTGGATGCCAGCCGAGAGCAGCGCAAACTGGTGCTCAAAGAGGATGACTGGGATGACTGGGACGAGGAAGATGACGACGACGATGACGAGGATTATTGATTTCCATCAACAAAAAATTTAGCTTAACTTTGGATGGTCTAATTGATTATTCAACGGGTTATATTAGGGTAAAATTATATTTCGTCTTTTTAAAGTAATTTCAAGCAAATTGAGAATTTAATTTCAAATGCTTGGAATTGCTGAGTAAGAACCGTCAAAAGTTGAGTGGCTACTTTACAATACAAAATTTCTAATAACGTGCAATTTTAGATTTCATAACCCGCCGTCGGCGGGTTTTTTTGTTTAATTGGGATTAAAAGAATGCTGGATCATTTTCCAAAAGCCGGTATTAAATCTCCGCATAGGATGCGTGATTATTTCATACCGGCATTTACTTTCTTTTGTTGTGCAGTAAGTCTGGTTATAGATGGCAGTGGTAGTGTGGCAACACAGAATGCATTAGGTGTTATTGCATGGATATTTCTTATTATTTTGCTAGCAGGTGAGAATAAAGAAATTAGAATGCAAGTAGCAGTTGCTGTTGCTTTTGCGACAATAGGCGAGTATTTTGCTTCCATTTATATGGAAGGCTATACCTACCGGTTTGAGAATGTTCCGCTGTATGTTCCCCCTGGCCATGGAATGGTGTATTTAACTGCAGTCAAACTAGCACGTTCTGGTTTTTTTCAAATGTATGCGCGCAAAATTGCTGTATTTGTGTTTGTCACTGGCGGTTTATGGGCGTTATGGGGTGTCAGTGGTATTCCAGAACAAGGTGACCAGGTCGGTGCATTTTTGTTCGTTATTTTTGTGATTTGTGTACTAAAAGGCAGATCGCCTCTTGTTTACTTGGGTGCGTTTTTTATTTGTACATGGCTCGAAATTATTGGGACTGCAGCCGGGACGTGGAAATGGGCATCTATTGAGCCAGTTTTTGATTGGTCTCAAGGAAACCCGCCTAGTGGCGTTGCAGCCTGGTATTGTTTAGTGGATGCGGTTGCGATTGGTTTGGCGCCCAAGTGCCTAAATGGACTGCAGAAATTTAATATGTGGTATAAAACTACAATCGCGAATCGTACATAATGAATCTAGAGTCTTGTAATATGAAATATGTTTTTTACAAGGTAAAAAACGCAACAAATATTAACCGATACCTTTAAGAAGGGTTACGGTGCGGGGAGAGAGAAAGGTTATAAGTATGGATTTAATTTTTGGTTGAAGAGTTATAGGCTTATAACATGCAGTTTTTACTCAATTATTGATCAATTGTATAGTCCAAATTAATTTAGTTGGGGAAAGTTAGTGACAGTAATTCGATTACCGGATGGCTCAGAACGGGTTTACGATCACTCTGTAACCGTTTTTGATGTGGCATCTTCGATAGGGCCTGGTCTCGCACGCGCGGCAATAGCAGGAAAAGTTAATGGTCAATTAGTCGATATTGACAGACCAATTGAAAACAATAGTGAACTTACCATCATCACAGAAAAGGATGCGGAAGGACTGGAGATTATTCGACATTCTAGCGCTCATTTGCTTGCGCATGCCGTTAAGGAATTGTTTCCTGATGCGCAGGTGACAATAGGGCCTGTTATCGAAGATGGATTCTATTATGACTTTTCTTACAAGCGGCCATTTACCCCTGAAGATCTCGAGGCTATCGAAAAACGGATGCTGGAAATTAGTAAACGAAATTTGAAGGTAGAACGTAAAGTTTGGGATCGATCAGAGGCAATTAATTTTTTTAAGCAACAGGGTGAACAATATAAAGCGCAGATCATTGAATCCATTCCAGGTGATGAAGACTTGACGCTTTATACTCAAGGGAACTTTACTGATTTGTGCCGTGGACCGCATGTGCCGACAACTGCTAAATTAAAAATTTTTAAATTAATGAAAGTTGCAGGTGCATATTGGCGCGGTGATTCAAATAATGAAATGCTGCAAAGAATATATGGTACGGCCTGGTTGACCAAAGAGGATCAAAAAAAATATTTACATCGGTTGGAAGAAGCAGAAAAAAGAGATCATCGAAAAATTGGTAAGCAATTGAATCTGTTTCATATTCAGGAAGAAGCGCCTGGAATGGTGTTCTGGCATCCAAAAGGCTGGTCGCTTTGGCAGCAAATAGAGCAGTATATGCGGCAGATACAGAATGATAATGATTATTTGGAGATACGCACGCCACAGGTCATTGATAAAGAATTATGGGTTCAGTCCGGTCATTGGGATAATTTTCGGGAAAACATGTTCGTTACCGATACTGATGAGCGTAGTTTTGCTATCAAGCCAATGAATTGTCCAGGACATGTTCAAGTATTTAAACAAGGATTAAAAAGTTACCGCGATTTGCCAATAAGATTGGCAGAATTTGGGTCGTGTCATCGTAATGAAGCATCAGGAGCCCTGCATGGTATGATGCGAGTGCGTGCGTTCACCCAGGATGATGCGCATATTTTCTGTACAGAAGATCAAATACAGGAAGAGGTTGTCAAGTTTATTCATTTACTTAAACGCGTTTATAGCGATTTTGGCTTTAAAGATCTTTTGGTAAAACTTTCCACCAGACCAGTAAAACGTGTCGGTTCCGATGCGCAGTGGGATAAGTCAGAAAAGGCACTGGAAGCCGCATTGAAGGAAGCCGCCCTAGACTGGGAGCTTCAGCCTGGTGAAGGCGCATTTTATGGGCCTAAAATTGAATTTTCACTCAAAGACTGTATTGGGCGAATTTGGCAATGTGGTACGTTACAACTGGATTTTTCCATGCCCGAACGATTAGGTGCAGAATATGTAGCTGAAGATAATTCCAGACATGTGCCAGTTATGCTTCATAGGGCGATTCTAGGGTCGCTTGAACGGTTTATCGGCATTTTAATTGAAAATTATACCGGCGCATTCCCGTTGTGGCTTGCGCCAATACAGGCGGTTGTACTTAACATATCAAGGAATCAGGTGGATTATGCTCAAAAAGTAGCAAAAGAACTTAACAGTCATGGATTCAGGGTCAGTCAAGACTTGAGAAATGAGAAGATAACCTATAAAATCCGGGAACATAGCTTGCAGAAACTTCCTTATCAAATTATTGTAGGTAATGCGGAGGCAGATTCTAGTCAGGTTTCGGTACGAAGTCGTGACGGACAGGATCTGGGAAAAATGTCTGTAGCCAAACTGATAGAACGCTTTAAAGAGGAAATAGCTTTAAAAGGTATAATATAATTATTTTTTAATTTATTTGGAGAATTGCCATAGCACAAGAAAAAACAGCACGCATTAACGATGAAATTAATGTGCCTGAAGTTCGCCTGATTGGCGTTGATGGAGAACAAATCGGAATAGTAAAACTAGCTGATGCCAATACGCTGGCGGAAGAAGCGGGAGTCGATTTAGTTGAAATAGCGCCGACTGCCCAACCGCCCGTATGCCGGTTAATGGATTATGGAAAATTCCGTTACCAGGAAAGCAAGCGCAAGCACGAAGCTAAGCTGAAACAAAAACAAATTCAGATAAAAGAAATCAAATTTAGACCCAATACAGATGAAGGTGATTATCGTATTAAACTACGTAATCTGACCAATTTTCTCAATGAAGGGGATAAAGTCAAAGTCACTCTGCGGTTTCGCGGGCGTGAAATGGCGCATCAAGAATTTGGTATTCGGCTACTTGAACGAGTAAGAGATGATCTTGAGATGCATGCTGTTGTTGAGCAGTTTCCAAAAATGGAAGGCCGCCAAATGGTTATGGTGTTATCTCCAAAGAAAAAAGATACCAAAGCCGGCAAGGAAAAACAGGCCGCGGATAATCCAACTACAACACCGTAGCTTATTTTCGTAAGCGTTATAAAGTACATCGCAGAGGAATTTTACAAGTGATCCCGGGTTTAACAAGTGTTCTGAAAGAGAAACACCCTGTGTCATATAATAAAGGAGGGTATAAATGCCAAAAATGAAAACCAAGAGCGGCGCCGCGAAACGCTTTAAAATTCGTGCAAGCGGCAGTATCAAGCGCGCTCAAGCGTTCAAACGTCATATTCTGACCAAAAAAACAACCAAAAATAAGCGCCAATTAAGGGGAATTACAACAATTCACCCTAGCGATGTGGCGTCAGTGCGTTCTATGTTGCCTTATGCCTAAAGGAGGATCTGATGCCTAGAGTAAAACGTGGTGTAACAGCGCACGCAAGACATAAAAAAATACTGAATCTGGCCAAGGGTTATCGTGGTCGTCGTAAAAACGTTTACCGTGTCGCAAAACAAGCGGTAATGAAAGCAGGTCAATATGCCTATCGGGACAGGCGTCAGCGTAAAAGACAATTCAGAGCGTTATGGATTGCACGTATTAATGCTGCGGCAAGAGAATGTGGATTGTCTTACAGCGTATTTATGAATGGTTTGAAAAAAGCCAGTATCGATATTGACAGAAAAGTCTTGGCGGATCTCGCAGTGTTTGATAAACCAGCTTTTGAGAAAATTGCCGATCAGGCAAAAGCTGTTTTGGCGACTTAATTGAATGACATCATGTTCGCAGGGAGGTTGGGTTTGTCCCAGCCTCTTTTTTTGTTAAGGAATAAAAAATGGTATGTCCAAGTTTGGGTATGAAAATTCATGAGAAGTTTAGATGAAATCGTAGGAGAAGCAAACACCTTATTCAATTCGATCAGTGATACAACTGAGTTGGAACAGGTGAAGGCACGTTACCTGGGGAAAAACGGTGAATTGACAGACTTACTTAAAGCACTGGGAAAGTTACCTGCGGAACAACGTCCGGCGATGGGCTCGCAAATAAATCAAGCTAAGGACCAGTTAGAGGCTTTGCTGAAAGACCGCCGGTTATTTCTTCAGGAGAAAAAGCTGGAAGAAAAACTGAAGGAGGAAGCGCTGGATGTCACAATGCCTGGCCGCGGGCATGACAAAGGCGGGTTGCATCCTGTAACACAGACACTTATACGGATTGAGTCTTTATTTCATTCAATTGGTTATGAAGTGGCTTCCGGCCCGGAAGTAGAAACGGATTTTTACAATTTTACTGCACTCAATATTCCTGAAAACCATCCTGCGCGTGCCATGCACGACACATTTTATATAGAAAATGGCGATTTGCTGCGCACACATACCTCGCCAGTACAGATACACTTTATGCTCGAAAACAAGCCACCGTTAAAATTAATCGCGCCAGGCCGTGTTTATCGCTGTGATTCAGATGTGACGCATACTCCGATGTTTCACCAGGTTGAAGGTTTATGGATTGACGAGGAAGCCAATTTTGCGGCGCTTAAGGGCGTTCTGACTAATTTTATGGCTTGTTTTTTTGAACGGGATGACTTGTCAGCTCGATTCCGGCCATCATTTTTTCCATTTACAGAGCCATCGGCAGAAATGGATATCAGTTGTGTAAAGTGCAACGGCAATGGCTGCCGAATATGCAGTCATACAGGCTGGCTGGAAGTGTTGGGATGCGGCATGGTTCATCCCAATGTATTAAAACACGTTGATATTGATCATGCGCAGTATGTTGGTTTTGCTTTTGGAATGGGCGTAGAAAGACTGGCGATGTTAAGGTATAGCGTCAGCGATCTCCGGTTGTTTTTTGAAAATGATCTGCGATTTCTAAAACAATTTAATTAAATCTGGTCAATATTAATTATTCGTAACTCAACAACCGTCAATGAAGTTTTCAGAAAACTGGCTCAGAACTTTTGTTAATCCCAGCTGTACTAGTGAAGAACTGGCACATTCGCTAACGATGGCCGGCTTGGAAGTTGAAGCGATTGAGCCCGTAGCAGCTTCTTTTGATAAAGTTGTAGTGGCTGAAGTGCTAACTGTTGAAAAACATCCGAATGCCGATCGTTTACGTATTTGTCAGGTTAATGTCGGCGATCACGCAAAAGAGCCGCTGCAAATTGTTTGTGGCGCATCTAACGTACATGCCGGGATCAAGGTGCCTTGTGCGTTGGTCGGTGCGCAATTGCAGGATATGGAGATTAAAAGTGCGAAACTGCGCGGGATACAATCTTCAGGGATGCTATGCTCAGCCCGTGAGCTTGGCGTCAGTGAGAATGCTGACGGATTGCTCATGTTGCCCGATACGGCGCCGGTAGGCCAGGATTTTCGTACCTATTATGAACTGAATGATCGAGTTTTTACATTAAGTCTTACCCCGAACAGGGCGGATTGTTTGGGTGTTTACGGTGTGGCTCGTGAAATTTCTGCACTAACCGATACGCAACTGGTACCTTTTAAAACAACGCCGGTTAGTCCAGAGATAGAAGACAGTCTTGATGTTCGTGTAAGCGCGCCGGATGCGTGCCAGCTGTATTGCGGCCGGATTATGCGCGGCATTAACTCCAACGTAGAAACACCGTTATGGATGAAACAGCGGCTGGAACGCAGCAGTTTGCGTTCGATTAACGCAGTGGTTGACATCACTAATTATGTGTTGCTCGAAACGGGGCAACCAATGCATGCATTTGATTTGGCAAAGCTTGATGGTGGCATACATGTACGTTATGCGAAAATTAATGAAACAATCCAGTTACTTAATGAAAGTCGGGTCGTATTGACGACCGATATGTTGTTGATTACCGATGACCATAAGCCGCTTGCACTTGCCGGCATTATGGGTGGCTTGAATAGCGGCGTAGTTCAGGGAATCAGCGATATTTTTCTGGAGTGCGCTTTTTTCAATCCGGATGTGATTTCGGGCAAGTCGTTTAAACTCGGCTTTAATACCGACTCGTCATATCGTTTCGAACGCGGAGTAGATTTTGCCGCAACACGAAATATTCTTGAATATGCGACGAATCTAATTCAAGCGATATGCGGCGGTACTGCGGGACCTGTAACAGAAAAAAGCAGTGTGCTGCCACCACGGTTGCCGGTTACAGTTCGCGTCGATAGAGTGCAGCGAGTTTTGGGAATTATGTTGGAAAAAGAGCAGATTGTAGAATATTTTTCGCGTCTTCAATTTGATTTTTCTGAAAATAAAAATGATATTACGGTTATACCGCCAAGTTATCGTTTTGATCTTGCCATAGAAGAAGATTTTATTGAAGAACTGGCAAGAATTCATGGCTACGATGAGATACCCGCGCAAGTGCCGAAATCCGGGCTTGAGATGCTGCCGTCGCAAGAATCAATACGCACTTCGACGCAGATTAAGCAAATGCTGGTTATGCGCGATTATCAGGAAGTCGTTAACTATGCGTTTGTCGATAAATCCTGGGAAACCGGATTAATTCAGAACAAAAATCCTGTTGCTTTAAAAAATCCGATCGCAAATCATCTTGACGTCATGCGCAGCAGCTTGATGGGCGGATTGATCGCCAATTTACAATTTAATTTAAATCGCAGGCAGGAAAGGGTACGTTTATTTGAGCTGGGTTGTTGTTTTGAAAGAAGTGCCACAGAACATTTTCTGCAAATCGAAAAACTGGCCGGACTGGCATATGGTGATGTTTTTGCTGAACAGTGGGGTGTTTCTGCACGCTCAGTTGATTTTTACGATGTAAAATCGGATATAGAAATACTTTATCAGTCTCAAGAAATAAATTTTCAGGCAGTGCAGCATCCAGCTTTTCATCCGGGAAAATCTGCACAGATCATGGTGGGCGCGAAACCTGCCGGCTGGATAGGCGAACTGCATCCGCGCTGGCAAAGACAATACGATTTATCGCATCCGGTCATTTTGTTTGAACTGTTATTGGATAGCCTGTTGCCAGTATCGCTCGCTCAGATTAAAGAAATTCCCAAATATCCGGCTGTAAGACGTGATATCGCTGTTATCGTCGATAATCAGATGCCCGTGCAAACAATCCTTTCCAGCATGTATGAGAAAAAGCCGGAAATCGTAACAGAGATTACACTGTTCGATGTTTACCGTGGTAAAGCCGTAGGAGAGCATAATAAAAGCCTGGCGTTTAAAGTGATGCTGCAAGATGCACAAAAAACACTGACCGATGATGAAGCTGAGGCAGCGATATCCAGTCTGCTGAAAATTCTAAAAGCAAAATTCGATGCAGCGCTAAGGAATTAAAAGTGGATTTTTATCTGGATGCCGGCAGTCTGTCATCCATGCGCTGATCAAGGAGACGACGGAGTTTTATTTTGAAACTATAAATGCGTTTTAATTCATTTAATTGAAATTGTTATACTATAATATTTGTCTAACATATTACGTAAAAAGAATAAGCCTAAAAAACCAAGAGAGAAGCGTATAGAGCTTGGGTTAAAAACATGTCTCTATAAATGATAAGTCAGAGTAAACGGTCCCCTAAACAACAAACTATTCTAATTTTAAAAATTATGTGGAGAAAAATATGGCTCTTACAAAAGCTGAGCTGGCTGATTTGTTATTTGAAAATGTTGGACTCAATAAACGTGAAGCTAAAGATATGGTCGAATCGTTTTATGAGGAAGTACGTGCCGCACTTGAAAGTGGGGAAGGGGTAAAATTGTCTGGTTTTGGAAATTTTCAATTACGTACAAAGCCGCAACGTCCTGGCAGAAATCCTAAAACCGGGGAAGAAATACCTATTACAGCACGCCGTGTTGTAACCTTTCATGCCAGTCAGAAACTTAAAAGCATGGTTGAGCAGAATTACCATGGAAAACAAAAAAACAAATAGTCAATTTCCACCGATTCCGGCAAAACGTTATTTTACGATCGGTGAGGTTGGAATGCTATGTGGTGTCAAGCCGCATGTGCTGCGTTATTGGGAGCAGGAATTTACCCAGTTAAAACCTGTCAAGCGGCGTGGCAACCGGCGTTACTATCAGCATCAGGAAGTTTTACTGATCCGGAGAATCAGGGAGCTGCTGTATGATCAAGGATTCACCATTAGTGGCGCGCGTAATCGGCTTGGACGAGATACACCGCATGCACAATCTACACAAGAAACAGTAATAAGCCAGTCCTCTCAAACTTCAGTTGACCTGAATTATATCCGGAATGAAATTAAAAGCATACGTTCGATTTTGCTTTCCTCTGTTTAATTGTCTTGGCCTAGAGTTTGGAACGAGCTTACCCCCCCTTTTAGACTAATAATTTTTAGCCTGTTTTTGGCTAGTCGGCCCTATATTTTTTCTTTTGTCGCGTTGTGTCAACCCACTCATGCTCAGAATCTTAACCGTGTCGAACTCCCTTGTGTAATTCATCGCTTGACCCCCGCTTTTGCGCTAGATACATACGGGTGTACTTTAATATGATTGGCATCAATTATTACTAACACTGCCCGAACAACAATTGTATAGGATATCAAGGCGCAATGCGTTGCGGCACAGGCGTCGGGATTGGTTGACGTTTTACCGTGCCATCTCCATGTCGATACACAAACATACTGGTCGCGTCATCTTCATACAACACTAATACATTATTTTTAATATCATAATACAGGAGAGACTCTTTCTTGGCACTTGGCATGCCGGGTATGTTTAACATCTCAACTTTATTTTTAACTGGATCATACGACCAAAATTTGCCTTGACTGTGAAAGAACAGCAAGCCATTGACAGGGTCATAAGCCGCAGCAGTCCCTGCAGACTGCAAGTCAAGCGGCCAAAAATTCTCTTCTTTTGTCCATTTGTTTGTCACCAGGTCGTAGGTAAATTTATTATGGTGTTCCCAGGCAATAATTTTTCCATTACCAACATACTCCATACCTAAACGATCCCTTGGCGTACCATCAAAATTTTCATGATATATTTCCTGGTTTGACAAAAGCGTCTCTACCTTGCCCGTTGTTAAATTCACCGATTGCATTCCCGAGCCGTCCCAGTTACCGGCGTAGGTAATGAGTCGATTAACGTCAGGAAGCAGTACTGTCGCACAACCAAAACCATTTTTAAGCGCAGCCATATCTTGCAAGGGAAAAGCCTCCCATGTTTTTGTACTGTTTGGCCACTGTATCAAGTAAATATCAGGATCAGGGTCTTGCAACAAAGGCCATTTGCCGGTGGCATCACTGATTCTCGCGTATTGGATTAATCTATCAGATGCATCGTCATAATCCAGGCACCAATAGGTATGAAGCGGACGGACGCCCGGCGTCGGCGCACTCTCCATTGTCCAGGTATTCGTAACTACATCATATGACCAGACATCGTCGTATTTGTGAGGTACGCCATGATTGCCGCCGGCATAATAGGCTTTTCCATTTTTTAGCGAATAAGGGAATTTTTGACTCCAGTCTCTAACACTCGGTCCACGGGTAGCAAAATTATGCAACTTCAGGCCTTTTTCCGGGCCAACGACTTTAAATCGCGGCAACATTCTGCCTTCTCCCGCCTGTAATTCAGGCATAAAATTTGACGGGTTATCCAGCGTACGAGGTCTTGACATCACAGTCGCAGAACCATTTGTATCTATGTTCCGCGCTATGATGATCGGTTCTGAGGCGAACGGTGCGTTGCTGGAAACAGTTGAAGGTGCGTCAAATACGAATGTCGAATCGTTAGTATTGATTAAAGTAAATAATTGCGGGTCTGCTGCTGCCATAACCGGCACAAAAAACGATAAAATCATGAAAAATCTGAATTGGGGCATATAATTATAATCTATTGAATTTAAATAAAAAACATCATATAAAAATCAGTATTTTTTTGCTGAATCCCATTATACGTAGACCGGACATTTAGTCAAACCCATTCCCGCATGAGCAATAAATATATTTTTAATTACATTAAACGGCCATATTCGCGTGCCGTCACGACCGACCGGCAATAACTATTTTTAGTGACGGATAGCGTAGCAATAGCGGTGAAGAATAAAACTCTGCTAAAATATTGGATTCTATACGTGTCATGCAAGGAATAGTTTAATGGCTTATGTAGTAACTGAAAATTGTATTAAATGTAAATATACGGACTGTGTGGATGTCTGTCCGGTCGACTGCTTCCGTGAAGGGCCGAATTTTCTGGTGATTGATCCGGATGAGTGTATCGATTGTACCTTGTGTGTTGCTGAATGTCCGGTTGAGGCAATTTATGCTGAAGACGACGTGCCGCAATCGCAATTGGATTTTATCGCATTAAATGCTGAACTATCAAAAGAATGGAGTCCTATTATCGAAAAGAAAGACCCATTGCCCGATGCTGACGATTGGGCCGATGTAACTGACAAGCGGGATAAATTGCACCGTTAACCGCAATTGCGGTATCTTTGTTGCCGCATGTCAGATTCTTTTCTCTTTCAACACCTTTCATTTCATGAATTCGCGCAGCGTCTGAACGGCGAGACAGCGGTTGGGGTTACGGTTGTAACACCGAATCGCCGGCTCGCACAGACGCTGAAATATTGGTTTAATCGCGATCAATCTCATCGTCGGCAATCGGTCTGGCGGTCTGCTGATATTTTGCCATTTACCGTATTTCTAGAACGCATTTATCAAAATGCGTTTTATTCGCCGCATTCGCAGGAGATTCCGTTACTGCTAACGGCAATGCAGGCGCAAGCGCTGTGGCAAAAAATAATTCAATCGTCCGAAGCAGGCGGTGCGCTGCTGAATACGCTGCAGACAGCCCGGTCGGCTTATGAAGCCTGGCAATTGGTGCATGCGTGGCGATTGACCCCGGAATGGCAAACTTGTTTTCTGAATGAAGACTGTACTGCATTTCGGACATGGATGGCACGATATCAATCCGTACTGATAGAAAGCCAGTATGTTGACCCGGTGTGTCTGGCCGATTTAATAGCGAATATGTTGGTGCAGGTACCGCTTGACCGGCCTGACTATTTGTACTGTTACGGATTTGATGTATTGACACCGCAACAGCGCGTCTTTTTAGATACACTGCGGGCATCAGGCTGCCAGGTCAGTTGTGTCAGCCCGCCGTACTTTACTGATCAAATATTAGAAAACAATTACATAGCGCGTGTGCGCTGCACGAACAGCCAGGAAGAAATTTATCAGGCGGCAGTATGGGCGCGGTCGCGGCTGGAATCGGATCAGACTGTGTCGATTGGCGTAATTGTGCCGGCGCTGGCAAATTACCGGAATGCCATTCAACGGGCGTTCCGTGAAGTTATGCAACCTGATGTGCGCGATGCATTGCCGCAGCCGCAGTCTCTGCAAAAAAATCAGCCATTCAATATCTCACTGGGTTTGCCACTGACAGCGTATCCAGTAGTTGATGCGGCGCTGTCTGTGCTGGCTTTGGCGCAACAGGGCCTGACATTTGACCACGTCAGCAGCTTATTGCGTTCGCCATTTATCAAGGGTGGCGAATCCGAAATGCATCAGCGTGCCTTGCTTGGTATGCGTATGCGCCAATATGCGGGGCCATTTGTGACACTTGAACAGCTGACAGCGCTGGTTCATTTGGTGTCTCATGAAACCGGAAGCGATGTCAAAGATCGTAAAACACGTTGTCCGATACTCATGGAGGTCTTGTCCGCATTACTTTTATTTTGCCAGCAGAATGTGCCGCGCGAAAGTCATCATGCGGCCTATGCGCAATTATTTTCTCAGATACTGCAGATCATGGGGTTTCCTGGTGAACGTACTCTGGATTCAACAGAATATCAGACAGTAAAAAAATGGCAGGAAGTGCTGGTTGATTTTGCAACGCTGGATCGTGTGATTGTCTCAACCAGCCATGCAGCTGCTGTCGGAAGGCTGAATGCAATTGCAGCAAACACGTTATTTCAACCGCAATCGCCACATGCTCCCATTCAAATACTGGGTGTGCTGGAAGCAGCAGGAATGGTGTTTGACCATCTTTGGGTGATGGGACTGTCTGAAGAACAATGGCCGGTACCCGCGCGTCCGAATCCATTTCTGCCATATGAACTTCAGAAAAAAGCCCGTATACCTATGGGATCAACAGGTGAGGCGCTGCGTTTTTCACACCAGCTGCACGATAATTGGCTGCGTAGCGCCAAAGAAGTAGTTTTAAGTCATCCGAGGTTTGCGGATGGCGCCGATGCGCGGGAGATAGCACCCAGTCCAATAATTCGGGCTGTTCCGGAATGTACTGTCGATGTCCGGCAGTATGCGTCGCATCGTGATTGGATTGTTGAAGCAGCGAATCTTGAACGCATCATCGACGATCACGTGCAGGTATCAGGCTTGCAGGCGGTGCCTGGCGGGGTTGCCGTAATTAAGGACTATGCGGCATGTCCTTTCCGTGCCTGGGCGCGCCACCGTTTGCATGTTGTGGATAAAGATGAACCGCATGCCGGACTGAATGCCCGGGAGCGCGGAATGCTGATACACCGAACGCTTCATTTGATATGGCGGCAACTGGAATCAAAAGAAGCGCTTGATACTATGCCGGAAGCTGATCTTGAAAAAATTTTGTTCAGTGCAGCAGGCCGGGCAATTGCGGAAATAAAAGACTGGCGCCCTTGGGCGCTGCCAGAGCGTTTTATGTCAATTGAACGCGTGCGACTGGTCCGTCTGACGCGCAAATGGCTGGATATAGAAAAAAAGCGCGCGTCGTTCAGGGTTGTGGCGACAGAGAAAAAAAGTGTCCTGCAAATTGGTGAATTGGTGCTGAACGTGCGTTTGGACAGGGTGGATAAACTGGATAGCGGTCAATTGCTCATCATTGATTACAAAACCCGGCCATACAGTGTTGCTTCAATGCTCGGAGAACGTCCCGATGAGCCGCAGCTGCCGGTTTATCTTGTGATGACGGAATCCGCTGAATCGGTAGTTGCAGGCGTCTCATTTGCATCGATAAATCCGGGAAAAATGGGTTTTGCCGCGATTGTCAATGTGCCGAACATTTTACCGGGTGTTAAAGTATTCAACAAAATTTCGACATGTGCGCAATTTTCATCATGGGATGCGCTGGCGGCAAAATGGGAACTGGATCTGACGCGTCTGGCAAACGGTTTTGTGAGCGGGGATGCCCGCGTATCGCCTAAAAATTATCCTTTAACCTGCCAGTATTGTGGCATGCAGCCGTTCTGCCGTATCTATGAGCGAAGCGGATATGCAGCCGAAGATCAGGATTCTGATCATGACTGAATATCAGGATGTGCCCGATGCAGCTGAGCGCCTGCGCGCGATTGATCCTGCGTTTTCATTTATCGTTCAAGCGCCGGCTGGATCGGGAAAGACAGGCCTGCTGATTCAGCGTTACCTGCGACTTTTGACCTGCGTCAGCGAACCTGAAGAAATTGTGGCTATTACGTTTACCCGTAAAGCTGCAGCAGAAATGCGGGAACGCATAGTCCTTGCACTAGATGCAGCTGCCGCAGGCGCGGCCAGTCCTGAAAACGCATTTGATAAACTGACCGGTAAACTTGCTGCCGCAGTAACAGCGCATGATCAGCGGTTTGGCTGGAATCTGATTCTTAATCCTATGCGCCTGCGTATTCAAACCATAGACGCATTATGTGCTTCGTTAACGCGTCAGATGCCGGTATTGTCTAAATTCGGATCTCAGCCGGAAATATCGGAAAATGTACAGGGGCTCTATCGCGATGCGGCGCGCGCGACGATTGCCTTACTTGACCAAGGGCTGGACATGGCAAATGATATTGCGATGGTGTTGGAGCATTTGGACAACGATATTGCCCGTGTCGAAAATCTGCTGGCAGCTATGCTGGCGCGGCGTGATCACTGGCTGCGTCATATCCATGGAAAAACACGTGAGGAACTGGAAGCGTCGCTCAGAAACATGCGCAGCAGTGCAGTCAATCAATTGTGCAGTTTGCTGCCAAGTGAGGTGCACCAGGAGTTGCTGGCATTAGTTCGTTACGCCGCTGCAAATCTTTTGGCAGAACAAAAAACATCTGTCCTGGTGGCATGCGACGGACTTGATAAGCTACCGGATAATATCGATCAGTGGGGCGGGATTGCCGAACTGCTGCTCAAGACCGATGGTGAATGGCGCGACAGAGTGGATGTGCGGCAAGGTTTTCCTGCCGGAAAAAGCAAAAGTGAAAAAGAGACCGCCAGAGCCTGGAAAACCCGTTTATCGCAGCTCATAGAAAAATTCAAAACAAATCAACCGCTGCAGCGTTTGTTAAATAATAGCCGGCATCTGCCATCTCCTGCATACAGTGAGACGCAATGGAAAATTCTGGGTGCAATAACGCGCTTGTTGCCACATGCTGTGGCGCAATTGAAAATCATGTTTCAATTGGCGGGTCAGGTGGATTTTTCCGAAGTCATGCAGTGTGCGCTGGTTGCGCTGGGTGAACCTGAAAACCCCACAGATCTGTCTCTGGCGCTTGATTATCGCATAAAGCATGTGCTCATCGACGAATTTCAGGATACGTCGATCAGTCAGTATCAATTAGTAGAAAAGCTAGTCGCTGAATGGGAACCGGGTGATGGGCGCAGTCTATTTGCCGTTGGAGACCCTATGCAATCGATTTACCGTTTCCGGGAGGCTGAAGTCGGTTTGTTTTTGCGCGCGCGTCAGACAGGTGTCGGTCATATCGCTTTGCAGCCCATTACACTCAAAAGCAATTTTCGTTCACAACGCGGTCTGGTCGACTGGGTAAATACTTCTTTCAGGCAAATTATGCCAGTGAATGAAGATGTTGCCGTCGGTGCTGTGGCTTATGCACCATCTATAGCAATGCATGATGAACTGGACGGTCCGGCTGTTACCGTGCATCCTGCCTTTGAAAAAGACCGCGCTGCCGAAGCTGAAAAAGTGGTAGATGTGATCGCACAATCCAGACAACAGAATCCGCAGCATTCAATTGCGGTATTGGTGCGTAACCGCAGTCATCTAGTTGGGATTGTGGCGTGCTTGCAATCAGTAGGCCTGCGTTTTCGTGCAGTGGAAATCGATGCGCTTGATCAAAAACCCATGGTTCAGGATTTGCTAATGCTGGCGCGCGCTTTGCAAGATCCTGCTGACCAGTTGGCATGGCTGGCAGTATTGCGTGCGCCCTGGTGTGGCCTGCTTCTGAATGATTTGCAAACACTGGTCTCATTCCAGACTGGACACCCCATTGATCAATCGGACCGGAAACCGCAAACAATTCTGGAATTAATCAACGAAAAAAGCGTCCGCCAAAAACTTTCGTGTGACGGCAGCGATCGTTTGCATACTATCGGCGAATTGCTTACGCAATGCGTAAGCAATCGATATCGTCAATCACTGCGCACCACGGTCGAAGCGGCCTGGCAGGCTTTGGGCGGCCCCGGTTGTGTCGAAATTCAGAACAAGACAATCACACAGCCTGACAATCCGGGTGTGTATTACGAACAGGACAGACCCGTAACCGGTTCAGTGCAGGATGCGATGATTTTTCTGGATTATCTTGAGGCCTGCGAGCAGGCAGGTAACGTTTCCGACTGGGCTGATTTCGAAGGGGGATTGGCAAAGCTTTTCGCTGCCGCTGATTTCGAAGCAGACAATGGCCTGCAAATCATGACCATTCACAAAGCCAAAGGATTGGAATTCGATACAGTGTTGGTGCCCGGGCTCGGTCACCCATCGAGAAACAGAGATAAACACTTGCTCAGGTGGATGGAGCAACCTCGCCAACTATCCAGATCTGCCGCCGGCCAATACGTTTTCAACGCGAATGAAACGGATTTATTTTTGGCGCCGATTCAAGAAGCCGGACAAGACAATGACACTATCAATTTGTGGCTGGAATCGTTGGAACGTGAAAAGGAAAATTATGAGGCAGAACGTTTATTGTATGTTGCAGCAACACGAGCCAGAAAGTATTTGCATCTGTTTGGTCATGCCGGATTAAAAGATCAAAATGGCGAATCGGTACTGCAGGAACCAAAATCCGGCAGCTTGTTAAACCGGCTTTGGCCGGCCGTTGAACAAATTTATGCCGATGCGGCAATGCAAAATCAAATGCAGGAATCAAACCGATTGATAAAGGCGCAAGAACTGAAAAAAACGGCCGTGTTTGATCAGTCCGTTCTAAGATTGGAATCCGGCTGGCAACTGCCCAAAGCGCCTGAACCTGTCAACTGGCAAGTTACGGAAAAAGTTGTGGACGCAGGTGACACAATAGAATTTTCATGGGCCGGTGAAACGGCAAAGCAGGTTGGCAGCGTCGTGCATCGCTGGTTGCAGCGTATTGCTGATGATAAATTGCAGGGGTGGGATGCCAGGCGTATACAATCCATGCGCAGAAAATTTGCTGATACTCTGTTGATGCATGGCTTGAGTGCGGAAAAAGAAGCGCTTGAACAAGCCGTTGTGCGTGTAGTAACCGCGTTAATCAATTCAATAACGGATCAGCGCGGCCGATGGATACTCGGCGAGCAGTCGGGCGCGCAGAATGAGCTCAGATTGACGAGCGTTAACGATGGCCAAATCGCTGAATATGTGATTGATCGAACGTTTTATGATGACCATGGCATCCGATGGGTCATCGATTATAAAACAAGCAGCCACGAAGGTTCAGGATTGGCAGTGTTTCTGGATAGAGAGCAAGAAAGATACGCACATCAACTCAATTATTATGCGGCACTTCTGCAAAAAATTGACAAGCGCCCTGTTTGTATGGGGTTGTATTTTCCAATGTTGAAGGGATGGCGAGCCTGGAAATATCGAGGAGAAAATGTCTAGCCCAGTAGTGGGATGGATATTATGAATGTTTATGGAGAATAACCATTATCCTGATACCACTTAACAGCATCTTCAAAAGCCAGTCTGGCCGGACGGAATTGATAGCCCAGCTCGCGAATTGCCTTATCACTGGTAAAATACATCAGTTTTCTTGCCATACGCAGGCTGTCCAGGGTTGCGCGTGGTTCCTTGTGCGTAATCAATGCAATTTTTTCCATGAGCCAGGCGACGGGAAACATTAAACTGAGGGGCAGGGCAGCGCGGTGCTTGCGTTGATCCAGAATATCGTCAAGTGTTTCAAGAATTTCCAGCAGTGTCATATTATCGCCGCCTAGAATATAACGTTCGCCCGTTTTTCCCTGCTCGCATGCGAGCAAGTGACCGTAGGCGATATCATCGACATGCGCGACATTCAGACCGGTATCGACATAAGCGGGCATCCTGTTGTGCATCACGTCGAGCACGATGCGTCCGGTCGGTGTCGGCCGGATATCGCGTGGTCCGATAGGGGCGGATGGATTGACAATAACGAGTGGCAGTTGATGCTGATCTGTCAGTTCCTTAACAGTCTGTTCGGCGATATACTTAGATCGCTTATAGTGTCCATTGATACTTTCCAGGTTAGACGGCGTTGTTTCATCGGCCGGCGCTCCGTCAGAAGTCAGTCCCAGCGCGGCTACGCTGCTGGTGTAAACAATTCGTTTCAAACCCGCATTGGCTGCTGCTATGATTAACGCTTTGGTGCCATGAACATTGATCGCATACATGGTTTGCGGGTCGGGGACCCATAACCGGTAATCCGCAGCGACGTGAAAGAGATAATCACATCCGCTAACCGCAGCCTCAAGTGACTGATGATCGCGCAAATCACCTTCGGCAATCTCGACAGGTAAATTTTCAATATTGCGCCGGTCGCTGTTGGCTCTGGCCAGAAGGCGCACATCGTGGCCCGCTTTAAGTAAGCTGTGCATGACTGCGGAGCCAAGAAAACCTGTTGCGCCTGTAACTAATGATTTCATATTAGTACTGCATTTTCATTTAGGGTTGAGATAAATGACAGATGGCATGCCGTCACGGTTTATCGTTTAAACAACAATTCATCCGAAATAGCGGTGTCCGGAAGCTGTCGCGACGCGGCATTGAACAGCCGGTTCAATATCCAGTCGTTGCCGGCAAAAATACTGGTGGTCAAAACCGTAGCCTTGACTGTATTGCGTGTGATCTTGACCTGTTGTCCGTCATTGAAATTGCGGTGCCGGTTAATGTTCTTCAGCGTCAGAATTGCCATGCCAAGCGCCCATAGGCAGAATCTGCGGATGCCTTTCTCATGCGCTGGAATCAGGCAGGTATAGGTCAGTGCGCTACACAAATGTTTTTTGGCAACACCGATCAGTTCAGCCAGTCCTTCCTGAAAACCGGGGTTTGATTCGCCAGGCTGTAATTTTTTTAAAATAACGCCTTTATCCAAAAAAATATCCTGCGGCAGCCAGCAAGCGCCGCGTTTTCTGTCATCCCAGATGTCCTTGAGTATATTGGTCATCTGCAGGCCCTGGCCAAACGAGACGGACAGTTTCATCAATTCTGGCTTGTTGCGATTGATTTGCGGCGAATAATCGCAGAACAGCTCGGTCAGCATTTCTCCGACAACGCCTGCAACGTAGTAACAATACAGATTCATCGCAGGCAAATCCTTGAGTCCGTCAAGTGTCTCGGTATCCTGATAATCCGCCATGCCACAGCTCATAATCCGTACGCAGCGCTCGAGTGCTTGGCGTTGAACCGGATTAAAACTGTGCGTGATGCGGATCACAGCAGGTGTATGTTTGATCAAATCCTGCTCTGCCGGGATGGTATGATTCGAGAGCAATGGATATAGCTCATTGACAAACTGCTCTGCAGCAATATCACCGCAGACAACTTTTGAAAACATGTCGGACAAGTATCGTGTCTGTTCCGATGTCAGCGCGTTGTCATCTTCGATGGTGTCCGTAATCCTGCAGAGCAGATAGGCGTTGCCGATTACTTGCCGGAGCGCTTTGGGCAACTGGGGGATTGTCAGCGCAAAGGTGCGCGAGACGCCATTTAATATGTCATCCTGGTATTGAGCGTCATCCAGAGTCGGCGGTTGACTGATCATAACGGGCTTGTAAAACGGAAAAACCACATATTGCTTTAATAACAGCCGTTATTTATGACGGCAGAATGGCCTCCGATGCAATCAGTTGATCGATAGTTTCCCGTGCCCTGACCAGATGAACCGTTTGCCCATCAACCATGACCTCGGCAGCGCGCGGACGGCTGTTATAATTGGAACTCATGCTCATGCCGTAGGCGCCGGCTGACATGACAGCGAGCAGATCGCCGGCTTCAAGATGCAGTTTACGGTCATGCCCCAGAAAGTCGCCCGTTTCACAGACCGGACCGACAATTTGATAATTACATGTGCCGCCTTTTCTTTTATTGATCGGCAGAATCTGATGGTAGGCTTTGTACAAGGACGGGCGCATCAGGTCGTTCATGGCTGCATCGACAATCGCGAAATGACGCTCAGGGGTATGTTTGATATAAGCCGTCCGGGTTAAAAGCAGACCTGCATTGCCTATCAGTGAACGGCCGGGTTCAATGACCAAGCGTAATTTGATCGGGCCGAGTGTTTTGCGCAATGCCGTAACATAATCCTGAATCGAAGGTAGCGCCTCATTTGTGTAACGTATCCCTAAACCACCGCCAAGATCCAGGTGAGTGATCTGCAGATTGTGTGATTGCAGCCGTTGCAACAGACTCACCAGTCTTTCTCCGGCTTGCACGAATGGACCCAGTTCGGTCAACTGCGAGCCAATATGGCAATCCAGGCCGGTAAACCGGATATGCGGGAAAATATCCGTCGACAAGTAAATATGCTCGGCCTCCTCAATCGGAATGCCGAATTTGTTTTCTTTCAACCCGGTTGAGATGTAAGGGTGCGTTCTGGCATCAACATCAGGGTTAACGCGCAGACTGACGGGAGCTGTTTTATTCATTGCCGCTGCAATCTGATTGAGCAATTGCAGCTCTCCAATGGATTCGACGTTAAAACAGAGTATATCTGCGGCCAAGGCCATGCGCATTTCGTCCGCAAGCTTGCCTACGCCGGAGAATACAATTTTATGCGGATCCCCTCCGGCTTTTATAACCCGTTGCAGCTCACCTCCCGAAACGATATCAAATCCACTGCCCAGCTTTGCGAGCAGGTTGAGAATGGCGAGATTGGAGTTGGCTTTTGCTGCATAGCAGATTAAATAATCATCATCTGCAAAAGCCTGCTGAAACTCCTGGTAGGTTGCTGCCATTGCAGCGCGGGAATAGACGTAGCAGGGCGTGCCGAATTTTTGAGCGATAGTTTCCAGCGGCACCTGTTCAGCGTGCAGGGTATCCTGGCGATATTCAAATTGAGGAAAATTACTCATTCTTCAGTGTCATCTTTGATGGTGGCGGCCGCAGGCGGTGTCGTCGGTGACATGGTAATTGGCTGTGCCTCGCTTTCCGGCAGATAAAGCGGACCTTTATTGCCACAGGCTGTTAAAACGATTAATGTCATGATTGAACAGGTCATGATAAAAATTAAATACATCAATTTATGCACAAACGTTCTCCATTAAAATTGCAAGTACGGGATACTACCATAAAGGCGGTGATATATCGGCCAGACCATTGCTTTTGGCCAAAACAGGGTGAATAAGGGTGGTTTGTGCATTCCGGCTGTTCATATCGTTTTTAATTCTGTTTGCATCCATTCAACCAGCGCATCGACCAGTTCGTTGCTGGCAATGGAAAAAGCCTCAACCGCACCGGCAGCATCGGCTGTAGGCGCCTTTTGTCTGGCGCTGAAAGTTTTTTGCGCGATCAGGCGGTGTGTGTTGCTAACCAGACTTGTACGAAAGCGGATAATGACGTGGCTGTCATTCAGGGTGTCGAAAATCTGGGAAAATTCTTCAAGCTCAATATGCAGCTCATTATCGGCAATAGCCACGCCGCTGTCTTCGACAACCAGGTGGCGTGTGGTGCCGGCAATTTTATTTTTGATTTGTTGCGTTAACAGAAACGCGGGTGGTGAAGACCAGCGGCTGTTGGCATAGGTATAGGATTGTGACCGGTTGTAATAATTGAGCCGGTAATGTATCGACCGTGTATCGAGCCATAACGGCGCGGAAACAGTCGCAACAAGTATCTTGCGGCCGTCCTTGCCGGTCTGCCGGACCGATGGATCCGTCCCGGCAGCGAAATTGTAAGTGGCTATGTTTTTATTGGTTTCCGGTATTATCGTACATCCAGAAATAAACAGTATCCCCACGATTAAAGTGAACTTTTTCATTAGACAATCTCTTTAAGGCGCGGCAAAGCCATCTTCGCCGGGGCCCGGCTGAGACGGCGGCCGCCCGAATATAAGCATTTGCGGATTTTCATCCAGCTGCTGCAAGACGCGGTCAAGATTCTGTGAATTGCGTACCAGTCCGTTGCTGATCTTGCGCAGTTCAGGAATGGTAGCTACCATTTCCTGCGCGCTGGTGGACAGGTTGTCAATGATGCCGCCCTGTTGATTAACGCTGCGAATTGACTGATTGATTTCAAACAGCAATTCATCAAGATGTTTTACCAGTACACCGGATTTCGTTGTTAAATGCGTCATTGAATCGAGCATCGGCTGCAGGTCACCGGTGACGTTGTTGAAATTATGCGTGGCCATATCGATGTTTTTTAGAATGCGGGCGATGCGTTTCTGATTTTCGTCGTCGAGTAGCTGATGCACTTGAATAATCAATTCATTGACATTATTCAGTATATTCTGGCCGTATCCGGTTACTTCATCAAGCAGCGACGGGTGCATCGGAATACGCATATCTTCCGACAGAATTTCGTTAGAAATAACGGATTTATTTCTGAGCTGGATATAGGCCAGGCCGGTAATTCCCTGATAACCCAGCTGTGCGTAGATATTTTGGGGCAATTGAATATTGCCGTCGATAGCGATATCGATCAGAATCTGATGCATGTTTTCCGGGTCGAAATAAATCCGGTTAACCTTGCCAATATTTACGCCGCGGTAATAGACTGAGGCCTGCGCGCTTAATCCGGTTACCGATTCTTTTGAAACAACCTGGTACTGGTCATGCTCGATGGAATCGCCTTTAAACCATTCGGCCACGATAATTAATGCGATTCCAAGACCGATAACGAACAGTCCCGCTATGAGGGCATGGGCCCGGTTTTCCATGATAGCTCCCTATTGTCGGTATGTTGAAATTTTTTCTTTACATTTTTAAAAAAACTTTCCACAAACGGGTGTGGGTGATTGCACACTTGATCAAGTGTTCCTGTCGCGATGACCTTTTTATCGGCCAGAACCGCAATGCGGTCGGACAAGCTCACTAACGTATCGATGTCATGCGTCACCATGACGATGGTTAAATCCAGTTCTTTGCGCATATCCAGAATCAGCCGTACGAAGCTTTCGCTTAATTCAGGATCCAGCCCCGCGGTCGGTTCATCCAGAAACAGCAATTCCGGATCGAGCGCCAATGCGCGCGCCAGAGAGACACGTTTAATCATGCCGCCGGATAGATTTGCCGGCATCTTATAAGCATGTTCCGGTTCAATGGCGACCATATTCAATTTGATCATAACCAGATCGTAGATGACCTGTTCGTCGAGTGTACGCAGCTCACGCAGTGGTAAAGCAATATTGTCATAGACTGTTAAAGCGCTGAATAATGCGCCCTGTTGAAATAATACACCGGTCCGGTTGCGAATGTTTTTAGGCAGGGAAAAATCACGATTATAACGTGATTTGCCGAAAATTTTGACCTGTCCTTTCGCGGGTTGTTCAAGGCCCAGCATCTGGCGTAGCAGCGTGGTCTTGCCGCTGCCCGAGCCGCCGACAAGCGTCAGCACTTCACCTTTTTCGACATTCAAATACAAGTCCTGATGAACGATGTGGTGACCGAACCGTGTGTCCAGTCCATCGATTTCAATAATATGCGGCGAATGCTCCATACGACAGCTTATATGATACCGACATCCGAAAAGACAACTGCGAAAATCGCATCGATAATGATTACAACCGTGATAGATGTCACCACCGATGTTGTCGTGCCTTCGCCGAGACTTTCGGTATTTGGTTTAACTCTGAGACCGAAGTGACACGCGATGACGGCAATTACCATGCCGCACACGATCCCTTTTCCAAGGCCAAGCCACAAATTGGCCACCGGTACGGCGTCGGGTATAGAATAAATGAAATAGTAATAATTCAGTCCGAGCTGAATTTCAGCGGCGATAATGCCACCCAGCAGCGCGATGGCGCTGGTCCATAATACCAATAACGGCATGGCAAGACCTAGGCCGATAATTTTAGGAAAGATCAGTCGTTGGCTCTGGGAAATACCCATAACAGTAAGTGCGTCCAGTTCCTGGGTAACGCGCATTACGCCCAGTTGCGCGGTCATCGAAGAACCGGATCGGCCTGCGACGAGAATGGCGGCCAGCAAGGGGCCGAGTTCGCGGATAATACTGATGCCGAGGATATTGACGATAAAAATATCAGCGCCGAACATCTGCAATTGTTCCGAAGACAGATAGCTCAGTACAATTCCGATTAAAAAGCCGACCAGCGCCGTTATGCCCAGCGCCTGTGCACCGGTGCGAAACAGATTGGCAGAAATTTCGCGCCAGGGTATATGTGCCGGATTTCGCAGAAAAAACACGCAGTCGAGCAATAACTGGCCAATGATTCTGACTACGCCAGTCAAATTATCCCATAACAGCATAGCCTGTTTACCGATGGCGTAGACAGGCCGCATCCAACGCATTTGTTCGGATTCGGGCGTCTGCGTTGGCAGATGCTCAATACGTTTAAGCATCTTATCGTGCTCGTCACGCAGGATGAGTTGAGATGGGCGTTGCGCATTCCAGGCTTTCCATAACATGATGATACCTGCATTGTCCATATGTTGAATATCACGCATGTCCCAACACAAATCCGGATTCTTTGCGAGTTCGGTGAGTTCAGCCGAGAGGTTTTTGAATCGTTCGTTTAGTGCGGCCAGGGTGAAATCTCCGATCAAAATAATGCGGTCCGAGCCGCCGTCATTAACGAGTTGATACCAGCCTGTATTGGGGTTTTGTTCGTTTGTTGGCTTCAAATTGATTGTCCGCCTGCCTCCGGATGTGTCAGATCAAGGTAATAAATGCAAGCTGTCTACGAATTGCAGTCAATCAGCTGGTCTGCACATTATGGCGGGGTCATGGAGAAAAGTAAATTTCTGCGGAAATAACACGCTATCGTGCACGTGCCACATCCGTGCGTGCAGTCAAGGCCGGGCTGGACTCGAAATATTTCTTAATGCCGCCAAAAATCGCATGCGCCATTTTTTGTTGATAGGATTTGTTTTTAAGTTTTTTTTCTTCACTGGGATTAGTGATGAAAGCTGTTTCAACCAGTATGGAAGGAATATCCGGTGATTTGAGTACAACGAAACCCGCCTGTTCGACGGTTTTCTTATGCAACCGGTTGATCTGTCCGAGTTCGTTGAGAACGAATTCAGCCACTTTGACACTGTCAATAATTGTGGCGCTCATTGACAAGTCCAATATGATTTCACGCATATTGCCTGTTTTTTCGGCAATATCCACGCCGCCGATCAGATTGCCGTCCACACTGTTTTCTTTCTGCGCCAGCCAGCTTGCCGTGGTCGATGTCGCGCCGTGCTCCGACAATGTGTACACCGACGAGCCATGCGCATGCGGCCGCGGGCTGCCATCCGCATGAATGGAAATAAACAGGTCGGCATTATGCTTGCGTGCAATTGCCTGTCTGCGCTTGAGTGGAAGATCAAAATCGCCGTCGCGTGTTAAGATTGCACGCATGTGCGGTTCTTTGTCTATGACGGTTTTAAGCTTGCGCGAGATCGCCAGCGTAATATCCTTCTCCCGGGCGCCGCCGCCGCCCACTGCGCCGGGATCCTTGCCGCCATGGCCGGGATCGACCGCAACAATGATGACTCTGGGTGGCGCTGGTTTGTGGTACTGTGCCACATGATAACTTTTAGGCAGTGGATTGACTCCATGGCCATCCGGCCGGGCCGGCTTTTTTTTCAATAGCGAAGCAACCAGATCGCCGAGTCTGTCTTCTGCGTCTTCTTCAAATTGAATCGCCGCAGTGATGTTTGCATTATTTGTTGCGCTCTCTGCGATGGCGGCTTTGTCCGGGTAATAGATATCCAGCACCAACCGGTAGCCATGCTGATCATCGGACTCCAGTATAAAAGTGCGTGGAACAACTTCAACTTTAAGATCAAATACCAAGCGGACAATATGCGGCTTGAACTGTCCGAAGCGGATTTTTTCAATGAACGGGTTTGCCGGATCGAGTTTTGCAGGTATCGCCTTGATCACCTGATTTAGCGTTGCATTTATCAGATCGACCACAACCCGTCCGGGATGTTTTAACATGCTCAGTTCATACTGAATGGGCTGGTGTGATTCCAGTGTAATGCGCGAGTAATGGTCAGACAGGCCCATTCTGGCTGAAGTAATAATGGTTTCCGCTGCCAGTGCGGATTTGCTATTTAAAGTAAATAAACAGAGCAGCAAGACCGGCAGTATCAGTATGCGCGGCCATTGCCGCACCTTGCGGTCAGTTGCGCGAGCAGATGAAGAGCGCATGAAAACCGCCGTCAATGCGGGAATTCTGTATCTGGCCAATGTTGCAAACATTGTTCTCCTGCTTCCGTATCAGCGTGAATGATGATATTCCGGCCGGATTCGAGTATTTGAATATCAATCCGCAAATCGGCTGCGGGCAGTAAACCAGCTGCCTTTTCCGGCCACTCAATCAGGCAGACTGAACCAGTGTTGAAATAATCCCGGAACCCTGCCTCTTCCCATTCATAAGGATCGTTGAATCGATATAAATCAAAGTGATAAAAGTATAACCTAGAAATTTTATAGATTTCAACTAAATTATACGTTGGACTTTTGACCGTATGCTGATAGCCGAGTCCATGTAAAATGCCGCGTACCAGCGTAGTTTTCCCGGCACCCAGGTCTCCGTTCAGGAAAATAACCAGATCTGGCTTGATAATGGCAGCTATTTTTTTTCCGATAGCCAATGTCGCTGCCTCATCGGCAAGGTAAAATGAAGAATTTGATTTTGAGTTGGAATCATGGATACGGCGCAACAGAAAACCTCCTATAACAATTCGTCCGATTGCAAACTGGATTTTGCCCGTCTGGCGTCAGAGATCAAGACGTGGGGCAGTGAGCTTGGTTTTCAGGCTGTGCGCATCTCTGATGCACAAGCCGACATGTCAGAAGCGGAAGCGGGTATGTTTGCATGGCTTGAAAACGGAAATCACGGTGAGATGGATTATATGGCAAAACACGGCATCAAACGTATCCGTCCTGCAGAACTGGTGCCTGGTACGCAGCGGGTTATTGCCGTGCGCATGAATTATTATCCGCCGGGCACGGCGGACAGCTGGGCTGTAATCAACCAGGGCGAAAAGGCGTTTATCTCCCGTTATGCGCTTGGACGGGACTATCACAAGGTGCTGCGTTCGCGCATGCAAAAACTGGCCGAAAAAATTCAGGAGGCGATCGGATCGTTTAATTACCGAGTTTTTTCCGACAGCGCGCCCGTCATGGAAGTTGAATGGGCACAGAAATCCGGTCTTGGTTGGCGCGGCAAACATACGTTGCTGCTTTCGCGGCAGGCCGGTTCGTATTTTTTTCTCGGCGAAATCTATACAGACCTGTTATTACCAGTCGATGCGCCGATTGGCACCAAAGGAAGTTTTTGCGGCAGTTGCACCAAGTGCATTGATATCTGCCCTACTCAAGCCATTGTCGCGCCATTTGAAGTGGATGCGCGCCGGTGTATTTCTTACTTGACGATTGAGCTGAAAAGCAGTATTCCCGAATCGCTGCGGCCATTGATCGGCAACCGTATTTACGGCTGCGATGACTGTCAACTGGTATGTCCCTGGAACAAGTTTGCACATGTGACCGATGAAGCGGATTTTCATGTGCGCCATGGTCTGGATAATGTCACGCTGGTGGAATTATTCCAGTGGCATCAGGAAGCGTTCGAAGCCAGGCTTGCGGGCAATCCGATTCGCCGTATCGGTTATCAGCAATGGCTGCGTAATATCGCGGTGGGGCTTGGCAATGCACCGTATTCCGAGACTATTATAAACGCGCTGCGGGCAAGGCTGGACGATCCGTCCGCCATGGTGCGCGAACATGTGCAGTGGGCGCTTGCGCAACAGCATATAAAAAAAACCGAAACGGAGTAATGATTATGGATCAGGCATTAATACTGGGCACGCCATTGAGCCCGAATGCGACCCGGGTCATGCTGCTTGGCAGCGGCGAACTGGGCAAGGAAGTAATTATCGCCTTGCAACGGCTGGGCGTTGAAACCATCGCCGTTGATCGGTATGCGAATGCCCCTGGTCACCAGGTTGCGCATCGCGCGCATGTGATAAACATGGCCGACGATCAGGTGCTGCGCGCGCTGGTTGAACAGGAAAAGCCGCATATCATTGTGCCTGAAATTGAAGCCATCGCGACTGACATGCTTGCGCAGATTGAACATGACGGGCTGGCAACCGTTATCCCGACTGCGCGTGCCGCACAATTGACGATGAACCGCGAAGGCATCCGCCGTCTGGCGGCAGAAACCCTGCAGCTGCCCACATCGCCGTATGTGTTTGCCGACAGTTTGGATGAACTCAAGACCGCGATTGACGAAAATATCGGCTACCCCTGCATCGTCAAGCCCGTCATGTCGTCATCGGGCAAAGGCCAGTCCAAAGTGGATTCCGTTGCAGAAGTCGAGGCAGCATGGCGTTATGCCGCGAGCGGCGGGCGTGTCGATCAGGGACGGGTGATTGTTGAGGGCGTGATTCAGTTCGACTACGAAATCACGCAATTGACGGT
Source organism: Nitrosomonas sp. Nm51 (assembly GCF_900111165.1). GTDB lineage: Bacteria > Pseudomonadota > Gammaproteobacteria > Burkholderiales > Nitrosomonadaceae > Nitrosomonas. The sequence continues at coordinate 28,590 of NZ_FOGH01000025.1, forward strand.
GCGTGCAAGAAATGCGGAAAAGGAAACTGTTACGCATTTCTGCGAGCCGATCGGGCATAAGCAGGTGCACGGTGATTATGTCGAAAGCTGGCAGCCTCAGACGATGTCGCCGATCGCGTTGCAACGCGCACACGACTTTGCAAAAGAAATCACCGGCAATCTCGGTGGGCTTGGTGTCTTTGGTGTGGAGTTGTTCGTAAAGGACGATGCTGTCTGGTTCAGCGAAGTCAGTCCGCGCCCGCATGATACCGGCCTGGTCACGCTATGCAGTCAGGTCCAGAACGAATTCGAGCTGCACGCGCGCGCCATTCTGGGCCTGCCGGTCGATGTCACGCTGCAGGCACCCGGCGCCAGCGCTGTAATTTATGGCGGTATGGAAGCAAAAGGCGTTGCGTTTGGAGGAGTGCGGGAAGCGCTGTACGTGCCGCAAAGCGATTTGCGGCTGTTTGGCAAACCCGAAGCATTCAAACGCCGGCGCATGGGCGTCGCACTTGCAAACGGCAGCGATACCGATGAAGCCCGCACGCGTGCTAAACTGGCCGCCGGCAAAGTCACGCCCACTATGAATCCATAAACCAAAAACAGATCAACAGGAAGCAGATAATGAATATTGCACAACTCAGCGCCGAGCACGGCATCGCAGGATCAGTTGAATTTATCGAAGGCGACGGGGGATTGACCATGATCCGGATCAGCACGCCCAAAGCCAATGCGCTCATTTCCATACACGCCGGGCAGGTGTTGTCGTATCAGCCCGCAGGTCAAGAGGATTTGTTGTTTTTAAGCGCCAGGGCTTATTATCAGGATGGCAAGGCGATTAAAGGCGGCGTGCCGATTTGCTGGCCGTGGTTCGGACCTGATCCGGAAGGCAGGGGGCGTCCGGGCCATGGCTTTGTGCGCAATCGTGTCTGGAATGTGATCAATACGCAAGCCCTTACGAATGACGCTGTCAAAGTGACGCTCGGATTGTCGGATACGTCTGAGACCATGGACATCTGGCCGCATGCATTCAGGCTGACCCAGGAAATCGTCATCGGAGATTCGCTCAACCTGACGTTGATTACACGTAATACCGGTGCCGACTTATTCAGCATCACTCAAGGATTTCATACGTATTTTAATATCGGCGACATCAGCCAAACCAGCGTGCTCGGACTGCAGAATTGTCCCTATATCGACAAGATCGATAACAGCATAGAAAAAAAGCAGGCGGGCGAAGTCACCATCGCTGCCGAAGTCGACCGCATTTATCGGCATGTCAGTAACACCCTGATCATCGACGACAAAGCGCTTGACCGCTGTATCCAGATTCTTTCGCAAGGGAACAAAACCGCCGTGGTGTGGAATCCCTGGGAAAAAATTTCAAAAGAAATGGCCGATCTTGAAGACGCCGACTACCGCCGGTTTATTTGCGTTGAAGCCACGAATGCGGCCAATGACGTAATCGGGATTGCGCCGGGAGAAGAATTCAGACTGCTGGCGGATTATCGGGTAATGTAAAAGACTCCGGGCAATAGCGGAATTATCAGATGAAAGAAGTAAGGCATAAGTGAAAAGGACAATTTACACAGGCAACTGATTGTTGAAAATGACGCTGATGTGTTTGCTGGTGAAGAGTTCGGTGATTTGGAACTGACGGGATTTATAAAAACAATAAGGCAGTACGGAAATTTTTCCACTATTTTCTGGGTCCGTAAATTAAACTGCGTAATTATTGGTTAAACATAGCCGGTCAGACAATCTGCGGAGTTAATCATAAACCGCTTCAAAGCGACCTAAAGCAGTCACTGAATTCTGATTGTATCGCGACGCTTGATTTTATTGCCGTTTTCATATTCAGGTGTCGTTTTTTCTTACGGCTTACTTGCAGGAAAAATTTTTGTTTTATTATATTATTGATTTTTATAGTTAAATTAAATAGGCATGGTTTTTGCTTAGGTTTGATTGTACTTTGTACGATCAGTAAAACTGAATTTTTAAAACTATAAAAAGAGGTAATATAATTATGAAAAAAACAACTAAAAGTGCCCTGGCGTCAATACCATTGTTATTGAGTTCTTCATTTGCTTCAGCTGTACTTGTAGATTCGGAATTATCGCTGGTTATTGATATTTCAGGCAGTGTAGATACCAGTGAATACAATCTGATGATGGATGGCTATGCCAATGCCTTCCGTGATTCTGCAGTTCAAAGCAATATTCTCAATGGCACGCATGGCGCAATTGCCGTAAACGCGGTATTTTTTGCATCAAGTGCGTTTACCACCAGTCTGGATTCCTACACCTTGTTGAATTCTGTCGCCAGTATAAACGCGTTTGCCGATACGCTTGATAACTTTGCCCGTCCCGGTAATGGACTAACAGACATTTTTGACGGTATGAATAAGTCAAGCAGTACGTTACTTGCAGATAACGGTTTTGAAAGCACCAATCTGATCATGGATGTTTCGGGAGACGGTACTTCAAATGCATTCTCCACCCAGGCTGCACGCAATGCGGCGGAAGCAGCAGGGATTACCGTGAACGGCATCACGATTGGATCAACCAGTATCAATACTTTCTACAACAACAATGTAATTACCAGTAATGGCTTTTCATTGCATGCAACCGATTTTACAGCTTTTGAAGCTGGCGTTAAGCAAAAACTGCGGATCGAAACACAAACGAACCCAGTATCAGAGCCCGCTTCACTGGCGCTTTTCACTTTGGGATTACTTTCAATCGCGGCTTTGCGTCGCAACCGTGGTGAAGGGTAATTACACGGTTGGCTGATAATGTGCGGAGGTAGATCCTGGTTTCGCACATTCTATATTTCAATTTTGTAATAACGGGGGTGCATGTTTATTTTCTGATAAAGATGCAGCCCCCGAATTGTTATGCGCTTGCCTGTTAACGCTAACCATTTTCAGATGCAAACAGTGCCGATCAGCATTCGCCGCCTGTGTTTGTTTTGCAGGAAGTGCGGCTAACGGTTCGGATAAAGCGATTCCAATCAACGCAGGCTGTCCGGCTCGGAGAGTTTGTGGTCTCCCGTCTCGATCAGGATTGTGCGTGTATCGGGGCCTTGGATGATTTCATCAATCCAAAAATCGGCAAAAAGATTTTCGGTTGCGCGTCGTTCTTTGACCACGCTGTATTTACCACCGATCTTGATCTGTCCATCGAGCAGATCATCGAATACTATGGCGATCGCTGGAAAATCGGGGCCGGTTTCAAAGAGATCAAGCAGGAAGCCGGCAGCATAAAAAGCCAAACCCGTACGCCACATGCCGTTATGAATCACTTCAACTTCTGCATAATGGCCGCCATAGGGAAAAAGGGAAGCTTCGAAAAGAAGTGGGAATCTATGCGCCGCATCTATCATTTTTCTAGGTGATGGTGCAATATGCACCAAAAATCTGACTTATTTTGGAGGGTTCCTGTTGTCAACAAAAAAGTGAAATCAATCAGAGCATCTGCTCATCTGCTATTTTGCCGAAAAATCGTCATGCTCAATTGGTATCGTTAGCGGGCTCTAATGATGTTTCTGCTTCTGAAACGCTCGCACTACTCTTCGCAGGTAAATCGCCCAATTTTATCTCAGAGACTGATTGACAGATAAAATTCGCTGAACAATTACGCGATTGGCAACAAATAAGTCAAACGGTTAAACTGTATAACATGTTTTTGTAACTGATACTTTTCCTGGAGCGCGAAAATTATGGTACAAGTTTATGGAATCAATCATGTTGCACTGGACGTCAACGACCTGGAAAAAGCCATTGCGTTTTACAAAGATATATTGGGCGTAAACGTTATGAAACGGAGCGGCAAGGCAGCGATGCTGGATTTGAACGGACGGTTTGACTTTCTGGCGTTATTCGAGGATTCATCCATTAATCCGGATACGCCGAAGGACGGCCACTGGGGTGTTGTGGTGGATGACCTTGAAGCCGTTCGCGAGCGCGCCGAAAAATGGGATCTCAAGTTTTATCCTGATTTTGAGTGCGATTTCAGAGACCCATTTGGTTATCGGGTGCAAATAATTCGTCAGGCTGATGTCAGTAAGCAGCCAACGCCTTATGATCCTGAAAAATTCTGAGCAGACGGGCGGTAATTTTTTTGGTGTAATGACCATTATTTGTAACATCAAATCGCACTGCTGTTCTGTTAATTGCCATACAAGAAGAGGCCTGATTTAACCGGAATTGTTACTATAAATTTCAATACGCTATTGAATAATAAAACCATGATCCATTGTTGCAATCCTACTTGATTGTCTGCTGGTTTGGTGGAACAGGATTGCCGGGTTTGATCGAAACGATGAAAACCCGCAGTGATTATTCGGTCTTATCCTCTGTAATTAGCCAGTCCTGAGTCCGCCCAAACTGTATTACTGAAATAAAATGACTCATGTTAAATTTTCGCGGCGCAATTTTTAGGTTTTCTTTACCGCTATATTGCTTTGCGCCTGACAACTAACACATGGGCTGTGTAGGGAGAGTTCAAGTTCTGCCTACATACATGGAGTCAGATTCGGTTGGCGTGGAGAATTAGGTAAAATTTAATTTTGGTATCAAGGTGTTTGCTTTAAGAAACATCACAGGATCGAATGACTGATGGCTGCATTTACTCAATCGACGGCAAAGATTGCTTGCTGGAATCTGGCGGGTTATCACGGTTTGACCGATGACCGGCTTGACAGGCAGGCTGAGGGGCTTGGGCTGCTGGACGCGGAAGTAGTGGTTTTAGTGGAAATCAACCCCGAGAGCGCTCTGCAATATCTGCGGCAACGGCTATTGAAAAAGGGTATCGATTACCATGCTTCGATCATTCCGCAAACCAGCAGGTTAAAAATCGGGTTTCTGTATAAAGATGGCGTGGTTGTCGATAATCCCCGTTTGCTGGATGGATCTGATTTGGGTGTTTCCGATAAACGTAAAGCTTATATAGCCAATGTAACAATTGGAAAATTTGATTTTCAGTTAATTGCTGTGCATCTGAAGTCGGGGCGCGGCAAGGCAGAGCAGCAGTTCAGGGATGACCAGTGCAAAATCATCGGCGCGTATATCACACGGCAGCGTGCAGCCAGCAGGGAAGACATTTTGCTTCTGGGCGACTTTAATATGATTCCTGGTCAGGATGTATCTAATTTTCACCACCTTGGCGGTGATGATCTCATGGATTTTATATCCTCATGGGATTCGCAGGATGGAATTTCACACATCCTGCCCAAAGGAAGAGCGAATTTACTGGATGGATTTGCTATAAGTCGAAATTTCAGCACTGAATATATCCGTGGAAGTCTTCGTGTTTTTCCCATGCACTGGGCAATGGATATTGGTCGGGAAGCTTTTAGAGCAGATGTGTCGGATCATCTGCCTTTTGTGGCCAGCTTCAGGATTGACCGTTCACGGGATTAAGCGGTCTGGCAGTCGGAACCATCAACAAAAGTTTTCAGATACCCGAAAAAACGTCAAGGCGTTTTGCATGTTTTTGTATTGATCAAGCAAGCTATTATCATTTCAATACCGGGATGATGGCGAATCAACGTTTGAGTTTGTTGACCGGTAGTGGCTCAATCCCAGCTTAAGCTTTTTACATAATTTTGATCACAAATTCGCGATAATGTCAAGATTTCTTACATTATCCTCAATATAATTGTACGGCCTAAAAATTATCTATTGTTTATCAATAATATAGCTTTGTTGGCATAATACTTGCTTTATAAGTAATAAATACTTATGTGTATATACACAAGGAAGATTTATTATGATCAACAAACGTTTATTTAAAATATTGCCTGCCGGCTTGCTGGCAATAACGGTTTGTTTGCTTTTTGTAGGATTGGACGACACCGCGCCACCTTCAGCCGCGCCATTGAAACCTGCTAGCAAACCCGGTATTCAATCGACAGACAATGCGGTTGAAAGAGATTCCAATGAAACTGAAAACTCAATTGTCATACCGGTGAATGATTCAGTTCAGCCGGTAAATATTGAAATATCCGGGTCTGTCGGTGTTGATACACAACGCAATATTGCCGACGATTTGACTGCGCCGATAAAAATGGCTGTTGCTGCGCGGTCAGTGTCAAACAATGAAACCGGCAATCTGATTGTTGCTACAAACGATCAGCTTGCTCGCAGCAAAACATGGAGCATGAGTAGTTCAAATTATGGCTCCACAAGTGTTGCAAGGGTTAACGCGCCTGCTAAAAGTAATAGTCTGCCGTACAGATCGCCTAATGTAAATAATGGTGGCGGAGGCGGCTACGGCGGAACTCCGGCTGCCACAAGGCCGGTTGGCGGAGATCAGCGGCTTATTGATAAACCTGTGCTGCCCACTTCATCAGCGGATTCTCACAGCCGCTTGCAAAACTTTGCTCCAGCTCCAAAAACTTTTTCCAATAGTGAATTTAATAAAAAAATCGTTACAAGCTCTGCGGATCAGGGGTGGTTAGATACCTTCGGTGATACTGGTTTTGCTTCAACAAACGATCCTGGCGATGCTATTGATAATATCAGCCAGGTGATTTCAAACAATAGTTCTTTTGGTGCCAGCGGTGGCTCCAAACAAAACATTGCTCCGGTTACTGCAAAGAAAAGTTTGTTGAATGCCGGTGTGAGTAGCGAAAAGCCGGGCAACAGACGGCAGCCAAATATATCTACCCCAAAGCTGCCAGGTAATACGGGCAAAAATTTATCAGTTGCTGAATCTGACCCACAGAACTTCTTTGGTCCCATTCCGAATTCTATATATCCGGATATAAATCAGCATGCGCCAACAAACCAGTTAACCAGGTATCATCCAAGCGGTACGGTTAATCCTGATCACTCGAAGCCCGCTAATTTTGCGCCTGTGATTATCTTTAAACCGGATTCTATACACTATGTATCCGAGCCGTCCGTACTTGCAATATTCGGTCTGGGGCTTGCCGGTCTGGGCATCATATTTCGTCGCGCGGTTTGAATAGCTGGCTATCTGTTTACATGTATTAACTAGTATAGTGTTTCAATAAAATATTTACAAGTTGTCTTTTTCAGGCTATTCTCAAATAAAAACCAGGAGGGTGTCATGGCTCGAAAAACACAGCGCGCTGAATTGTCTTTGTCGGCCGGTCAACGGAGCAAACTTGAACAAATAAGCAAGGCCCGCAAGGCTCCGTTGCGAGAAATCCAAAGGGCTCAAGTGTTGCTGCATTACGCTGATGGTATTTCAATC
>NZ_FOGH01000127.1 GCF_900111165.1 Nitrosomonas sp. Nm51
ACAGGTCATGGCAAAGAGCAAGTTTGAACGTTCGAAACCGCATGTAAATGTTGGGACGATAGGGCATGTGGATCATGGTAAGACGACGCTGACGGCGGCGATCACGACAATTTTGACGTCGAAGTTTGGCGGGGAGTCGAAGAGTTATGATCAGATTGATTCTGCGCCGGAAGAGCGTTCTCGGGGAATTACCATCAATACGGCGCATGTGGAATATGAGACGGAGAAGCGGCACTATGCGCATGTAGACTGTCCGGGACATGCTGACTATGTAAAGAACATGATTACGGGTGCGGCGCAGATGGATGGTGCGATCCTGGTTGTGTCGGCTGCGGATGGACCGATGCCGCAGACCAGGGAGCATATTTTGCTGGCGCGTCAAGTGGGTGTGCCTTATATCATTGTGTACATGAACAAGGCCGACATGGTTGATGACGCCGAGCTGTTGGAACTGGTGGAGATGGAGATACGCGAGTTGCTGTCGAAATATGATTTTCCTGGCGATGATACGCCGATCATAGTTGGCTCGGCGCTGAAGGCGCTGGAGGGTGATCAGGGTGAGATTGGGGAGCCCTCGATTTTAAAACTGGCGGAAGCGCTGGATAGTTATATACCTGAGCCTGAGAGAGCGATAGATGGTGCTTTCATCATGCCGGTAGAAGACGTGTTTTCGATATCGGGCCGTGGAACGGTGGTGACGGGTCGTGTGGAGAGGGGCGTTATCAAGGTGGGTGAGGAGATTGAGATTGTTGGTTTGAAGCCAACGCTGAAGACGGTATGCACGGGTGTGGAAATGTTCCGGAAGCTGTTGGATCAGGGTCAGGCGGGGGACAATGTGGGCGTTCTGTTGCGCGGTACCAAGCGAGAGGAAGTAGAGCGCGGTCAGGTATTGGCGAAGCCGGGCAGTATTTCACCGCATACGAAATTCACGGCGGAGATTTATGTGCTGAGTAAAGAGGAGGGCGGCAGGCATACGCCGTTTTTTCCTGGATACCGTCCACAATTTTATTTCAGGACGACGGATGTGACTGGATCAATTGAATTGCCTGCGGGGACGGAGATGGTGATGCCTGGGGACAATGTGTCGGTGACGGTAAATCTGATTGCGCCGATTGCAATGGACGAAGGGCTGCGGTTTGCGATCCGTGAAGGCGGCAGAACAGTTGGCGCAGGCGTGGTTGCTAAGATCATAGA
>NZ_FOGH01000024.1 GCF_900111165.1 Nitrosomonas sp. Nm51
GCAGGGCAAGCCTGCCTTGTTTGCCAGCGGATTTTTCCTGCTCCAGTCTATTGACCAGGTCAACGGCGCTGAAGAAGCGCACTTTTTTATTATGATGCTGAATGCCTGATGTGCCGATGGCAATAGCCAGGTGCGTTTTTCCGGTACCGGTGCCGCCAACCAGTACCCGGCCGCGATCATCTTCTTTGCTTCGCTGAGTCGTTCCCGTGCTTCTGCAAGCGTGACGCCACGCTTGCCATACCGGCCTATCGTCAAGGTCTCCTGTCGACCGCTGATCGCGTAGTTGTATCTGAAGGAGATACCTCCTGCTGGTGTCACCGCCACATAGAGTCCATCGCGGTCGTTCACTTTGTAGAGTTTGTCCTGGGGCTTCAAATTGCGCAGCTTGGTATCGGTCAGCATGATAAGGGGCTCCGTGGGGCCAAAAATACCATGATTTTTTATGGCATGGTAATTAGGTTATTTTTTGTTTTATATCAATGACTTGACTGATTTTAATACCATGAATGGCTTGGAAAACATGGCATGGTATTTTGTCAAAGCCCTGATCTTGAGGGCAACGATACCATGATTTATACCATGAAAAAAGTTTGCTTGGAGGTGCCAGCCAGTGCCAGCAGATGCCAGACAAAAACGGGGGTAATCTATTTAATACAATAGGTTATGTGTTGTTTGATGCCTGCAGGTGCCAGCCAGTGCCAGACGTGGAATCATTCCCACTCAATCGTAGCCGGTGGCTTTCCCGAGATATCATACACGACCCGGTTGATGCCCCGGATTTCGTTAATGATGCGGCTCGAGACCTTTCCGAGCAATGAATACGGCAATTCAGCCCAGTTGGCTGTCATGAAATCCAGTGTTTGCACTGCGCGCAAAGCGATTACATATTCATAGGTGCGGCCATCTCCCATGACGCCAACCGATTTCACCGGTACAAAAACAGCAAACGCCTGAGAAGTTTTTTGATACCACCCGGAATGTTGCAGTTCTTCAATGAAAATCTGGTCAGCATGCCTGAGTAACTCGGCATATTCATATTTCACTTCGCCAAGAATCCGCACCCCCAATCCCGGACCAGGAAAAGGATGGCGATTGACCATATCGCGCGGTAGCCCGAGTGCCAGACCGAGTTCGCGCACTTCATCCTTGAACAGTTCGCGCAACGGCTCAAGCAGTTTCAAATGAAGCGTTTCCGGCAAGCCGCCGACATTATGGTGCGATTTGATGGTGTTCGCTTTTTTGGTTTTTCCGCCTGCCGATTCAATCACATCGGGATAAATCGTACCCTGGGCCAGCCATTGCGCATCGGTTATTTTAGCTGCTTCAGCCTGGAAAACCTCGACAAATTCACGGCCGATGATGCGCCGTTTTTCTTCTGGATCGATAACACCTTTCAGACGTTCGAAAAAAATCCGGCTGGCGTCCACGTGAATCACTCTCACCGCGAGATGATTGGCGAATGTGTCCATGACCTGTCTGGCTTCGCTGGCGCGCAGCAGTCCGTTGTCCACGAACACGCATGTCAGTTGATCGCCAACTGCCTTGTGGATCAACGCCGCGGCAACCGAAGAATCCACCCCACCCGACAAACCCAGAATCACGCCCGCATGCCCCACGGTCGCACGAATCCTGCTCACCGCTTCCTCGACATAATCGGGCATATTCCAGTCACGGCCAAGATTGCAGATATCATGCAAAAAACGGTCAATGATCGCTTTTCCCTGTAGCGTGTGCGTCACTTCCGGATGAAACTGAATGCCATAAAAACGGCGTTGTTCGTCGGCCATCGCAGCAATCGGAGCTGCCGCATTAAACGCCATCATCTGAAAACCCGGCGGCAGCGTTTCGACTTTATCACCGTGGCTCATCCAGACATCCAGTATCTGTCGGTCCTGCGCATCAATGCGATCCTGAATGTCTCTTAATAATGCCCCGCTACCTGTGGCTGTAATCTCGGCATACCCGAATTCACGGACAACCGCATTTTCAACGACGCCGCCAAGTTGAGCAGCCATCGCCTGCATGCCATAGCAGATTCCCAAAACGGGCACACCGAGTTCGAATACGACCTGCGGCACTCGTGGCGTTTCTATTTCAACCACGGAAGCCGGTCCGCCTGACAAAATAATCCCATTGGGAGAAAACTGCTCTATAAATTCGTAAGTTACGTCATAAGGGTGCAACTCGCAATACACGCCCGCTTCACGTACACGGCGGGCAATCAACTGCGTATACTGGGAACCGAAGTCCAGAATGAGAATTTTCTGATGCATAAAAACCGGTTCTACTTGATATGATAATTGGGCGCTTCTTTTGTAATCTGGACATCATGAACATGTGACTCGCGCACACCCGCAGCGGTAATCTGTACAAATTCAGCTTTGTCATGCATTTCTGCAATACTCGAACACCCCAGATAGCCCATACTTGAACGCACACCGCCCATAAGTTGATGAATGACCAGAGCAGTGCTGCCTTTAAACGGCACACGCCCCTCGACACCCTCAGGAACCAGTTTTTCATTGTTTTTTTGCTCCTTTTCTTGAAAATAACGGTCACTGGAACCCTGCTGCATGGCTGAAAGCGAACCCATACCACGGTAAGTTTTATAGGAGCGCCCCTGATACAACTCAATTTCACCGGGCGATTCGGTGGTGCCGGCCAGCAGGCCACCCAGCATTACCAGATTGGCACCGGCTGCCAGCGCCTTGGCGATATCACCCGAATAGCGGATACCGCCGTCAGCGATAACCGGCACCTCTGTGCCATGGAGCGCCTCGGAAACGTTATGGATTGCAGTGATTTGCGGCATGCCGACACCGGCTACGACGCGCGTTGTACAAATCGAGCCTGGCCCGATGCCAGCCTTGACTGCATCAGCGCCGCAATCCACCAGCGCCCGCGCCGCATCCGCAGTGGCTACGTTGCCACCGATAACCTGAATTTCCGGATAACGCCGTTTGATCCAGCTTATACGCTCGAGAACACTTTGTGAATGACCATGCGCGGTATCCACGACAACCACATCAACACCCGCTTGCACCAGCGCATCGGTGCGTTCATCGCTGCCTTCGCCAACGCCGATCGCCGCACCAACCCGCAGACGTTCCTGATCATCCTTGCAGGCAAGCGGATATTCTGAAATTTTGGTGATATCCTTGACTGTTATCAGTCCTTTTAATTCAAACTGCTCGTTGACAACCAGTACTCGTTCAAGCCGATGTTTATGCAGCAAATTCATGGCTTCTTCGCGTGAGGTATTTTCACTGACCGTAACCAGCCGTTTTTTGGGTGTCATGATATTTTTAATTGGCTGGTCAAAATTGGTTTCAAAACGCAGATCACGATTGGTTACGATACCGACAACTTTTTTTCCGTTGACGACGGGCAGGCCTGAGATTTTGTGTGCGCGAATCAATTCCAGCACTTCCCGCACTGTCATATTTTGATGAATTGTAATCGGATCTTTAACGACGCCGCTTTCAAAACGTTTGACTTTGGCTACTTGCGCCGCTTGCGCTTCAATCGGCATGTTCTTATGCAAAATGCCGATACCGCCTTCCTGCGCAATGGCAATTGCCAGCCCTGCTTCGGTAACGGTATCCATTGCTGCGGACGCCAATGGTATATTCAGCGAAATTGTACGTGTCAGCTGCGTTGCAAGACTGACGTCCCGCGGCAAGATTGCAGAATATGCGGGAACCAGCAGTACATCATCGAAGGTGAGCGCTTCTTCTTGAATTAATTGCATACGAAATATCAGTCCTGTGCAAAGCGGTATTATATCCAAATCACGAGCAATTTTTGCAGCAATTCAACCATCAGACAGTATGTTTCTCAAATTATTACCGCTTAAATGCTTATTTTATGACGGATTAATCCGTAATGAATATTGTCAATGCCAGTCGTTTCATATGATTGACCCATCAATTTCTGGAGAAAAAATGCGTTACCTAGTACTCATAGTATGGCTGTTGCCGCTCAGTTTGCCAGTATCGGCTCAACTCTACAAATGGATTGATGAGCATGGTAAAACCCAATACTCTGACCAGCCACCACCATCCGACAACGTCCAAAAAGAACAAAGAGTCAAGATTCATGCATCACCCGCACCTGTATCCACTGTCAACACATCGGACAATACTGATACCGGCATGGCTGATGCTCTGACTGAGCAAAGGCTTGAATACGATAAACGCCGTCAGGAAAGACTGAAAAAAGATGCACAACAGAAAATAGCAGCAGCAGAAAATCAAAAAAAATGTGTTGACGCCCAGAGCAGATTAAGAGTATTTTTGGAATCGCCCCGGTTACGCATCCCAGATGGCAAGGGTGGGCTGGTGTATGCTGACGACAATCTGCGCCAACAGAAAATTGATGAAACCAACGCGGCCATTAAAACGTTTTGCGAGTAAAATTCAGTTTACGGCAATTTTTTCATATTAAATGCAGCACATCCGATTAAAAACAATTTTGATTTTTTTTCCTGTGTTGTTATTTGCCGGTTCTGTATCCAGCGATACAGCGCCGCAACCGCATCCCGATTCTCCAGCCATACCGGCTTCTAACGCGCAATTGCTAAATACGATTGCCGCGCTGGAGCAGCAAGCCGCAAAAGAAGCCGAAATGATCGCGGCTTTGAACGATCGTATTGCACGGCTGGAGCAAAAAATTGCCGCACTCAATTCTGCCGTCATGAAGCAGCATGAGTTGATTCAGACCATCCAAATTGAAGACGGCCCGGTTAATCAAGGCAGCGCTGCAAAAATCGACACGGCTGAGTCCAGCCAGAGCGCGGCGGGTTCGGCAGCAATATCTCCTTATCAAGAAAAAACCAGTTCGTTTTTCGATATAGAGTTTTGGCGGGCTTTCATTTCTCCCTTTACACCGTATTTGATACCTGCCTCAGCTGGAATATTAGTTGCTCTTATTCTGTTACTTTCACTGCGCGTCATTACCACAAAACGCGGCAGAAAAACGGTATCCGGCGATGAAGAAGTACCGGTATCTACATCCTCGGCCGCCGCCAGCCGTCAGAACCCTATCGCCACGAATGAAAAAAACGCAATGCTTGCGCAAAAACTGGCCGCATTACGAAGCGCTGTTGATCAGGGAAAGCAACGGCGGCAGAAGCAGGAATAATGCGCCTGTAAGCAAATCCGGCTGCATGGACTGTAACGGTTACCGGCAGACTGTAAAAACACGCTTCAATTCGCACTCCTTAATGACGCAGGACGTCATCAATTTTGCATTGCGTGCAATAGCGAGCTTTCCGATCTATCCGTCAACGGCCAGCCGATTGTCACAATTAATCCAGCGACAGGCTTTGCATCGCTTTTTCATGATTCCATTTGCCATGAAACAAATGGCCCTTCTTGGTTGGTACACGATCACTGGTCCAGGTCAGATAGTTACCGTCCGGCGTGAAAACGGGCAGGCCGTCAAATCCCGGCTTGTCGGTAACACGTACAGGCTCTTTTTCGCCGTCAACGTCTACGATGTACAGTTCAAAATTGCGATGCCCGTGTATATTTGTCGAGAAAATAATATATGCGTTCGATGGATGGTAAAAAGGCGCCCACGACAGCGCGTTCAGATGCGTTATCTGTTTTTGGTCGGTGCCGTCAATATTCATGGTGAATACTTCGGCTTCTCTGCCGTTTGCAGAGAAACGCCGCCATACGATGCGTTTACCATCCGGGCTGAAAAACGGTCCGCCGTCATACACATTGGTATGAGTGAGTCGTTTCACATTTGAGCCGTCGGCCTCCATGATGTAAATATCGATCATCGAAGACGGATCTTTCTTGAACAATTCGGCTTCTGTTTCAGTCAGTTTTTCCGTGTAGGCGCGGCGGTTGGATGCAAACGCTATATATCTGCCGTCTGGAGACCAGGACGCCTCTGCATCGTAACCCAAGATGTTGGTCAGGTTTTTGATATTGTTTCCTTCCAAATCGGTTTCATAAATATCGTAATGTTCATCATAATCCCAGGCATAAGACTTTCGTTCGCCCGATTTTCTGCGCTCCAGTTCCGCCGTCATTTTGCTTTTGGCGTCCGGATCTTCATGGGTTGAAGAGAACAGCACCTTGTTTTTCGAAGGATGAACCCAGGAACATGTCGTTTTACCGATACCGGGAGACACCCGTTGGATATTACCGCTTTCCAGATGCTTCAGATAAATTTGATAAAAGGGATTCTCATCAGCCACTTCCGCCTGATAAACCATCCATTGCTGATCGGCACGGTAATACGCTTCACCCACGCGTTTTTCTTTTTCGGTATCCGATAGCACAAAATCCTCAGCAATAAAACCCGCCGCACTGGCGCTGGCGGAAATCAACGGTATCGCAATAAATAAAAATGGCAAACTCCATACCAGCAGGCCAGAAAATAACTTCGAGATAAATAGTCTATTTCTCATTGATTCATTTAAATATGTTATAAAAAAGTAAACATTAACATATCATTCGCCTGAATTTGCAAACAATCGCAGGATATTGGAATCAGAAGAAACTTAATATTTCTTGTATCGTTTAATCACCGGCCCCTCTTCCTCCCCCGGCAGGAACTTTTAAGTCCGTATCGATTCACACAAAAAACAAGGAGCAGCCATGAATCAACAACAATCAAATGAAATTTTTCGCCGTAGCGACTGCCCGTGGGGCAAAAAAGCTGTGAAGCTACTTCAAGAAAGAGACATTGAATTTCAGGACCATATCTTTACATCTACAGCTGATGAAAATGCTTTTAAGGCGAAGTGGAATGTTGAAACAACACCGCAGATTTTCTTGAACAGCGAGCGCATTGGCGGCTATACCGAACTGGCTGATTACTATGATATAGACACCGACGATTCTGATTCCGAAGAAACGTCCTACATTCCTGTTATTGCCGTATTCGGTATCGCACTGCTGATGGCGTTATCGACCGAAAGCATCATGTACAGCTTCATGGGCTATGCCTTATGTTTACTGGCGTGCCTGAAACTGATGGATTTGAACAGCTTTGTCACGGGATTTAAAAAATACGATCTGATCACGCAGCGCATACCCGTTTATGGGAAAGTCTATCCTTTTGCCGAACTGATTGCCGGGCTTGGTTTTCTGACACCGCAGTATCTGCATATTACTGGATGGGTATCCTTGTTTGTTGGTATTGCCGGCGGCATCTCGGTTTTCAAAGCTGTGTATATCGATAAAACCGACCTGAACTGCGCCTGTGTTGGCGGCAATTCAAACGTACCGCTAGGCATCGTCAGTTTTTCCGAAAATGCAATGATGGCGATTATGGGTGCCTGGGTGTTGTTGTTTGTTGTATAGAAACCAAAAAGACTTGTAAAAAAATCGATATTTGACGCAGCCGCCCTTGTACCGCAGAATAGAAGCAATGATTTATTTTTTTCCAGTGTCAATCAATCTATACTGACAGGCAACGCTCGCACTCAACGCAAATAAATACAGCAATGCGCTGCAAGCGCGTGTAAACAAGGATACTTTATGCTCACGACATTGCGCCGTTATCTTCTGACCAGACCTATTCTGAAACGTATGCGCAAAGCTTTACCGGGCATATCCGAAACTGAGCGTGAGGCGCTCGAAGCCGGTGATGTGTGGTGGGACGCAGAACTGTTTACCGGCAATCCAGACTGGTTAAAACTGATGCAGACGCCCCCTGCGCAGCTTTCGCAAGAAGAACAGGCATTTCTGAATGGTCCGGTCGAAGAACTGTGCTGCATGTTGAATGACTGGGAAATAAACTGGAAACATAAAGATCTGCCGCCCGAGATCTGGGATTTCATCCGCACCCACCAGTTTTTTGCGATGATTATTCCGCGACAGTATGGCGGGCTCGGGTTTTCGGCCTACGCCAACTCACAGGTTATTCGTAAAATCGCCAGCCGCTCTGTGGTGGCGGCAGTTACAGTTATGGTGCCTAACTCGCTCGGTCCGGGTGAATTACTCATGGAATTTGGCACTAAGGCACAGCAGGACTACTGGTTACCCAGGCTGGCAAACGGTACGGAAATCCCCTGCTTCGGACTTACCAGTCCGCAGGCAGGCTCGGATGCTTCTTCTATGGATGACAGTGGCGTCATTTGCAGAGGCATTTTTGAAGGCGAAGAAATTATCGGCATCCGTCTGAACTGGCATAAGCGTTATATTACACTTGGACCCGTGGCAACCGTACTGGGCCTGGCTTTTAAACTGTATGATCCGGAACATCTGATTGGCGACCAGGAAACACTCGGCATTACGGTGGCATTGATCCCTACCAGGCTGGACGGTATTAATATCGGCCGCCGTCATCTGCCATGCTATCAAATGTTTCAGAATGGCCCCAATTGGGGTAAAGATGTATTTGTTCCGCTGGATTTCGTCATTGGCGGAACACAGCAGATCGGCCAGGGCTGGAAAATGCTGATGGAAGCGCTTGCCGCCGGGCGCGGGATATCACTTCCATCACTCGCAGCCGCTGCAACGGCCTTTTCAGCGCGCACCACAGGTGCTTACGCACGCATCAGACAGCAGTTTCATATTCCGATCGGCAAATTCGAGGGCGTACAGGCCCGCCTTGGCAAACTGGCTGCCAACGCTTATTTGCTTGATGCTGCGCGGCAATTAACTTGTGCCGGACTTGATCAGGGTTATAAGCTTGCCGTGATTTCCGCGATCATGAAAGCACATACGACGTACCGTATGCGCGACGCAGTTAATGACGCCATGGACGTGCATGCCGGCAAAGCCGTGATTGATGGTCCGTCCAACTACCTCGGTAATTTATACCGTGCAGTGCCTGTCGGCATCACGGTTGAAGGCGCAAATATTCTGACGCGCAACATGATTATCTTCGGACAAGGCGCTATCCGCTGCCACCCATGGCTGTTAAAGGAAATACTGGCGCTGGAAGAACCGGATCAGAAAAAAGCG
The DNA here is from genome assembly GCF_900111165.1 of Nitrosomonas sp. Nm51. GTDB lineage: Bacteria > Pseudomonadota > Gammaproteobacteria > Burkholderiales > Nitrosomonadaceae > Nitrosomonas. The sequence goes on from NZ_FOGH01000024.1 coordinate 8,934, forward strand.
CTTGCTGAATTCGACAAGGCATTCTGGGGACATATTGGACACAGCTTTAAAACCTTTGGCCGCGCATGGCTGCGCAGCTGGACAAAAGGGAAATATGCGCCTGTACCTTCCGCTCCCACCCGGCTATTGCCCTACTATAAACAATTAAGCCGCTACTCAGCTGCTTTTGCCCTGGTTGCCGATTTTGCCTTCTTGGTTCTGGGTGGAACATTAAAACGCAAGGAAATGCTATCAGCGCGTCTGGGCGATATTCTGTCGGAGCTTTATTTTCTTTCCGCTGTGTTGAAGCGGTGGCAGGATGACGGTGAAAAAAACGAAGACCTGCCACTGGTTGAATACTGTGTACAGGAAAGTTTTACCGTTATTGAAAACCGGCTCGACGCTGTTTTCAAGAATCTGCCAAACCGGCCCATGGCCTGGCTGGCCCGTTTTATCACCCTGCCATTGGGCCCACATGCCTACGGCCCTTCGGACAATCTGATCAAGCAATGCGCAGAACTGTTGCTTGCACCAACCGCACAACGCGAACGCCTGACTGACGGCCTGCATACCGGCGATGAACACAGCGCCGTGTCGATTCTGGAAAAGGCCTTCAGAATGGTTGACGAAAACAGCCCGTTAACGGAAAAAATGAAAAACGCACGTATCTACAATATCGAACAGGCGCTCGAGCGCAACATTGTGTCAAATAGCGAAGCCGAAAAACTCAAAACGGCCGAAGAAACTGTTGCACAGGTGATTGCAGTGGATGATTTTGACGCCGGTGCATTCGCGGAAATTCAAGAGGAATAGCCATGGCTCAGACAACATCACATCAACACAATGAAGAAGTACAAGCATTACCCGGGCGTCCGGTTTATATCATCGACGGTACCCGTACGCCATTTATCAAAGCGCGGGGCAAACCGGGACCGTTCACACCGGTGGATCTTGCCGTGCAGTGCGGCCGTCCGCTACTGCTGCGCCAGCCCTTTCATCCCAGCGATTTCGATCAGGTGATACTGGGCTGTGTCAACGTTATCTCGGAAGAAATGAACCCCGCTCGTATTGCCGCGCTGCGCCTGGGTATGGGTGACAGCATGCCGGCATTCACCGTACAGATCAATTGCGGTTCAGGAATGCAGTCCATCGATACCGCGTATAAATACATCCGCGCGGGTGACTCCGACTTGATACTGGCTGGCGGTGCGGAAGCGTTAAGTCACGCACCGCTGCTTTTCAGGCAACAGGCCGTTGAATGGTTTGCCACGTTAAACCGGACCAGTTCATTTGTCAAAAAAATGAAAGCCCTGGCTGCCTTCAAACCAGGGTATTTCAAGCCCGTCATCGGCTTGCTGCGCGGCTTGACTGACCCTGTCGTCGAAATGAACATGGGTCAAACGGCTGAGAAGCTGGCATACCTGTTCGATATAACGCGCCGTCAGGCTGATGAATATGCGGTAACCAGCCATTCCCGGCTGCACCGGGCGCAACAGGAAGGATTCCTGAAGAACGAAGTTGAACCCGCATTCAGTAATTACGGGCAGGTTTATGAACATGATGATGGCGTACGCCCGGATTCCTCGCTTGAAAAACTGGCAAAACTCTCGCCCGCCTTTGAGCCGCCACATGGAAAAGTCACGCCCGGCAACAGTTCGCAAATTACCGATGGAGCGTCATGGGTCATTCTCGCTTCAGAAGACGCGGTCAATCGGTATAAGCTGAAACCCAGGGCAGTCATTAAAGACAGCGAATGGTCGGCGCTTAGCCCTTCCATCATGGGGCTTGGCCCTGTTTTATCGTCGACGGCCATTATGAAACGTCACCAACTCACGTTTGACAATGTTGATTTGTGGGAGATTAACGAGGCATTCGCAGCACAGGTACTGGCCTGCCTGAAAGCCTGGAATGATGCGGACTTCTGCAAAGACGTGCTGGGACTCGAACAGCCAATGGGCGAGATCAATCAGGCCAATCTCAACGTAGATGGCGGCGCAATCGGATTGGGGCACCCTGTCGGTACCAGCGGTAACCGCATCGTTTTGCATCTGGTCAATGCAATGCACCGTCTGGATAAAAAAACCGGTATCGCTACAGAATGCATCGGCGGCGGACAGGGCGGCGCGATGCTAATAGAAAAGGTATAAAACATGAAAGTTGATGTACTCCCACACGTTGAAAACATGCGTCATAGCACGCCATCGTATACATCAGAAAAAGCAAACTGGCGCACCCGGATTGATGAAGACGGGATATTCTGGCTGCAACTGGACAAAAAGGACAGCAGCGCCAACACATTATCTGAAGATGTGCTTCAGGAACTCGATGAAATACTTGCCGATATTGAAAAGAAACCACCCAAGGCGCTGGTAATCGATTCCGCCAAGCCCAAAGGATTCTGCGCAGGCGCTGATATTAAGTCGTTTAAAAACCACGATGAATCAGGCATGGCAGACATGCTGCATCGCGGCCATGCCGTTTTAGACAAACTTGTAGCACTGGATATGCCAACCATTGCCGTAATTCATGGTCACTGCCTCGGTGGTGGATTGGAGCTCGCACTGGCTTGCCGGCAGCGTATCGGTATCAAGGACGGATTGGAAATGGGTTTTCCGGAAATTCGTCTCGGCGTACACCCCGGACTGGGCGGCACGTACCGTTTGACGCGTTTAATCAATCCGATTACAGCCATGACCATGATGCTTACCGGAAAATCAGCGCATGACAAACAAGCCAGAAAACGGGGATTGATTGACGATCTGGTCGAACGCCGCCATATTGAAAATGCCGTGCGCGCAGCAATCGGAAAAGGCATCAAGAAACGCAGGCGCGGATTCGGCAACTACATCTTGAATACGCTAATCGTCCGTAAATTTGCGGCAAAAAAAATGCGTGCCGAAAGTGAAAAAAAAGCGCCATCCGCCAATTATCCGGCGCCTTATGCCCTGATAGACCTTTGGGAAAAATATGGCGCCAATACGCATAAAATGCAAGCAGCGGAGGTCCAGTCATTTGCCAGATTAATGGTCAGCGAAACCGCCAACAATCTTGTGCGCGTTTTCTTTCTGCACCAGTCGTTAAAAAGACAGGCAAAAAACCATGCCGGCATTCAACATGTTCACGTCATCGGCGCCGGTTCAATGGGCGGCGAAATCGCAGGCTGGTGCGCCATGCAAGGCCTGAAGGTTACATTATCAGATCAAAAGGCAGAACCTATCGCGCAGGCTGTCAAGAACACAGAGCAATTGTGTAACAGCAAACACAAAAGCAATGCTGAGACACGCGACGCGCTTGACCGTCTGATTTCGGATATGCGCAATACCGGCCTGGAGAACGCCGACTTAATTATCGAAGCCGTTCCGGAAAAAATTGAAATCAAAAAAAAGCTGTATCAAGCCATTGAATCCGGCATCAAGCCCGATGCTATTCTAGCAACCAATACCTCGAGTATTTTGATCGAAAAACTCGCTGATTGCCTGAATAATCCCGCACGTTTTATGGGCTTGCATTTTTTCAACCCGGTATCCAAAATGCTCATGGTCGAAGCGATCGGTCATGAAAATACCGGCGCAGAGGTCGTTGAACGAATGCTTGCGTTTACCCGCGACATAGGGAAAATTCCGGTGCGGGTAACGAGTTATCCCGGTTTTCTGGTTAACCGCGCCTTGACGCCATATTTGCTGGAAGCAATTATCATGCTCGAAGAAGGTATCGACAAGACACATATTGATGATACTGCAAAAAAATTCGGCATGCCGATGGGTCCGATAGAACTGATCGATCAGATCGGTCTGGATATTTGTATCCATGTGGCCGACATGCTGGCCGATTCACTGGACAAACCTGTCGCCAAGATTCCTGGCAGTGTGCGCAAAAAAGCCGAGAACGGGAAACTCGGCAAAAAAACCGGAGAAGGGTTTTATCAGTGGAAAGACGGCAAAGCCCAACGTGGCGAAAATTCTTCGGAAAAACAATCCGCCAAAAATAACGATGATCAAGTAACCGATCGGCTTATTTTACCTATGCTTGACGCCTGTGTGGAATGTTACCGTCGAGAAGTCGTCAGGGATCTCGACCACCTTGATGGCGCGATGATTTTTGCAACCGGTTTTGCGCCTTTCCGGGGCGGTCCAATCCATTACGCCCGCACCCGTGGCGTGAACGAAATTATCACAGCCCTAGAGAAGCTGTGCGAACAACATGACGAGCGGTTTAAACCGGATCAGGGCTGGCAATCGTTATAATTTATAACTGCTTCGTGACAAAAAAACCGGTTATTCACGCATGTCCCGATACGCTGGCGAGCGCCATTATCGAGCAGACAGGCAAACGAATTCAGCTCGCCCTGCCGCTTGGCCTTGGAAAAGCCAATCATATTGCCAATGCACTGGTTAGGCGCGCCTTAAAAGACAGTACAATCCATTTACAGATTTTCACCGCACTGACTCTGGAGCGCCCCGGATTAAACAGTGAACTCAAACGCCGTTTTTTTGAACCCGCTTTCAACCGTCTTTTTGGCGATTATCCGGATCTGACGTATGCAAAATTATTACGGACAGGAAACTTACCTCAGAATATCGTGGTCAATGAGTTTTTCCTTCTGGCCGGACAATGGCTGAACGTCCCCAAAGCACAACAGCATTATATTCCGGTCAACTATTCGCATGCGCTAGCCTGTCTTCTGGATAACGGCGTGAACGTTCTGGCCCAGTTGGTGGCACACGATAACGGAGAATACAACCTGAGCTGCAATCCGGATATTACTGCGGATTTATTAAAGGCCCGGCGCGAAGGACGTGCCCGTTTTATTTTTGCGGCACAGCGCAACCGTCAGCTTCCGTTTATGTATGGTGACTCACAAATCGTGGCGCAGGAACTGGACCTGCTGCTTGAAAGCCCGGATACCGATTACGAATTGTACAGCGCCCCCAAAAGACCCGTCAGTCTGGCGGATCAGGCCATCGGGCTTCACGCGGCCCGGCTGGTGCGCGATGGCGGCACGCTCCAGATCGGTATCGGCTCCGTTGGCGACGCGGTCGCGCATGCATTGATTTTACGCCACAAACATAACGCCATGTTCAATAAACTGGTTGATGAACTTGCCAGTCAGAATGCTGCTGATCATAGCGACTTTTATCACGACCAGCCATTTAAAAACGGTATTTACGGCATGAGCGAAATGTTCGTCGATGGTTTTTTAAGGCTGGCGGAAAGCGGCATCCTTACACGCGAGGTCGACGGAGCGGTTCTGCATGGCGCTTTTTTTGTTGAGTGCAGGGATTTTTATCGTCGCTTGCGTGGAATGACCGAAAAAGAGCGCGCCCGTTTTCAAATGAAGGCTGTCAGTTTTACCAACGAAATTTACGGCGACGAACTGAACAAACGGCACGCACGGACTAAAGCCAGCTTTATTAACAATGCCATGCTCGCAACTTTACTCGGTGCCGTCATAGCGGACGCGCTGGAAGATGGTACTGTCGTCAGCGGCGTCGGCGGACAATATAACTTTGTCGCTCAGGCTTTAGCGCTTGATGATGCATTTTCTATCATTACCCTCAACGCCACACGCCAGTCCAAAGATGAAACGGTATCGAATATCACCTGGTCTTACGGCCATACGACAATACCCTGGCATTTACGTGATAAGGTAATCACGGAATATGGCGTGGCGCACCTGCGCGGCAAATCAGATGCGCAAGCTATAGCTGCCATGCTGGCCATTACCGATTCGCGGTTTCAAAACGGCCTGCTGAATAAAGCAAAAGCGGCCGGAAAAATCGACCCGGACTGGACCATTCCAGAAGCACACCGCCACAATACACCGGACAGAATCAAGAAAGTATTGCAGCCCGCAAGAGAAGCCGGCGTACTGCCGGTCTTTCCATTCGGCACCGATTTCACGGAAACCGAACAACGATTGCTGCCGGCTATGGCGCTGTTGAAGCAAAAATCGCATTCCAGACGCGCATTACTGCATCTTTTTATCAATGGACTAATATCAGGCGATTTGACAGCAGTCGAAGCTGCATGCCTGACACGCATGCAGTTGAATAAACCGGCAAACTTTAAGGAATATGGCTATCAAAAAATACTTACTGCAGCACTTCGAAAATCAAAAAACTGGTAATTAACATATTGGACTGCAGCTGATTTACTTTCCAACACGGCTGTTACCGGTCTGACACGAGCACAATTTGTTATGGAACAACACATTATTCAGTTATATCCGCAGCCGGGTGACAAACAACCACTCAAAGGAACGTATCTTGCGCACAATCTGCGCCGGTTTGCCGGCACAGACCAGGCATACGTCTATGCAAACTTTATCGCAAGTCTGGATAACCGGATTGCGATTAGCCAGGACGGCGGGAATGGCATGAGAATACCGCAGTCGATTACCAATGATCGCGACTGGTGGTTGTTTCAGGAATTGGCCTGCCAGGCGGATATTATTATCACCAGCGGCCGGTATCTGCGTGAATGGGCACAGGGAAACGCACAGGAAATTCTGCAGACTGACGATCCCCGGTTTGCAGAACTGCGCGACTGGCGGCTGGCGCAGGGACTTCCGCCACAGACCGACATCGCTATTATCAGTAACAATCTGAATTTCCCAGTTCCTGATGTGCTGACAGCCGGCGGCAGGAAAACTTTCGTCTTTACAACGGCTGACACAAAGCCGGATAAAGCCAGAGCGATAGAAAAAAAAGGCATACCAGTGATCGTAGCTGGCGGCCAAACAGGCGTCAACGGCGCAGCAATGATTGATTACTTGACCAAACGCGGCTATCGTCTCATTTTTTCATCTGCCGGACCGAAGATTCTGCATTTATTAATTGCCAGCAGAATGCTAAACAGGCTCTATTTAACGCATGCATGCCAAATACTCGGTGGCGAATACTACGCCGGCATCATTGAGGGAAAACTGCTCGAGCCTGCCGCAGATTTTAATCTCAACAGTCTTTATCTGGATCCGGCAGGACCGGGTGGACAAAGCCAGTTGTTCTATGCATTTGACCGTCAATGACCGAACGATTTGCCTGTTTTAGACCACATTCGAAACTGCGCCAAATACAATATGATATGCCATTGGCAGGCAATTGCGCTCTCACCTGCCGTCCCTGCTCCATTAATTTAACTATACGATTTGTCGCAACTCATCCATGTGCGACAATTTGTCGCACATGGATCGTCGGCTAATCATATAGAATTTATAATTGTCCGGACTTCATTACTTCCGTTGAAAGCGTTATTTTCGGCATTCAAAAAACGACTGCCGATACGCAGAAAAATTGAAAACGTGGTTTTCTTAAACTCGGTACAATCCGCAGTGGTATTGTACTTGGCATTATGATTCATGCATTGCGATGGGGACCGTTCAATGATAAACCAAAAACATTTTTTTAAATCAGCGTATTATGCATTTTTTCTTCTAACTATGCACAAATTAGGTAATGCGTGAAATTTGATTGTCAGCCGGGATAATAAAAGCGTTAATTTGTACTAGGATTCCAAGAATCTGTCCGGACTGTTCAGAAATTGACAATACACCATCAAATATCCCGTTAGTTTATTCCGTAGTATTTTCACAACAACCCTGCGTACATTCGATCATCTTTTGTACCGGCAATCGAAATCCGGCATGCGCCGGATTATAATGAAAAAATGCCGACGTTTTCTGCAAACGCCATATATTCACAATTGACACCTGAAGTCGATTATCTACTGTGACAGATGCCTTTTCTTATGTTTCCGGCCAAAAGATTGTTAAGCGCCGCCATTCTGGCCGCGGCGCTGTTATTTCTTTATTCGTCTGCACATGCCGGAATAATCGGAAAACTAATCCGTCCTTATATGAGCTACAGTATGACAGCCGATGACAATCTCCTGCGTATCCGCGACCAGATGGATGCCGAAGCATTATTGGGCACCAATAATCTGTTTGATATTTCACACCGTTTTCTAGGCGGCGCAGTTATTGACAAACAGATCAGCAGGCAGCAGTTACATATCAACGGAAACTGGAGTCACAACCGCTTCGAAAAATTCAACCAGATTAATAACAACGCATTTGATATACAGGGAAACTGGAACTGGTTTCTGGGGAACCGGCTGGAAGGCAACCTGGGCGCAAATTTCAACAAAAGCCAGGCGCCTTTTTTATTTCAACCAGGCATAAAAAATCTTCGCAGCCAGCACACAGAATATTTCAACCTTGCCTGGCATTACCATCCCAGCTGGCGGTTACGCGGCGACTACACTCACTTCGATTTTGAATCGAACAATTTAGTTTTGCGATTTCAAAATCGCAGAGAAGACCGTTTTCAAACCGGTTTGGACTATTTGGCGTCAAGCGGCAATTCAATCGGCATGCAGTACCGGCACATTCGCGGGAAGTTTACATCACCGATTCAGATAGCTGGTGGTGCATTTACGGAAAGCGGCTACAATCAGAATGAAATCAAAGGAAAAATTGACTGGAAATTAACCGGCAAATCGCATCTCAAATTTTTAGGCGGCTGGGTCCAGAGAAATAATGCCACTTTTTCTGCCAGTGATTTCAGCGGTATCAATGCGCGGCTGACATACCTATGGCAACCCACAGGTAAAGTCGATATAACACTCAGCGGCTGGAGAGAAACGGTCGCTATTCAAAGTTTGAGCGCTAATTTCAGCCTGAATACAGGCGGAAGTGCGACAACGGCCTGGCAGCTATCCGGAAAAACCAAATTGACAGGTTATTTTTCCTATCTTTCGCAAAAGTTTGACCGTTTCTCGGTTTTGACAAATCAGTCCGCCGATTTCGGCAGTAATAACAAAATCTTCACAGCCTCTCTGGAATTAACATACGCACCTTCTTACAACATAGAAATCAGTACTGCAGCTGTGCATAACAGCTTATCCTCGAACTCTCCCCGGGGCGGTTTTACAGCAAATGGCGTCACGGTTTCACTTCGATACATACTAGGAAATCAATGAAAACATACGATTTACCAATAATCGCTTTTTTTAAGCATGTCCTGGACCCCACGATAACCTGGAGCGTGTTGCTGCTGTTAATTTGGTTTTCTGGAGAGTCTTTTACCAGTCATTATCTCGTATTGATTATCATTATTTTCTTTATCTCAAGCTACGTTTATGAGCATACTTCCCTGTATAGAAACTGGCGGCAGGGTAATTTGCTGGCTTACATTCGCGATACGCTTATTGGCTGGTTTATTATTGTTGCGATTTTACTATTTCTTGGTCATGTGACCCATTTTTCAGAATATTTTTCCAGACAGGTAATATTGTCATGGGTGATCATTACACCGCTAACACTGATCATCAGCCATTTGGCCGTCAAGGGAATCATCGGTATCCGTCGCAATCAAGGCAAACAGAGGTCGTCAGTCATTATCGGCGTCAATGCAACAAGTCTGAAACTGCTGAGCCACATCACCGCCCATCCATTGTTACTTATCGAAAATAAAGGACATTTCGATGACCGGCAGCAGCCCAGAATCAGTGGCGACTTCGGTCCATTTCTGGGCGAGACCAAGGACATTATTCCATATCTGCATAAAAACAAAATCGATATGATATTCATCAGCCTGCCTATGACTTCTCAACCCCGCATACAACAGATAGTTGAGCAATTCTCGGATACAACCACTTCCATTTATTTTTTGCCGGATATCTACGTTTTCGATTTGCTTCAGGCTCAGGTTGACTATATCGCTGATATGCCTATCGTTTCACTCGGCGAGTCGCCGTACACCGGTATTGATGGCGTGGTCAAAATTGCAAGTGATTATTTGTTCGCCGCACTGATACTGATTTTGCTTTCGCCATTAATGCTATGTGTCGCCCTGGCTGTCAAGCTGTCTTCCCCCGGACCGGTTATTTTCAGGCAGCGCCGCTATGGCTACAATGGCGATGAAATCATTGTGTATAAATTCCGCACAATGACGGTCACGGAAAATGGCGACAACATCGTCCAGGCTCAAAGAAATGATAGCCGGGTTACCAAAGTTGGCGCGTTCTTAAGGCGCACCTCGCTGGATGAATTGCCGCAGTTTATCAATGTGTTGCAAGGACGCATGAGTGTTGTCGGTCCACGCCCGCATGCTGTCGCGCACAACGAAATGTACCGCAAACTGATCAGAGGTTATATGATGCGCCATAAAACCAAACCCGGAGTTACCGGTTGGGCACAGGTAAATGGATGGCGCGGAGAAACTGACGCACTGGAAAAAATGGCCAAACGCGTCGAGCATGACCTGTACTATCTGAACAACTGGTCACTCTGGCTGGATATATGGATTATTATTCGCACCGTCTGGGTAGTGTTGAACAGAAAAAATGCATACTGACTTATAAACATATGCATTTCTTTCAAGCAGTGCTTATGCCATATCTGAAGCGCATACTCTGTAGCAGAGGAGCAAGGCCAAAATAACTTGAACACTTTATCCTGTATCGGGCATTTTACGAGGGAGTACTTAGGCCATATTGTTCAAGTTATTTTGGCCTGCATCCAGAACGAGCTTTCAATCATTCGCCATGATGACATTATCAACGCGCAATCGCGGTAGCACTATCACAGCAGATTGCACGGCAGCATCCCGACGCTCTCCATATTTAACGTTATCTGCGATAAACGCGCACCATTACCGTTTACAGATGGCCCTCCAGCCGCCATATGCACTTGATCTGAACTGATAGAACGGATATTGGCGGTTCTTCGAGAAAAAAACCTATATGGCAGGTACCATGAAGCTATTGACCGGTAATTTTCAGATTATCGGTTGCGCTTGACTGCCGAAACTTGAAGTGTGGTGAGTATATGCGCATCCCGGGTCCCCCTTTTCTTCGACTCGCTATTGGAGTTAATCTTCCAGTCTGCCACATCGATGCCGGTTTAGGGAAGAGTCCATCCCATTGGGTTAGATCGCCGTTTCGCCCAACACAGAAACGGTAACCTGTGCTGAAATATCCCCGTGCAACACTACTTTGATCGAATAATCACCAACCTGTTTTAATTGGCCGTGCGGCATGCGTATCATTGATTTGTCGATAACAAATCCCTGTTCATTCAAAGCCTCGGCGATATTGGCATTTGTAACGGAACCAAACAGCTTACCATCGTTGCTGGTTTTTTGTGTGATTTGCAGCATCAAACCTTCCAGTCTATCGGCAATTGCCTTTGCCGCCGCCTGAACATCAGCCTGCTTTTGTTCCAGTTCTGCGCGCCGCGTTTCAAATTCTGCAATGGTCTGTTCTGTAGCACGTTGTGCTTTTCCTTGCGGGACCAGATAATTTCTCGCGTAACCGCTTTTTACATTGACAACGTCACCCAACCGCCCCAGCTTGGCTATAGTCTCCATCAAAATAATCTGCATGTTTTTACTCCTCAGTGACGGTCCGTATAGGGTAATAGCGCTAGAAAGCGCGCCCGTTCTATCGCTGTGCCGAGCTGTCTTTGATAGAACGCCCGCGTACCCGTAATACGCGCCGGAATGATTTTACCGTTTTCACCGATAAAATCCTTTAAAACGTCAATATCTTTATAATCGATTGTTTTCACACCTTCAACGGTAAAGCGGCAAAACTTCTTGCGCTTGAACAGAGGGCGGTTGGCTCTCCTTTCCTTTTCTTTATCTTTACCATCATTTCGCCTGTGTATACGTGACATATGCTTTCCTGTTTCCAATTAAATTTTAACGATGTGTTCTACATGCAATACCAGCTGTTGACTGGTGTGGCTTTTTCTGTTGAGAAACCCGGTTATCCTGACACTGCCGGCTGTGTTCATTTCAGCAATCGTTTTTGCCGCATCACCCAGCGCTACAGTGTGCAATTCACACTGTATTTGCCGTGAAATATGTGCTTCCTTCTGACGCGACCGATGCTTTACAACAAAATCGATCACGGGTGTGCCGGCCGGTGTATAGCGTAATGCGCCCATCCGGATAATTTCACCACAGATAACCGTCCGGTTGCATTCCACTTGATTATTTATTTACTGTACCGTATCCGCCGCCTTGGATTCTTCAGTATCTTCTGATCCACCGCTATCCCTGGCCTCACTGGACGGTCCAGCACTGTCGGGTGCTCTGCCTGCTTTGTCCGTTTTTTCTTTTTCACCAACCGGTGGCGGTACTGCGTCATCCTTCTCTTTTTGTTGCATCATAGGCGAAGGTTGCGTAACCGGCCCATTCATTCTGATCGTTAAATGACGTAAAATGGCATCGCTGAATTTAAATGCATAATCGAGTTCATTCAGTGTTTCCTGATCGCATTCGATATTCATTAAAACGTAGTGCGCCTTGTGCACTTTCTGAATCAGATAAGCAAGCTGACGCCTGCCCCAATCTTCCAGACGGTGTACTTTGCCGTTTTTAGCTGCAACTATGCCGCGGTAACGTTCTATCATTGCCGACACTTGCTCGCTCTGATCGGGATGCACTATAAATATGATTTCATAATGTCGCATCATTATTGTTCACAATTCCTTTTGGGTAAAGCCTTCCATAAATATATGGTAAGACAAGGGGTTAAAAAGGCTGGATTTTACTGAATTTCAGCGATAACATCAAATAAACTTGACTGCTTGCTGGTAACAAACATTCAACTGAGAATTTCGAAACAGGTATTCGATAACGACACGATGCCGGGTCTCGGCTATCCATTCAAATATTTTTCCCCGCAATCAAAGTATCAGCGCCCAAATTACTGCATGAACTGTTAAAATTCCTTATTTTGACTGCAATAGAATCCGGACAGTTTTGTTGCAGCGCTACAAACAAATTGCTGCCAAACAGCAATCATACAGCAATTATTATATGTTATTGATGATCGATAATTACGATTCCTTTACCTATAACCTGGTGCAATATTTCGCTGAACTTGGTGAAGATGTCGTGGTGCACCGCAATGATGAAATCGATTTGGACAAGATCACACGGCTGGTCCCGGAGAGAATTGTGATTTCTCCCGGCCCCTGCACACCCAATGAAGCAGGCATATCCCTGTCAGTGATCAGGCATTTTAGTGGAAAATTACCGGTTCTCGGTGTTTGTCTCGGTCATCAAAGTATAGGACAGGCGTTCGGCGGCAAAATCATTCACGCCAAGCAGCTGATGCACGGCAAGACATCGCAGATCTTTCATCATGATAAGGGCGTATTTCACGGCCTGCCTAACCCGTTCATCGCAACGCGTTATCATTCCCTGGTCATCGAACGCGCCACATTGCCCGGGTGTCTGGAGATCACAGCCTGGACAGAAGACGACGAAATCATGGGCGTCAGACACAAAACACTGGATGTCGAAGGCATACAGTTCCATCCGGAATCGATTCTTAGCGAATACGGTCATTTCATGCTGAAAAATTTTTTAACGCAAACGCAACACTGACAAACAATAGTATGAATCCTCAGGAAGCTTTGCATCGCATCATCAATCATCAGGAAATTCAGCATGACGACATGCTGTCACTCATGCGCAAGATCATGCAGGGAGCAGTCTCACCAGCGCTGATTTCAGCCATAATCACCGGTCTGCGCGTCAAACAGGAAACGGTTGGTGAAATCACCGCCGCTGCCAAAGTCATGCGCGAGTTTGCAACACCCGTCAACGTCGCCGGCACCCGGCATTTAATCGATACCTGCGGCACCGGCGGGGATGCAGCGCATACCTTCAACATCTCCACTGCGGCGGCTTTTGTCAGCGCGGCTGCAGGCGTTCAGGTGGCCAAACATGGCGGGCGCTCTGTTTCCAGCAAATCAGGCAGCGCCGATGTGCTTGAAGCGCTGGGAATTAATTTAAACCAGCCACCCGGACAGGTTGCCGACAGCATCAGCAAAATAGGCGTTGGCTTCATGTTCGCGCCCAATTATCACAGCGCCATGAAGCATGCTGCGCCGGTACGGCGGGAACTCGGCATTAAAACCATTTTCAATATCCTTGGCCCGCTGACCAATCCCGCTGGCGCGAAAAACCAAGTGCTCGGCGTATTTGACGCCAGATTGGTGCCTGTTCTGGCGCATGTACTGCAACAGCTAGGCAGCACACATGTAATGGTTGTCAACGGCGCAGACGGCCTGGATGAAATTACGATCAGCGGTGAAACCCGTGTCGGCGAACTCAAGCAGGACAGCGTCACTGAGTACACTGTCCGGCCTGAAGATTTCGGCCTGCAATCGGCGTCCATCACTTCGATACAAGTCAACAACAGTAACCAGGCGAAGGCAATGCTGCTCTCTGTGCTGGAAAATAAAAAAGGTCCGGCGCGGGATATTGTCTTACTAAACGCCGGGGCGGCCATTTATGTATCGGGCGTCGCAGATTCACTTGCACAAGGTATTCGTTCGGCGCAGCGCGCAATTGAAAGCGGCGCGGCGTTACAGAAGCTGCATGAACTGGTGGCATTTTCCAACCAGCGTTTGACTTGAGCTTAACTAAAGAAATTTTATGTCAGATATTCTCAAAAAAATCCTTGCCACCAAGGTGCAGGAAATCGCTGCGGCCAAAGCCCGGGCACCCTGGCGCGAAATGCTGGCAGCGGCCAAGTCCGCTGAACCCGCGCGTAGCTTTACCGCGGCTATTCAAAACAAAATAACCACCGGCCAATCCGCTGTGATTGCCGAAATAAAGCAGGCCAGTCCGAGCAAAGGCGTATTGCGCGGCCCCAAATCGTCACATGCACCGCATTTGCGCTTTAATCCTGCCGAAATCGCGGCGTCTTACGAAAAACACGGTGCAGCCTGTCTGTCCGTGCTAACGGACAGACAGTATTTTATGGGCGAACCCGAATACCTGCGGCAGGCACGCGCCGCCTGTCAATTGCCGGTACTACGCAAGGACTTCATACTTGAAGAATATCAGATTGCAGAAGCGCGCGTCATGGGTGCAGACTGTATTCTGCTTATTGCCGCAGCATTTATCATAGGCAGTGATTCCGACATTGAGAAGCTGGACAGTCTCGACCGGAACGCACTCAGCCGGATGTCCAGGTTGACTGCGCTGGCGCATGAACTGGGCATGTCGGTCCTCGTCGAGGTGCATAATACTGAAGAACTATCACTTGCACTTCAACTCAAGACCCCGCTTCTCGGCATCAACAACCGTAACCTGCGTACGTTTGAAACCCGTCTAGATACAACGCTGCAGTTACTGTATCAGATTCCGGATGACCGTATTATCGTTACCGAAAGCGGTATTCATACACCGGAAGATGTAACATTAATGCGTCAGCACAATGTCAATGCATTTCTGGTCGGCGAAGCATTTATGCGCGCGGATGATCCGGGCATTGAACTGGCAAGTTTGTTTTATGGTTAGGAGTCGTTCATAACTAACTGTCACACCTATTTATTCGCGGCTCCTTAACGCTTAATAATGTTTAACGGCCAGCCACACCTCGCTGCGCTACCTTACAGACTTCAGGGTGCTTCTAAAAATCCATATTTTACGAACATCCGCTTTACGGATACTGTCAACAAATAGAATTGAAGCTCAGCAGGCTGTTAACTTCCTGTTTATCCATGAATCTGACAAGCGCACTGCACCCGGCAGCAGTATATGGATAGCAAATATCAGGCAGGCATTAAAAGTTTGAGTCCAACAATTCCTGTTACGATAAGTCCAAGACAAAACAACCGTGCATAATCTGTTGATTCTCCAAACACAATCATGCCATATATTGCCGTGCCAACTATACCCACGCCAACCCAAACTGCATAGGCAGTTCCCACAGGCAATGACTTCATCGCAATACCGAGTAAACTGATGCTGATTAATATTGCAAACAATGTCCAGACCGACGGCCATAGACGAGTAAAACCCTCGGTATATTTAAGCCCTATTGCCCACCCGATTTCAAATAATCCTGCAACAATAAGAATAAGCCATTTAGAAGACATAGAAACCTCTCCAGTATGTTGGGTCGTCCCAGTTGAAATAGAGAGGTAAGGCCGTCCTCACTTCTACAGACATTAAAAAATCCCGCAATTTGTTTTTTATCTGATGTTTTTACTATAGGATTCAGCAACAACAAGATTTTTGGACGTTACAGCTAAAACCATGTTCATTAGGCCGTTTTGTTCATCACCGTTACCGCAGAAAAAATGCTATGGACATTAAACAGCCGACAAGTACGATAAAGCAGCGTATATTCTCTTGGGATAAACGGTATGCGAATGCTGCACCAAAGTAGCCGCCAGCAATTGCCGCTATACACATCAGTATAAGATAGCTCCATATAATTGTGCCTCCTAAAGCGTAAACAACAACCGCAATCGTGGTTAGTAATGCTGAGATAATGTTTTTTATCCCATTCATACTGTGTAAACTGGTTTGACCCATCAAGCCCAGGACTGCCAGCAATATTATTCCTAGCCCGCCGTTGAAATATCCACCGTATATACAAACAGCAAACAACGCCGACCATGTTGTTACAATTCTTTTTTTGGAAAAATTGAGATTATCCTCTGGTTTTTTTATAATGGCAGTGTTTCTTCGTAGAAGCCAAGGTCCAAATATAAAAGCAATTGTAGCAAACAAAATTAACCACGGAATTAGCGCAAAAAACAATTGTTCATTTGTCAGTAACAGGATCGTAGCGCCCGCGATGCCGCCGAAGATCGCTATCCATATTATGGATATAAGATTTAAGCCAGCAGGGTAATTGATATCATGCCTGAATCGCCAAGCGCTTGCCATGTAACCAGGGAGAAGCGCTGCTGTGCCTGTGGTGTTGGCTGAAACGGGAGAAACACCTATAAAAATCAAAGCAGGCAATGTAACAAAACTGCCACCGCCTGCGACTGCATTTAATACTCCACCGAGGAATCCAGCCAGGCTAACTATAACCCATTCCATTTCTATAAGCTCCTGCAGTTAGGGCTATGCATTAATATTTTTTTGAATTTTGCAAGCCTTTATCTTACGTCCATTAGAAAATGTCGTCATGTGTTATGTGCAATTCTGTTTGTTTTCCGGACAAAGGAATCAATTTTTTTGCCTGACTGATGACAGCAACTTATGGAAAATTATGATGCGTTATTGGCAACGCTGGCGTTGCTGACGGGAACCGCATGGGCCAGTGGCATTAATTTATATGCTGTCTTACTGGTATTAGGTCTCGGCGGGTCAACGGGATATATTGACTTGCCCGCCGAATTATCAGTGCTTGAAGATCCTTTGACTATTGTTGCTGCCGGGATCGTGTATTTTATCGAGTTTGCCGCTGACAAGATTCCCGGTATAGATTCTGTTTGGGATGTCATTCACACCTTTGTCCGGATACCGGCCGGCGCTATACTGGCTGCTGGCGCAGCCGGCGATGTCTCGCCTGTTTTGGAAATAGCCGCCGGCTTACTGGGCGGGAGCATCGCCGCAACAAGTCATACAGCCAAGGCAAGTACGCGTCTGATGATCAATACCTCGCCCGAGCCGGCTTCCAACTGGACGGCCTCTATTTCCGAAGATCTTCTGGTAGTGGGCGGTTTATGGATAGCGCTTAATTATCCTGCGGTATTTCTTATTTTGTTCTTTGCTTTCGTAGTACTATTAATCTGGCTGCTGCCGAAGTTGTGGAATATGATCAAACTCTTTTTCGCAAAAACAACGAATTTTCTTGGAATCGAAAAAAACAACCCAAAAGCATAGTTACTTCGGACAGAAGAACATCCGCAAAAACACATGATGACTTTACTATGTCATTCCAAAGTGCAGTTTCAGGTTTGATTCAATTGAAGGGACGGGTTAATTATAGTTTACAAGTTCAGAACAAATTAATACTGAAATGAATATTCCTTTAGAATACTGGCTGCACCACGCCCTGTTTTATTCATTGCTTTGTCTGATCAATTATGTGAATGGTCAGTTGGTCATCCACCGCAATCTGAAAGTCAATTACACACGAAAAATTAATCACTTCGCGTTTTTCTTCTTGCCGGTCTTGCTGTTATCTGTTATTGAATATCCTTATAGCGCCGCTACGTTTCTCATGGACATCGTGTTTGCATTGACTTATCTGACTTTGTTTATTGCACCCATCCGCCGCAGAATCAAACCGGTTTTGGTAATGTTTCGTTCGATTGACAGGCCTGAAGACCGGCCACTGACACTAACCTGGCTTTATACCCAGTTTATTGCCAGCTATTTAGTGCTGATCCCTCTGCTTGCTTACTTCGAAAACCGGGACATGCTGCCGTGGATCATGATTATCATTCTGGCCAACGGTATTGGCGACGGCCTAGCCGAACCGGTCGGTATACGCTTTGGCAAGCGGTCATACGTCACTAGCGCACTGTTTACTCAGAAAAAGTATGTACGTACTTATCTGGGCAGCGCCTGCGTATACCTCACAACATTGATCGCTGTCCTTCTTTTTCAGCATCATTTCACTACAGTGCAGCTGATCATCGCATTGATCGCGTTACCGCTGCTAATTACCCTGGCTGAAGCACTCTCGCCGCATACCTGGGACAGTCCTTTTATTTACGGGACAGGCGGACTGGCATTTATTGGCATCAGTTTTTTAGGATGATGAAAAAAGATTTCATCTTTAAAAAACAACGTCTTTCAATTGAGCCGCCTACTGCGGTTTATTTCAAGGACATTCTCTCGCTTAACCAATTCAACGCAAACCTAAACCGTCAACCTGTGTCTATTTAAGCCGAACAAATAGTGATTCCGACAACATCAACGCCTGGATACTGTTTGAATGCTAATTAAGCGATATCCCTCAAAAGTCAGTACACGCGGAAAACTTGCGGCACCCGAGTCGTACTACCATTCCTCCGTGCGGCGCTCAATAGCACTCGATATCAATTCAATATAATCCAGTTCATCCCTTAAGACGTCAAACTTGGTATTGCCCAGCACGATAAGATTCGAGCCGCAGCGCATCGGCTCACTCGCTTGCACCGGCAATACCATCGGCAATATCCATACTGCAAACACTTTTTCATGTAAGTTTTCGCCTTTATCTGTAAACTTGTTGTATAGTCTGCTTCGCAAAATACGCCTGACGGCGATTTTTGCAAATCTGAGAAACGTTTTGGGTTTAATGTACCGCACATACTGATTGCCTGATTAATTATGATGCCGCCGATTAATGAATCCCCTTCAGAGCAGCGTATTGCGTTACGCCTGACACAAGAGATTGCAGTGAATCAGTCACGTATTCAATCGGCTATTCGGCTGCTCGATGACGGCGCCACAGTCCCTTTTATCGCCCGTTACCGCAAAGAGGTAACCGGCGGCCTTGATGCAAACCAGTTACGCCTCCTGGAAGAAAGACTGCATGCCTTGCGCGAGCTTGAGAAAAGGCGCAGCGCGATAACCGCCGTCATTGAGAAACAAAACAAAATGACACCGGCGCTGCACACAGCACTAACTGATGCACAGGATATGGCAGCGCTGGAAGATTTATATCTGCCTTACCGGAAAAAACGCCGCACCAAGGCACAGATGGCGCACGAGGCCGGTCTCAAGCCGCTGGCGGATCGTTTGCTAAACAATCCGGCATTGCATCCTCATGATGAGGCAGTGCATTTTTTGACGCCTCCGTTTACCACGGAAGCAGGCGATCATACTGGCATCGCCGATACCGGTCAGGCACTGGAAGGTGCACAGCAGATTTTAATCGAACGTTTTGCCGAACATGCACCCTTACTGCAAAAATTACGCGGCTATCTGTTTCGCCATGCGGTTCTGACCGCCAAAGCAACCAAAGCACATAAAGCCACCGATACCAGATTCACCGATTATCACGATTATGCCGAAACAATCGGCAAAATACCGTCTCACCGCGCACTGGCTTTGTTACGCGGCGCTCGGGAATCGGTTTTGAAATTGAAGCTGTGTCTGGATTCCGATTTAGAACAAAAACCGAACAGCGACGAGCTGAATCCATGCGAATCCATGATTGCACGGCAATTCAAAATTGATGAGCAAAAACGTCCAGCCGATACCTGGTTGATAGACACTGTGCGCTCAAGCTGGCGCAGTAAAATTTTTACCCACCTGGAAACAGTGTTGCTCAATCAACTGCAGCAACGCGCCGAAACTACAGCAAATCAGGTCTTTGCGCAAAACCTAAAAGCGCTGCTACTGGCGCCGCCAGCAGGCCCGCACATCACTCTAGGCCTGGACCCCGGATTTAGAACCGGCGTTAAAGCGGCTGTCGTTGACGCCACCGGAAAAGTTCTGACAACCGCCACGGTTTATCCACACCCGCCGCATAATGACCGGGATAAAGCCATTGAAATCCTGCAGCGACTGGCCGAACAGTACCGTGTTTCACTGATTGCCATCGGCAACGGTACCGCTTCAAGAGAAACCGGTCTGTTGATCAAACAACTGATCAAACAATACCCGCAGCTAAAATTGAAGTCGCTTATCGTATCCGAAGCCGGTGCTTCAGTGTACTCCGCTTCTCCGCTGGCATCTGAAGAATTGCCCGAATTGGATGTATCATTGCGCGGTGCCGTTTCGATTGCGCGGCGCTTGCAGGATCCATTATCCGAACTGGTCAAAATTGACCCAAAGTCAATCGGCGTCGGTCAATACCAGCATGATGTCAATCAAAAACAACTGGCCTGGACACTCGATACCGTTGTTGAAGACTGCGTGAACGCCGTGGGCGTGGATGCCAATACAGCTTCCCCGGCCCTGTTGCGCTATGTTGCAGGGCTTAACAGCCGCATTGCAGACAATATCATCGATTATCGCAACAATACCGGCATTTTCCAGCAACGCGGCGAACTATTAAACGTCCCCGGTCTCGGTGAAAAAACCTATGAGCAAGCTGCCGGGTTTTTGCGTATTCGCAATGGCGCCAGTCCGCTTGACGCCTCTGCCGTACACCCGGAATCGTACCCGCTTGTAGAGCGGATACTGAGGGATATCAAACTGGACATCACCGAGTTGATCGGCAATCACGCAGCGCTTAAATCAATTTACCCCGAAAACTATACTAACGCGCAGTTTGGTCTGCCGACAGTCAAAGACATACTGCAGGAACTTGACAAACCCGGCCGGGATCCGCGGGCATCATTTACTACGGCTTCGTTTAAAGACGGCGTTGAATCCATTAAGGATTTATACCCCGGCATGGTGCTCGAGGGCATTATCACCAACGTAACAGCGTTTGGTGCGTTTGTCGATATCGGCGTACACCAGGACGGGCTTGTGCATATTTCCAGGCTGGCTGATGCTTATGTCAAGGATCCACACACTGTTGTCAAAACCGGGCAGGTTGTCAAAGTCGGTGTTATCGATGTTGATGAAAAGCGCAGACGCATCGCCTTGTCAATGCAGGCCGCAGACATATCGTCTTGCTAGTGCCCTATCAATATGATATTGCCGGGCTCAGTGAGTTTGTCAGTGACCATGGCAAGGCGTGCCTTGCAGGCAATAGCCGTTATATTGTCAAAAGACGCAACGCAGATCATGGGTGCTGACAAGCCCACCCACAGGGCGCTACCGTGATGCTCTGCAACTGCGTTACAGTACTTGAAAAGAGAGCAACCCTTTCCTGCGTGCTGCGCCTTGCCGCATAACACCACGGTAACGCTTGTACCAGGCAATATCATATTGATAGGGCACTGGTGTGAGCGATTGACAGACACCTCCTCGAACACTGTTTATCCTAAAATCCTCTATAAGGACTTCCCGATATTTGCAAGAAGAATTTTGTTTCCGGTAATTTTGTTTAAATGTTGTCATGTCTGATTGTATCTTCACTGATGCTCCCTTTAGTCATGATAGCTATGTTGGAGACAATGTCTTTGCAGCTCTATAGCCGGCCTCTGTTTGGCCACTTGTGCATGGCCAATAAGGGATATAACCCGCTAATCGCCATTCAGATTGCATTGGCGGGTGAAGCTCATAAAGTATGAGGTGAGTAGTTACGTAGAATTAAGATTAAATCATTTACCGGAACAAGCAAGAATGCAGTCATGACACAAATCTGGATCGCATTATGTGTCTATCTGCTGATCGCGTTTATGAAATTCCAGTCAAAAATTCAGATCAGCATGCAGCAGATATTACGATTATTGCACCTCAACCTATTCGAAAAACGTGATCTCATGGCGCTGCTGCGAGGCGATCCACCGCCTATCAGGTGTTACAAAGATGATAACCAGCCAACCTTGTTCTGATAGAAAAGTTAACGGGACAGCAGTGGTAAGATATATAGAAAAAACCTAATCCATATAAACAACCCTACCGATGAGGTCAGCAATCAACTATTTGCCCACCCTTTTACAAACCACTATAATTATAGATTCCTTTTAATACGTCTTAAAACAAAACGCTGTTGTAGCTCAGATGGTAGAGCAACTGATTCGTAATCAGTAGGTCCGCGGTTCGATTCCGCGCAACAGCACCAATAATCAAAGACTTAGAAACGCAACCACTGAAGTTTTACTTCGATTGTGTCAAAGTTGTGCCATTTAGCATGTTATCCACGACACTTGCATGTATAGAAAACTGCGCAGGCGCAAGGTGTGCATAACGCCTCACCATCTCCGCAGATTCCCATGCACCCATCTCCTGAATGACATTTAATGGCACACCATTCTGAGTTAACCAACTCGCCCAGGTATGGCGCAAATCGTGCCAGCGGAAATCCTCAATACCAGCACGTTTTAACGCCTTATACCAAGCTTTTGTATTCACCTGAGTAATTGGATTACCCTTATAACTGAATACAGACTTAGGATGTTTGCCAATTTGCCTGTTTAATACTGCAATAGCGGTATCGTTTAGCGTTACATGGATCGGTTTACCAGCTTTTGCTTGATCACCGTGTATCCATGCAACCCTTCTTTGCAAATCCACTTGCGACCATACCAAACCTGTTACGTTTGAACGCCCCAAACCTGTCGACAGTGAAAATTGCACAATATCCGCCAAATGTTCCGGCAATTCTCGAATTAGCAAACATGCCTGTTCTGCAGTTAAATAACGCACTCGTCGCTTTGCTTCACGATACAACTTGATAACAGGCGGTTTATCAATCCATTCCCAATCAAGCGCAGTTTGCCGCAAGATTGAGCGAATCAAAGCCAATAAACGGTTAGCCGTTGCAGGGCTTGTTTCTTTAAGCTTTAATTCACCAATCCTTGCGATTTCATCCCGCGTCAGTTCATCCAGATACTTACCTCTAAAAAACTGCTGAAGCCAGTCAACTTTTGCCATATCATCATGATGTGTCTTTTTATGCTGTGTCTCCATCAGCCATTTATAGGCCGCTTCATCCCATGTACGCCTTGGCTTATCACCCAGCTTTGCAACACGCCAGGATTCGGCTTTTAGTCTGTCATGGAATTCCTGCGCTTGGGTTTTATCTTCTGTTGCAGCAGAGCATCTAATACGTTCGCCGCTTGGTGTGGTGAAACTGATCCACCACGTTTTTCCACGTTTAAAGAGTGACATAATTGTTTCTCCTCATGTCCCACTTGCAACGCTTGCCAACGACAAGCATACTCCGAGCGCAGGTAGGCAACAAGATCATCTTCAATAAATACCCAACGTTTTCCCGCCTTAACGCCCGGAATAATTCCGGCTTTGGCACGACCACGTACTACTTCGGGATGCATTTTAAGAAAAAGGGCTGCTTCTTCGAGGGTTAGCGTTTTCATTCGCCTTCCTTCACTCGTCGATAATCTCTAGCTTTCTGATCTCTTTCCTGAATATCTCCAACAGAATTTTGACGGTTATTGATCGTGTTGTATTTTCTACCTTTGGCTTTTACCTTGCGTTGAATATAACCACAAAAACCACCGGCACTATGTGCATGGTATTTATTGGCCTGATGCAAAAATTCACCGATACCCTCGCTAAAATCTTTGATACCTTCACGCGCCATGAATGATGTAAGACCACCCAAACCATGAATAAAGATACGCTCATCATGGGGCAATCGTTCAGGTCTGAAACGTTTCAAACGAGGCTGATCTATTGGCGATGAGTACACATTGGCGATATCATCCCAAAGTGGGTGATTTGGCCAGCGATCCCGTTTTTTGTCGGTCAAACTGGGGATGGTCAAGCGCAACCAATCATGTGTAAGATAACGCCACAATTCAGCCTGAAATTCCAATAAATTCGATAAGCTAAAAATCAATACTTGCTTTAAAAACTGCTTTTCAATCTGGAACTCCATACGCCAGACTTTTCCGTCACCTTGCCACCCATTGGCTTCCCATAGTGGGAATAACCAAGTTTTGCGGGATTTGGTTTTAATTTCGACCACTTTCTCATACAAACGGGCATGCACATCGCCACCTATACCGATAACCCAACCTGTAAAAGGATCATCCAGACGACAATCAAAATACATGGCCATTAAATTTGCACGAGTTACCCAGTCAGGCTGACGAATAGCATAAAGATCATCAACACAGGTAAAATCAAGAAACAGGTCAGCACGACTAATAGTGGCTGAACCATGTACCAAACCCAGTGTATTGATAATAAAGCCTAAATCTTGTACTGCAGATTCCACCCCGACAGCCGCCAGATATTCACTGGAAATCTGAATATGCGCCATAGGCGACTTTCTGGATTTGCCGCGATTCACTTTTATAAAAAAACAATTATCTAACAGAACATAGGGAAAACGCGGCATGCCTTTGTCGCGAACTTCAAACAGATGCGAGCCAATTGTAACTTGGGCTAAGGCTTGCTCTTTTTCATCATCGGATTGCGCCTTCTCTTTCAACTCAAATAATTTTTTATCCCAATCCTCTGCCAGTTGCCCGTAATAGGAAACATAAAGACTATCAATACCCAGCAGCAGCGGTTTGAAATGTTTGTTATTGTCGTTTGAGGGTACTGTGTTACTAGGCGGCGTACCCAGTATAGACTTACCACAAGACCGTCCGTCCGGGGCGCGATTCTCGCGCTCCCCGTCAGACGGCCTTACGGTCACATATTCTGGTAATGCACCATAAAAACTAACAGATTCACCGGACACACTTCCACTCACAAAACTATTATTGCTCATGTTAATACTCCATTAAAAAATTAAAAATGAAGTCACAAGACGCAAAAAGGCATACCACAGCAGTCAGAGTGGTGTTACTTGTTCAAGAAATTTTGTTTCAATAGGGATTTGTTAGCGCAGGAATGAATTAAATGTTTTTTCTAAAAAAATTAGTGTGGGATTTTGGCGCTATTGAGTATTTAGATTTTAAATATAGATTGGTCGGGGATAGGTCAGTTTCGATGTTTTTACTATTAAGATTTATTTAAAAGTCTCACGAATAGAATTTTGATCGTAAGTTAGTTTTCCCCGTTTAGATTAAATTGGTCATTGATCGTAAGTTAGTTTTCCCCGTTTAGATTAAATTGGTCATTGTGTATTTAAGCGCATAAATATAATTTAAGTATTTGAATAAATGATTATCTATAGGCTATTTTGGCGCAAAGTATCTATCAGGTCTTGAAAACCCGGACATTTGCATATGACTTTTTAAAGAGCGACTTACAACATACATAATTTCTCATAGTTAGGTTTCACTGTCAAACATTGCAGGTGAGACTGGACAAGATTGGCTGACGTTGGTTTAGTCTTGCTTTTTTTCATCATTTCACAGTTCAAACACAAAAGCGAGCTCAGCATTCACCAGAGGACAGGCTTTAACCCTGCTGTCCTCCGAACCCATGTCGTCACTCATTCCGGGGTGAGAGCGACGCATGGCTCCGGAGGACAGCAGGATTCTAAAAGCAGATCGGAATACTTTTGCTTTTAATATCAAATAATCATTAGCTATTTTTATAGCCATGATTTCAAAATTCTGTTAGTTTTTTGGAAAATATATTTTTGTTTCTCATGTTACTTGAATGTAGAAATTTCAATTGTAAAGTTTTAGTCTTTTTTGCCAAATTCAGCAACATTTGCAAGGAGAATACTAATGAGCATATTACGTACAATATTTATTTTAGTTGTTGGTTGCCTCTTGGTTTTGGGTTCAGCTTGGGTTGATTCATCTGCGGCCAACATTGATTGGAAAGAAATGATTGCAAATACTATGCGAGTAATAGGTGGCTCATTTTTTTTAGTAACGCTAGTATATTGGCTCGAACAACAGCTACACAATTCACTAAATAAAGGACCAAAGGTAACTTTAATAACTGCCGAAGAAAGATGTGAAGCTTTAAAAAAGGCAGTTAAAGAATTTTCTAGTGACGATCTTTTTACAACTCGTTACTCGTCACGATCAATAGGCGAAGCAAATAAATCAAAAGCATACCTTACAGCACTTGATTCAAGAATTTATTCTGGAAAATCGGACACATACAGAATCGTTACGCTTGATAATGAAAAAAAAGTTCAACATGTTAAAGATTTAATCACCAATCACTGGCAAGATAACAATTTTGCTATAAAAGTTTTAGATCCAAACGCAAGCATACGTCTCATTGATCTAGTTGGAGTAGATAATCATTTTGTGTGCCTTGGAATTGAAACACGACAACCAGAAGAAAATTATTGGATTCGTATTGATGATTCAGGGATAGCATCACATTTTCGCAAGTATTTTTATGAAAGTCATTGGACACGTGATGAAGCGACAGAAATAAAAGGGCTTAACAAACTTCAAACAGAAAAAGAAAGAGATGATGCTATTAAAAAAATTGATGATCTCTATAAACGTTACAGCCAACAGTGATCTAAATTAAAATTATCAAACGTTGTATAAATATGTAGTTCATTTTTTCAAACCAATTTCAAGTTTTATCTATTTTATGAGCCTAAATTTCCCTGGCGTTTATGCACTAACTCTTTAGCTTTCAGCGTTGATAAGTGAGAAAAAGTCTTAGTGCGATTCATGCGGAAATGGATTAGAACTACTGAAAAAAGTAGGAAAAAAATTATAGATTATTCATTAATGTGGATAGTTTGATTCACAGTATTTAATTTAGCTCTCTTTAAGGAGATGTGTTCGAAATTTGGCAATGCCAAGATGGCTCTTAGCTCTTCATAAAGCATAGATGTTGCACGCGCACCAACAATTATTGATGATATCGACGATAATGGAACTGTGTAAAGATGAATTTTGTCCGGGCCTTCCAATGTTTTATTTGCGCTTGCAAGTGGAACAATCATTCTCCATTCAGCCTCATACTCCCAGGATATATCTTTTGTAGCTAAAATATCGTCACCATGCATCTCCGATAAAGTCATATCGTCAATTGATGATTTATTAATATATTTAACTTTTCTTAGATGAAATAACTCATCCTTGTCGGAACGACGACGATTAAAAAAAATATGCTCGGGCTCAAATTCAATAATAAAGCCTTTATGAGAATCAGCGTAGTGCGCCCAAAGAAGTGGGTGATCAAACTTTTCTGAAAGACTTAATATTCCAACAGTTTGAAGGACATCAGAAAATATTTGTTTAGCCTTAGGGGTATATTCGTAGATTGCATTTTTTATAGTTGGAGCAATTTTATTTATTTCTTCTTGAAGAATTTGTGGATTTTTTTGGACTTGCGAAACTAATTGTTTTACTATTTTTTTTCGAGTTTTCTTGGGGTGTCTTAAAAGCTGTTTATTTAATGCTTCTTCAAAAAACTTTATATTAAGTTCAAACATATCATTTAACTCATTTTCAGAGAATAAATCACCAAAAATAAGCTGTAATTCAAACGGATCATTAAGTGCAGATGGCTGAGTAAATCGTATAAGTTGATTATTGAGTATATCGATACGGTCTGGAATTACATACTTGAATAATTTTGACGGACAATTCATAAAGAAAATAATTTTTATCTTATACCGAACACACCTGTTTATTGATTAAACATTCAAGTAACCAATAATATGTGCAATCCTGTGCTCCTTGATATTTCAAAAGGACTTCCTTTCTAATTTGGCATGTCAAATAACCCAGAAAGTTATTGTGACAAATTTGTGCCAAATTACAACTGATATACCTTAATTTGTGGTTGTTTGAAATTTGTTTTGACTACAGCAAGCGTTGTAAGCAATTGATTTGTAATAGCATATAATTCTAGGTTACGTTTCGTAATCAGTAGGTCGGAGGTTCGACTCCTCTCAACAGCACCATAAATACAATGAGTTACCTAGTTATTTTGAATGGCTTCTCATCTTGAGTCACCACTGAGTCACCAAGCGAGATAGTAACATAAAGCGAAGAATAGCAATTTTTGCTCCGCTATTGACAAGCCCGGGTGATTGCAAAACTTCGTCTCAATGTCGGCAGCAGGATGGCTTATAGTTTCAAAGATATTAATTTCTTTAAACTCAGAATTATGGCACTACATGAATCTAATTAGGTTCTTGTCGGTTGAACACGAAAGTAAGCACTTGCCGAGCAAACCGAAAACAGTACAAATACGAGAACTTTAATAAAGATTGATGCTGCAAATTATCCTGAGCGCCATAAGAATAAAATACTCAGCCCAATCAATGGCATGAGGAACTTCCAACTGAATGCTAGTCTGAATATTCCTATGATGGCTTCCGCGAGTAGATGGCCTTTTGCTTGATTCCACACATATTGACCAAATAAGAATCCCATTAATCCACCAAATATTATGAAGTAGATAATGCCCTGTAATAGCCAGGCAACCAATTGAACATGCTGAGCCGGGATTATTGCGAATAGATCATTAAAAAGTGCTTCAACAATCACGGTTATAAAGGGTAATGCAATGGCTGTTGTGATTAATGCTGAAGAAGCTCTTTTTGCACCTACCACCATACAGATACCTCCAAGTACGAGAAACAAGACTAATATCTGACCTAGCATTTCAGCAGGAATCAGCATCAGTGTCGGAGTAACAGCACGATTCATCGTAAATCTCCGTTTTTTGATTATATGGTGAGTAAGCTATTTTTTCTCTATCTCAATCAGTATGCAAGCATGTGATTTGTTTTCAATGCTTTATTATTTCCCATCCCGGTTTAACTTTGTTCAGTATGATTTGATTACCCCCACCAATTGGCCCCTTATGAATGCCATGCGCGATTCCTTCATACACACGAGTCCCTTTGGGTACTTTTATGGCAACTGTCCCGTGTCAATTATCCTGGCCGGTTTGGCGACAATTATGATGGCCGGTTGAGTTTTTTATGATTTTTTCAGATTTTTCCTCCTGTAACTTTC
>NZ_FOGH01000098.1 GCF_900111165.1 Nitrosomonas sp. Nm51
TGCCAGCCGAGAGCAGCGCAAACTGGTGCTCAAAGAGGATGACTGGGATGACTGGGACGAGGAAGATGACGACGACGATGACGAGGATTATTGATCGAATTGAAACTTTAAAACCAGTTTATCTGATTGTAGAAGTTTTAGTCGTATCAGTGAAGTAATTGCCCTATAATAACCCATATAGCGATTCGTTATGTGGGTTATTGTTTATCTACACAATAGAATAGTAGTTCAGATAGTTGTAACTATGTTAATACATTGTCATATTCAGCTTGTTTCGCCTCTCGATTCGATCCAGAAATTATCAATTATTTTGCAGCACAATTTTATTGAGGAAATGTTCGTTTAATTTCCCGATTGATCCTGATCCAATCCATTAATATTAAAGCAATTTATTTTATATTTTTTATTACAGGTAAAGTGCTTATACTCGTTTTAATGTAAGGAAACATGAAAAGTAGCAATAAAGGAGTTTAATGAATGTTATTTGAGCAACTTGGTTTGTCAGCCAATATCTTACGCGCTGTGACGGAAGAAGGATATGAACATCCAACACCTATACAGGAAAAGGCGATACCAGCTATCCTGGAAGGGAAGGATGTAATGGGTGGCGCACAGACCGGCACGGGTAAAACCGCAGGCTTCACGTTACCAATGTTGCGCCGACTTGAAGTTTATGCAAATACCAGCATGTCACCTGCAAGGCATCCATTACGAACATTGGTTCTAGTGCCGACCCGAGAGCTAGCCATACAGGTTTTCGAAAGTATTCAAAACTATAGCAAGTACACAGCATTGCGATCTGCGCTTGTTTATGGAGGTGTGAATATCGACTCTCAGGTAAATGCTGTACGAAGTGGTATCGAAATACTCGTAGCTACCCCTGGTCGTTTATTGGATCACATCCAACAAAAAAATTTGGTTCTTTCAAATGTTGAAATTTTAATTCTGGATGAAGCCGATCGAATGCTGGATATGGGCTTCTTACCCGATATTAAAAAAATAGTAAGTTTTTTGCCGGGGAAGCGTCAAAATCTAATGTTTTCAGCAACATTTTCTGATGAAATAAAAAAGCTCGCCAACCAGATATTGAATGAACCAATTTTAATTGAAGTAGCAAAACAAAATTCAGTTAATGATTCAATTACTCATGTCGTTTACGCAATACAATCGGCATCTAAATCTGAATTGCTGATTCACTTAATAAAAGAAAAAAACCTTAAGCAAGCTTTAATTTTCAATCGTACCAAAACCGGGGCTGATCGTTTAAAAAAAATTTTGGATAAACATAATATTTCTGCCGCTGTTATTCATGGCAACAAAAATCAGTTGCAACGAAATCAGGCTTTCAATGAATTTAAACAAGGTACTATACAGACCCTAGTTGCGACCGACGTTGCTGCGAGAGGCTTGGACATTGAAGAATTATCTTGTGTAATAAATTTTGAATTGCCCAATAATCCGGAAGATTATATTCACAGGATTGGACGGACGGGTCGTGCGGGTACTAAAGGCTATGCAATTTCACTTGTCAGTTCCGAAGAAAAAAAATTATTAGTTGGTATTGAAAAATTATTGCAAAAAAGCATTCAAATTGAAAAAATTGCGAAATTTGAAAAAAATACTGTAAAAAATAATAAGCTAAAAGAAAAATCTGAAAAAAACGGTAGGAATGATAAAAACATAAAACATAATCTTCCCGAAAAAAATAATACAAGCAAAACGGTAGACAAGCGTACCGAAGTAATCTATTTTAATGGCGAACAAGTTTCACGTGATAACGCACCCAAAACACCCAAAACCTCTGTTAACGATCCATTATTTACACAGCCGTATATATCTAGCATTCCCGAGGAAAAATTAAATAAAGATTTTAATGATAATCAAGTATCGTTTAGACATAAGAATAGGAGATATTTAACTAAGACGGTTCCTGCTTTGTTTGTGCCGCCTGTAAATAAATGAAGCATTTCACAACCGGTAATAAAAAAGCAATAATTGTAAAGAGTAACCGTCAACCCAAGTTGATACAAACATACTATGATCATGACCATAATTCGAGCTTACTCAAAAAGTATAGGCAATTGATTGTATTGATAATTGACGTATATTTTGGTAAAATAATACACGTAAATCAATGAAATAACACTAGTACATCGTCCACCTTAAAATGACGGATAAAGATGTTTTAATTTAATGCGAGCATCTTCCGTCGTAAAGCGCCAGTTCATTTCACTGTTTTTCATGTTTCTTTGCTTTACCCATGCGCCTACTTCCTGAGTCAAATATTGCCTGTCCGCCATACGATCATTCATACACTGCCTGGACAATAAACTAAAGGGCGCCTCTAAAAATACCTAAAAAAGCGAGCCATTCCAATTCGAGGAACGATTAGTTCGATTTCCGACCATTTTTTTGTTTAATAACTTGATTTTTCTCCAATTCAAGGCAAAATTGGATTGTAACTGTCACGTTTTTGCCTCTTTTAGGCAATTTTGGGCGCAACAACCCTGTCGAAACTGAAATACTTTTTGCGAATCAACGTTGCTACACGTTTAATGTTATAAACGAGATTGAGCAAACCGATTTGTACTTTTGCTCTCATAAGCCCTATGGTACGAATAGCGATCCCGCCTATTTCATTCGTCATTGAACCAAACACATGTTCGACTCGGGCGCGTACCCGTGATTTCTCTTTGTTGCTGGATTTTTGCGCATCCGTGAGCGGATGATTGCGAGTACCCTTTTCGTGAATGCGGCTCGTGTGTCCAGTGGCAGTCAGACTTTCTTCCCGCGCCAGACTGCGATAAGCTGAATCCGCGTAAACATCTGTTCCTCCCACCTCCGGTGGCTGCAGTACTTCTTCCAAAACCTGACTGTCATGAACTTCCGCTGATGTAACTTCCCATGCGGTTACCAGCTTGGTATTTTGATCCACATTTGCGTGATCTTTGTAACCATAAAATGATTCGTTGTTCTTCTTCGTCCAACGCGCATCAATGTCTTTTTGTGCCAGCTTGCGGGGATTCTGTTCCCAATCAATCGGAACTGCACCTTCCTTGATGATCTTGTTTTCTTCTCGCGTATTGCGTTGTTTGGGTACTGTCACAAAGGTCGCATCAATGATCT
>NZ_FOGH01000046.1 GCF_900111165.1 Nitrosomonas sp. Nm51
CACGCTATGATGCTATAGCACACTGTTCTTCCTTTTTTACTGCGTTGCAATTCGTTGCAATAACGCGCTATTACGCCTCATTGCGCCTTGCCAAAGGAAGAACAGTGCACTCTAAACATCATCCAACTAAGGATTCTAGGTTTAAATTTTAGTAACTGATGTAATACCCAGGTTTAAAGCAGGTAATA
This sequence comes from Nitrosomonas sp. Nm51, assembly GCF_900111165.1. Lineage (GTDB taxonomy): Bacteria > Pseudomonadota > Gammaproteobacteria > Burkholderiales > Nitrosomonadaceae > Nitrosomonas. The sequence goes on from NZ_FOGH01000046.1 coordinate 189, forward strand.
AAAAAACCGCCTGAAAGGCGGTTTTACATACCTCAATTAAACGAGGACAGTTGTTGGCTATTAACGCTAAATTAGTGGCCCGGTTTGCTTTTACCGCCGTATGGACGTGGGTCGGCGCCTTCAGCCAGACAGTTGCCATTGCCGTCGATACCAAACTCACATTCCTCGTCTACCATAGTTGGATCACCCATATCGGCGGAATCGAACAAGCCGCCACAGCCGGATAAAACGAGTGCCAGTAAAGCTGCTAAAAAAACTGAAAATTTCATTGCTTCTCCTAATAATTATCGAATATTGATGATATTGTGGGATGTAATAGATAAATAATTTTAAACTATCTGTTATTATTGTTATTATTTCTTTCCTGATTAATAAAAAACAGCCAATTTGGAGTATATACTGAAATAAACCAAACATACAAGCCATACACATAAACGATTATTTTTCTATATCGTATTACAAGCGCACATACTGAATTCCATCCGTCTATTTTTTAATGCGTTTTTTTCAATAAGCCAATGCCGGCGTATGTCATGAAAACTGAAACGCAAGGATTCAGCAAATTCAGCAAGGCATATGGCGCGTATTCGAGTGTTGCAATCCCCAGCGTCGCGGCATAAAAAGTCCCAGTAGTTGTCCAGGGAATAAGCGCTGCCGTTAACGTCGCCCCCTCTTCCACCGAACGGGACAATACAGCTTTATCCACATTTTTTTCTTCATAGAAACCTTTGAATAACTGGCTATTCAGAATAATCGATATGTACGCCTCTCCCATGGCAAGATTACAGGCAAACCCCGCAGCAATTGTCGTCGCAATCAGTGTGCTGATGCGTTTGATATGCACGATAATATTTATCAGCAAGACCCGCAGAAACCCGGCGTGATGCAATATACCGCCTAATGCCAGCGCCATAACAGACAACAACAATGTCCAGGCCATACTGTACATACCGCCGCGCCCCAACAGCATATCTATATTTTCGATACCTGTTGTGCCCTCGGAATTCAACCAAAGGGCATTCAACACAACGATACCGCTTTTTCCCTGATATACAATTGCGATCAGCATGGCGATTAAAATACTGACGGACATACTGACCTCGGGAGCATAGCGTTTTATGCTCAAGCCAAGCATGACGACTAACGGCAACAGCGTAATTAACGGATTTAGCAAATAGACATCCTTTAATGCCCGCCTAATAGCTTCGCTGAGCGTTTTGATATTCACACCGCTTTGCAGCGTATCGGTGTACTGCAGCCCGATCATTATAAAAATGCACAGCACCATCATGAATGTAGGCACTGTGGTATACAACATGGAATAAATATGGCGATACAGATTGGTGCCTGCACTCATCGCCGCCAGATTCGTTGTATCAGAAACGGGGGATAGTTTATCTCCGAATGTCGCACCCGAAATAATCATACCGGCGACAATTGGCAGCGGTATGTCCATTGCATCGCCTATGCCCATCAACACCACACCCAGTGTGCCGACGGTACCCCATGATGTGCCGGTTGCCACCGACATTAAACAACACAAAACCAACCCTACAGGCAAAAAAATTACCGGACTAAGCAGATCTATCCCGTAATAAAACAAACTGGCAATTGTGCCGCTTTGCATGTAACTTGCGATCACCATGCCAATTAACATAAAAATATATAACGCTGGCAATGCCTTATAGATACCTTGATTCATCATCTGGCGGATAACAACAAAAGAATATCCCAGCCAGGCCGCCTGCAGGACGGTCCAGATCAGCGCAAGAAAAATGATGGCATGCAGACTGGCTTCAAATACAAACAACCCCAGTGAAATCATTAAAAACACGCCGAAAAAGCAAATTGCGGCATGAATGAACGTGGGCGTTTTGCCCGCCAATGCCATATCTAACGGTATTTCGCTTTCCATTGTTTTTTCAGGCGTCTGCGCCATATTCATTTATTTGTCATGTTCATCGAACAAGGCAACATATTCGCCGTAACCAGCCGTTTGCAATGCTTCTCTGGGAATGAACTTTAAAGATGCAGAATTAATGCAATAACGCTGACCTGTTGGCGGCGGCCCATCATTGAACACATGCCCAAGGTGACTGTCGGCATAATGGCTGCGAACTTCCGTGCGCGTCATCGATAATGAATTATCGCGCTGCAACCGGATAAAGCGGTCATTAATAGGCCGGTAAAAACTCGGCCAGCCAGTACCCGAATCAAATTTATGTATGGAAGCAAACAAGGGTTCCCCAGAAACAATATCTACGTAGATACCTGTCTCCTTTTTATTCCAGAATTCATTCTGAAACGGCGGTTCGGTTCCGTCATTTTGTGTAACCTGATATTGCATCGAAGTCAGTGTCTTTTTGAGACTGGGCAAATCCTTTTTAAATTTTTCGTAAGTATTGGTCATAACACTTTTTATCAATTAACAGTTGTCAGTTTATTGGTTTTAATGGCAAGATTATAAGTATCTTATGTCTTGAATAATTATTTAAGTTACCTGTGCTGTGCAATTGCCATTTCCAGGTAACTGAAGGCGTCATAGATCTCATCACACATGAACACAAAAAAACTCAAAGATCAGTCAAATTTATGGATTATAGTATTTCTGTTAATGATAATGGCCAAACCCGTTTTTGCCGACCCTTATTGTGGCGAAATTGATGAAGCGCTTTTTGGTCCGTTTGATTACACCGACCCAACAAAAAAAGAACAGTTAAAAATTGTCGAGGCGCACCACTTTGACCGTAATGTAGAAAACCTGACTTCCGGCGTATCAAGTGCCTTTATTGGCGGAGAATTGAACTATACGTTAACCGCATTTCCCAATCATCACAAAGCGTTGCACACATTGAGCAGACTTGCTTTAAGATCTAAAACATCCAAACCTGAAGGAGCCAAATATTCCGTTTTATGCTTTTTTGACCGGGCTATCCGCTTCAAACCAAACGACGCAATGGTCCGCGTTATCTTCAGCAATCATTTACTTAAAGAAAACAAATTAAACATGGCCATGGAACAATTGCAAGTTGCCGCTGATATTGAACCGAACAACCCCACGACCAACTACAATCTCGGATTACTGTATATAAGAAAGAAAAACTATGAGAAAGCTCTGCTTCACGCAAAAAAAGCTTATGCTCAGAATTTTCCACTGCCTGGACTTAAAAACAAATTGGTTGCAGCCGGTAAATGGAAGGAGTAATTCTTCGCATCCGGTTACAACATCAGCACCCCGCATTTTTCCAAATGCACTGATTGTCGCTCTCCTTGACGATTTGTTCCAACAAACGGTCATGCTGCGCAAGTTCCTCGGCACTAGCGGATATAACGCACAGATCCAGATTGCCGATATCATATTCAATCTGATCACCACCAGCCGGGCTGACGCTATCGAGATCGATCATCAGACTCTCCTGACCGCGCGTCATTGCAAGATAAACTTCAGCCAACAGTTCCGCATCGAGTAACGCGCCATGCAGCGTCCTTTTGGAATTATCGATTTTATAACGCTCACATAAAGCATCCAGGTTATTACGTTTGCCCGGATGCAGATCTTTCGCCAGCTTGAGTGTATCGGTTATTTGCGCACAATAAGCATCCAGCGTTGACAATTTTTCAAGTCCCAGTTCGTGATTCAAGAAACCTACATCAAATGGCGCGTTATGAATAACCAATTCCGCCTCATAGATAAAATCCAGAAAGTCTCTGACAATTTCCTTGAATTTTGGCTTGTCTTGCAGAAATGCACGGGTTAGCCCATGCACTTGCAGCGCACCTTCGTCACTCTCGCGTTCTGGGTTGAGATAACGATGAAAATGGCTTTTGGTTAATTGCCGGTTGCTTATCTCCACTGCGGCAATTTCAACGACACGATGCCCCAGTTTGTATTCCAATCCAGTTGTTTCCGTATCGAGTACAATTTGTCGCATTGTCAAGAAAGATTTTCAGCTTCAGCTATTATTTTTTTTACACCACGGTTTGCCAGCATATCAGCCCGTTCGTTGCCTTCATCTCCGGCATGACCGCGCACCCAAAGCCACTCAATGTCATGCTGCTGCGACAGTCGATCCAGCATTCTCCAAAGATCTTCATTCTTGACCTGCTTTTTATCAGCTGTTTTCCAGTCGCGTGCTTTCCATGCCGGTATCCACTGACTTATTCCATTATGCACATACTGTGAATCCGTGTACAAGCGTACTTTGCAGGAACGTTTCAACAATTCCAGAGCCCGGATTGCAGCAAGCAGTTCCATACGATTATTGGTTGTGTATTTTTCCCCGCCAAAAATCTCCTGTTCATGTGCGCCATATTTCAGTACCGCACCCCACCCGCCTACACCGGGATTACCTTTACACGCACCGTCTGTGTATATATCAACGGTTTTATCTTTTCTAGCCATACCTCGAGCTACGCAGCAAAACCGTCACAGTGGATACAAGCGATGACGAGTGGCAAAATTACTCCGAATTTATTCATACTTGATGCGTTGCGTTGCCGCTGCGATTTTCTTCTTTCCGGCCAAACTGTTTTTCCAATCCGGTTTAATAACACGCATGCCATACTTATGTTTAACCGCATGTAAAAAATACACTCCTCCTGAAATAGGCCACCAGCGATCTCCCGCATCTTCCAGGAATCTGAATCGTTGTCGCCAGTTATCCTGTTTGAAAGGCGGCGTATAACAGCATAGCTTGCCGCCTTTCATTTCAAAACTGAACAGCTTTAACCAGTCTTTCAGTCGTGGTAATGCAATAAAATTCCCATTCCAGGGAAACTCATTCCGGCTTGATACAAAAAAGTTATGCACCCCCCATAAACTGAATGGATTAAAACCAGAAATTACCACATGCCCCTCTGGAATAAGAACACGATAAATTTCACGCAGAATTTGATATGGATTATCATTAAATTCAAGTACATGTGGAACGATAACCAAATCAATCGTATCACCGGTTATTGGTAAATGATCACAGGCAGCTCGTATTGCATTATCACATTCGACCCCCACTGTATATCGTAGCGGCATTCTGTTCGCCCTCAAAAAGTCGTAGCGCGGCAAACCCATCTGCATAGCGTTATAGCCAAAAATATTGGCAACGGCGCGGTCAAAATATTGAAATTCATGCTCAACAACATACTGCCCCAGAGGTGTTGCAAACCATTGCTGAGCGGTCAAAATGGTCATGCCTGTATAATGAGAAACGGTTATATGATTGGCCAGCGTACCTATTTTAAATTAAGCTATACGGATACTTGTTCAATTCTACATCATTAAAAATCTGACATGACGACATTGCGTATTTATCCAATACCCGCATTCAGAGACAATTATATCTGGATCATTCACAATACTGCGTCAGCAGTTGCCGTAGATCCGGGAGACGCACTTCCGGTTCTGAACTATTTGCAGACCAATAAACTGCAACTTGACGCAATCCTGATAACGCATCATCACAACGACCATACCGGCGGCAACCGTACGTTGCTGGAACGGTTCGACGTGCCTGTGTATGGTCCCGGACAAGAAGCTATTCCAACGGTTACACATCCGCTGCAAGACGGCGATACTGTTAGTCTACCATCGCTCTCACTTACACTTGCAATTATTGACGTACCCGGGCATACAAGCGGACATATTGCCTATTTTGGATCACTGCCTGGAGCGGAGAAAAAAAACGTATTATTTTGCGGAGATACACTATTTGCCTGCGGCTGTGGACGCTTGTTTGAAGGAACACCGCAGCAAATGTATCAATCATTGCAAAAACTGGCAGATCTGCCTGAAGACACGCTTGTTTATTGTACACACGAATATACACTCAGCAACATCGGTTTTGCCCGGACAGTGGAGCCCAGCAACTCCGATCTTCAACAGTTCGAACAGCATGCCAAGCAGTTACGCGATCACAATCAACCGACAATACCAACAAATATAGCCGCAGAGAAAATGTGCAATCCGTTTTTGCGCTGCAATCAGCCGGAAATAATAAAAACGGTCAGCCAATACGCAGGAAAAAAACTGAACGAACCGCTCGATATTTTTATCACGTTGCGCGAATGGAAAAATAATTTTTAAAGATGACACACTCTGTTTCTTAAAATCACACAAAACCGCAACAATCTCATTAATGGACACGCACCAAAAAATAAACCAAAAAAATGCGTGACGACATTTGCAAAGTGTCGGTTAAATTCATACACCCACATGCCGTTCTTGCATGACAGTATTCTAATGATTTGAGAGGAGATAATTATGTACTGGTCTGCATTGCTTGCCACCCTTTTTATATTTACGCAAACTGCTCAGGCCTCAGCATCATTAAACAAATGCGAAGATGATGAAGGCAGATTCCATTATTACACCAATATTATGCCGTCGGAGTGTCAGGATAAAACAACAATCGAAATGAACAAACGCGGCGTTGTAATTCGAACACACACCGCCGAATTCAAAGAAGAGTCTGAGAAAGACCTGGCCCGGCAAGCGGTTGATGAACAACAACGCCTCGATAAAGAAAGGCGCGACGCGGTTTTGCTCAACACCTATACCAGCGAGGAAGAAATCGATTGGGCACTTGACCGGAATATATATCCGATAGAACTGGCAATTGCGGGTATCGAAAAACGTCTGGAAATTGCGGCAAGTCAGCTGCAAAATCTCCAAAAACAAGCCAAAGATGCCAAACAATCCGGAAATCGGGCGCTGCCATCGATTCAGGAAGAATTAATGCCTGTCAGGCGTGATGTCTTGCAGCTGCGGAATGAACTGAAAAAAAACCATGAACGTATTGTCAAACTCAAAGAAAAATTTGTTTCTGATAAGAAACGCTTCCGGATATTGAAACAACAGGAACTGTAAGACAAAGCTACTGTCCTCCTGAAGTATCATTATTTTTAATTGCTTTTGTTATTATGTGTTTTATTACACATAGCCTTGTCAACCATCGGCTGGTATAATGCCGCCCCAGTAAAACATCTGTAACAGCTTTATTTTTGAGGAATTATTGTATGTCCCGTTCTATCCGCAATATTGCGATTATTGCCCATGTCGATCATGGCAAGACCACGCTGGTTGACAAACTCTTGCACCAGGCAGGAACATTTGCAGCACATCAACAGGTATCCGAGCGCGTGATGGATTCGAACGATCTGGAACGCGAACGCGGGATTACAATTCTGTCCAAGAACTGCGCAATTGATTACGAAGGCGTTCATATCAATATTGTAGATACACCGGGGCATGCGGATTTTGGCGGAGAAGTTGAACGCGTGTTGTCGATGGTCGACGGCGTATTACTGCTGGTCGATGCAGTGGAAGGGCCGATGCCGCAGACACGTTTTGTCACCAAAAAAGCTCTGGCACTGGGATTAAATCCTATCGTAGTGGTAAACAAGATTGATCGCCCAGGCGCGCGCCCTGACTGGGTCATTGATCAGACCTTTGATTTGTTTGACAAACTTGGCGCCAACGAGAAGCAGCTTGATTTTCCAGTCGTGTACGCCTCAGCATTAAACGGCTACGCTTCTTTAAATGATTCCATGATGGGCGATGATATGCGTCCGTTGTTTGACACCGTCATCAAACATGTCAGCGTACCCGAAGGCAATCCGGATGAACCGCTGCAACTGCAAATCAGTACGCTGGACTATTCAAGTTTTGTCGGACGTATCGGTATCGGACGCATCCGGCGCGGGCGGCTAAAACCTGGGCAGGAAGTCATGGTAATGACGGGAGCCAAAGTTTCCAGAAAAAAAGTCAACCAGGTACTTTGCTTCCGCGGCCTGGAGCGTGAACAGATGAGCGAAGCGTTAGCCGGTGATATTGTATTGATCAACGGCATTGACACGCTTAGTATTGGCACGACCATTGCAGATATTGATCACCCCGAGGCGCTTCCGATCAGTACGGTGGATGAGCCAACCATATCAATGACGTTTCAGGTTAATACGTCACCATTTGCGGGACAGGAAGGTAAATTTGTAACCAGCCGTCAATTGCGCGAGCGGCTGGAAAAAGAATTGCTGACCAATGTCGCCCTGCGCATGGAAGAAACCGGTGACACTGACGCATTTCTGATTTCGGGCCGTGGCGAATTGCATCTGACTATATTGCTCGAAAATATGCGCCGTGAAGGCTATGAACTGGCGGTATCTCGTCCGCGGGTAGTCGTGCGTGAAATCGACGGCGAAAAATGCGAACCGTTTGAAATGCTGACAGTCGATGCGGAAGAAAGCCATCAGGGTGCTGTGATGGAAGCGCTTGGAGAGCGGCGCGGCGAACTGCAAGACATGGTTTCAGATGGCAAAGGCCGTGTGCGCCTTGATTACCGCATTCCCGCACGCGGTCTGATCGGTTTTCAATCAGAATTCCTGACGATGACACGTGGTACCGGACTGATCAGCCACGTATTTGATGAATTTGCACCGATGCGCTCTGAAATTCCGCCGCGCCGCAATGGCGTGCTGATTTCGAGCGAGCATGGTGAAGCAATTGCCTATGCGTTGTGGAAACTTCAAGAGCGCGGCCGCATGTTTGTCAATCCCGGTGATCGTTTGTATGAGGGAATGGTGATCGGCATTCACAGCCGGGACAACGACCTGGTCGTAAACCCCATTAAAGGCAAGCAACTGACTAATTTCCGCGCTTCAGGCAGCGATGAAGCCGTTGTACTGACCCCGCCGATACAGTTAACGCTGGAATCGGCTATAGAGTTTATCGCCGATGATGAACTGGTTGAAATTACACCAAAAACCTTACGCATTCGCAAGAAACTGCTGCTTGAACATGAACGCAAGCGCGCATCTCGCGCAGCTGCCTGAAAAACAAACCCGATCCGCAAACACCTAAAATGATTTTTCAAAAAATTGTTAGAATAGAAATACGTAACAGATAAGCCCTTGTCATTTCACATGTTTGGTCTTGACAAGGCAACTGCTCAAAGGCAAAATGCTGCCTCTTGTCTTTACGTGTGGCGAATTAGCTCAGTGGTTAGAGCAGCGGAATCATAATCCGTTGGTCCGGGGTTCAAATCCCTGATTCGCCACCATCCGAGCATTATCTTTTTTGTTTGCTATAAATACTTAACACCTTGGATTGAATGTTCTAACAGATGAACAAAAAGCACGCGCTAGAGTGCATCCTCGTGGCAGGACTGATTTGCATGATCAGTCATAGTCATGCACAGGCTGTCAGAAATTTTCCTGTAGACAGTAAATTTGGCAAACTAACATCGCTTTCGTATCCCGAGTTTAAAATCGATAAGGAAATTATGGTGATGGGGGCTGGGGGACAAATCCGGAACAGCCATAACCTGCTGGTCAGGCCGCCGATGTTGACAAAAAAAGATCATAAGGGTTATGTTCGATACCAAAAAGATAATATGGGCTTATTGCACCGCATCTGGTTTCTGACGCCGGAAGAAATTCAGCTGGCAAAGAAAGAAGAAAAACTGCTAAAAAAACAAAATTCGCAAAAAAAATTCTCAATTCCATTCTTTCAGTGAGCAACAAACTTTACATCAAAACTTTTGGCTGCCAGATGAACGAGTACGACTCGGAAAAGATGGTCGACGTGCTGCATGCGACACACGGTATGAAAAAAACCGATGATCCGGCGCAAGCGGATGTAATTTTGTTTAATACCTGTTCGGTGCGCGAAAAAGCGCAGGAAAAGGTTTTTCACGATCTCGGGCGCGTCAAGCACTTGAAAGCGAAAAATCCGAATCTCCTTATCGGCGTCGGTGGCTGCGTTGCCAGTCAAGAAGGCAGAGCAATTGTCAACCGCGCACCGTTTGTCGATATCGTGTTCGGTCCGCAGACTTTGCACCGGCTGCCAGAGATGATTGAGAAGCGCAAATCAACCGGGCTATCTCAGGTAGACATCACGTTTCCGGAAATTGAAAAATTTGATCATCTGCCCCCAGCACGTACCGAAGGTGCAACAGCTTTTGTGTCCATTATGGAAGGTTGCAGCAAATATTGCAGTTTCTGCGTAGTTCCGTACACGCGTGGCGAGGAAGTATCCCGCCCTTTAATTGACGTGTTAACCGAAATTGCCGTACTCGCAGACCAGAGTGTCAAGGAAATCACATTGCTCGGACAGAATGTCAATGCCTATTTGGGGGTGATGGATGATGGTGATATCGCCGATTTTTCTTTGCTGCTTGAATGTATCCATGACATTCCCGGTATTGAGCGTATCCGCTATACCACCTCACACCCGAAGGAATTCACCACGCGCCTGATTGAAGCATACAGTACACTGCCTAAACTGGTCAGCCATTTGCATCTGCCGGTGCAATCCGGCTCTGACCGGATACTGGCCGCAATGAAGCGTGGTTACAGTATCTTTGAATATAAGTCAATTATTCGCCGGTTGAAAGCGATTCGGCCGGAAATCTCTCTATCATCTGATTTTATCATCGGCTTCCCCGGCGAAACCGAAAGCGATTTTGAAGCGACGATGAGCCTGGTCGAAGAGTTGAATTTTGACGATTCGTTCAGTTTTATTTACAGTGCACGTCCCGGCACGCCTGCAGCGGACCTGCCTGATGATACGTCGCACTCGGTCAAGCTTGAGCGGCTGCAGCGCTTGCAATCGCAAATCCATCAGCAATCCAGGAAAATCAGTCAACGCATGGTTGGCAGCAAACAACGCATTCTGGTTGAAGGCATTTCCAAGAAAAATGATGATGAAATTTTCGGACGTACGGATAATAACCGTGTCGTCAATTTTTTCGGAAAAAAGGAACTGATCGGCGAATTTATTGACGTGCAAATTATTGATGCACTGCCGCATTCCCTGCGTGGTAAAGTATCTGATAAGTAAAACCAAACACTGCATTCTGCTTGCAAAGTTTGCATTCTGCTGAGAAAATTGAGCTGTGTTAACGGTAATATTCGACATTGAAACAGAAACCCATAGAAATCTCGTTTACACCCGCAGATAATCAACGGTTGGCAAATTTGTGCGGCGCGCTTGACGAAAACCTGAAACAAGTTGAGACTGCGCTGGATGTAACCATTTCCCGGCGCGGAGAACATTTCAGCTTATACGGCACCACAGATCAGACGCAACTTGCTGCGCGGGTGTTGCGGCGTTTTTACAATCAGTCGCGCCATCACCTGAGTCTTGAGCAAATTCAGCTCGGCCTCATTGAAGCCAAAAATCCCTGGAAAAATCATACACAGATCGATGAAGCGGATGCGTCCGAAATGGAGAAGGCATCACCCGCACTGATCACGCGGCGCGCTGGCTTGTATGGCCGTACGCCACGCCAAACACAATATTTGCAACAAATTCAGAACCATGATATTACATTCGCCATCGGGCCGGCGGGTACCGGAAAAACCTACCTGGCTGTCGCCAGCGCGGTCGATGCAATGGAGCGGGAACTAGTCTCGCGTCTGGTTCTGGTAAGGCCTGCAGTTGAGGCCGGTGAACGGCTGGGTTTTCTTCCAGGTGACATGACACAGAAGGTAGATCCTTATCTGCGCCCGCTGTACGATGCGCTGTATGACCTGATGGGTTTTGATAAAACCAGCAAACAATTCGACCGCCAGGTAATTGAAATAGCGCCGCTGGCTTTTATGCGCGGCCGTACATTGAATCAATCATTCATTATTCTTGATGAAGCGCAAAATACGACACCGGAACAGATGAAAATGTTTTTAACACGTATTGGATTCGGCTCAAAGGCCGTAATTACCGGTGACATTACCCAGATTGACTTACCCAAGCACCAAAAGAGCGGGCTGACAGAAGTCGGGCAAGTATTAAAAGACATACGCGGCATAGCGTTTACCCAATTCGATTCAGAGGATGTTGTCAGACACCCTCTCGTGCAGCGTATCGTTAATGCATATGAAAAACATGATCAAAAACAAACAGAATTGCACATAACACATGGCAACACCCCCTAATATATTGACCATGCAACAGTCACTCAAACTTTCCGTGCAGTTCGCAGCAGATCATGTGCCTGCAGATGAATTACCAACACGCGCGCAATTCAGGCGCTGGATAACGCTGGCGCTTGAGCAGAAGGCGGCGATTGTGATCCGTGTTGTGGGTATCGCGGAAGGACGCGACCTGAACCACCGCTACCGCGGCAAGAACCATGCGACTAACGTATTGACCTTTGTCTATGACGATACCGATCCGCTATCTGGCGACATTGTATTGTGCGCGCCGGCTATCAACCGGGAAGCACTACAGCAGCATAAACCTTTAATGGCGCATTACGCACATTTGACCGTGCATGGCGTTTTACATCTGCAGGGTTACGACCATATTGAAGAATTTGATGCGTTGCACATGGAAAGCAGGGAAACCGAAATCCTCGCAAAGCTGGGGATTCGGGACCCATATACACTATCTGGCGAGCTGACAGAGACAAGTTGATGCGAAAAATCAGCTTCGAGAAACGATACACATGAAAGTGACGCGAAAAAAGCGGCACTTATACCGGATAAATAAATAAACATGCTGAACCGCAATTTACCGTAGCAGTGGTAAATTGCGGATAGTTTTTCAATGACCTATATTATGTACTTTATCAATTTAACAGCAATCAGATATGGACGATCCCCCGCCTAAAACAGGTTGGCTAGAACGCGTCGGCGCAATGCTTTCGCGCGAACCGGAAGACCGAAAACAGCTGATCACTTTGTTGCATTCTGCCTTTGAACGAAATTTGCTCGATTCGGATGCGCTCAGCATGATTGAGGGCGTCATGCAGGTATCGGAAATGCAGGCACGCGATATTATGATTCCGCGCTCTCAAATGGACGTCATCGACATCGATCAAACACCGGACGAATTTATTCCGTTTGTGATCGAAACCGCGCATTCGCGTTTTCCCGTCATCGAGGGTAGCGAAGACAATGTCATCGGCATCATGCTGGCCAAGGATTTGCTGCGCTACTATGCAGGTGAGGAAGAATTTAATTTGCGTGACATGCTGCGTCCGGCTGTTTTCATCCCCGAATCAAAGCAACTCAATATATTGCTCAAAGACTTCCGTAAAAATAGAAACCACATAGCGATCGTCGTGAACGAATACGGAGGTATGGCAGGACTGATTACGATCGAAGACGTGCTTGAACAAATCGTCGGCGAGATCGAAGATGAATATGATTTCGATGAAGACGAAGATAATATCGTGCTGGAACAGGCTGGCAGTTACCGTATCAAGGCCATCACGGAAATTGACAACTTCAATGAAATCCTGGGCGCCAAATTCAGTGATGACGATTACGATACGATTGGCGGACTTGTCCTTAACAAGTTTGGACGACTGCCGAACCGGGACGAATCAGTCATCATCGATAATTTTAAATTTACAGTGTTGCGTGCTGACAGTCGCAGACTGCATATTTTAAAAGTCGAGAAAATGTCACCTGAATCTGAGACCGTTGCCTAAACATCTAAGACATCTAAGAAACAATCCACACTGTCTTGCAGTGTGACTTGCGATGACCCGGCATATGCCAACAATCACCACGCGCACATATGACTCACTGGCATTTAAATCATTGCGCCATGCTGGATTGCCGCCTGTTTTGGCGCGCATTTATGCAGCGCGCGGTATCGACAATTCAGCACAACTCGAGACTGCACTGACCCGTCTGATTCCATTTGACCGGATCAAAAACATCGGCTTGATGGCGAGGTTGCTGGCTGACGCGATCGAAGCCAGGCAGCGCCTGCTTATTATCGCCGATTACGATTCCGATGGCGCGACAGCCTGTGCAGTTGGAATGCGTATATTGCGTTTGATGGGCGCAGATGTCGGTTATCTGGTGCCGAATCGCTTTGAATATGGCTATGGTCTTACGCCCGAGATCGTTGATCTGGCGTATACCACTTCGCGGCCTGACATACTGATCACTGTAGATAACGGAATAGCCAGTATTGATGGTGTTCAGGCGGCAAAAGCGCTGGGAATGAAAGTGTTTATTACTGACCATCATCTGCCCGGCGACAAATTGCCCGATGCGACGGCTATCATCAATCCTAACCAACCCGGCTGTCCATTTCCGAGCAAGTATATTGCCGGTGTTGGTGTTATTTTTTATCTGATGCTGGCTTTGCGGGCCGAATTTCGCCAGCGGGGTGCTTTCATAAATAACAAAGAACCTAATCTTGCCACTTTTCTGGATCTGGTCGCACTGGGTACTGTGGCCGATGTAGTCAAACTCGATGATAATAACCGCATACTGGTGCAACAGGGCCTGAAGCGCATTCAGGCAGGACTTGCCTGCGTGGGAATTAATGCGTTGTTAAAGATTGCAGGGCGCAGAGCGCAGCAAACATCGACATATGATCTGGGATTTATTCTTGGGCCTAGATTAAATGCAGCCGGACGTCTCGATGACATGTCGCTGGGAATCGAATGCCTGATTACAGACGAAGCGGCAAAAGCCGAACAGATAGCACGACAACTGGATGCGCTCAATGTGCGGCGCCGTGAAATCGAGTCGGACATGCAAAACAGCGCACTATCCAAGCTCGAAAGTACGCTGTATGCTGAAAATGCGCAAATTCAGGCTGCTTATAGTGTTTGCCTGTTTGATCACGGCTGGCATCAGGGCGTAATCGGCATTCTGGCATCACGGATAAAGGATAAATACCACCGGCCGGTTATTATCTTCGCACCGGGAAATGCAGGCGAGATGAAAGGTTCCGGTCGTTCAATTCCGGGCTTTCATATGCGTGACGCACTGGATTTGATATCCAAACGCTACCCCGGCCTCATTGTAAAATTTGGCGGTCATGCGGCTGCAGCCGGTTTAACGATTCTTGCCGAGTGCTTTGTGCGGTTTTGCGAAGCATTCGAGGCCACCGCCCGGTCATTGCTGACCGAAGCCGATTTAACGCGTGTTATTGAAACAGATGGTGAACTGGATGCATCCGACATGAATATGGAACTTGCGCAGCAACTGACCCGTCAGGTCTGGGGACAGGGATTTCCCCAGCCAACCTTTAACGCCTGTTTTTATGTCGAAAGCCAGCGCGTTCTAGGTGAAAAGCATCTAAAACTGAAACTAAAAAAAATACCTTCAAACGGCGTATCCGTTTCGGAACCTGGCAGCATTAGCTATGATGCAATTTTGTTTTTTTACAATGAATTGCTGCCCAATGCAATCCATGCAGTTTATCGGTTACAGACTAATGAATTTAATGGCAAGACGACGCTGCAACTGCTGCTTGAGCACTGGTCACAAGCAGAAACGCAACCGATCGACTAACACTGCATATCATGCATTTTGAAGAATTATTTCAGGACAGCGAGTTATTTCATCTGCCACACTTTGCAACAAGCCTGGCAATAGGTTTGCTGATCGGCATTGAGCGGGAGCGCAGTTCAGCTGCAAAAGCGGGGGTGAGGACATTTGCGCTGGTTGCGATGTTTGGCACACTCGCCGCCATGCTGTCGGAAAGAACAGGTACGCCTTGGTTCCTGGTTGGAGGATTGCTGATTGTCGGATTAATGACCATTACCGCCTATATTCGTACGGACGCCGACAACACGACTGATCCAGGCACAACTACTGTTGTTGCAATTGCAATATGTTACGGTTTGGGAGCCATAGTCTGGTATGGCGATACTACTCTGGCAGTCATGCTGGCCATTATTGCTACTATATTGCTGTATTTTAAAACAGAATTGCACGGTATAACACAGAATCTGGGGCGGCGTGATCTGGTTTCAATTCTGCAATTTGCGGTACTGACATTTATTATCCTGCCTATATTGCCCGATGAGGAATACGGACCCTATCAGGCCTTAAATCCACATCAGATATGGCTGATGGTGGTTTTAATTTCTGGCGTCAGCCTGTCCGGCTACGTGGCATTGCGATTGCTAGGAAAACGTCACGGTGCAGCATTGCTGGGTTTGCTTGGTGGCTTGGTATCCAGCACGGCAACTACTTTGGTATACACAAGGTTAAGCAGAGATAGTCAATCTTTCGTGCAGTTGGCAATTGTAGTTATTTTGATAGCCAACCTGACCGTTCTGATTCGTCTGGTACTCGTCAGCTCAGTTGTTTCAGTTAACATTTTGCCGCAATTGCTGCCGGTACTGGGGAGCGGTTTATTATTAGGTACAGGCACTGCACTTTACTGGTGGTATCGGCTACGCGAACATAGTGACATACCCGCACCGGAAATCAATAACCCGACAGAGTTACGCACGGCAACTGGATTCGGAGCACTTTATGCCATTGTATTGTTTCTGGCAGCATGGCTGTCCGATGTAGCCGGAGTTCACGGCTTGTATGCTGTTGCACTCATTTCCGGTCTGACAAATGTCGATGCTATCACGCTAACCAGCCTGCGCTTATTTGAACTGGGTAAGCTTGAAGCATCCGAAACGGTAACCGCTATTTCTTTAGGCGTCATATCCAATATTGTTTTCAAAATCGGCCTGATAGCTTTTATCGGCAATTCATTCATTGTCCGGCGCTGCGCTACCGGCATGCTCGCCACAGCTGCCGGTATCGGGCTGGCGCTAATTGTCTTGGTTTTATAACTGTATCCAGGGGGTGTTAGCCCGATTAAGCCTGAGCACGTGAAATTAGAATCGGAATTCCCTTTTTCTCACGGATTGCCTGTTTCAAGACTTCATGGTCAATTTCAAAATTGCTCGACAATTGCCTTTGACTTTTTTTGTCTGCCAGAAAATCATTGACGGCATCAAAGACGTTTTGCTGATAATCGTTATATTTTGCATCGTCTTCTTCCAACGGCGGATGCAGTTCGATATACAGCTGATCGAGTAACCAGCCTAATTTGATTGGCTGGTTGACAATATTAACCTGGGTTCCGACCGGCACCTTGCCAAACAGGTTTTCAATATCTTCGGGGTACAATCGGATGCAGCCTGACGATACCCGCATGCCGACGCCGTAGGGTTTTATCGTACCGTGAATGAGATAGCTGCCTGAACCAATACTCAGCCGCATGGCATAACGGCCCAAGGGATTATCAGGACCTGGCGGAACCACATTAGGCAGCGGAGGTTCGCCATTGGCGATTCTGTGTTTTTTGATTGATTCAGGCGGTACCCAGGTCGGATCTTTTTTTTTCTCAATAATTTTTGATAAACCGAGCGGCGTTTCCCAGTCCATTCTACCGATACCAATCGGAAACGTCATAACCACCGGTTTTTCATTTTTTTCAGGTACGGGAAAATAATATAATCGCATTTCGGGCAGATTCAACACCAGCCCTTTGCGTTCAGCCTGTGGAAATATATGCCTGCTGGGCACAATCACTTTTGAACCATCCTCCGGCATCCAGCGGTCGACATCTGGATTAGCAAGTACGATCTCGGTCTGACCTATGTTATACATGCGTGCAATATCCAATAGCGTGTCTGCACGGCCGGCTTGCGTTGTTCGCATTTGACCAAAAATGTCGATGTCCTCAGGCGGCAGCACCCAGGTTTCAGCGCGCGCAGGCACAGCGAGGACGAAAACAAAGCTGATAAAAACGATGAGAAACGATAAAAAATGACTGACCATGCCTATTGCCTGTATCTTTCCTGTTATATTCAAGATCGCTAAAGGTTAAATAATAACTGATATTATTTGTTTAAAACAGACAAACAAGACCGATCTTACAGCAGTTCGTGAAGGAAAAAATGGTTGCTGGTTGTGGCAGATGCCACAACCAGCAACATACTGAATTGATTTATTCTCAGCTAAAAAATAACTGTGTGATCGCTTACCGCCAGATTCCATGGCCGACTATATACATGAATCCGTCGGGTTGCTTGTCCTTGCGCATTGATTAGCTGGCCACCAATATGTGTCCAGCCCAATATTCCTTCGCTTAAATTATATGCATCAAACCCCTGCTGCCGCAGCAAACGAGCATAGTGTCCGCTGCGGTATCCAATCGTGCAATAGACAACAATCTTTTTATTTTGATAATCAGTGCGATTGCGCTCAAAATCTTTCTGGCTGATGGCACCCGGTATCATTGATACACGGCGCTCCTCCGGGGTGCGTACATCAACGATCACATAGCGAAAATTATTACTCATTAATTGCGGATGCAATGATTTACTGGAAATGGTTGGGATTTTATCAAATTCGAGTGCTATCAGCGCATATGTCGTTTTTAAGAATGCTGCTGGAGAAACCACAATTATTATGGCAAAACCGGCTAGTCCAAGCAGACAAGCACCTGTAAAATATTTGAAGATACGCATGATTTGACCATAAAAAAGTACTGCTTATTAACGGCAGCTCCAATATGCATGATAAAAGTATTGCACATTTTTGAACAAGTAATCCTGCAGAAGTAGTTTTTTCTGAAAATTTTCCTACACAGAGGCTACACGGATAAGTAAAAATAAGAAACCCTTAGTTATTTCATAGCTAAGGGTTTGATTTTATGGCGGGTCTGGTTGGACTCGAACCAACGACCAAGGGATTATGAGAAGCAAAGAGCAAATTCACATTCAATATAATCAATAACTTACAACGCTTGCCAAGCATAAAAACAGTGTCAAACAGCCTCAAATGACTGTATTTCCATCTCAGTTTGACACAAATTTGGCACAATCAATCGCAGATCATGGCAGTGTTAGCTTTATGTTACCAACCGATTTTTAAGCCTTCGCATAAGATCCATACGTTCATGCAGTACTGCTAAAATTATTGGATTCGCGCTGTTTTTAGATTGCAAGTAGCAAATATAATGATGCTCACAATGCGTAAACATTAAATCAGGTCTTTTTTTTAAAAATATTCTTGGTGTAACAACTCGCTGCGCGATCTCTTGGAATCGTTTTGACAGTATTGCCTCATAACGTTCAGCCTGAGCCATTCCCCACTTATCTATCGTGTAACGAGCAATGTCTCTCAAATCTTGTTCAGCATGCGCAGTGATTTTGTAATCTGGCATTACTTGGTGCTTTCACTATAGACTTCCTGAAAAATTTCTTTAACCGATTTTTGGCTTATCTTTCCAGTATCCACTGATTTAGCGCGCTCATCCAGCAAAGCTTCTAACTCATGCAATGCCATTTCTTCATCGGATGATGTGGGCAGAATTTGATTCAATACATATTCCTTTATTGATTTGCCTTGCATAGCAGCTATGGCCTTGATCTTTTGATGTTGCTCTGGCGTCAGATCGATAGATAAACGGCTCATCTTCTTTTTCCCTGATCATTAATCACAATAAAATTGTAACATGATATGAACATATGAACATATGTTCATATCATGTTATTTGATAATCATCTAGCCTCCCCCGCCCCGGCGGTAGCCGGAAAGGGATAAAGTTAATGGTTCGAACCCACTTTATCGACGGAGGACGAGATGTTATTTTGCGGCATAGACCTACATTCAAACAACAGTTTTATAGTAATAATTGATGAAGACACCGGGTTGTGTACGGCAAACGGCATGCCAACAGTATGACTGAAATTCTTGAAGCCATGGTACCTTATCAGGACGAAATATCCGGCATTGCGGTTGAGTCAACTTTCAACTGGTATTGGCTGATCGTTGGTTTGCAGGAGCAGGGTTATTCAGTGCACCTGGTCAACACCGTGGCGGTCAAGCAATATGACGGAATGAAACATCGCGGCGATGAATCGGATGCCAAGTACCTGGCACATCTGTTGCGGCTGGGTTTGTTACCGGAGGGCTACATCATGCCCAAAGACAGGCGTGCAATGCGCGATCTGGCGCGAAAGCGCATGCAACTGGTACAGCAACGCAGTGCGCAGATTATTACGATCGAGTCGGCGATGCAGCGTTATACTGGAGCACGCGCCAACAGCAACACGATCAAACAACTGACTGAGGCCGATTTAGCACAGTTGAATCTTAGCTCAAC